>BEHM01000041.1 GCA_002923315.1 bacterium HR10
CATTGACATCTTGCTCGTGCTCCTGATCATCTTCATGGCCATCACGCCGCTCAAGCCGAGCAAGCTCGAGTCGAAGATCCCGGAGAAGCCTCCGGAGAATGTCGTCGTGAGTAATCCGCTGGCGCTCGTCATCTCGGTCGAAGCGGATGCTTCCGGCCGATTGGCCGGGCTCAAGCTCAACGTCGAGCCGGTGACCGAGGAGACGCTCGGAGAGAAACTGCGAGAGATCATCGCCGCGCGCCCGCCGGATCAACGCTCCGTCTTCATCCGCGCGCCTCGGAACACGCTCTATGGAGAGGTCGTTCGAGTCATCGACATCGTGAAGGATGCGGGAGCGTCCCCCATCGGCCTGCAGATTGATGATCTGCCGGAGCGCTGATCGCGCTCGCGCGTGAGATTCTCGCTGAGGAGGGAGGAGAGACGGTGAAGAAGAAGGGACTCATCATCGCGATCGTGATCTTCGCGGGGGTTCTGATCGTGCTGGGCGCCACGCAGGGACCCGATCTCTATCGCATGGTCAAGGCGAAGGATCGGCTGAATAATGGAGCCGTCGCCTATGCCCGCGGCGACTACGATGAGGCCATTCGGCTCTTCAAAGAGGCCATGGACCTCTATCCCCGCATGGAGCAGGCGCGGCTCTACTACGCGGCGGGGCTGTTCGCGAAGTTCAATCTGACCAATGATAAGCAGTTGGCCCTGGAGGCGATGAAGATCTACGAGGACGTGCATCGGCAGGATCCGACCAACGCCGATGCCATCGCCTACCTGGCGGTGATTCACAAGAATCTGGCCGACATGGCGGAGACGGAAGAAGAACGCCAGCAACATCTGGAGAAGTATCGCGAGTGGACGCTCAAGCGACTGGAGGTCCCCGGCCTGGACAATAAGGCCAAGGCTGAGATCTACTACACGCTCGGACAAGGCTACTGGCAGGAGTCCTTCCAGCTGACGCAGCCCTATCAGGTGAATCGCCCGCCGCAGCCGATCACGTGGAACGTGCCCGAGAGCGAAGCCCCGAAGGTGAAGGCCCTGGTCCAGAAGGGGATGGAATACCTCAACAAAGCCGTCGAGCTGAATCCGGAATACGGAGACGCCTGGGCGTACATCAATCTGCTCTATCGCGAACAGGCGAAGGTCGAGAAGGATCCGCGGGTGAGAGCCGAGCTGACGCGCCTGGCCGATCAAGCGCGCGATCGGGCCATCGAGTTGAATAAGCGGCGGGAGGAACAACAGAAGCAGCAACAGGCGCAGAAATCCACATAGCGCTGATCGCGGGTCGGTCACACGCGGGTGGAGAATTCACGCGCAGTGAGTTCCTCCACCTTTTTTTATCTCCGGCGGAGAGCGCGGCGCTCTCGCATCTGGTCGAACGCGAGGCGCATCCGATAGAATAGAAGCGGATCGTCCGGGGAGGATGCCGGTGATTCGGTTCGAAGACATCTTGGAGAAAGTCGAGCGGTACCATCCGGAGGCCGATCTGGAGCTGTTGCGCCGCGCCTATATCTTCTCAGCGCGCGAGCATCGCGGGCAAGTGCGCCTCACCGGAGAGCCGTATCTCGTGCACCCGCTCGAAGTCGCCAATATCCTGGCCGATCAACGGCTCGACGTCATCACCGTCAGCGCCGGACTCTTGCACGACGTCATCGAAGACTGCGGCGTCACGCTTCAGGAACTGGAGGG
This sequence comes from bacterium HR10, assembly GCA_002923315.1. Taxonomy (GTDB): domain Bacteria; phylum Acidobacteriota; class Blastocatellia; order HR10; family HR10; genus HR10. The sequence goes on from BEHM01000041.1 coordinate 1,681, forward strand.
ATATTTCGGTCCGGAGATCGCCCGCATCGTCAACGGTGTGACGAAGATCAGCCAGATCACCTTCGCCTCGCGGGAGGAGGCGCAGGCCGAGAGCTTGCGGAAGATGGTCCTGGCGATGGTGGACGACGTCCGCGTGATCCTGGTGAAATTGGCGGATCGGCTGCACAACATGCGAACGCTGGCCCCACTGCCCCGCGAGAAGCAGATCCGCATCGCGCAGGAGACGCTCGACGTCTTCGCCCCCATCGCCCACCGCCTCGGGATGGGCCGCATTCGCGGCGAGCTCGAAGACCTCGCGTTCAAGTACCTCTACCCGGAGGACTATCAGCGGCTCAAAGAGTCCATTGATCGGAAACGCCCACACCTGGAGGCGCATCTGGAGGAGCTGAAGAGGCAGATGCGCGCCCGGCTCGAAGCGGAAGGGATCCCAGTGATCGCTATCGAGGGGCGCGTCAAGCGCCTCTACAGCATCTTCCAGAAGATGCGGCGGAAGAAGGTCCCCCTCGATCAGGTCTACGATCTGATGGCCGTGCGCGTGATCGTCCCCAGCGTGCGCGATTGCTATGCCGCCCTGGGGATCATTCATCAGAACTGGAACCCCATTCCCGGGCGATTCCGCGATTGGATCGCCACCCCGCGCGAGAACATGTATCAGTCGCTGCACACGTCGGTCGTCAGCGAGAACGGGCAGCCCTTTGAGGTCCAGATCCGCACCGAGGAGATGCACCGGGTGGCCGAGGAGGGCATCGCCGCTCACTGGAAATACAAGGAGGGGAAGCTCGGAGCGCAGGCTGAGGATAAGATGATCGCCTGGCTTCGCCGCCTGCTCGATGAGCAGCAGGAGGCGCGCGATGCCCGGGAATTCCTCGAAGACCTGAAGTTGGATCTCTCGCCCCGGGAGGTCTTCGCCTTCACGCCCAAAGGGAAGGTCATCGAATTGCCTCAGGGCGCGACGCCCATTGATTTCGCCTACGCCATCCACACGGAGATCGGCCACCACTGCGCGGGGGCGAAGGTGAACGGACGGCTCGTCCCGCTGCGGTATCAAATCCGAACGGGTGACATCATCGAGATCCTCACCTCGCCGAATCAGCACCCGAGCCGCGATTGGCTGCGCTTTGTGAAGACCAATCGCGCGCGCACGAAGATTCGGCGATGGCTCCGCGAGCAAGAGCATCGGCAGGCGGTGGAACTGGGCCAGCGACTGCTGGAGCGGGAGGCCGAGAAGCTGCACCTCAAGCTCAAGAACGTGCTCGATAACGGGGAGCTGGAGAAGGTCGCTCCGGACTACGGCTACCAGAAAGTCGAGGATTTGCTGGCCGCCATTGGCTATGGGAAGGTCTCCGCGCGCAGCATTCTCACGCGCTTCGTCCCAGCCGACGCGCTCGCCGAGCTGGAGGAGCGACCGAAGTCCAAACTCCTGGAGGTCACCGAGCGGGTCAAGAAAGCTCTGGGCCTTCGAGAAGCGCCCATTCGCGTCCGCGGCGTCGAAGACCTGATGGTCTACCGAGCGCGCTGTTGCAACCCTATCCGCGGGGAGGAGATCATCGGATATATCACCCGAGGGCGAGGCGTCGCCGTCCACGCGCGACGATGCAGCAATGTTCCCGCTCTGCTCGTCAATCGCGAGCGCATCGTCGAGGTGGAATGGACGCGCGGGGGGGAGAACGAGCCCTATGCCGTCCCGCTCTATGTCGTCGTCGAGGACCGACCGGGGGTCCTGGCCGGCATCACCTCGGCCATCGCCAACATCAAGACGAACATTCGGGATGCGCGCGCCCGCACGACGTCGGATGGACGCGGTGAGATCCGCCTCACGGTCGAGATCTTCGATCTGAAGCACCTGGAACGCGTCATCAGCGCGGTTCGCGCCGTCGAAGGCGTCATTGACGTCGAACGGGAGGAGAGGTGAATGGTACGACGAACCATCGCTACGGATCGGGCCCCACGCGCCATCGGCCCCTATGTGCAAGCCGTTCAAGTGGGTGAATGGATCTTCGTCTCCGGACAAATCGCGCTCGATCCCGAGACGGGCGACCTGGTCCCCGGGGGGATTGAGGAGCAAACCGAGCGCGTCTTACAGAATCTCCGAGCCATCCTGGACGCTGCCGGATCGTCTCTGGAGAAGGTCGTGAAGACGACGGTGTATCTGGCGGACCTCAATGACTTCGCGAAGATGAACGAGGTCTATGCTCGCTATTTCCCCGGGGAGAAACCGGCGCGCGCGACCGTCGAGGTCTCGCGACTGCCCCGCGATGCTCGGATCGAGATGGACGCCATCGCCACGCTCTGACGGGGTGAGGAGATCACGCGGCCTTGACGACCTTCCCCGCCTTCAGACATCGCGTGCAGACGCGGATGCGCCGGACGGAACCATTGATGCGCGCGCGCACGCGATGCAGATTCGGCTCGAACTTATGCTTCGTGCGATTGCCCGCGTGGCTGACCCGATGTCCGAATTGTGGCCCTTTGCCGCAAATGACGCACCGTTGTGCCATATCGCGTCGCAATCCCGCTCCGGTTCGATCACAACAGGGCAAAACCGTAGCAGAGATCGCCGATTTCGTCAAGTGGGAGGGATCATGAGAGAAGCCATCGTCCTCGGAGCGCTTTGTCTGGGACTCGCGCTCAGCGCGTGCAAGGATCAACAGAGCCGCGCGACGGCCGAAGATGTGGCCGCGCGGGTCAACGGCGTGGAGATCACGATCGCGGAGGTGGATCGGCTCCTCGAGCAACAGCTGCGCGCCAGCGCGCAACAGGGACAGGCGCCCCCGACGCCCGCCGAGCTGGCGGCCGCGCGGCTGCAGATCCTCGAGAACCTCATCACGCAGCAGGCCCTTTATCAGAAGGCGGAACGCTTGGGGCTTCTGCCGACCGAGGAGGAGATCACGCAAGGCATCCAGCAGTTCAAGCGCGAACGGGGATTGAGCGAGGAGGGCTTCCAGCGAACGCTGCGCGAGCTGGGACAGACCGAGGAGCAATTCCGGCGCGAGATTCGCCGCCAATTGGCGATCAAGAAGCTCTTCGATCGCGAGGTGACCCCCCGCATCACGGTCACCGACCGCGAGATCGAAGACTTCTACAACGCCAATAAGGCTCAATTCGTGGAGCGACGGGGCTTCGCCCTGGCGCGCATCGTGGTGACGCCGGAGAAGGACAATGTCTCTGACGACGCCATCGGTGCGGAAGCGGCCGAGCGAAAGATTCGCGAGATTTACGAGCAGCTCCGGCGCGGGGCCGATTTCGCCACCGTCGCCGCGCGTCGCTCGGAGGACCCCCTGACGGCGGCCCGAGGCGGGAACTGGGGGTTCTTCCCGGAGACGGCCGAACAATTTCCGGAAGCGCTGCGCTCCCGTCTCCTCGCCATGCGTGAAGGGGACATCACCGAGCCGATCCGCATCGGGAACGCCTGGCTCATCTTGAAGCTCGTGCGGCGCATTCAGCGCGATCGCGAGCTGACGCTCGATGAAGTGCGCGCTCAGATCGCCGAGGAATTGCGCGACCAACGGGAGCAGGTGTTGCAGACGGCAGTCACCCGCCTGGCCCTGGCCGAATCGCGCGTGGAGAATCTGCTCGCGCGGCGGATGCTGGAGAATCCAGCGAATTTCGGCGGTCTGCGCCCGATCACGTTGCCGACGCCGCCCGCCGGCTCACCGCGCTGAGCCGATCAGGCGAGGGCGCGCGCGAGGACGAATCCATAAACGGCGCGCGCGCCCGAACGCCGCAGCGTCCGAGCGCATTCGTTCAGCGTCGCTCCGCTGGTGAAGACATCGTCCACCAGGAGGATGACGCGTCCTCGAACGGCCTCGGCGGAAGTCACGGCGAAGCTTCCGGCGACACGGCGCGCGCGCGCCAGCGCATCCATCCCCGCCCGGTGAGGCTCCGTGTAGAGGATCCGCCGCAGGACACCTCTCTCCATGGGCCGAGCGAGTGTGCGCGCCGCCTCTTCGGCCAGCAGCTCTGCCTGATTATACCCCCGCTCGCGAAGTCGCCGGGGATGAAGCGGGACCGGAAGCACCATCGCCACATCGCGAAAGAGTGATTCCCCGGTCAACACCTCTTGGATCTTCTCCCGCAAGCGCCGACACACCTGCGGCCTTCTCTTCAGAAAGAGGACGTGGGCCCGAAGGACTCCGTGATAAGGGCCGATATATCGCAAGCCATCCAGCACCATCCCCCGGCACGCCGAGCACTCAGTCGTCATCGCCTCAACGCTCCTCGGGGCATGACATCGCGGGCACCGCGCGGATGTCGGGAGAGCGTCCACATCGGACCAACACGCGGCGCACGTGATCCCATCAGCGAGCGATTCCACAGGCCTCCCGCACAGGACGCACAGTGTGGGAAAGACAACGCTCAGGAGATCGTCGGCGAGTCGGCGCGCGAGGACCGCGAAAGTTCTCCCGAGCATGACCGTCAGCTCTCCTGCTCCTCGGCGAACGGCTTTTGGAAGAACGCCCGGTACAGGGATTCCGCTCGCTCCCGCTCGGATTCGGCGACCAGAAGCAGGATCGGCTGAGCGCCGCTCACAATCCCCAGCGGGTCGCTCGTCCCGGTGAGCATCACCGGGATCCCCTCTCGGGCGAGCAGTTCCCGCACCATCTCGGCCTCGACGACCGTAGTGAATCGAGCAAGAAGGACAAAGCGTTGGTCTTCTCGGCTCATTCGCCCACCCACTCTCCCCAGAAGATGACCTCCGCCGATCCCACGACGACGATATGGTCATCCGGTCGCCACTGCACATGCAGAGCGCCCATCGAGGTATGCACCCATGCCTCCCGCTCCGCGAGTCCGTTGAGCACCGCGGCCACCAGAGCCGCCGATGCCCCCGTCCCCGAGGCGAGCGTCTCCCCGACGCCGCGCTCCCAGATGCGCATCTCGAGATTCCGACGATCGCGAATCCGCACGAACTCCACGTTGGTGCGCGCGGGGAAGAGGGGATGTCGCTCGAGGGCTGATCCCAGCTCTCGAACGTCCACCGCGGCGAGATCATCCACGAACACGACGCAATGTGGATTCCCCATCGAACAGGCGGTGACCAGAATCTCACGCTCGCCGATTCGGACCGGGAATCCGATGACGCGCGGTCGCGCGGGCTCCAAAGCCATAGGGATCGCTTCGCTGGAGAGCGCGGGCACCCCCATATCGGTGAGGAATTCAAAGCGCGTCCCTTCCTGGCGAATCCGCTCCAGGCGCTTCACGCCCGCCTTCGTCCGAATCCGAACGCTCGGCTCCTGCCAGCGATGGGTGAAGAGGAGATAGGCCGCCAGGCACCGAATCCCATTGCCGGAGATCTCGGCCTCCGTCCCATCGGCGTTCCACAAGCGCATCTCGAAATCCGCCTCCGATCCCGCGGACAGGGGAGTGACGAGGATGACGCCATCGGCGCCGATGCCGAAATGGCGATGACACCAGCGCGCCGCCCAACGCTCCACAGCGTCCTCCTCAGGGAGATGCTCGCGAGCGACGACGATGAAGTCGTTGCCCAGGGCCTGAAGCTTATAGAATGGGACGCGCATGGCTCTTCATCCGGGAGGCCATCGCAGGGGACGCCCGCCGAGAAGATGAAGATGGAGGTGAAACACGCTCTGCCCCGCTCGCGGTCCCGTGTTGATGACCACCCGATATCCCTCCTCGGCGATCCCCACCTGATTCGCCACCTTCGAGGCGATCCGCAACATATGGCCGAGCACGGCTTCGTCTTGAGCCGCGGCGTCATTGAGCGAATCCATGTGCTCGCGAGGAATGATCAGAATGTGCCACGGTGCTTGCGGATTGATGTCCTTGAAGGCAATCACCTGATCGTCTTGATAGAGGATCTCGGCCGGATGATCTCCGGTCGCGATGTGGCAGAAGACGCAATCGAGTTCATATCCGCTCATCGCCACGTCTCCAATATCGTCGGTCGTCCTCGTCACTGAGCATCCCCTCTCTTGCGATTCGTGCCGGCGACGAAGGGTTTATTTTCTCACACTCGCGGCCATGAGGGAAGGATGGGCGCGCCGCTTCGATCACGCCCGCCATCGCAACACGAGCGTTCGCTCGATCCCCTGCAGATCGCGCTTGACCTCGACCACCTCCCATGGGGTCGCCTCCAGATGTTCTCGCAGAGAGGGATATTGCCCGTATCCCATCTCGCAGATGAAGTACCCCCCCGGCCTCAGGAACCTCGGGCTGTGCGCGAAGAGCCGCCGGTGGACCTCCGCCGCATCCGGTCCGGCGACCAATGCGCCCCGGGGTTCATAATCGCGGACCTCGCGCGGGAGCGTCGAGAACTCCGACTCCGAGATGTAGGGTGGATTCGCGACGATGAAATCCGCCTGAGGCGGATCCGGCATGCCCTCCAGCGCCGAGAAGAGATCGCTCACGAGGAACTCGATTCGTTCGCGGACACCATGTCGCTCGGCATTGCGGCGCGCGACGGCCAGGGCAGCTTCCGAGATATCCAGAGCCAGCACACGCGCCTGAGGGAGGTGCACGGCGAGCGTCACGGCCAGGCAGCCTGATCCCGTCCCGACATCTATGAGGAGCCGATCGGCGTCGGTCGCCCGCTCCAGAACAGCTTCCACGATCAACTCCGTCTCCGGTCGGGGAATCAAGACGTCGGGCGTGACCAGGAAATCGAGTCCGAAGAATTCCTGATGTCCGGTGATGTATTGAAGCGGTTCTCCACGCGCGCGCCGCTCAATGGCGTGGGTGAAGTCCTCCCATTCGGACTCGGAGAGCAGTGTCTCCGGTCGCGTCAGGAGATAGAGAATGTCCCGCTGCAGGACGTGAGCGAGCAAGGCGCTGGCCGCGCGACGTGGCTCCTCAATGCCCGCGCGATCCAGATACCGCCACCCCCACTCCAGGGCCTGACGAATCGTCCTCGCCGACATCAGGAGCGCGCCCGAAAGCTCCGCGCGATGAGGTCCAAACGATTCCGCGTGGACCGAATGACATTCGGACGCCCCTCGAACTGCAGGAGGTAGATCGTCGTCTCATCCGTCTTGAAGACGTAGTACCGCGCCACCTTCTTCTGCCCGCGACGAGTGAACTCGAAGTTGAAGACGACGCTCTCCGGATACACGCCCCCGAACGACTCGATCGCTCCGCGCAAATATCCGGGGCGAAAGCGCAGGGAGACCTCCTCTTCCCGCTCGATGAAGGCGCGGGGCGATATGCCCGGCTCGACTTTGAACTGCCGGATGCGCAGCAAGCCTTCCTCACTGCTCCCGTAGACGATGTCGGTCACGGTATTCCCGGCCCCATCCTGATAGGTCACCGGCTCCCAGCGATCGCGCAAGACGAGTTGGTATCGCCCTTCCGGATCATGGAAGGGGCGCTCTTCAGGCGCTTGCCAAGGGAGTGCGAAAGCAGAAGCGATGAGAAGGATCAGGGCTCTCATGGCTCGCGGACGGATGATTCGCCCTCCCGCTCAGGGAGGAGTGGCTCCTTCCCCCATAATGGGCCGATGACGGCCTTTTGAATCTCGATCACCTGAGCCACGCCCTGGCGCGCGAGCGCGAGCAGGTGCCGCAGTTGCTCCTCGGTGAAGGGCTCACTCTCGGCCGTCCCCTGAATCTCCACGAATCGGCCGTCGCCGGTGCCCACGACATTCATGTCCACGGCGGCTCGGCTATCCTCCTCATAGCGCAGATCGAGCATGGGCGTTCCCTCCACGATCCCCACGCTGACAGCCGCCACGTAATCGCGCACGGGCCACTCGACGATCACACCCGCCTCGTGCAAGCGCCGCAGGGCGAAGACCAAGGCGACGAAGGCCCCTGAGATCGAGGCCGTTCGCGTCCCCCCATCGGCCTGAACGACGTCGCAGTCAATGAGGATCGTTCGTTCGCCGAGTTTCGTCAGGTCCACGACGGCCCGAAGGCTGCGCCCAATCAAGCGCTGGATCTCCTGCGTGCGCCCGGAAGGCTGTGCGCGCGCCGTCTCGCGTGGCGTACGCGTCTCGGTCGCGCGCGGCAGCATGGCATATTCGGCCGTGATCCACCCCCTCCCGGTGCCGCGCAGAAAGGGCGGAACGCGTTCCTCCACGCTCGCCGCGCAGATGACCTTCGTATCGCCGCACTCGATCAGGACCGACCCTTCGGCGAACTTGAGGAAGTCGGGGAAGATGCGGATCGGGCGCAGCATGTCCGGGCGACGTCCATCACGACGAAGCACCGTCTCGTCCATCGGTGTTCAATGCTTCTCGGAGAACCCTTCCTCTTGCTCCAGCTCAGCCGCGATCGCATCGGCCTGCTCGCGCAATTCGTTCAGTGTGGCTTCGAGGCTCTCCGCCTCGAAGGCCGCGACCTTCACCCGCTGCTCCAGATCGGTGATGTCTCGCTCCAGGCGCTGCTGCCACGCCTCCAGCTCGGCGAGCATGCGCTCCTCTTCCGGGGTGATCGAGCTACCGGGGGATTCCTGCAAGCGCCGTCGGATGCGATTCACCAGCTCCATCGTTCGCATCCGGATATCCAGGCTCTCTCGGCGATGCCCGTCCAGCTCGCTCCGCATGCGGGCGAGCCGCTCCATGAGTCGCTTCCGCACATCAATGAGCCGCTCCAGCTCATCCTGGATCTCCGCGAGCCGTTCGAGCTTAGAGGCCCTCTCCGCTGCACTTCTCGGCGCCGAGTAGAAGAGTTCGTCGAACATGGTGCTGCCCCAAGACATGAAAAATGGTGGAGGTGAGCGGAATCGAACCGCTGTCCGAGGGCCTTCCGGCGCGAGGTTCTACATGCTTAGTCGCCTCTCTGTCCTTCGCCGCGCGAGGAGGCGAGGCGACATGCGCCTCGCGCGACTAGATCGGTCTCAGCTGTCGCCCGCGCGCGCCGATCCTTCGCGCGGACCGAGCCCGTCTGTGGTGACGCTCCACTCCTCACCCGCGGGCGAGGCGAGGGGGAACGAGGCCGCGCTCACGCGGCCTGAGCGTACTGCACGTTGGCAGTTGTTTTTTTCCGTGCCTCTCACGGGCCGGCACGGTGCCCGGCATGCTCCTCGTCGCCTCTTGACCCCCGTCGAACCCATATCACCCCCAAACCGCGAATGATTGTATCACCGACGACCGAAAGCGGTCAATGCGACCTCGCCTCCCCGCTCAGAAGTGGATCTCCTCCTCCTCGAAATCAGGCGTCTCGATCTGAATCGTCACATGCTCGATCCCATAGGCCTCCCGCAACCGCACGCGAATTCCGTGCAGGATGTCCTTGGGGGAGACATGATCATCGGCCAGGATGACATGGGCGCTCAGCGCATCCTTCCCCGAGGTGATCGTCCACACATGCAGATCGTGAACATCGCGGATCCCCGGAACACTTCGGATCGCGCGCTCCACGCCCGCGATGTCAATATGCGCGGGCGTGGCCTCCATCAGGATATTGACCGCCTCCTTGAGCAATCGCCACGCGCACACGATGATCAGTCCGGCCGTCATGAAGCTGATCGCAGGATCGGCGAGATACCACCCTTTCGCCCAGATCAGCCCTCCTGCCACCAGGGCGCCGATCGAGCCCAGGCCATCGCTCAGGACATGCAGGAACGCCCCCCGCACATTCAGGCTCTCGCGGCGCGCGCGATGCAAGAGCGCCACCCCGAGGCCGTTGACCAGGAGCCCGCCCAGGGCGATCACCATCATCTCCCGACCGCGCACCTGCGGCGGCTGCTGCACCCGCTCATAGGCCTCGTAGACGATGGCGAGCGAGATGACGATCAAGATGACGGCGTTCAGCAAAGCCGCCAGGATCTCGAGCCGATAGTAGCCATAGGTCTTCTCCGGGGGAGCGCTCCGCTCGCACATCCACATCGCTCCCAGAGCCAGGGCCAGCGCCGCCACATCCGTGAGCATGTGCCCGGCATCAGCCAAAAGGGCAAGACTATTGGTCAGCCATCCCCCGATGGCCTCCACGATCATGTAACCGCTCGTCAGGAGGAAGACCTGAAAGAGCGGCCGCGCCCCATCTCGCTTCGGAAGCGTCATCGTCTCTCACCATATCGCTGTGTTCTCAGGCGCCGAGCGATCGCCTCGCTCATATGCTCCGCCTTGTCCTGCCCGCCTCTGGCGAACGACTGGCTATTCTAGCAAAGGCTGCTGTACAATGGCGATACCATGCGAGTGGAGGAGACAAAGCGCGAATCGCGCACGGTGCGCGAAGCGAACGTCGCGCCCCTCTCGACGCGCGCGCTCTTCGAGGCGCTGCTGGCCCGGCTCCTTGAAGCTGTCCTGGATGTGTATGCCGAACGTTTGATCACGTTGGCTGTCTTCGGTTCGGTGGCGCGCGGAACGGCCACGGCCGAGTCCGATGTGGATCTGTTGCTCATCGCTGCGCCCCTGCCCCGAGGGAGGACGAAGCGAATCGCGGAGTTCGCACAGGCTGAGGACAGACTCGCCCCTGATCTGCGTCGAATGGCCCAGGCGGGGATCCATACCTGCCTCTCCCCGGTTCTCAAGACGCCCGAGGAGGTGCGCGCCGGAAGCCCTCTCTTCCTCGACATGGTCTTCGATGTGCGCCTCCTCTATGACCGGGATCACTTCTTCGCGCGCTTCCTGAAGGACTTCGCCGAGCGTCTGCGAAGGCTCGGGGCGAAACGCATCGTGCAGGGGGATCGGTGGTATTGGGACCTGAAACCCGATTATCGCCCGGGAGAGGTCTTCGAGCTATGACGAATATCTCGCTCGCCCAGAGCTATCTGACCAAGGCCAAGAAGCGATTGAAGATCCTGGATGTCCTCATGAGCGAGGCCGCCTATTCGGACGTCATTCGCGAGGCTCAGGAGATCGTGGAGCCGGCCTTGAAAGGGATGCTGCGGCACGTGGGCATCGAACCGCCTCACTGGCACGATGTGGGAGGGCTTCTGCTGGAGCACCGCGATCGGTTTCCCGAACCCGTTCTCGCGCACCTCGAAGAGATGGCGGCGATCTCGACATGGCTTCGCAAGGAGCGCGAACTCTCCTTCTCCGGGGACCTCGATTTCATCCCGACTGCGGAATACACCCTGGAGGACGCCCGCAAGGCGATCGAAGGCGCGATCCTGTCGGTTCGCCTGGCGGAGGCGGTGATCCCGTGGCCGGAACGATGAGAGGGTGTGTCCGAACGCTCTCGATCCTTGTGCTGCTCGGGCTGGGCATGTTCCCGTGGCCGAATCCTCGATGCGCGAGCGATGAGGCGGAGGCCGAGGTCACGCTGGCACTCATCGGCGGATGGCTCATTGATGGGAACACGCCGTTGCCGTTTGAGGATCCGGTCATTCTCATCGCCGGGGAGAAGATCAAAGCCGTGGGCCGCTTGGGGCGCGTGCGCATCCCCCCCGGTGTGAATGTGATTGATGCCCAGGGGCGATTCATCCTCCCCGGACTCATTGATGCGCACGCGCATTTGGAGGGATTGGGGCTGGGCGAGCAGGATGCCCCTTTCACGGATACGCCGGAGAAGCTCCGGCAGGTCATCCTGCAAAACGCCCGGCTCAATTTCCTCTCCGGAGTGACGAGTCTGCGCGACTGCGGCTCGAGCGAACTGGTCCTCAAACTGCGGGATCAGATCGAAGCCGAAGGCCCACGGCTCTTCGCCGCCGGTCCGCAGCTCGCCAAAAGAGACGCGGCGGCGTCCTCCTCCCCTCTCTTCCTCGAGTTCGATGGGGTGAAAGAGGCGCGGCGGAAGGTCCGGGAGCAGATCGCCAAAGGGATTGATTTCGTGAAGGTGCGGCTGACCCGTCAGCGTCCTCTCCCGACGCTCGAGGAGCTGTCGGCGATCGTCAGCGAAGCGCATCGCGCGGGACTGCGCGTCGCTGCCCACATTGATGTCCCGTACGATGAAGCGGTGCGCCTGGCCCTGATGGCGGGCGTGGACACGATCGAGCACATGGCTCCGCTGCGCGTTTACGACGATCGGCTCCTTCTGGAGATGGCGCGTCGCAACGTCATCGTCGTGCCGACGCTCTATCAGCTGCAAGCGCAGCGCGTGGATCCGCTGGAGAAGAACGAGGAGGAGCTGATCGAACCACCGCTTCAGACGCGACTCCCTCCGGAACTCCTGCATGCGCTCACGCAGCGCGCGGCGCTGTGGCGCCGCACGGTCCTCGAATGGCGAGCGCGGGGGTATGACCCGAAACGCGCGCTGCGGGAGGCGTTTCGCGCTCTCACGCGCGCGCGCTTGCTGGGGGTGAAGATCGCGCTCGGACCGGATACGGGGTCGGATCTCGTCCCGCATGGCCGGTTCTATAAGGAGCTGGTCCTCTACGCGAACATGGGCGTCCCGCCGATCGAGGCCATTCAGATGGCGACGCGGATAGGCGCCGAAGCGCTCGGCCGAGAGAAGGAGCTGGGGACGATCGAGCCCGGCAAGCTCGCTGATCTGATCATCATCGAGGGTGATCCGCTGCTCGATCCGGAGGCCTTGCGCAACGTCGTGCTCGTCATCAAAGGGGGCCGGGTGATCGAAGTCCCGCGCCATGAGGCGAAGAGCCGATGAGGCGCGCGAATCCTGGTGAGGACAGGAGCGATGGCTTACACGATCACACTGATTCCGGGAGATGGCATTGGGCCGGAGGTCTCCGCGGCGGTCGTGCGGATTCTCGCCGCTGCGGGTGTCCCCATCGAGTGGGAGGAACACATCGCCGGCGCGCAGGCGCTCAATCGCTATGGCGATCCCCTTCCCTTCGCGCTCTTGGAATCCATCGAGCGAAACCGCGTGGCCCTCAAGGGTCCCATCACAACGCCCATTGGCGAGGGCTTCGCGAGCGTCAACGTGCGTCTGCGCAAGGAGCTGGACCTCTACGCGAATTTGCGTCCGGTGCGCAGCCTGCCCGGTGTTCCCGCACGCTTCGGCCCCATTGATCTCGTCGTCGTGCGCGAGAACACCGAGGACCTCTATTCGGGACTTGAGCACATCGTCGTGCCGGGCGTCGTCGAGTCGCTCAAGATCATCACCGAGCGCGCCTCGATGCGCATCGCGCGGTTCGCCTTCGAATACGCCCGCCGAGAGAATCGGCGAAAGGTGACGGCCGTGCACAAGGCCAACATCATGAAGCTCTCCGATGGACTCTTCCTGGATTGCGTCCGGCGCGTCGCGCGCGAGTATCCGGAGATCGAGATCGAGGAGAAGATCGTGGACAATGCCTGCATGCAATTGGTGATGCATCCGCAACAGTTCGATGTCCTGCTGCTGGAGAACCTCTATGGGGACATCATCTCGGACCTCGCGGCCGGACTCGTGGGGGGCCTGGGTGTGGTCGGCGGGGCGAATCTCGGAGACACGATCGCCGTCTTCGAAGCGGTGCACGGGAGCGCGCCGGACATCGCGGGCAAGAATGTGGCCAATCCGACGGCGATGCTCCTCTCGGCGTTGATGATGCTGCGACATCTGGGCGAGGTGGAGGCCGCCGATCGCATCTACGCGGCGCTCTGTCGCGTGCTCGCCGAACGCCAGATTCGCACGCGCGATGTGGGGGGAACGGCGACCACGACCGAGTTCACCGAGGCGATCCTCGCGGAGCTGGAAGCATGAGGCGCGGTGGGCGACACTTGCTCCCGATCCTCTTGATGGTGGGCCTGCTGGATCGCGCTGGAGCGGTCTCGCGTCCGTCACTTCTGCCGCCGGAGCTGGTCGAGCAGCTTCTCACCGAAGCTTCAGGCGAACGGGTCCGGGAGGTGGCGGCGGTATTGGCCGCGCTCCCCCGATACCCGGCCTCTCAGGGGTTCGATCGCGCGGCGGAGATCGTGGCCGAACGCGCGCGCGCCGTGGGCTTGACGGACGTGCGCCTCCTGAGCTTTCCGACCGATGTCCCGGCCTGGGACGTGCGGCGCGGCGAATTGTGGCTGCTCGACGCGGAGCCGGTGAAGATCGCAGACGCCTCGGAGATCCCCCTCTCCGTCGCGCAATATAGCCGTGATGCTCAGGTGGAAGCGGAGCTCATCTCGGTCGGCGCGGGAATGAGCGAGGCCGACTATCGTGATCGCGACGTGCGGGGCAAGATCGTACTGGCCAGCGGTCCGCCGCATGAGGTCGAGCCCCTGGCGATCGCGCAGCACGGGGCGCTCGGCATCATCTCCGATGCGCGAAGCGAATTCTTCGGCATCGCGCCCTCGGAGGACGCCGTCGCCTGGGGACGCCTCTCTCCGGAGCGCGCGCGAACGGGTGCCGCGGGGTTCGCCTTCATGATCTCGCCCGCGCGCGGTCGCATCCTGCGCGACCGCCTCGCGCGCGGCGAACGACTGCGCGCGCGCGTCCACCTTCAGGTGAATCTGCGCTGGCCCGCTCATGTGAAGATGGTCGTCGCCGCGCTCCCCGGCACACGGATCCGCGACCAAGACATCGTCTTCACGGCCCATCTCGATCACCCCGCGCCGGGAGCCAATGATAATGCGTCCGGAAGCGCTGCCCTTCTGGAGATCGCGCGCGTGCTGCAGACGCTCATCCGTCAGGGGAAGATGGCCCCCCCGCTTCGGACGATCCGCTTCTGGTGGGTGACGGAGATCGAGAGCACGTACCGCTACTTCTTCGCTCAGCCTGAAGAGGCGCGGCGCCTTCTGGCCAACATCAATATTGACCAAGCCGGCGGGGATCGTCACGGACGCACGGACTTCATCGCCATCCGTCAACCGATATGGATGGGGACCTTCGCGGACGACCTCATCCGCGCCATCGCGCGCTTCGCTTCGGAGCTGGCTCCCGTCTCTCGGACGCCCTCGCCGCTCTTTGTCGCCCCCACGGGGACGCGCGATCCGTTCACCCTCCACTTCTGGCCCTACGCGCCGCTCTCGGACCATCTCGTCTTCGAGACCGGCGGTATTGATGTCCCCGCGGTCAGCCTGGCAACGCCCTCGCTGCGATACATTCACACGAGCGAGGATGCGGTTGAGCACCTGGACCCCACGGCGCTCAAGCGCATGGTCTTTCTCGGCGCCGCCTGCGGGCTCTTTCTGGCCAACGTGACGGCGCGCGATCTGCCGAAACTCCTCGCCGAAGTGCGGGAGGGGGGTGCCGAACGCCTCGGCGAAGCTGAAGCGCGCGCGCTGCGGTGGATCGCCGAGAGCACGCGCGAGGACATCCACATGCGGTTCAAGCGCGCGTATCACCTCCTGCAGTACGCTTATGAGCGCGAGGGTCGGATCCTCGCGTCGCTCGCCAAGCTCGCGGTGGCCGAGGGGACGTCCGACCCCACGGCCGCGCTCAAACATGAATCGAGCTTCGTCTGGCATCTGTTCGCCCTCCAGGAAGCCGCTGTTCGGCTCTTGACGGAGCAGTATGAGCGCATGTGCCGGATGCTCGATGTCACCCCCAGGGAGCTGGAGCCGGAGGCCGAGGAGATGCGCCTCTACCGGCTCATCCCCAAACGCACGCTCCCGCTCGGACCGGGCTTTCGCGCATGGCTCGACTTCGACTCTCCACGTTTGGGACCGAAGCTCTCGACGCTCATCAAAAACCTCATTGATGGCGAGCGGAGCCTCGCCCATCTCTACTGGGCCGCGCTCGCCGAATTCGAAGGGGTGACGCCGACGGACATCGAAGCGTTCGTGAACGAACTGAGGGCGAAGGGATGGGTGATGCTGGAGGAACGACGATAGTGCCGGAGGGGGGGGCGGTGGGCGTTCGCGCGGATGACGGGAAGCTGCAGCGCCGACTCGGCCTGGTGGAAGCGAGCGCGATCATCGTGGGGACGATCATCGGGACGGGCATCTTCATCGTCCCGAATACGATCGCGCGCCAGGTGGAGACGCCGGGGATGGTCTTCGCCGTGTGGATTCTCGCCGGAGGCCTCTCGTTCCTGGGCGCGCTCACCTATGCGGAGTTGGGAGCGGCGTTCTCCCGCGTCGGCGGCGAGTATGTCTATTTGCGCCTCGCGTATGGTCCGCTCTGGGGCTTCCTCTACGGCTGGACGCAATTTCTGGTGATCAAGACGGGCTCGATCGCCGCCCTCGCCACCGGCTTCGCCATCTACCTCGGCCACTTCCTGCCCCTCTCGGAGCAGGCGGGTAAGATCGTGGCCATCGGGTGTATCCTCGTCCTCTCGCTGGTGAACAGCCGGGGCGTCGCCCTCGGCGGTCTCGTGCAGGCGGGACTGACGGCGCTCAAGATAGCGATCATCCTCGGATTGGTGGGACTCGCGTTCCTCCTCGGCGAAGGGACAGCGGCTCATTATCGCCCCATCGCTCCGGAGGCGGTGGATGGCGCGTGGTTCGGGCGAATCGGCGTCGCCATGGTCGCCGCGCTCTGGGCGTACGATGGATGGAACAACGTCAACATGGTCGCCGGTGAGATCGCCCATCCGGCGCGCACGATCCCGCGCGCGCTCGTGCTCGGTATGCTCGTGGTCATTCTCGTCTATCTGCTCGCCAATCTCGCGTACTTCTACGTGCTGCCCATTGAGGCGATTCGAGCGAGCGAGCGCGTGGCCGCTGATGCCGTCGAGCGCGTCCTCGGCCCGCCGGGAGCGGCGATCGTCTCCCTGGCCATCCTCATCTCCATCCTCGGCGCGTTGAACGGTTCGATCCTCTCGGGGGCGCGCATCTTCTACGCCATGGCGGCCGAT
>BEHM01000042.1 GCA_002923315.1 bacterium HR10
GCGCGCCGCGAGCGCTTCGGCCTCAGTCCCGATCTCGTCAATGACGATCACTTCGGGCATGTGGTTCTCCACAGCTTCAATCATCACGGCGTGCTGCAATTCTGGGGAGGGGACTTGCATGCGGCGCGCGCGCCCGATGCCCGGATGGGGGATGTCCCCATCGCCCGCGATCTCATTGGAGGTGTCCACGACCATCACGCGTTTGCCCAGCTCGTCGGCGAGCACGCGCGCGGCCTCGCGCAGGAGCGTCGTCTTCCCCACGCCCGGCTTCCCCAGGAGCAGAATGTTCTTGCCCGATTGGATGACATCCTTGACGATGTCCACCGTCCCGAAGACGGCGCGTCCCACGCGACAGGTGAGACCGATGATCTCACCCCGGCGATTGCGAAGAGCGGAGATGCGGTGGAGCGTGCGTTCGATCCCCGCGCGGTTGTCCTTGGTGAAGGTGCCGACCCGGCTCACGACAAAGTGCAGGTCATCGCGCGTGACGAAGTCCTCGCCGAGCGTGATCGCGCGCGAGAGGAATCGCGCCTCGGGCGGTCGCCCGAGGTCCAGCACCACCTCGACCAGCTCATTCACATCCGGCTGTTCCAGAAGCGCCTCCCGAATCGCCGGCGGAAGGACGTCCAGGAGCAGGTCCAGATCGTCTGTGATCTCGATGCCACGGTGTCCCATAGGCCGTTCGTGTCCGATGGCTGCTTCACGCTCTTATCATAAGTCCTCGGCTCGCGGGATGTCCAAAAAAAGCTCACGTCTTCGCCGGCGGTGTGCTATCCTCTTCCCGTCATGGAGCGGACGCGGGAGACGACGCTTCGGGAGCTCCGCTGGCATATCGCGGAGATCTTACGGCTGCTGCATCTGGATCCGACGCGCGATCCGGAATTGCGAGACACGCCCGAGCGAGTGGCCGAGTGGTATGTGGACTTCTTCGGCGGCGCCGATCGCGAGGAGGAGCCGGAGATCGTGCCGCTCGCGCGGGAGGGGGGCGAGGGGGAGATGATCGTGGTGGCAGATGTGCCGTTTTACTCCGTGTGCGCGCATCATCTGCTGCCCTTCTTCGGGAAGGCCCACGTCGGCTACGTGCCCGATCGCGCGTTGCTCGGTCTCGGAAGCGTGGGGCGACTCCTCGAACATTACGCGCGCCGTCCGCAGCTGCAGGAGCGGTTGACCGAGCAAGTCGCCGATGCCCTCGTGCGCACAGCGCACCCGCGTGGGGCGATCGTCCTGCTGCAGGCGCGCCAGCTCTGCATGGAGATGCGGGGGGCGAGGAAACCGGGATGGGTGACGACCAGCGCCGCGCGCGGATGTTTCCAGGAGCCGTCCTGGCGGGAGGAGTTCTTCCGAAGGCTGCGCACGCGGTGAGCTGGTCCGCCTCACCGATGGGCATCGGCTTCCGCCAAGAGCGCGGGATCGAAGCAGATGATGGCCTTGAGGATCTCCGCTCTCGCCATCGCCTGGAAGGCTTCTGACACCCGCTCCAGGGAGAAGCGACGCAGAGGGAGATCGCGGGCGCGAATCGCTCCTCGTTCGATCCATCGCAGGGCTTCGCGCGTGTCCGGCGGACCGCACGAATAGCTGGGGATGAGGCTGACCTCGTTCATGTAGAGGGGATAGGGTTCGATCGCAAGCTGTTCCTCCGGAGGCGTGGGTGCGAAGAGGATCACGCGGCCGCCCGGACCGGCGCAAGCGATGCCCAGAGCGATGGCCTCGCACGAGCCCGGGCCGACGATGACGACATCCGCCCCCTCGCCTTCGGTCAGCTCGCGCACGCGTTCGGGAACGGGCTCCCGCGCGGCGTTCACCGTGCGCACATCACCGAATTGCTCCGCCACGCGACAGCGCGCATCGAGCCGATCCACGCCGATGAGCCGACGAGCGCCCAAGGCGCGGGCGAGCCGCAGGTGGAGAAGCCCCATGATCCCCAGGCCGATGACGACGACCGTCTCCCCCGGATGAAGCTCGGCACGTCGCAGCGATTTCACCACACAGGCCGTCGGCTCGATCAGGACACCATCCTCCCAGGAGAGCGCATTCGGCAGCTTCAGCGTATCCGTCACGTTCTCCTCGGGGACGAGGAAATATTCGGCCAAGCCGCCGGGGACGATCTTCGAGCGCCGCCAGGTCGCACACAGGCTGTAGCGACCGCGACGGCAGAACCGACAGTGGAAGCACGGCGCGTGATGGTGGACGAAGACTCGATCCCCCACCTGGAAGTCGCGCACCGCTCGACCGACGCGCGCCACCACCCCGACCGGTTCATGCCCGAAGACCACGGGCGCCTTCCGGCGAATGTACCAGGGGACAATATCGCCCGTGCAGATGCCACACGCGACAGTCTTCACCAAGATCTCGCGTTCGCCCACTGAAGGGACGTCCATCTCCTCCACGCGGATGTCGTCAACGTCATAGAGACGCGCGACGCGCATCGTCGAGGCGGGGGGGGACATACCGGGTGTCGCCTCCGCTGGCCTCACGGGATCACCGCGTATTTGATGCAATTGCCCTGCTGCAGCAGCGTGAAGACCTCCAGAAGACGCGTGAGGGGGTATTCGCCGGTGATGAGCCGTCCGACTTCGATCCGTCGTTCGCACAGCAGTTCATAGGCTTTGCGCACGGCCCGCCGCGTGTAGTGAAAGGGGCTGATCAGCGTGATCTGATCGTAGTGGATGCGCCCGGTGTCCAGTTCGATCGTGGAACCGGACGGACATCCGCCGAAGAGGACGACCTTCCCCCCGCGGCGAACGAGGGCGATTGCCTGTTGCCAGACGTCCGGACGTCCCGTGCATTCGATGACGGTATCGGCGCCGCGCCCCTGCGTCAGATCGAGAACGACTTGGCGCACGTCTTCGCTCTCCGCGTCAATGACGCGAGCGGCGCCCAGCTCCCGCGCCGCCCGTAGTCGGAAGGCGCGCCGTCCAGCGACAAGAATGCGCTCCAACCCCAACGCGCGCAGCAGCAACAGGTGCATCAACCCGATCGCCCCCGCACCGATGATCAGGACCGTGTCCTCAGGATCGAAGTCCAGCCCCTCCAACCCATGGACGACGCATGAGAGCGGCTCCAAGATGGCCGCTTCGTTGAACGGGAGCGTCGCCGGTTTGGGGAACATGTTCTTCTGCACGATGTGCGCCGGGATCTTCATGTACTCGGCGTAAGCGCCGAGGACTTTCGCCTTCATCGTCAGCTCGCAGAGATTGTCCTGACCGTGTCGGCAGTAGTAGCAATATCCGCACGGCGCCGAATGCACGGC
Source organism: bacterium HR10 (assembly GCA_002923315.1). Lineage (GTDB taxonomy): Bacteria > Acidobacteriota > Blastocatellia > HR10 > HR10 > HR10. The sequence goes on from BEHM01000042.1 coordinate 3,251, forward strand.
CATGATGGCATCCCCTTCGCGGAACTGGCGGACGCCGTGGCCGACCTCTGCCACTTCGCCGGCGAATTCATGCCCGAAGAGCGTCGGCATCGGCATCTTCGGATGCCCGCGCAGATATGCCTTCAGATCCGTCCCACAGGTCAGAGCCGCGCGAATCTTGACGACGACTTCGCCCGGCCCCGGCGTCGGTCGTTCGACCTCTCGCAATTCCAGCAGGCCCGGTTGGACGAGGACGTTCGCCAGCATGCCGTTTCGCTTCCGTTCCATACGCCAAAGGCTTAATTCTAGCCCACACTCTGCGATCTGCCAATCAACGGTCCTGGCGTGATCCCTCGACGTGAGAGGAGCGCGCTCCAGGACAAAGCCCGCGCGAGCGGGTGTGCGGATCTCGCCCCAGGCTAAATTCGGACGCCCGCTTCGCGGACTGGCATATGGAGTCTCGCTGTGCTCGCCCTGAGGCCATTGAAAGCGACGAGCCAAAGGCGTAGAATACGCGTGCGAGGCGCGAGCATATGGCCACGATCGAGGAAGGACGAGCGAACGGACCGATCCACTGCGAGTGGTTGGGAGCTTCCGATCGAGCACCGATCGCGGATGGGCGAAGCTCTCGACTCCATCGCCACCGCGGGGACTATCGGTGGGAGGGGGTGCGACCGGAACCCTATAAAGCGCCCTCCGAGGATTGGGCAGCGGCGCTCCGCATGGTCCTCGTCGGGCAGTCGGACGAGCCCCTCGATTTCCAGCTCCGATATTTCGAGCTGGAGCCCGGCGGATTCACCAGCCTGGAGAAACACGAGCACGCGCACGTTGTGATCGTCGTTCGGGGGAAAGGGGCGGTCATCGCCGGCTCCGAATGTTGGCATGTAGGCTTTCTCGATACGGTCTACATTGCTCCGCTGACGCCGCATCAGTTGCTCAACGCGGGGGATGAGCCCTTCGGGTTCTTCTGCATCGTGGATGCTGTGCGCGATCGCCCGCAGCCAATCAGTCCGGGCGAACTCCAGCGCCTGTTGGTGATCCCCCGCGTGCGGGAAGCATTGCGAGTCCCGAGAGCGGAGAGTGAGCGCCAGGAACAGCCGGGTCACGACGGCGCGTGAGTCCTGATGTAGCGAAGCAGCTCGTCCTTCAGCTCCTCCAGCTTGCCCGTGAAGAAGTGGTCAGCTCCTTCGATCAGGATCAGGTCCTTCGGCTCCGGCAGCGTCAGCATCAGGGCCTGAAGATGCTCCAGAGGAGCGAACTCATCCTTGGTCCCGTGGATGAAGAGCTTCGGTTTAGCGCACTCTTCCAGAAAGCGAAAATCGGCGAGCGCGACGGCCGCCCCAATGGCCACCAGCGTCGTCACGCGCTCATCGCGCGCGCCGACCTTCAACCCCACCCACGCGCCGAAGGAGTATCCGGTGAGCCAGATCGGCCTCTTCGGATACCGTTCGGCCATGAAGGCGATGGCCGCAGCGACATCCTCCTGCTCGCCCTCGCCGAAGTCGAAGGTCCCGGCGCTGCGGCCGACGCCGCGGAAGTTGAAGCGCAGCGTCGCCATGCCCGCTTCTTGAAAGGCCTGCGCCGCGCGCACGACGACCTTGTTGTGCATCGTCCCACCGTATTGGGGATGGGGATGGCACAGGATGGCGACGGCCTTCGGATCGGACGATGATCCCTCTTCGAGGATCGCTTCCAGCGGTCCGACTGACGATGGCAGCATGAGTCCCATAGCAAGGTGTGATAGCAGAAAACCTTGCGCCTCGCAACATCTTCGCCGTACGCTTAAAGAGCGCCTGTCGGCGAAACGAAGGAGGACGAGATGAAGCTGATGCGCCTGATGCGGAGAGAATCTCAAGTGGTGTGGGTCCTGTGGGCGATCTTCTTGGCCTCGCTGGGAAGTGGCGCGATTTTCGGGGAGGACCCTCGGGATCGGGGAGGGGCCGCCATCACGGCCGAAGAGATTCGCGCCCATGTCCGATTCCTCGCCTCGGACGACCTGCGGGGGCGAGCAGCGGGGACCGAAGGTGCCGAACGAGCGGCCCGGTATATCGCCGATGCGTTCCGCTCGTACGGGTTGAAACCCGTGGGCGACGGCGGGACGTTCGAGCAACGCTTCACATTCGTCGCTCGCGTCGTGCCGGGACCGATGAATCGGCTTCAAATGCGGGCGAGAGGGGGAGAGCGAGACTTCGCTCTCGGGCGCGACTTCGTGCCGCTCACCTTCTCCAGTAGTGGGGCCGTTGAAGGAGAGGTCGTCTTCATGGGATATGGCATCTCAGCTCCCGAACTGGGATATGACGATTACGCGAACGTCGAAGTCAGCGGGAAGATCCTCCTCGTCCTTCAAGGAGGGCCGGATGGTCACGATCCGCATGGGCGGTTCCGCGCGCATCGGGCGCCTCAGCGGAAGATCGTCACGGCTCGGGAGAAGGGCGCGCGGGGCGTTCTCTTCATCGCCACCGAGGAGAAGGCTGAGGACGATCGGCTCGCAGCTCTCGGGTATGATCATATGTTCGGAGACGCTGGCCTTCCTGTTCTCCTTCTCGGGCGCGCCGCAGCGGTTGAGCTCATGCGGGCTGCCGGAGAGGACCTCGCCGAGCGGGAGCGTGCTCTGGCTTCAACGCAAGCACCGCGCGCGTTCACGCTCTCAGGAGTTCGCCTCGTCGGATATGCGGATGTGAGAAAGGAGACGCGCCAGACGGCCAATGTCGTGGGATTGCTCGAGGGGAATGATCCCGTCCTCAAGGACGAGGTCATCGTCATCGGGGCTCACTACGATCATCTCGGGCTCGGTGGGGAGCACTCGCTGGCTCCCGATAAGATCGGGGAGGTGCATAACGGCGCTGACGATAACGCTTCGGGTGTGGCCGGTTTACTTGAATTGGCTCAGGCGCTGGCGGCCGTTCGCTCGTCCCTTCGGCGCAGCATCCTGTTCATTACCTTCTCGGCCGAAGAGTTGGGGCTCCTCGGTTCCAATCATTATGTGAAACATCCGATCCTTCCGCTAGAGCGTACGGTCGCCATGCTCAACTTCGATATGATCGGGCGACTGCGCGAGAGTGGCGTCATCGTTTATGGCGTCGGAACTTCTCCCTTTTGGGCGAGTGCGCTCCAACGCGCGAATGAAGCCATTCGGTTGAACCTGAGGATTCGCGATGACGGGGTCGGTCCGAGCGATCACACGTCGTTTTACCTGAAGGGCATCCCCGTGCTGCACTTCTTCACCGGCGTTCACGAGGATTATCACAAGCCCTCAGACGACGCGGAGAAGATCACTGCTGAGGGGACCGAGCGCATCATCTCGCTCGCTTATGCGCTCGTGCGGGAGCTGGATCGTCAACCGACGCGTCCGGCCTTCGTGCGCGTGCGTGAGGAAGGACGGGAAGCTGTGGCTTCGGGATTCCGCGTGTACATCGGGACGATCCCCGACTACGCCGAATCCACCGATGGGGTGAAGATCGCTGGCGTTCGACCCGGGAGCCCGGCCGAAAAGGCGGGCCTGCAGGTCGGCGACGTGATCCTCCGCGTCGGATCGCGAGAGATTCGGAACGTCTACGACTACACCTATGCCCTCCAGGAGTTGAGAGCGGGAGAAGAGGTGGAGGTTTTGGTCTCGCGCCGGGGCGAACGACTCCTTCTGAAGATCATTCCGGAGCGGCGTCGCGCCTTTTAGCCTGCGAGCGGCTGTCGTCCCCCCTTGCCCCTTGATCTCACCCCCCGCGCCAAAATCTGCTTGAGTTTGCAAGCAGTCGTGATAAAATCGGTACCCGAAAAGAGGCCGCGAACCAGGGGACGTGATCGTCGGAGGAAGTCGTACAGGGAGGGCGTCAGGCGTGAAGCGCATGGAAACTCCCACCAGGGGAGGGAGATATGCGGGCGACCAGAGAGGGATCGGCGTGGGTCGCGAAGCTCATGGATTCGATTGATGCGGGGAGATTTGAGGAAGCCGAACGGATGCTCCCGAATCTCACGGCCGATGCGGATCCACTGGCGGCCATCCTGGAGGCCCAGGTGCATCTCTACTTCTGTCGTCCCGAACGCGCTCGAGAATGCCTCTCGCAGGTCAATCCATGGAGATTGAGTGTGCAGTCGCTCCCGCGTTATCTCACCGTTCTCGGCCAGTTGTATGTGGATCAGGAGCAGTGGGACTTGGCGGAGGAGGTCCTGGACGGAGCCTGTTGTATCTGTAAGCTGCTGGAGGCGCGCTGCCATCTGGCGCGCGGACTCTATCATCTCGGTGAGGCGAAGCTCAAACAGGGGAAGGGAGAAGACGCGGAAGCGCTGTGGGAGCGAGCGAAGGCGCTCCTGGCCGATGAGGAAACAGCGCGGGGCGATTTCACGCTCGGCATGATCGAATACGCCTTGGGCGCATGGCGGGCCCATACGGGGCGGGTCGAAGAGGCTCGGGCCTCACTTCAATCCTCGTTGAGATTGTTGGACGAGGAGCACGGCCGCTATTACGCCTCTGCGCTGGGCGCGCTCGGCGCCGTGCTCGTGGCCTGCGGACAGTGCGCTGAGGCTATCGAGCCGTTGCGGGAAGCGCAGCGCATTCTGGCCCGGTACGCCCTTGGCGATCACCTCGCCGACATCACCGGCACGCTCGCTCTGGCGCTCGTTCGCCTGGAGCGATTCGCCGAGGCCGAGCAGGCGCTCTTGGAGAGCCTCGACGTACTCCAGCGCATCGGGCATGGGCGCGGATTGGGACGGACGTTCAAGACGCTCGCTGACGTCTACCTTGAGCGGAATGACGTTTCGCGCGCGGAGCAGTCGGCGCGCCTCGCTCTGGAGCACGCGGAGGCCATTCGAGATGATCGCTTGCGAGCCGAGGCTCAGCTTCTTCTCGGTCGCGCCGCGGCGCGGCGGCGCGATCACGAGGCGGCGGAGGCCGGGCTTTCGGTCGCCCGTGAGATCGCCCGAGGTCTCGGCGATCGGAAGTTGGAGGGGCTCGCCTGCCTCTATCTCGGCGAAGCTTGTTACGCGACCTCGCCCATGAAGGCTCAGGAGCTGATCGCCTGCGCGCAGGAGTTGCTCCGTCCGCTGGCCGATCCGCAGATCGAGCGGGAAATCGAGCGCGTCTCGCAGCGCGCGACAAGCGAGCGCATCAGGCTCACGCCCGACAATAAGCTCATCTTCGACGGGAACTTCCTTCCGAATTGGTACGTGGCGCGGGAGACACTGGAGCGGTTTCTGTTGAAGAACGCGCTCCGGCAAGCGGGAGGGAATCTCACGAAGGCGGGGGAATTGCTGGGGATCACCAAGGTGCACGTTCATAACTTGCGCCGGCAGTTCAATCTCTAGTGCGGCAGCCGACGCGCTCAGGGAATGGGCTCATGGCGAGAGCGCCGGGCGATGCGGATTCTCAAGTGAGGACATCTTCGTCGGAGGAGCCTATGGGAACGCTCGAGGGGAAAGTCGCCATCGTGACCGGGGGCACGCGCGGGATCGGTCGCGCGATCGTCGAGGCTTTGCTCGACGCGGGCGCATCGGTTGTCTTCTGCTCGCGTCGAGCGGAGGCCGTGCGACAGGCGCTCGCCGAACTGGAGCCGAAGGCGCCGGGGCGCGTCGCGGCCCTCCCGTGCGATGTGCGCGATCTCACGCAGGTGCGCGAGCTGGTCCAGTACACGGTTCGGACCTTCGGCGGCGTGGACATCTTGATCAATAATGCCGGTGTGGGTGTCTTCCGCAGCATCTACGAGCTGACGCCCGAAGAGTGGCACGAGGTCATCGAGACCAATCTCACGGGCGCCTTCTATTGCTGCCGAGAGGTCGTCGGACATATGCGACAGCGCGGCGGCGGATACATCATCAACATCAGCTCGCTCGCGGGGAGGAATGCGTTCGCCGGCGGCGCCGCCTATAATGCTTCGAAGTTCGGTTTGAACGGATTCAGCGAGGCGATCATGCAGGACCTGCGCTATGACAACATCCGCGTGAGCTATATCATGCCCGGCAGTGTCGCCACAGAGTTCGGCGGACGCGAGCCGACGGCGGAATCCGCATGGAAGTTGAAGCCCTCGGACGTCGCCCGTGTCGTCCTCCATCTGCTCGAGCACGATCCGGCGAGCCTCCCGAGCTGCGTGGAGATTCGCCCCTCAAAGCCGCCGCGAAAATGATGAGGAACAGATTGCCCCAATGTCTGTCCAGCGGCACGAACCCGAGCGAACGCGTGTGAGCCGCAAAAAGATGCGGGGCAGAACCAACGAGGGCCTCGGCCCTGTCCCTCCCTTCTGCGCGCTCGGGCGGAGGAGTATCGTGCCCTATTGATGGCGCGGGGCCTTCACTGGACCCGGAGCCGGTCGCACCTCCCCTCCGACCGGGGCCGAAGGCGCCGGCATCCGATGTGGGCCTGGCCTTTCGCCTCGTCCACCAAGAGCCGGGCCGGGCGCGAGCACGTCCCCGCGTTCCAATCGGCCGTCTCCTACGCGGAAGCTCGGTCGCGAACGTTCAGAGGGCGTCGTCGGTGAAGGCATGGCTCCCGGCGAACCTCCATGATCGGGCCCTCCTCTATACGGTCCCCAATACCACATGGTCGGATACGGGCACCGATAGACGAGGCGCCGACCCCACGGGGACGCGAAATCGAATCCGAACGGCACAAAGGTGTAGACGCCCAAAAGGGGATCGAATACCCACAGACTCGCCATGAGGCTATAGCCGAAATCTCGACGACGCGTCAGTGACCGATTCGCCGCGACCAGAACCTCCGCGCGCTCTTTCGCCCACAGCTCGAACTCATCAAGCGGTCCCAGCTTCGGCAGCTTCACCACCTCGACGCGAGCGGGAGCCACCGTCGCCTGCTGACCCTTCTTCAGCTTCTGAATCCGCCCCTCGGCCAATAGTTCCAGCTCTCCACTTCGGACCAGAAAGCGCGTCGCGTCCGCGCGGACATCAATTCGATAAAGCCCGCTCTTTTTGATCCGAAAGCTCGCATGAGGCGTTCGCCCCCGAAGGATGACCTCCCGATTCAAATCCGCCGCTTCAAGGAGCACCACGCCCGTGGCGACCCCGAATTCCACCAGCGGGAGGTCCGTTCGGGAGAAGAGAACCTCCGTGTTTCGATCGAGTCGCAGGACCGATCCCGGATTCAGGAGGATCTCAGCTCGGCCGCTCTTTGTGAGCACCGCGTCCCCATCGTCCAACTGGTGATGTGGGGCGAGCCTTCGAGCGAGCGTGTCCGAGGACGTCTGCAACCAAACCTCGCCTTGCGTGTAATTGACCAAACCGGCGCGCGCCGAGACGACGTACTGAGCCTTCGCCCTGACCCATCCGCCGAAAGCTACGAGCAAGCCGAGGACGAGTACAGCGGAACGCATTGCGGCAGTTTTCCTCATCGTCCTCCCTCCGTCGCCTCACACTCTCCTGAAGGATCAGGGCGAAATCGCCGATTCGCCCCGGAACCTTCGGCACAAGTATACTACGGGTCGTTCTGCGCTCAAAGGGAATTGCGACAACGCCCGGAGGCCATATCAGGTCGGCTCGGGCAGAGGGCGTGCTTGCTCCGGAGGCGGAGAGGCCGTATACTCCCTTCTCGCGTGAGCAGCCGATGTGGTTCGGGAGCAGGAGACCCTATGGAGCGATTCCTCTCGCCGGAGCCCATCGTGAAGTTGGAGAAGGCGTTCGTGAACCCCTTCAAGACGATCCTCACGGCCGCGCGGACGTGCTATTCGAGCCGAGGGATCGTGCGCGAGGAGGATCTCAAGGACGGCGCCGAGGCGCTCGCCGAGAGGCTCTACCGCGCCGGTCATCATACGACCATCGAGCACGCGCATTTTCAATTCTCCCTGGCGAACGTCTCCCGGCAATTCATCTGGTCCTTCTTGCACGCGCATCCCTTCTACAACTCCGAGCAGGTGAGTCAGCGCTACGTCGAGGTCGCGCCGGGGAACGTCGCCATCCCGCCGCTCAGCGGAGAGAGTCTGACGCTCTACTTGGAGACCGTCGAATTCCAAATGGCGGCGTACCGCCATTTGGCCGAGAGGCTCTTCCCCATCGTCGAGCGCGAATATCGCCGCCTCTTCCCCCATCGTCGGACGACCGAGAAGAAATATCGCGCGGCGATCGAGAAGCGATGCCTGGAGGTCGCCCGATACGTGCTGCCCGTGGCGACGTTCGCCTATCTCTACCATACGATCAGCGCGATCACCCTGCTCCGCTATTACCGGCTCTGTCAACAGTGGGACGCCCCGCATGAGCAGCGCCTCGTCGTCGAGAAGATGGTCCAGGAAGTGTTGCGCTGGGATCCGCTCTATGCGCGCATCCTCGAGGAGCCGATCCCGCTTGAGGAGACGCCCGAATTCGCCTTCTTCACTGCGCATTTCGAGACGCTGGGATGGGAGGCGAGGCGCACGTTCCGCGAGGAGTTCGATCGCAGCCTCGACGGGCATGTCTCCAAGCTCGTGGATTACAAGCTCCACAATGAGGCGACCCTGGCCGATGCCGTGCGGCAAGTCCTCGGAGTCCCGCGGGCGGCGCTCGATGACCGGGCGGCCATCGAGCTGGTCCTGAATCCGGCGCGGAATCGGTTGCTCGGCGAGTCGCTGAACCTGACGACGCTCTCCAAACTCTCCCGCGCACTCCATCATCCGAGCTACACATTCCGCAAGAAGCTCAGCCACGCGGCCGATTCCCAGGATCAACGGCATCGCCTGACGCCCGCCTCGCGCCCCTGCCTGACGACCCAGTTCAGCGTGGAGCCGGATTTCATCACGCCCGAGCTGATCCGATGTGAGGAGAAGGTCGAGCGCTTCTACGTCGAAACCATGGAGCGCATCTGGTCGGCTATCGCCCAATTGAGGGCGCGCGGCGTTCGCGATGAGTATGCGATGTACTTGCTGCCGAACGCTGTCGCCATCCGCTATACGGAATCGGCCGATCTGCTCAATCTCCGGCACAAGCATGCCATGCGGCTCTGTTATCTCGCGCAGGAGGAGATCTGGCGCGCTTCCGTGGATGAGGCGCGGCAAATCCGCGAGGTGAACCCGACGATCGGGAGGTACCTGCTTCCACCCTGCGCGCTCCGAAAGCTGGCCGATGTGCGCCCGACCTGCCCGGAGGGCGAACGCTTCTGCGGCGTCCCAGTCTGGCGGCTCGACCTGAGCGAGTATCAGCGGTTGATCTGATCCGGCGTCCGAAGCCTCTCCGGTAGCCCCTGATCCGAAGTCGGCTCGACTGCCCCTTCACCTGCGCGCCCTCGGCGCCTCCGGCGATCGCCGGATTTTCCTCCGGCAAACGCCGTATTTTCCGCCTCCCCCCTTGACGCGCTGCGCCCGATCGCATACATATAGCGGCGCAGTGTGATGTTTGAGTGGATGACTCTCTGGCGGAGGAGGAGCCGCATGCCTCGAGTCCGCGAGCTTCAGGTCACGGCATCCGCTATCGCCGATCTCATTGACGCCGGCCAGTTCGTGACGGCCGAGAGGGCTTTGAGGGACATCCGTGAGAGGACGCCGCTCGCCCGGGTGCTCCAGGCGGAAATCGAGATCTACTTCTCGCGCCTCCGCGAGGCCGAACGCGTGCTCGACGAGGTCGCCGCCGAAGCAAAGGACGTTGAGGTAGCCGCCCGATACGCGATGGCTCGCGGGGAGTTGAGTTATTGGCTCTATCGCTACGAAGAAGCCGAGGAGCACTTTCAGATCGCCCTCCACTTCTACAAATTCCTCGGCAATACCTTCCGCCAGGCTGTCGCCCTCTATAACCTCGGCCGCCTGGAGCGCCAGCGCGCTCACTTCGAGGAGGCGGAAAGGCGCTGCCATCGCGCACTGGAGTACATCGAAAACGATCATACCTTGCGTGCCGATGTTTTCCGCGGACTCATCTGGTTCAACCTCGGTGTATGCCGATTTGAACAGGGGGAGCTCAAGCGGGCTGAAGCCTTCTATACGAAAGCTGCGGAAATCTTGGAGATTCGTGAGGAAGGGAAGCGATATTACGGACTAGCGTTGAATGGCCTCGGGGGGCTGTATCTTTACATGGGGCGGTATGCTGAAGCCGTGTCCGTACTTTCGCAAGCTCGGTGTATCTTTGAAGCACTCGGGAGTGCCCATGACCTTGAGCATGTGAGCAACAACATGGCCTTGGCTCTGATCTGGCTCGGGCGATATGAAGAAGCCGAACCCCTTCTTCAGGAGAGTTTCGAGCTGGCCCAGAAGATTGGGAATGTCAAAGGAGCGAGTACCTTCCTGACCTCTTTCGCTGAGTTGTATGTCGGTCGTGGAGAGTTGGAAGCGGCATACGTGTATGGTCGGCAGGCATTGGAGTGCGCAGAATTGGCTCGGAATGAGTTCGAGAAAGGGCGTGCTCTGGTGCAGCTCGGGCGCGTCGCTCTTTTGAAGGGCCGATACTATGAGAGCGAGAAGGCATTGCGGCAGGCGCTGGAGATCGGCGAGCGGTTGAAGAGCCGGGAGGTCGAAGTGCCGGCCTGTCTCTATCTCGCCGAACTGATGCTCGCCGTTCAACCCATGAAAGCGCGCGAGTGGCTCGCGCGGGCGGAGCGGCTTCTGGCCGAATATCCGCACGCATGGCTTCGCGCCGAGTTCGAGCGCATCCGGCAGAGGCTGGAGGCCGGCCGGATTCGCGTCGAGGGAGAACAGTTCATCGTGGATGGGACGCGCCTGCCCAAGTGGTATGAGGCCAAGGAGGCGCTGGAGATCTTCCTCATCCGGAAGGCGCTCGAGCAGACCGGGAACAACCTGACCCGGGCCGGAGAGCTGCTCGGTACCACGCGGGTGCATATCCAGAAGAAAAAGAAACAGTACGGCCTCTGAAGTCCCATCTTTCGCCTCACGAGACTGCCCGAAGGACCCGATTGGGCAGGGAGAAAAAAATCTACTTGCCTGAAATCTCCGTTTGCATATAATAGAGCCTGAAAGCCCGACGGTTTTCGGGTTTTCGCGCGGGCCGCCGGCCCGTCGCCGGGTGGGTGGACGCGCCGGAGAACAATGAAAGGAGGAGGGGGTCTCTATGGAACTGTGGCTACTGATCCTCTTTGCCTTCTACCGGTTCTTCACACAGTTCGTGAACGTGCTCGATAAGGGCGTCAGTAACGGTGGGTGAGAGTGGAGTTGAGGTTGTTTATGCGCCAGTTCTTGCGTGGTGAGAGGTTCTGCCCAATGCTTGAGAGTCGGACTTCTCGCTGCGCGATGGCTTTTGATCCCGGTGGGGTGAGATCGAACGTCTCACTTCGCCGGGGATGCTCGTGAGGATGTTTATCACGGACGTTGTGAAGCCCGACCGATGCTCACGGGCCGCTTAGGACCGTGAAGCGATTCGTACGACCCTCCGAGAGCGAGGGGCCGGGAGATGAGATTCCCGGCTCCTCTTTTTTTGGAGAAGCGGGCGAGTCTGGTTTTCTTCTCCTATCCCGAGTGGGCTATAATCAGCGCGTGGCACTGAGGTCGCACGAGGAGGAGGGCATGGTGGAGAAAAGGCGCGGGCGCTCGAGCGTCTCCGGTGATCGGGGGCTTGCCGAGGAATCGCGGGCGGAGATCGAGGCTTTACGCGAAGAACATCGGGTCCTGCTGAAGGAATTGCGGCGCTTGGACAAGTCGCTCGCGCGTCTGTCGCTCGAACGCGCTGAGGCGGCGGCGGTGATTCCTGTCCTGGAGTCTCTCCATGCGCTGCTTGCGGATCGCATTCATCCGCACATGCTGCGGGAGCGTCGGACCTTGCGCCCGTTGCTCAGGCGAAGTGGCCTCTCGCGCGAGCGTGAGATTCGGACGATCATCGCCGGGGATGATGGCGTGGAGAAGGAATGTCGTCAGCTCAAGCGCGCCTTGCAGCAGCTCAAGCGCGAGACGGATGAGCGCGAGGCCATCCGGCGGGTGATCGCCATCGGTGAAGGCATCATCGAGGTCATCATCGAGCACGTCCATCGAGAGGAACAGGTCCTTTTCCCCCGGTTGGAGGAGAACCTCCCGTCTGCCTCCTCTCGCCCTCCGCGCGCGTGAGGCGTGATTCTCCCTCATCGGCATCCCTCAGTGGGGAGCGCGTCCCCATCGAGCTCCCGAATGGATGGACTCCCCACAGCGTGCGGGAGCATCCCGCGGGGGCGTTCTCGGAATGCCCCTGAATCCTAATCCCGTTCAATTTCGCCTTTAGATCATTCAAGACAGCGAAGCGCGCGGAGCCTAAACTGGAACGTTCCGCAGGGAACGGAGGGTCTTGAAAACAGACACGGAGGCTCCGTCATGTCGGTGAAACCGCGTATGAGCCGAATTGTGTCCTGGACCGTCGTGCTCTCACTTCTGATCGGGGGCGTCATCTTCGGGCAAGGGAAGACGACGGGAGCCATCTCCGGGACGGTCCTCGACCCGACGGGAGCTGTCGTGGCGGGGGCGAAGGTCCAGCTCAGAGATCAACTCACGGGAGCCCTTCGGGAGACGGTCACCAACGAAGTCGGGGCATTTCTCTTCCCGAATCTCCCTTTTGGGACCTACGAAGTGACGGTGACGATGCCCGGCTTCCAGACGGCCGTTCTCAGTCGAGTGGTCGTGGAATCGGCGCGGACGACGGATGTGGTCGTTCACCTGAAGATCGGGGAGGTCGTCGAGACGGTTCAAATCGAGGGGGCGACGCCGGCTCTGGAGGTCACTTCGAACACGGTCTCCAATACGGTTCGGAACGAGGCGATCCAGAAGCTGCCGCTCAGTGGGCGCAACATCTTGAACTTCGCGCTTCTGGTGCCGGGGGCTCAGACGGTGGGAGGGGGAGGTCGCTTCAGCACTTACAATGGGATGCCGGGGGCGACGATCAACATCATGGTAGATGGCATCAACAACAACTCTCAGGGGTTCAAGAGTGGCGGCACGAGCTTCTTCGCCACGGTTCCGCCTCGGCTCGATGCGATTGAGGAGGTGACGATCTCGACGGCCGGATTGACGGCCGATGCCGGAGCCGAGGGGGCGATGCAGATTCGCTTCGTCACGCGACGCGGATCGAACGAATTCCACGGCGGCCTCTTCCACCAGCTGCGCAACGATGCGCTGAATGCGAACAGCTATTTCAACAACGCGCGCCGATTGCCTCGGCCTCGCGTGCGGTTCAACGAATTCGGTGGGAACCTGGGCGGGCCGCTCTGGCGGAACAAGCTCTTCTTCTTCGTGAATTACGAGCAGGCGCGGATCCCGAGTCAGTCCACAGCGTCAAACACGATCCTCACGCCGGAGGCGCAACAGGGGATCTTCCGGTATCGCGGGATGGACGGGGTGGAGCGCGCGGTCAATCTCCTGCAGATCGCGGGTGCTCAGGGATACCCGAGTCAGCTCGATCCCATCGTGGCCGAATATTTCCGGCGGACGAATGAGACGTGGCGCAACGGCGTGATCACGCGCGTGGATCTGTTCCGGAACACGCTGAGCTGGCTCAATCGAACGAACACGATTCAGCACTATCCGACGGCTCGCCTGGATTATCACATCACGCCGAGCCTCACCTGGACGGGGACATGGCATCTCTTCAATCGGGTCATTGACGGGACCAGGCCATGGCCGGGGCCGGAGTTCAAGGAGCAGAGCAAGTTCACCAACAGTTGGTACATCGCTTCGACGGCGGTGAACTGGACGATCTCCCCGCGCACGCTCAACGAGTTCAAGTATGGGCTGCAGCACAATGTGGATCAATACAATGTGGGCGAGGGGCCGGATCAATTCGACGTGAACGGTCGGCTCATGCGCATTGCGTATCCTTTCGTTCCCCCGTTGATTCGCAATCAGATGAACATCTCGCGCGCTAACGGCACGCACAATCTCTACAACAACCTCACGCTCATTCGAGGCGCGCACTCAATGACCATCGGGGGATCGTTCCGTCACGTCGGATGGTACGACGCCGATTTCATCGGAGCGGGGATCCCGCAGTACAATGTGGGGATTGCCACGGGTGATCCGGTGACGAGTGCCTTGAATCCCTCGACCCTTCCGGCCATCTCCAGCACCGATCTGACGAATGCGTGGAACCTCTACGCGTTGCTCACCGGGCGCGTGGCCAGCATCAGCGCGACGCGGGGCGTGGACTATCGAACGAAGCAATACAAAGACTTGACGATGCTCGTGCGGCTCGATCGGCAGCGAGTTGGAGGCTTCTACTTTCAGGACTCGTGGCGGTATCGGCCGACGCTCACGCTCAACTACGGATTCCGGTGGCAATTCTCGGGCGCGACTCATGATGCGCACGGCATCTACACGAGCCCGACGGTGGAGCACCTGATGGGCCCCTCGCGTCAGCTCTTCAAGCCCGGTGTCCTCGATGGAGTGATGGACCCGCAGGTCTTCCTCCGTCCGCGAGCCTATCGGGGCGATTTCGTCAATCCGGGACCGAATTTCGGCTTCGCGTGGTCGCCGATGGCGAGAACGGGATGGCAGCGATGGCTTTTC
>BEHM01000043.1 GCA_002923315.1 bacterium HR10
CCATTGTGGACATCGTCCTGTTGCCCTGCGAGTCCGACTGCCGTGTGCTCGCATGCTCGTCTTTTCGTCCGACTTTTGAGATTCCCGGCGGGCGGCGGGCGGCGATTCGAAAAATATGCTGTGAAAGCATTCGGGCAGCGGGCGCGGGGATGGGTCTGTCGGCGGGCGCTTTTGAGTGAAGATTGTGAGCGGTTTTCTTTTGTGCGACAGGGGCAAAAAGAATCGAGATGATTTTTGTGTTCGAGGTCGCACATGAGAAGTCTTTGGTGTTCAAGGACTTGGAGATCTAGCGGATGTACATTTTTTTTGGATGTTCGGCTGTTGACACGGTGTTGACGCCTTTTGGGCGAACGTTGACAGGGCGTTGACAGAGTGTTGACACCGTTCGGGCGAACGTTGACAGGGCGTTGGCGGGACGTTGACACTATCCGGGCGGGCGTTGGCAGGGCGTTGACGGGATGTTGACATCGTTTACTTGACCGTTGACTTTTTGGGCGAGATGGGGTAAATAGAAAGTCGGAAACCAGGACTCGCTTTAAAGAGGATTGCGACCCACAAGGACCGTCCCGGGCGGAAGGTCTCCGCACCAGGTCGGAAACCAGGACTCGCTTTAAAGAGGATTGCGACCACCTACGACCGGGAGTTGTGGGAACCGGGCCACCGAATGGAGGTGTGGCTGCAGATGTGGCCCTGAAGGGTACCCTCGCTGCAGCCGACCACCTGCGTGGCGGCGAGGAGGGCTCACCTTCAAAGGTTCGCCTGAGCTCCAGGACTTCTTCAGTTACGAGACCGCTTGGGACGCGGTTCAGAACCGCATCCCCGACCGGCGGCGCCAAATTTCGGGTCGGAAATCGGGACTCGCCTTAAAGAAGACCATCGTAGACGTCGTCCTGTCGGCCTACGAGTCCGATCCTGCGTGGGCACCGCGCGGGCGACCGCGTGCCGAAGTCTCAAGGGAACTTCATCGGCACTTTCTACGTAACAGGTGTGCTATGTTCGGCGATTGGGTATTTCGCCTATTGGTCAGGGACGGAGGGAGATCTTGAAATTAAGGGGGAGCGGCGTCCTGAGACAATCTCCTTCTCGGTTTCAAATCGGCCGCGCGGCGAGGGGCTGCCGTTTGGGCTGTCGGCCCGCGACGAGACGCTTCAGTCATCCCACGCTGAGGTGGAATGACGTCAAAGGCTCTCATGCGTACGAGTACCATGATGGGCGAGGCGAAAGCCCCAGGCCCCTCTATGATCTCCAATCTCCATGGGGAGGAGCACATGAGGCATGCCTGTCTGCTGTACATCGGAACAGAAGACGGAGTGTTGGTCTTTCACGTAAGTGGGGGAGAGATGGAGCTGATCGGTCGAGGATTGGAAGGACACGCCGTACGCGCGATCGCCCTTCATCCCGAAGATTCCCGGATCGCCTACGTCGCTTGCGGATTGCGCGGCTGGGGTCTCTATCGCACCCCAGACGCCGGGCGTCATTGGGATCTATTGGGATTCAAAGACCGTTGGGTTTGGGATGTCGTCTTCCATCCCAACGATCCCCAGACGATTTTCATCGGCACCGAACCGCCGATGCTTTACATGAGCCGTGATGGAGGACAGACATTCGAAGCGTTTGAAGGCATCGATCGGCTCCCCAGTCGCCGGAGCTGGAAGTTCTTTTACGAACCATTCTATGCCGGGCACATTCACGGGATTATCCTGCACCCTCGACAGCCCCAACGCCTCTTCGCAGGGGTGGAGCAAGGTGCGCTCATCTACTCTCACGATGGTGGACGAACTTGGCATGAGGCGCTTGTCGGACACGATCTTCATCGAATCACCATAGATCCCTCAGATCCTGACCGCATCTTCGCAGGGGCCGGCGAGGGACTCTTCGTCAGCGAGGATGCGGCGAGGACGTGGACGCCTGTCACGGACCTCGAAGGCAAATACGTACACGGGATCTACTTCGATCCCCACCGTCCCGAGAGAATATACGCCTATGTGGCTAGGGATCGTGCACCTCTCTACAAGAGCGAGGACGGTGGCCGAGACTGGCACCCGATGGCTCGGGAATTGCCGGAGAACGGCTCGGCGGACAGCTTCAGCCTGCATCCGGAGTGTCCGGAGCTACTCTTTTACGGCGGAGAGGTCAGTGGCCGGCGCGGACAACTTTTTGCCAGTTGGGACGCCGGGGAACATTGGGAGATGTTGGGCGGCCAATTGCCCAAGATCTGGAGACTGCGCGTGGGAAAGCCGGTGGAGCGGGCCGGGACTCAGTACGGCAATGGGAGGGGCGCATGAAGGATACCAGTAGATTGCTCAGAGGCCTGTGGATCCCCTTCATCCTTTTACCTCCTCTCTTCGCACGGGAGTTCCCCCACGGTCGTAGAGACATGGCAATAAGGGATACCGAGAGGCTCATACTCAGGACGACGGCGGAAGAGGTCTCCTTCATGAGTGGTGGCGAGGTGCTGTCTGGCATCCTCATGTTGCCGAATACCCCAGGACCTCATCCGGCGATTGTCATGCTCCACGGCAGTGGTCCCACGAGTATCCGAGAGTGGTTGACCGATGCATTTCCATTTTGGCGTGATCTCGCCCAGTTCTTCTTGGGGAGGAATTATGCCGTACTCGCCTTCGACAAAGCAGGGGTGGGTCGGTCAACGGGCAATTGGCGAACTCGCTCGTTCGAGGATCGAGCCGATGAAGCGATGGCAGCCGTTGAATACCTCAGGTCACGAGCGGATATAGATGGGTCGCGAATTGGGCTGATCGGCCATAGCCAAGGTGGGTACATCGCTCAACTGGTGGCCGCGCGTGCGCCCAATCGGGTTGCTTTTGTGATCACGCTGGCGGGTCCTGCCGTCTCGGTCAAGGAGCAGATCTTGGATGATCTGGAGGCGCGGTGGCGGTGCTCTGGGAACTCTCCTGTACTCGTCGCCTTCAAAAGATCAGTCATGCAGGTTCTTCTCACTCTCTACCAGGGGATCTCTCGGATCATCCATATCGGATACGTGAGCCGGATCATCCATTACGATCCGGATTGCGATCTCGCGAGGATCTCGCAGCCTCTGCTGGCGCTCTTCGCCCAGAACGATCCGCTGGTCTACGCGGACAAGAACGCCCGCTTGCTGGAGACCTATTTGAGCCGATCCAAAAGCCCCGTATGGGTAATCCGGAAGGTCCCTGGAGCAAACCACTTCTTTCAAACTTCCGAGTTTTGTGGCGGCCGCTCGGAGAAGTCCTGGCAATGGGCTGCCGGCTTTTGGGAAGCACTTCAATCCGAAGAGTTCTGGCGCGCCGTTCGTGGCCCGACGTCTTGAGGGGTACCATGGACTGCCATGACACAAGCCGGCGTTGCGGTGGGCGTAATGATCCTGCCTCATTCTCCTCCGAGGGGGGGCAAGAGGCGTTGGCCAGACTGAAGGAGGCGAGAAATGCCGTTGGTGGCTCTCTTCACGTGGCTCATGTTGACCCTTCCTGCGGTCCAGGAGCGGGCTCGGCCGACGCTGCCCCAGGCTGACCGCATACGGATCGCCGAGGCGTTTCGGCTGGCTGACGTCCTCGGAGATGAACTTTGGCCGGGCTGGAGCAGAGCTCCTTTCGCCATTTTGTTGATCACAACCGAACGTGAGTTCCTCATTCGGCACCCAAAGCCTCCAGACGATTTCACGCTCATTGGGGAAGATTCCGTTTTGAGATCCAAAATTTGGGTTCGCACGAGGAAATACGACCTGAATCTATTAGCCACTTTCCCCATACATGGGGTTCCGACCATCGTGACCGGTCAAGCGGAGAACACCTCAGCGAGAACCTCCACACGCTGGGTCATCACACTTCTACATGAGCACTTCCATCAGCTCCAGTATGCCCAACCCGAGTATTACACCGAGGTGAACGCGTTGGGTCTCGCCAGAGGAGACCAGACGGGGAGCTGGATGCTCAACTATCCCTTCCCGTACACGAGGGCGGATGTGACGAGAGGATTCTCGGTGTTGTGTCGGTTGATCGAACAGGCGCTGTCGGCCCAGACCCAACAGGATTTTGCCCAAGCGCTACGAGCTTACCTTGAGGCTAAAGAGAGGTTCCGTTCTCTGCTCGATCCCGACGACTACAAGTACTTCTCGTTCCAGGCGTGGCAGGAGGGTATCGCACGCTGGACGGAATATCGCATGGCGGAACTCGCCGCTGCCAAGTATCAGCCAAGTCGCGCGTTCCGACATCTCGGAGATTATGTTCCGTTTGAGCGGGAGGCGCGCGCCATCAGGAATGACCTCGAAAAGGAACTCTTGTCCGTACAACTCGATCAAGCCAAGCGCGTCGCCTTCTATGTCTTTGGAGCAGCGGAGGGGCTTGTGTGTGATCGCATCGATCCGACATGGCGCAAACGATATTTCGAGGAGAAGTTTTCGCTAGATGGCTGCTTTCACAGAAGAAGTTCGACGACGCAATGATTCGCGATCGTCTCTTCAGAAAAAAGTCGGGGACTGGCGGTTCACTCGGAGCAATGGGAAGGAACTGCAGAGGGGGCGGGAGGTTCCATGAACGATCCAGACCTGTCTCAGCGATCGAGCAGCACGCCGGTCATTCGAGAAGCGACCGTTGAGGATGCTCTTCCTATCGCACGAGTATGGGTGGATACATGGAGGAGCGTCTATGCGGGGATTATGCCGGCCGAATATCTGGCCGGCCTCGCCTACGACGAGCGGGCCCAGCGCATACGGGAGATTCTCGAAACGAATGCCGATTTCGGACGCTTTTTCCTGGTAGCAGAGAGGAACGGGGAGATCGTGGGTTTCGCCTTCGGGGGGCCGGAGCGAACTGGAGACGAGGTTTATAAAGGTGAAATCTACGCCATCTACATATTGCCCGCCTATCAACGGCAAGGACTCGGGCGGAAGCTGATCGGAGCATCCGTCCGAAGACTTCGTCAAGCCGGAGTAGAGACACTCCTGATTTGGGTGCTCTCTGCGAACCCGTACCGGCGGTTCTACGAAGTGCTTGGGGGACAACGCGTGCGGGAACGGGAGGTCGAAATCGGAGGAATCTCACTCCCGGCTGTGGGGTATGGGTGGTCCGATTTGCAAACCTTGGTGGATCTCTGATTAAGAGGGAGGAGCCGGGAAAGCCGATCGGTCATTCCTCGGAAGGCTATCTCGGACGATATCTCATCCTTCTGCCCGAGGAGAATCTGGTCGTCGTGAGGATGATCCGTTGGCGCGACGGATACGACGAGAAGAGAGATGGGTTTTCTGAGATCTTGGAACTTGCGTCGAAGCTCGTTCGTACATCTTCGGCTCAATGAAGAAGCTCGGCCGGGAGGAGAACAATGGACGATCGCGAACTCTTCGCGCGTTTCTGGCAAGATGAAGCGCCCCGATTTCGACGGGTGCTGGAGGCGCTGCCCGAAGATCACTTGGACTTTCGGCCTCACGAGAGGTCGCGCTCGGCTCGCGAGCTGGCCTGGACGATCGCCGACGTGACGTCGCTGTTGGCGAAGTTTCTCGGCGCGGGAGAAGCTCACTGGGAGTGGCACGCGCCTCCGGCTTCTCTCCATGAGATTCTCTCCGCATACGACCGAGCGGCTCAGGCTGTCGCGCAGGAGCTTGCGAAGGCGGATGACGGCCGCTGGGATGGATGGACGGGCCGGCTGCTCGCTCAAGGCGAGCTGGTTTGGGAAGCGCCTTTTCGCGAGATGGCCTGGGGGTATCTGTTCGACCTCGTTCACCATCGCGGTCAACTGAGCGTCTACATCCGTCCGATGGGCGGGCGCGTGCCGGCGATCTACGGCCCCTCGGGCGATTTTCCCACCGGGTGAAGACGTCTCACCTACGGGGTCCCCAGGGGTGCCCGGCTGGGGAATCGCCCCTGAACGGACGTCCGCGCCGAAGGACGAAAACGGGATTCGCCAACGGATGAAACGGACCGCCGGACGGCTCATCCGCTGGACACCTTCACCCTTCGGAAGAATCACTTTCGTGGGAGGGAGCCGTGGTGGGAAAACGACTGACGTCGAACGGTAGTTCCCGTGCGATCTTCAGAAGACGGCTTGGGGTTTCGGCCGTGCTGGTCCTCACCGCCGTAATTCCTGGAGGACAACCCATGTTCAAAACACGCTCGCTGGATGCCGGGACGCCCCTCATCGCCGTCCACCGATGGTGGACGGCGTGGGAGAGAAAAGACCTCGACCTCATCGGGGCGATGGCCCTGGAGGACTACATCGAGTTCACCGGGAATTCCGAAGGCCCTCGACTCGGCCGCACCACACTCCTGGAAGTCGCCCGGCGGGCTTTCGAGCGGGCGACGATCCTGCGCTGGGAGGTCAGCGATCCCGTCATCCGGCAGGAAGGCAACGTTACCGTCGTGGTATATCGGTGGACCGAGCAGGCGACGCTCGATGGACGAGCGGTGTCCCTGCAAGGCGTGGCGACGGACGTGCTCGTCTACAAAGACGGGGCGTGGCGGTACCTGTCCCACCACAGCACGCCGCTCCACCGCACGGAGTAGAGGATCGAAGGGCACAAGCGGCTCGCGCCGCGAGTCAAGGAACATGAGGCGTAAGACGTAGCTACAGCGGGATGAGCCGATGAGGTTGCCGCGTTCCATCGGCATGAATGAGAAAGCGAACACATGCGTTTCGGAAGAAGGTCAGAACAAACGCCGCGCTCGAAAGTCGTGGCGACCTTTGCCGCGATTTATTTCATCTGGGGATCAACCTATCTTGCTATCCGCTATGCGGTGGAGACGATCCCCCCGCCTCTGATGATGGGAATACAGTCAGTTCTCGTCGGATTCATCTCTGATCGGGCGAGCGCAGGGCGATGGCCCAGTGCGGCGTGAGCACTGGCCCGCGCTCGTCATCATCGGCGTGGCCGTTCGGGCGGATTCGACGGCCGTCGTCGGGGGTGTGGGAAGCGGTTGATGTGCGGGTCGGTGGGTGATATACTGGCGGCGACCTGTAAGTGGTGTAGAGCGGGGCGGGGAGGGAGCGTTCCCGTGCTGGAGCAGAAGAGAGTTGAGGGCTCGGACTTCGGGATCACAGTGGGCACGCCGACGTCCGTCACACGTATGGCTCTCTCTGTGCGTGCGCCGCAGTCCGGGCTGCCCGAACAGGTGCGGCAGGCGCTCCGGGCTCGGCATGACGGTGGCCAAGCGGAAGAGGGGGACGGGGATCAGGCGGTTCATCGTCTTCCACAAGGTCTGTCTTGGCCACAAAGCCGTGCGGGCGACGATGGTCTCCACGTCCCGGGTTGAACCGAGGTGGTCGAGGCATCAGGAGCCCGGCCGATGCGGTGTGAGCGATGCGCGCGGGAGGGAGACCGTATCACAGAACGAGGACATGAAGTGAGGGGACATAGTGGAAAGCGTGACAATCAAGGCGCCGATGCGTCTTCTGCCGTTGGTTCGTAGGAAATGCGTGTTAGGCGGAAGTCAATAGATGGCGCGGACGCTTCGCGCCGCGCCGTTAGCTGGCCTGCGTCGGGGCTGCGCGATAACGAAACAGCGGGGTGGCGACGCCCTCCCCCCAAACAGAATGAGGTCAGTCATGACAACGCGCGTTTTGAAACTCTGAGCAGTCCTTGCGGTGGTCGCTCTGATTGCGCTGGGCTCGCACACAGCCTTCGCCCAGGGCAAGACAGAGGAGAAGCAGGCGTCCCTATACGAGCGGCTGGGTGGCCTCGCACCGATTTCGGTCGTCGTCAGCGACTTCATAGATGCGCTTGTGCCGGATGCCGTCCTCAATGCGAATCCCGCGATCGACGCGGCGAGGAAGCGCGTGCCGGCACCGTACCTCAAGTACCACGTGACCGCGCTCGTCTGTCAGGCGACGGGTGGCCCGTGCCAGTACCACGGCCGTACGATGAAGGAGGCACACGCGCACCTCAACATCACCGAGCGCGAGTGGGACCGAATGGTCACCATCTTCAAGGAGATTCTCGCGAAGCACAACGTGCCGGTGAAGGAGACCGAGGAGCTCCTTGCCATCGTTGGCTCGACCAAGGCTGACATCGTCGTGGCCAAGAGCGGCAAGTAGCAGAGACTGAACGTCTGCTCACGGCAGCATGCAGCGGACGGCGCTGCGCGCCGCTGCTGATGCTGAGCGTTAGGTCAAATACAAACCAAACATGCGAAGGAGGATGACATGAAAAGAACATTGACGGTTGTGGGAGTAGCGGCTGCCTTAGCCGTTACATGCGCGATCGGATTTGCGCAAGGCCAGCAACGGCAGCCAAAAAAGAAAACACTGATCTTTGTCCCCGCAGACAAGGCAACCTTCAAGGAAGTGGCTCCAGGCATTTCCAAGGCTGTCCTCTGGGGGGACCCTGACAAGGGGCCCTACGGCGCGTTTACCAAGTTCGTGCCGGGATTCGACGGGGGGATGCACACGCACACGAACGATGTCTGGATCGTGGTTCTCAAGGGCGCTTATCTGTACAAGGACGATGCTGGAGAGAAGCGGGTCGGGCCGGGCGACTTCTTACGGATCCCGGGCAGGCACAAGCACTGGAGCGGCGGAGACGCGAAAGAGGGTGCGCTCTTTTACGAAGAATCGTCCGGCAAGTTCGATTTGGTGCCCGCGAAGTAGGGATTGACATGACCCCTCATGGTTGCTCGAACTTTGGCCTAACACGGGGATGGAGCCGACTCGCCGACGCTCGCGGCTCATCCCGGCCGTCGGGGCGGTCCATACCGAAAGGAGAAGGAGGTAGCGCAATGGGACTTGCACCTGATGGTCCAGAGCCAACTCAAATAACAATACGTGAGGCTTATACAAAGATCAGGCAGTGGTATCAAGCCAACGCAGCTCGATTTATCGAAAGTCCTCCTGAAGAAGTGGAAGTAGCCGGTATCACCATCGTGAGGGATTTTGGTGCCCACGCCAAAGCCTGCCTGGATTTGGTGGAAAACCTTCCGGAAGAAAAAGAGCTATCGGGCATCGAAATCAGGGCGGTGTTAGCAGAAGTCATTGCCGGGAAACTTGAGTGGGCCTACCATCAATCAGATGGTGCTTACAAAATGGCAGCCTATGCACATGCGGGGGCTCCGGGGCGGGTGCTGGGCGACGCCGGTGCTTCTCGTTGCGGGTCTGTTTCTCCTGGCGTGTCAGGGGCTATGGTGAGAGATTGCCGAAGGCGTCCAGGAGCTGGTGCAGGAGGGAGAGGCGGTCCTTGGGGGGGAGGGAGCGGAAGAGATCGAGGATATGGTCCTGGGGGTGGCGTGGGGGGCGGCGGCGCAGGAGGTACTCGGCGGTGAGGAGGTTGAGGCCGAGGGCGTGGAGGATGTTGGCGATGGTGGCGACGCCGGGGTTGGTGATGCGACCGGATTCGATCTGGGCGATGAGGCCGGCGGAGACGTGGGCGCGGCGGGCCAGCTCGCGTTGTGACCATCCGCGCTGGGAGCGGAGGCGGGCCAGAGCTTCTCCAAGCGAAAGATGATAGATCGCGTCCTCGTGCATCACTCAGGAAAATTAGCAGATGAGTTGCTTCTGATGATGAGCGAAAGGATCAGGATCATGGTCAAGCCCGGTGGGGGGCCTGGTAGGCCGGGCAGGTCCGCACGACCGTGCTGTAGCCGACGTCAGGTCAACTACCGTCGGCCGAAGCCGACGGCTTGCCCATGAGGAAAGCGGGTAACCGCCTGCCGTTCCTTTGAGCTTCAAGGCTGGTTGACAGGCAGCCCACTGCCCGGGTCAATGACCCGGACAGTAAAATCTCTCTGGCACGGTTCAGGATGTTGTGGGCAGCATTTAAGTCGGCAGAGGGGTGAAACCGCAGTGAAGACAGGCAAACCGGTGCCATTCTCGGTTACCCCACTGACCACAGCGGGAGCATGCCTGAGAAGTGCAGGCAGGGTTAACGAGGATCAGAAGACCCAGCATCTCTGTTTTGTTCCGGATGCACCGAAGAAGAAGACCGTGCGGGAATTGGTGAAGGCGTCGGTTCAATGCCGAAGAACCCTTCTTCCCTTGAGAGCACTTGAGGTTCTCAAAAGCGAGAACGGCATCGGTTCCCGCCCATTCAACAAGGCGCTTGGCGAGGGTCTGACAGAAAGTCCTGGTAAAGTTTCGTTGGCGGAGCGACGGCCGTTTCAGCGCTCGGCGCACCGAACGGGTGTCCTTGCGCTGTGCCTTACACTCCGCCGACTTCCTCTGCACCCGTGCCACTTTCTTACGGTACTTTGTGCGCTATATCCGACAAGGAGGACTTCACCTGTCTCCTTCACCGCTCCCAACACATTCGTCTCATTTCGGTCAATGCCGTCCAACAAAGAGGAGACAAATGGTCGCAGACCTGTTGAAAGGCGAACAAGGTTGCCTTCAGGTCGTCGTCAAACTCCAACCCGATTGGGATAGTGCGTTGGATTGTCTCTGTCAGCATGTTCGTTTCCGATCGATCACACGGTAAGGGGGTGGGAGGGCGCATTCCCCTGCCCCTGCGCCCGATTTTCCATGGAGGAGGAGAGAGCATGAAGCCGAGGGAAGAGAAGAAGCCGAGTATAGGAGTGCACAGGAAGCGATTCGCTCTCGCGCTGGTGGTGGCCTTTGTGCTGGCGACGCTCTTCGATATTGTCCTGAACGGCGTTGTCCTCCGAAGTGCTTTCGAAGCCGGGGCGCGGTACTGGCGCCCGCCCGATGAGCTGAATCGCCTGGCCCCGCTCGGCTGGTTGTCCATGTTGCTGATGTTCCTATTCTTCGGGCTTTTGTTCGTCCGCGCGGGATTGAGAGGGGTACGCCAAGGGCTCGAGTTCGGCAGTTGGCTTGCGCTGGCGAGTGTGGCCGGTGTCGCGGGGATGGCGACGCTGGTGCCGTGGCCGCGCGAGATCCTCGCCGGCATGGCCGTGCAGCAAGCGGGAAACGCTCTTCTTCTCGGTGTTTCTCTGGGTTGGCTGTATCGGGACGGGACTGGGGGACTGAGATGATCTGCGCGTTAGGCCGTTCTGCGTGCAATGAAAGTGGCAAATCTGATGAAGGATGGGACGGGTACCATTGCACAACCGAACGACGAGGCGACGGAAATGTGCCGGCCGGCTGAAGGTGCGTTCCACGACCCAGCGCGAGCGATCGGGCGTGAGGTCCGGCTTCCGGCCCTGGCGATGGGGCGGGGGCAAGAGAGGCCGGAGGGCTTCCCACGGGGCATCCGTCCGTTCGCCGATCATCGCCCACCTCCTCAACATGGAGTGGGCTATCGTTTACCCACACGCAAAGCATTTTTGAAATGGCTTTGTAGCCTGCGAAGTGGGTTTTGCGGCGGAACGGGACTTTCGAGCTCTTCGATCAGTTTGTCCAGCTCGCGAATCAGCTCCTTGAGTAAAGCGGGATCGCGAGGTGCATTCAAAAGGGGCGGTATGATGTTTCGGACCAGCTCTTCATCGCGAGCTTGGACGTCGCCTTTTTGCCTCTGCTTTTCGAGCTCCTCAAGCGCATGAGCAAGAGCCAGTTCTTCCAGCTCAAAAGGCTCAAGGGATTCGGGGGGATAGATCTTCAGAACCTCAATCCTCGCACCGGCCAGGCGCTTCAACTCGTTGTAGACCCAGTCGCGGGTCTCGCGGTTGAGGTCGGGAGAATTGAGCGCCTGGAGGATCTCCCACAGGATTTTGTCAACATCCGACGGGGACAGCCGTCCTTTGCGGGATGAGAATCCCGGTATGGGTTCCCGCGGATTCTCCAGCTCGAAGAGCTCTCTCTTCAATAGGGAGCGCAGCTTTCGGAAAAGGCGGGCGACCTCCCGGCGTGCGATCAGGTCTCTTCTGGCCGCCTCTTCCCGCTTCGCCCTGAAGGGGCCGAATAGCACACTGACCAAGGCCGATACGACTGCGGAGACCAGGAGGGTGATCCAATCCATGGCATTGTACCTCCGTCATGAGGATACCGGATTCGCCCGGATGGCGCCAACACCGCGTCAACACCCTGTCAACGTTCGCCCAAAAGGCGTCAGCACTCTGTCAACAGGCGGACATCCAGAAAATGTACATTATGCGCTCGGGTCGGGGCGAGTGCCCGTCGCGGGCGGGCCGTCGGGAGCGCATCCTCGTACGGTCCTCGCGGCGTTCGGGTCGCGCGGCGGCGCGGGGTGGCGATCGTCCTCGATATAGGGATGTGAAAATCATCTGCTTGGACAGAATTTTGAGTACACAACCCACGACGACTACCTGGCAATGCTGCCCAATGACAAGCGAGCGGCACTCGAGAAGCTCAGACGGACCATCAGGGCTGCGGCGCCGAGGGCTATAGAGTGCATCAGCCATCAGCTTCCTGCCTTCCGTCTCGACGGGAAATTGCTGGTTTTCTACGGCGCGGCAGCCAAGCATCGTGCTTTCTATCCGGGAAGCGGAACGGCGGTGGGAGCTGTCGAGTCGGATCTCAAGGGATACAGCACGAGCAAGGGCACAATACGGTTTGACGCGGATAAGCCCCTGGAGGAGATTGTGCGGCGGCATCCGGAGTATGGGGATCGGCGGATTACGGTGAGGTTGAGGACTCAGGATTATCGGGTGGATCGCAAGGTGGTCCAGCGGCCTCAGCGGATGTGGGATCTGTCCTTGTTGCGGGGGAGCAGGCAGCCGAGGCCGAGTGGGATTCCGCGGGCGATTCAGGCGGCGGGATCGAGGATTGACCGGCGTCATTGGGCCATCGGCTATGCGGCATCCGAGACTATGTGAAGAGCTTGACGCTACGAAGGAGAACGACGTAGGCTGGAGGCGTCCCAATTCCAGGGGGTCAACCATGTCGACATTTTGGCGTGCACCTCTGGATCAGCGATCGAAGCCCCTGAAGCTCGCCGCCGTTGTGGTTGCGAGTGCCGGCTTGATCCGGTGGGCCGACGTTCATTTTGGTTATACTTGGGTCCGCGAGTCGTTTCCCCCAAGCTCAGGGGTTCTCCCCGTGGTGGTGGCCGAACTGGCAGCCCTTCTCTGGTACGTGCTGCCGGTCGCTGGTGTGGTATGCCTTCTCCACGGACGGGAGAGGGTGTGGAGGGAACTGGGACTGCGTGGGAACGTGGGGAGGGCCGTCGGATATGCGATGGCGTTCAGCTCGCCCATGTTGCTTGGGTACGCTTGGGCCGGTCGGGCCGTGGAGATATCGGCGGTGCCCCTTCTGGTTTTGGCGCAGTTCCGCGCGGCCTTTCGGGAGGAGGTTTTCTACCGGGCGTTTCTTTTCGGTCAACTTTTCCGCCACGGGCGGTGGGGGCTCGTTCCTGCCGTCGGGTTGAATGCCCTGGTCTTTGCGTTCGGCCACCTTTCCCAGGCTTCTACCCCGCTTCAGGGCGCGGCGATCTTCGCCGTGACGTTCGTGGGAGCGGTTTGGTTCGCGTGGCTTTTTGTCGCGTGGCAGTATGAGGTGTGGCTTCCGGTGGGGTTGCATTTTTTCATGAATCTGTGGTGGGAGCTGTTTCGCATCGATGAGACGGCGTTTTCCGGGTCTTTGGGGGCCGAGGTGGTGCGCGTGCTCACGGTAGGGGCGAGCGTGGCTTGGACGGTGGGGATGGTGCGGCGCCGGGGAGGCGTGGCCCTTCCACCGGGCAGCCTATGGTGGCAGCGGATGCGGGAGGTGCGTCCAGATGTTGGTTCATGAGACTTCTGCCAACTGCTGTTCGTGAAACAGGCGGCATTCCACCCTGCCATGGTCCGGGATGAGAAGAGGCCGTTTCCCAAGTAAAGGCGACTTGACCAAGGTGCCGGGACGGCCGCTATAACGAACGGCGCGTTGCATACGGACGAGATGCGCTCCTGGATCGCAAATGTGGCAAAGCTCGAGAGAGCTGAGGGACTTGAAGTCCGGCAGCGGGTCGAGGGGAGGGAGTCAGACGGCCGCCCCTCGCCTGAGGGGGAAAAGATGGCTACAATGGGCGGCGAAGGGTGATTGCATCGCATGCCAGGGTGAGAACGGTGATTCCATACAGGGGCGATTGAAGCTGTTTCGAACGGTCTGTTCGGCTGTGCAGTATGCTCATCAGCACCAGGTCATTCACCGGGATCTGAAGCCGAGTAACATTCTGGTGACCGCCGAGGGCGTGCCGAAGCTATTGGATTTCGGCATCGCCAAGGTGCTCGATCCTGAGTTGTACGCGCAAACGGTGGAATCCACGACGCTGGTGCGACCGATGACGCCGGAGTATGCCAGCCCGGAGCAGGTGCGCGGCGAAGCGGTGACGCCGGCCAGCGATATCTACTCGCTGGGCGTGCTGCTGTCTTTGCGGCGCTGTTGATCGCGCTCTCGATGACCCTCTCCGCGCTTCTTCGACAAGAGGAGGTGGCCGATCAGGCCATCGAGTCGGTCGTCGCCTTGCCTTCCGACATCAAGTCGCTCGCCGTGCTGCCATTTGCATCGCTCGCGGCTGAAAGTCGAGACGAAGCGCTGGAGCTGGGGATGCCCGATACGCTGATCACCAAACTGACCGCGATACGGCAAATCAGGGTGCGGCCAACGAGCGCGGTGCGCACGTACACCGAGCGTGAGCAAGACCCGTTAGCGGCCGGTCGAGAACTGCGAGTGGATGCGGTGCTGGATGGGAGCATACAGAAATCGGGTGACCGAATCAGAGTGACGGTGCGGCTGCTCAACGTCCGAGACGGGTCGCCGCTGTGGGCAGGACAGTTCGATGAGAAGTTCACGGACATCTTCTCCGTTCAGGACGCGGTCTCCGAAAAAGTCAGTACGGCCCTCGAAGCGGGCGCGCGTCTATCGTCGCTATACCGAGAACGTCGCGGCCTATGAGCTGTATATGCGGGGACGGTGGCATCTTTACCGCTACACGCAGAAGGGGACGCTGGCAGCGGTAGCGGCGTTCGAAGAGGCGCTGCGACGTGATCCCAACGATGTCCTGGCGCACGCGGGCTTGGCCTTGGCCAGCGCCCAGATGCACTTACGCTTTGCCCGCGAAGCAGAAGCCAAACGGTGGGGTGAACGGGCCAAACAGGAAGCACACCGCACCCTGGAGTTGGATCCCAATTTGGTTGAGGCACACCTGGCACTGGCGGCGATTTATCGCCACACAGAGTTTGACTGGGAGCGAACGATTGAAGAAAGCCGTCGGACGCTGGACCTCAATCCCAACCTTGATCTGCCTCACTTCTATCGCGCGGTGGCGTTTTACCATCTGGGCTTGCTGGAGCTTGTGGATCGTGAACTCCAAGCGGGCATTGCGATCAATCCAGCGAATCAAGTCGAGCCGCTGCGGACGCGGGGCGTCACCGCTCTGCTCAGCGGCCGATATGCCGAAGCGGTGCCGCTGCTGGAGGAGGTGGAGCGGTTGAGCGATCGGCCTCTCTCCGATTCGTGGTTGGCCCAAGCCTACTATTATTCCGGTGAGCGGGCGCGGGCCGAGAGAATACTGGTGCTGCTCCCAGGATAGCCACATACGAGAAGCGGCCGCTCTGGGACGTCGCGTTGTGCTGGGTTCCTGTTCCGCCCAACATCATGAGACTCACGGAACGCGCTTCGAGAAGGTCAATGATCGCGATCTGTGCCCGGCTCCCACCGTGTGATACGATCAACCAACGGCCCGTTGGCGAGAGCTGCATCGTTGTCGGCCGTGGGCCCACTCCGAGTTCACCCAGGATGGCCGGCGTTTCGAGGTCCAAGCGCTTCACCTTATCCTCTCCTTGTAAAGTCACGAAGCCGATCTTGCCGTTGAGCGCCCGAGCCGTCGAGCCCTGAAGAGGCAACTGTCAGTCTGGGCTGACGCATGTGACCCTGAACAAGGAAGGGTGCGAAATTTGGCGAGCGTGGGATGGGATTGGGGAGGGGCGTGCGGGAAGGGATGCGGAGGGGGGAGATTTTTCGGATTCGGGAGTGAGCCGGGTTCCCACGCGGTCTGGAGATCGCGTAGGGTGCCCGGAGCGGCAAGCGGGAGGAGAAGCGGGCGATTTGGCGGTGATGGGGAGCGGCCCGTTGGGGTCGTGGGGAGGGGGGAAAGAATTTCACAAGATATTGTGAAAAAATGGTCGTCCGGGTGTGGAGAGATGGGTAGAATAAGGGGCGAGCGTGGGGCTCAGCCCCGAAGGGTATCTGCGTCCGATAAAGTAATACACTTGAAAGATCCATCGCTCGCATGGACGTGACGGGAGCTTCCAGCGCTTCGAGCCGCGTACGAGGTTCTTCGACCGGGTGCGAGGTTCCTCGACCGGTCGGAGCATGTACAAGGTCGCGCCCGTCGGCGCGGCCGTTCCGGGTCATGGTCGGGGGCGTGAAAGGTGATTAACGCGAGGTCCGGTCGGTGATATACTGACGGCGACTTGTGAAGGTGTGAGAGCGGGGCGGCGAGGGAGCGTTCCCGTGCTGGAGCTAAAAGCTACAGAGTTGAGGGCACGGCATCACGTTGATGAATCCATCGTGCAGAAGGCCGTGACCCAAGCCGTCAGGCAGGCCGGGCTAACCAAGCGGGCGACGTGCCATACCTTCCGTCATTCTTTTGCCACGCATCTCTTGGCCGACGGGTATGACATCCGCACGGTGCAGGAGTTGTTGGGGCATAAGGACGTAAAAACGACGATGATTTACACGCACGTTTTGAACCGCGGCGGGAGGTAAAATCAAAGGGTGTGGAAATTCTGCTGAAGGCGGTGTATCCTCCCTTCTTAAGAGAGAAAACGTTAACGAAGAGAAAGGAGGAGGTACACCGCCATGAACAAGCGTACCACGGGAGGATCCCTGGTATCAAGCCCCACATGGGAGGGGTTGGAGGAGTGGGTTCGGGGCAAGATCCAGGAGTTCATCCAGGATCTCCTGGAGCAGGAGGTGACCGAGTTGTTGGGCCGGTGCCGCTACCAGCGGCGAGCCGCGGTGGACGGAGTCCAGGGTTACAGGAACGGCTATGGGAAACCTCGCAGGCTGACCCTGGGCATTGGCACCATCACCATCCGTCGCCCTCGGGTG
>BEHM01000044.1 GCA_002923315.1 bacterium HR10
ATTGAATGGGTGGAGGCCGAACGTGAGGGGAGCGAGCGAGCGCGGGCAGAGTCTGATCGAATTGGCGCTGACGCTGCCGGTGGCCATGTTGCTCATCGTCGGCGCCCTGGAGTTCGGGCGGTTCCTCCTGGTTCGGCATGCCGTCACGACGGCGGCGCGCGAGGGCGCGCGCACGGCCATCCTGCCGACGACGCGCTTTCAGTCGGACGTGGAGGCTGTGGTGAGGGACTGGCTGCGAAACGCCAGTCTGGATCCGGCTCGCGCGCAGATCTCCGTCAGCGGACTCCGATCCAGCACGGGCACGCCGACGACGGTGGATGTGCGGTATCCCTTCGACTCCGTGCTCTTTCGGCTGATCGGACGAAGCGGCGCGATCACCGCACGCGGAGTCGCGACGATGTTGCATGAGTAGGAGGCGAGCATGAACAAAAAGGCCCTCATCGTCTTGAGCCTCGCCGTGATCTTTGGTCTGCTGACGGCTGTGCTCGTGCATCGCACCCTGAAGGGGAGCGCGTCGGCTCGCGCAGGGCAGAAGACGAAGAAGGTGGTCGTGGCGGCCGTGAAGCTCGGCCTGGGGACGCCGATCAAGGCCGAGCAGGTGAGTCTCGCGGAATGGCCGGAATCCTTGCTTCCCCGGGGCGCCTTCTCTGAGGTGGAGAAGCTCATCGGCCGGGTCACCATCGCCGAGATCTTCCCCGGTGAACCCATCCTCGAAGCCCGTTTAGCCCCCGAAGGCTCCGCGGCAGGGCTTCCGGCCATCATCCCGCCGGGGATGCGCGCGATGACGGTGAAGGTGGACGAGGTCATCGGCGTGGCCGGATTCGTCGCTCCGGGCACCTATGTGGACGTCGTCGCGACGGTCGTCGAGGGAGCGGGGCAGAATGCGGTCTCGCGCGTGATCTTGCAGAACGTGAAAGTCCTCGCCAGCGGTCAGCGCATGGAGACGCAAAAGGACGGTCAGGCGATCGAAGTGAAGACGGTCACGCTCCAGGTGACGCCGGAGGAGGCGGAGATCCTCGCCCTGGCGAGCAATGCGGGGAAGCTGCAGTTGGTCATGCGCAATACGGTGGATCGAGAGACGGTGCGGACCAGCGGTGTGGACGAATCGGCGCTCTTTCGCGGCAAGGTCGCGCGCGCGGAAGCGACGGCGCAGACGGTGACAGGTGGCGCTCCGGCGGCCGCGCGATCAGCCAGGAGGAAGACGGAGACTGCGCCGAGCCCGGAGACGCTCAGCAAGAGCGCGGTCGTCGAGCTGATTCGCGGGAGCGAGCGGACGACGATCACGTTCCAATGAGGCTCGGGATGAACGCTTCGCCGCTTCGGTTATCTCGCGGCGGGAACATCCGGAGAGCAAAGGGGGAGGGGGGATCATGAGGAAGAGCTCGTGTATCCTCTGGCGCCGAGGATTCGGCGGGAAGCGCCGCCGCGCGCCCTGGCTGCTTGCGGGAGCGCTCGCGATCGCTGCCGGACTTTTCGATCGAGGGGCAGCGCTGGCGCAAGCGCCGGGGATGCGTGTGCGCTTCGCCGATATTCGGCAGCAGGCGGCTGAGCTGCTGCTCTATACGAATCGCTCCATGCTCCTGCAGTTCGATGAGACGCTGCAGCGGGTGGCGATCTCCGAGCCGAAGATCGCGGAGGCGGTGATCGTGACCCCGACGCAGGTGCTCCTCAATGCCAAGAGCATGGGCCGATGTACGCTCGTCGTCTGGAGCGCGGTGGATCCCGATCGGCCCGGATTTTTCCAGATCGCTGTCGGCGCGGACCTGGAGCCGGTGATCCAGCGCGTGCGCGCGCTCTTCCCTTCGGAGAAGATCACGATCGAGCTGGTGGAGGATCGGCTGGTTCTCTCCGGCACGGTCTCCTCGGAGAAGGTGGCCGAGCGCGTGGCGCAGTTCTTCGAAGGAACGGGCGTGAAGGTGGTGAATCTGCTCGCACCGGCTCCCGCTTCGACCAAGCAGGTCCTCTTGCAAGTGCGCGTCGCTGAAGTGAACCGGCGGGCGCTTCAGGAATTGGGGGCCAATTACACGATCGCGCAGCAAGCGGTGCCCGCCTTCATCGGGACGAACATGTTCCACACGCCGCTCGGCAGTCTGGTCGGCGGGGTAGCCAACATGACCTTCAGCGACATGGTCAACCTCGCGCTCTTTCAGCGGAGCAGCGGCGCCGGGGCCTTCATCCGAGCGCTGCAATCGCGCAATGCCATTCGCACGTTGGCCGAGCCGAACATCATCGCTCTGAACGGGCAGAAGGCGAGCTTCCTGGCCGGCGGGGAATTTCCGTATCCGGTCGTGCAGGGGACCGGCAGCAACATCGCCATCACTATCCAGTTCCGCGAATTCGGCGTGCGCTTGAACTTCACGCCGACGATCGTCGAGGGGGATCGGATTCGCCTGGAGTTGGAGCCGGAGGTGAGCGCTTTGGATTTCACCAGCGGGGTCACGATCGCGGGGACGCGCATTCCCGGTTTGGTGAATCGGAAGGCGAAGACGACCGTCGAGTTGGAGGATGGGCAGAGCTTCGCTCTGGCGGGGCTGCTCTCGAACGAGGTCACGCGCATCGCGACGCCGATCCCGGGGCTGTCGTTCCTCCCGATCCTCGGCTACTTGTTTCGCAGCCAGCGGTACGTGAACAACGAGACGGAGTTGGTCTTCATCTGCACGGCGCATGTGGTCAAGCCCGTGAGTCCGGAGCAATTGCCGCCGCTTCCGGGGCAGCAGGGTGCGGAGCTGCAGGGGCTTGAGGGGTTCTTCGGGCATCGCGCGCCGGCCGTGCGCAAGGAGGAGAAGCGAGAGAAGTAGGGGAGAGAAATGGTGGTTCCGATGTCCGTCATCGTGATCGGGAAGGATTCGCAGTTGCGAGCGGAGACACGCGCGCACCTGGCGGCGACGGGGCGCGTGCACGTCATCGCCGAGAGCGCGGACTATCAGCGCGCAGTGGAGCTGATCGGGCAGTTGCATCCGCAGGGGGCGGTCATCCTCGTGAACGGCGATGAGGACGCCGCGCTCGACCTGGTCCGGCAGATCGGCCGCGAGCATCCGCGCACGGCGATCATCTGCACGGGGAAGCATTGCGCGAGCGAGACCATCGTGCGGGCGTATCGTGCCGGCGCGCATGAATTCCTCATGCAGCCACCCGATCCTCGGGAGTTGCGTGAGGTGCTGGAGCGACTGGAGGCATTCCTCGGCGAAGGAGAGGCGAAACGGATCGGGCGCATCATCGCTGTCTACAGCAGCCGCGGGGGGAGTGGGACGACGACGATCGCCGTCAATGTGGCGGCGGCCTTGGCTCGCTGCACGCGTCAAGAGACGGTCATCGTGGACCTCAATCTCCAGCATGGGTGCCTCCCGGTCTTTTTCGGGATCGAACCGACGTACTCACTGGCCGACATCGCGCGCAACGAACAGCGGCTGGACGTCCAGCTCCTGCGCAGCTTCCTGACGAAGGTCACTGAAGAGCTCTATTGCCTGGCCGCTCCGCTCAAGCCGGAGGAGGCCGATGATATTTTCCCGGCGCATCTGGAGATGGCGTTGGGGCTCCTGCGCACGCAGTTCGCCCATGTCGTCGTGGACACGCCGCATGTTTTGGATCCGAACACGATCGCGGCGCTGGATCATGCGGATGTGATCTTCGTCGTGACCGTCGGAGATCTCGCGTCACTCTACACGACCAAACGCGTGCTGGAGACCTTCCGACGCATGGGCTACGACGCCGAGAAAGTCCGGCTCGTCTTGAACCGGTACGTCAAGAACAAAGAGGTGCCGGTGGAGAAGCTCGAGGACGTTCTGGGGCAGAAGGTCGCCTTCACGCTCGCCGAAGATGCGCGCGCGGCGCTGGAGGCGATCAATATGGGGAAGCCGCTCGCTCTCTCGGAATCGAAGTCGCCGCTTGTGCGACAGGTCCTCGAATTGGCGAAGTCGGTGGCGCCGGTGGAAGAGGCGTCGGCCTCGCGGATGGCGTCGGGGCGGGGGATGTTGAGCCGGCTCTTTGGAGGAGGTCGGCGATGAGTGTGTTGAAGAGTCGTCTGAAGCGCTTCTCTCCGGCGCCGGAGTCCGGCGGGAACGGTGCTGATGGGCATGTGCCTGACAACGGGCACGCGTCGGAGACCGGGCGGGTCGTCACCGTTGAGCCGCCGAGGCCTACGGTGGTGGGTGCGCGCGAGCGCATCCCCTCTATGGGCGAAGAGCCGCGATATGTTCAGGGGGGAGGACGACGACCAACGCCCGCGCGTCTGGAGGAGTACCAGGCGCTGAAGACGAAGATTCATCGCGACCTGATCAATAAACTGGACCTGACGCGGTTGGAGAAGATCGAGCCGAGCGTGTTGCAGGCGCAGATCGCGCAGATTGTCGAGCGGATGCTGGAGGCCGAGGCCACGCCGCTCAGCATGGCCGAGCGCGAGCGGCTGATCGCCGAGATCCGGGATGAGCTGTTCGGATTGGGGCCGCTGGAGCCGCTCTTGAACGATCCGACGATCTCGGACATCCTGGTCAACACGTATCGGCAGGTGTACGTGGAGCGCTTCGGCAAGCTCTATCTGACCGATGTGCAGTTCAAGGACAACGACCATCTCATGCAGATCATTGATCGGATCGTCTCGCGCGTCGGTCGGCGCATTGATGAAGCGTCGCCCATGGTGGATGCCCGGCTGCCGGACGGCTCGCGGGTGAACGCCATCATTCCTCCTCTGGCGATTGATGGGCCGATCCTCTCGATCCGTCGCTTCGGGACGATTCGCCCGACCATTGATGAGCTGATCCGGCGGGGGACGCTGACGCCGGAGATCGCCTATCTGCTCGAAGGGTGCGTGAGATGTCGTCTGAACATCATCATCTCCGGCGGCACGGGCGCGGGGAAGACGACGCTGCTGAACGTCCTCTCCTCCTTCATCCCGAACGATGAGCGGATTATCACGATCGAGGACTCGGCCGAGTTGCAGTTGCAACAGGAGCACGTCGTGCGCCTGGAGACGCGGCCGCCGAACATCGAGGGGAAGGGCGAAGTGACGCAGCGCGATCTGGTCCGCAACAGCTTGCGCATGCGCCCGGATCGCATCGTCGTCGGCGAGGTGCGCGGGGCCGAGGCCATTGATATGCTTCAGGCGATGAACACGGGGCATGATGGGAGCTTGACGACGATTCACGCCAACTCTCCGCGCGATGCGCTCTCGCGCCTGGAGACGATGGTCTCGATGGCCGGGTTGAACCTCTCGGATCGCGCCATCCGGCAGCAGATCGCTTCGGCGATCAATCTGATCATTCAGGCGGCGCGCTTGAGCGACGGCTCGCGCAAGATCGTCTCCATCTGCGAGATCACGGGGATGGAGGGGGATGTGGTCGCCATGCAGGAGATCTTCTTCTTCGAGCGATTGGGCGTGGCCGAGGACGGCCGCGTGATCGGTCGGTTCCGCGCCACGGGCATTCGCCCGAAGTTCGCCGATAAGCTCGAACGTTCGGGGTTCCACCTCCCCAGCTCCCTCTTCGACGACACGGTCGAGCTGGGGGCGAGCGAATCCGCGTGGTTCGAGCGCTACGGCGTCCGATGAGCGCGAGGGGACGTCTATGCTCGTCCTCTTCATCCTGGTGACGTTCAGCCTCTTCGCCTTCGGGCTCTATCTGCTGGTGCGCGGGCAGGAGGAGCACCAGCGTGCGCTCCACAAACGGTTGGAGAGCTTGCTCCGCTCGGAGACGGCGGAGGCGGCGACCGACGAGGCGATCCGCATCCTGCGGGAGGAGATCGAGGGTCCATTGCCGTGGCTGCAGCGACTGGCCCTGCGCTTTCGATTGGGCAACGAGTTGTTCCGCCTGATCGAACAGGCGGATGTCAATATCCGTCCGCATCAACTGCTGTTACTCATCTTCGGCCTGGCCGTGGGCGTGGGCGCCTTCATGTGGGTCGTTCGCGGATCGCTGCTGGTCACGGCCGTCATGGGCGTGCTCGCCGGAGCGGCGCCGATTCTGTATCTCGTGCGGATGCGGAAGCGTCGGTTGCAACACTTCCTCGAGCAATTGCCCGATGCCCTCGATCTCATGACGCGCGCCTTGCGCGCCGGTCACGCCTTCAGCAGTGCGCTCAATACGGTGGCCACTGAGATGCCCGATCCGATCGCCAAGGAGTTCCGTCGCACGTTCGAGGAGCAGAATCTGGGGATGAGCCTGAAGGTGGCGTTGGATCATCTCATCGAGCGCGTGCCGCTGCTCGATCTCCGGCTCTGCGTGACGGCCATCCTCATCCAGCGGGAGACGGGGGGGAACCTGGCCGAGATCTTGGAGAACATCGCCGCGGTCATCCGCGATCGGTTTCGCATCCTCGGTCAGGTTCGCGTCTACACGGCGCAAGGGCGCATGACGGGATGGATCATCGGCGTGATCCCCTTCGCGCTGGCTTTTTACATCTACCTCGTCAGTCCCGACTACATCGAATTGCTCTTCACGCATCCGGTGGGGAGGGGTATGGCCGTGATGGCGCTCGTGTTCGAGGGATTGGGCATTCTCATGATTCGCCGGATCGTCAACATCTCTGTGTGAGGGACGCGCGATGGTGACGGCGGTCGCAGTCTTAGCCTGCGTGACGGTCATGCTCCTGGTGCTCGCCGTCTATTATGCGCTCGCGCCGCAAGCGCCGCCGGTCGTGGAGCGGCTCGAGCACTTGAGGGAGCGACGGACGGTTCGCCTCGTCCCGGAAGCAGAAGAGCGAAAGACGCCGTTGGCCGACTGGGCGCGCCGTCTCCTTCAATCGGTGGGCCAGCGGTTCAGCTCGGCGAATCGGACCCATGAGGCCCTGCGCCGGCGGCTCATGCGGGCCGGATTCTATGGGGAGGCAGCCGTCGCCAATTACAACGGGATTCGTCTGGCGCTGGCCGTCGGCCTGCCCTTGGTGTTCACCGTCATCCTGACGCTCTTGAACATTTCGGTCGCCGGGATGATGTTCGCGCTACCCCTGCTCGCACTGGTGGGGCTCGTCGTCCCTTCGCTCGTTTTGGATTCGATGATCACGCGGCGGCGCGAGCGCATTCAACGCAGTTTGGCCGATGCCGTGGATCTGATGGTCGCTTGCGTCGAGGCCGGATTGAGCATCAACGCGGCGATCCTGCGGGTCGCGCAGGAGCTGAAGCTGGCGCATCCGGACATCGCGCAGGAGTTGCAGTTGTGCGCCTTGGAGATTCGCGCTGGGAAGCCGCGCGATGAGGCGTTCCGCGCCTTGGGGGAGCGCACGGGGGTCAGGGACATGAAAGCGCTCGTCGCGATGCTCATCCAAACCGAGCGCTTCGGCACGAGCGTCGCGCGCGCTTTGCGCGTGTTCGCCGATTCGTTGCGGACGAAGCGGCGGCAGCGCGCGGAAGAGGCCGCGGCGAAGACGACGATCAAATTGATTTTCCCCTTGGTCTTTTTCATCTTCCCTGCTATTCTGGTCGTGCTGCTGGGCCCCGGCTTGATCCGGATCATGGAGACGCTGGGAGCGTTGAGGAAGTGAGCGGGGGGCCTGAGCGGGGTGGATCAAACTAAGGAGGGGGAACGATGCTCAACCTGGCGATCTGGCTTCAGGAGGAAGCGGAGCGGGGAGTGCCGACGACGAATCTGATCGTCCTGGCGGTGTTGATCGTCATCGCGGCGATTCTCTTGGTCGTGGTCGTGAGGAAGCGGAGGGCGCGAGAGTAGCGTCGCGACCGGTCGGACGCTCTCGCGCTCGGTCCGCGTGAGGGGGACCAGGGGGAGAGATCACGAGTCAAGCGGGATGCGGGTTTGGAACGCGACGCGAGAGGTCTGGCTGGCCTCGAAGGTCGAAGTCGCCGATCGGTTCCTCCGGCGGCTCATCGGGCTGCTGGGGCGAGCCTCGCTGTCCCCTGAGGACGGGCTTCTGATCACCCGGTGTGATTCGATTCACACCATCGGGATGCGTTTTCCCATTGATGCCATCTTCGTGGATCGAGACCTGCGCGTCGTCAAAACGATCGAGGCGCTCAAGCCGTTTCGCGTCGTCTTCCCGGTTCGACGCGCCGTCGCCGTCTTGGAACTCCCGGCGGGAACGATTCGGCAGACGCGCACGCACGTGGGGGATCAATTGCGCTTCCTCGATTGAGGAGGCGCGTTCGACAGATGAGAGGGAGGGGAGAGATGAACAGCGATCGCGCCTGGCGTCGTCTTGTGGGACTCCATGTCGTGCTCCTTCTCGTCGGGCTCGGATCGGGATGCACGAGTTTGCGCGGGGGATTGCGGAAGCTTCTGGTCGTGGAGGTGAAGCCGAGAGAGGAGCGGGCACGCGGCTTCGTCGCTGAACAGATTCGCCCTCGCGTGGACGTGACCGGCGCGCCCGCGGCATCCGGGGAGAAGGGGACCGAAGACGATGAGTTGTCGGTGTATCAAAAGTTGGCCTTGCTTCGGCCCGAGGACTCGGTGGCGCGCTTCCATCTGGGGCGGGTTTATCTGGAGCGGGGATTGCTCGATCAGGCGATCTTCGAACTGGACATGGCGACGTCTCTGGATCCCAGACGCGTCGAGGGATTGCTGTTGCTCGGCCGAGCCCTTCGGCTGAAAGGTCACTATGACCTCGCGATCGCGAAATTGCGAGCGGCGACGCTGCTGGATCCGACGTATGTGGAGGCCTTCATCGAGCTGGGCATCTGTTGGGATCAGCGGGGATTCCCCGAGCGGGCGCGTCAAGCCTATCACCAGGCGCTGCGGTTGCGCCCGAAGGATCCGGACATCTACAACAACCTCGGCGTCTCCTATCTCTACGAGGGCGATGACGAGAACGCGCTGAAGTATTTGAAGAAGGCGTGGCAGTTGGATCCGAATCATCCGCAGGCGAACAACAATCTGGCGCTCATCGCTGCTCGGCGCCGGCAGTACGATCTGGCGTTCGAGTACTTCGCGCGCGCGCACGGTCCGGCCGTGGCGCACAGCAACGTGGGGTATCTCCTGTTGCGCGACGGCGAGCTGGAGAAGGCGATCGTTCATCTGCGTGAGGCTGTTCGGCTGCGGCCGAATTCGCTGCGAGCCCTCGCGCATTTGGAGTCAGCCTTGCGCTTGAGCGGGCGCGTGGCGGAGGCCGAGCAGGTGCACGCGCAGTATCTGAAGGCCCAATCGGCCGAGGCGCTCTCGTCCGCTCCTCCGCCTCGGTGAGCATCCGCTGAGCGCTGGACTCGCGTGGGGTCTGGCGGCGTTCTCACGAGGGATCGACTCACGGTGAGCTGAAGCCTCGTTCTCATCTCCGGCGAGCCATCCCCTCTTCAGGATGGGACAAGCCATTGTACGGTCAACCTGAGAGCGTGCCGAGAGCGGGGCGAAGAGGGTGACGCTTGTCCTCAGCGCCAGGTGGGTGTTTGGCCGTGTTGATGGCGAGCGGCACGCATCCCCCGTTCTCATGGGCGGATTGTCGAGCGGATTCCCGTTTGGTATGTTTGAGAACTCATGCGCGCGTGTTTGGTCGTGAATCCGCAGGTGGGGCGAGGGCGGGCGGGCCGATTCGCTGCGCACGTGTGGGTGCTCTTGCAGCGGACGTTCGCGATCTGGAGATGGCCGTGA
This sequence comes from bacterium HR10, assembly GCA_002923315.1. Taxonomy (GTDB): domain Bacteria; phylum Acidobacteriota; class Blastocatellia; order HR10; family HR10; genus HR10. Next base: position 9,522 of record BEHM01000044.1, read on the forward strand.
GCCGGAGCGCGCGACATCTGATGGAGTTGGCATCGGCGGAGCCGCTGGCGCTCTTCGCCGATGGGGGATATGTGCAGGAGACGCCGGTGACGATCGGGATCGTGCCGCGCGCTCTCCATGTCATCGCTCCGTGAGGGAGGGAGGATCATGCGCACGCCATTCTCCGCGTGGGAAGAAGCACTCGGGGCGCAATTCCAGGAGGAGGCCGGGTGGCTCATTCCCTCCGTGTATTCGACGGTCGAAGAGGAGCATCGGGCCGTTCGTGAAGCCGTGGGGGTGCTGGACCTCACGGCGCGCGGGCGCATCGTCGTGCGCGGCCGGGAGGGCGCGCGCTTTTTGCAGAGTATGCTCTCGAACGACATCGCCAATCTCCCGGTTGGCGTCGGCGTCCCCGCCACGCTCTTGACGAATAAGGGGCGGGTGATCGGCCTTCTGCGCGCGTACAATCTGGGTCATGAGTACCTGCTGGATGTGGAGCCGCGCGCGGCGGAGAAGACGCTGCGAACGTTGCAGGAGTACAAGATGGCCTTGCGCGTGGAGATCGTGGACGTGCGAGATACGCTCCTCGCGCTCTCGCTTCAGGGGCCGCGGGCACGTCGGTTGCTCGCCGCGGTTCTCGGTGGGGACGTCACTGTCGAGCGCGAGGGGGAGATCGCCGCGCATTCGATCAAACACGTCCTCGCTCAGGAGGGGATCGCCGAAGTGATGACCCCTTCGAGCGTCTGGATCGCGTGCGCGAGCCATACGGGGGAGGAAGGATACGACATCTTCATGGATCGCGCCGCGGGTCCGGTGATGTGGCGCGCCCTTTGGCGCGTGGGGGAGGCCTTCGGTCTGCGCGCCGTGGGATTCCGCGCTCTCTCGGTGCTGCGGTTAGAGGCGGGGATTCCGTGGTACGGCTTTGATGTGGATGAGACGACGATCCCACTGGAGGCGGGGTTGGAATCGGCGATCAGCTTCACAAAAGGCTGCTACATCGGCCAGGAGACGATCGCCATGATTCGGTATCGGGGGCACATTAATCGCAAGCTCGTGGGGCTTCGACTTGAGGGCGATCGGCTTCCCGAGCGGGAGGACCGTCTTCTTGCGGAGGACATCGAAGTGGGGCGCATCACGAGCGCGGTGTTCTCCTTCTCATTGCGAGCGAATATCGCGCTCGGATATGCCAAATGCGCGTGGGCGGATCTGGGGACGCGCTTGATCGTGAGGACGAAGGAGGCGAGCGTGGAGGCCGAGGTCTGCTCGCTGCCTTTCGTCCCGAGGCGCGCGGGATCGGTCAGCTCCTGAGATCACATGGGGGATCCATTCGCGCGATGCGTGAGGGCCTGAGCCGATGAGTGAGGCGGCGGGGTCGGTTCTCTCAGCGCGGCGAGGAGAGTTGCCGGCTTGGAGCGAGCGGCCTCTGCCATCCTTCCCGGGATGGAGGGCGATGCTCGGTCCAGGGGTCATCTGGATGGCGCTCGCGCAGGGGAGCGGGGAATTGATCTGGTGGCCGCGCCTGGTCGCCAAATATGGAGGGGCTTTCCTCTTCCTGCTCCTGCCGGCTTGTCTGCTGCAGTTTCCCCTCAACTATGCCATCGGTCGCTATACGCTGCTGACGGGTGAGAGCATCTGGCAGGGGTTCATCCGTCTGAACCGATGGTTCGCCCTGGGACTCTGGCTGCTGATGACGGTGCATTTTTTGTGGTTCGGCGCTTTCGTCACGGCGGGGAGCACGGGGCTGGCGGCGTTGTGGGATTTCCCCGCAGGGTGGAGCCAGGCGGAGAAGACATTGCTCTGGTCCTGGCTCACGGTTCTCATTCTCTTCCCGGCTTTGCTCATGAGCCCCACGGCCTATCGGTTGATCGAGCGCTTCATGTTGGGGATTGCCGTGATCACCGTCGTCGGCCTGGTCATCGCGTGCGCGCAACCGGTCGTCCGAGCGGCCGTGCCTGAGTTCGTGAAGGGATTCCTGCGCCCGCGATTCCCCCCGTTTGCGGAGTTGCCACGTCCGTGGGAGGCGCGCGATGCGACGCCGCTGCTGACAGCGATCACCTTCGCCGGTTTAGGGGGATTTTGGACGCTCTTCTACTCCTACTGGCTTCGGGAGAAGGGGGCGGGAATGGCGGCCTATCTCGGTCGCATCACCAGCCCGCTGACGGGGAAGCCGGAGGTGATCCCGCTCGCCGGATACGTGCCCGAAGCGACATCGCGATTGCGCGAGCGGTGGCGGCAATGGCGACTCTATGTGTGCGTGGACAGCCTCATCGGGATCATCGGGAATGCGCTGACGACGATGTTGACGTGCCTTCTGGCCTTCGCCCTCCTGTATCCGCAGGGATTGGTCCCGGATGAGTGGGAGCTGGTCGTGCATCAGATGCGCTTTTTCGAAGTCAGTTGGGGGCAGGCCGGGAAGGTCCTCTTCGCGCTCGTCGCGGTCGCCTTTCTGGGCGATACCTGGATGACGACGCTCGATGCGACGAGCCGCGTGCATACGGATTTCGTGCTCTCGTATTTCCCGAAGGCCCGGCGGTATCACCCGCGCACGTGGTACTATGGGATCGCGACGGGATTGACGGTGATCACGATTCTCACCATGCATGCGGCGAGTCCAGCCGCGCTGATCCTTCTGACGGCCTTGTTGGGATTTCTCGGAACGGTCATCTTCACCGGTGCTCTCCTGGTGCTCACCTACCGCTGGCTCCCCACGCGACTGCCTGAATCGGTTCGCCCCGGTCGCGTCGGCGCGATCCTTCTCGCCGGTGCGTGGATGGTGTATCTGATCTTGGCGAGCATCTACATTTGGCTCCAGTGGTTTCGATGATGGATGAGGCGCGATCTTCTCCAGCACCCTCCTCCACGGCACTCGCATACCTCGATCGGGGGATCATCGCGAGCGTGACGCTCTTCGCGCTCATGGCACCGCATTCGATCGCGGCGACACAAGGGGCGTTTCTGCTCGGTGTGGTGCTGTGGATGGTCCGGATAGTGATCCGACGTTCCCTCGACTATCAGCCGATGGTGCTTGATCTCCCGATCCTCGTCTTCGTGTGGTGGAGTCTGCTGGCGGCGATCTTCTCCTATGAACCGGCGTTGAGCTTCGTGAAAGTGCGGAGTGTCGGACTCTTCCTCATCGTCTTCCTCGTGGCCCAGAACCTTCCGAATCGGGAGTGGGGGAAGCGCTGGGCGCTCATCCTCGTCCTCTCGAGTTTCGTCAGCGTGGGCTATGTCTTCTGGCAAAAATCCGTGGGGCGAGGTCTGCAGCTTGTGGAGATTGACGAGGCGAGTCCGCTCCATCACGCGGGGGTCGGGCCCGGTGACGTTCTCTTGAGCGTGGAGGGGCGGACGATTCGTTCGCGTGAAGAGCTGGCGGCCATCGTCGCTGCGAAACGTGGGGAGCGGCTGCGACTCTTCGTCTTTCGGCCGGAGATCTATATGCATCGCGAGATCATCGTCCCTCGGGAGGCGTCGCCGGAGAATCCGCTGCGCATTCGCCGCGCCGAGCCCTGGAAGAATTTTCGCGCGTCCGGGTTTTACGGATGGAATTACTTCACCTATGCCGAGGTCATGCAACTGCTCGCCTCGCTGTTACTCGGGCTGTTCCTCACGTTGCCGGAGAAGCGGAGCCTGCGGGGGGGCCTGGCGCTGCTCGGGATCGGCGCCATGACCTCCGTGATCGTGCTCACGGTCACGCGCGCCGTGTGGGGAGCCTTCGCGCTCTCCGCATGCGTCATGCTGGTCCATCGGTGGGGGAAGAAGGCCCTGTTGATCGTGGTCCTCGCCTTGGTGCTCGCGGCGCCCGTGGGCGCGCGGTTCTTGCAGCGGGTGCGGTCCATTCCTCTGCTCTCGGCTCGGGAACCGAGCACGGCCTATCGCCTCACGGTGTGGCAGGAGGGCGTGCAGGTGTTGCTCCGTCGCCCGAAGCATTGGTTCCTCGGCATCGGGATGGACAGCCTCAAGGCGCGCTGGCGGGAGTGGGGGATGTTTCAGGGGGGGCGGTTGCCTCTCGGGCATATGCATTCGAGCCCGCTGCAGATCGCTCTGGAGCGCGGCTTTCCGGCGCTTCTGTGTTGGTGCTGGTGGTTCGCTCGCTACCTGCGACTCCTCCGGCGCGGATTGCGGTCCGAGGCTGTGAATCGGGATCCGACGATCGCGGGGATCTACGTGGGAACGTTCGGGGGGACGCTCGGGTTCTTGGCCAGCTCGCTCGTGCACTATAACTTCGGGGATTCGGAGGTGATCATGATCGTCTACTTCCAGATGGGGCTCATCGAGGGGTTTCATCGCCTGATGCGCGATGAGGTGAGGGGATGAATTGACGGCGCGAGCGGATCGAGGGGAATCACCGCTCGATCCGCTTTGGCCTTTGCGCCAGCGGGGAGCTTTGATAGAATGTGCGCGATATCACAGGGATTGATGACGTGATGAAGGGAGGAAGCTATGTCGGGCATGAGACAATGGGAGAGAGGGGTCTTTCTTTTTCTTCTGACCATCGCGGTGGGGCGCGGACCTATGGTGAGCGCTTCGCAGGAGGCGACGACGGCCGAGCAGGACCTGCAGCGCGGTCGCGTCCTCTTTTATCAGCAGAACTATCCGGGGGCCATTGAGGCGCTCCGGCAGGCGATTGCGAAGAAGCCGGATTTGGCTGAGGCCCACTATTTCCTGGGCATGAGTTACTATCGCCTCGCCGATTATGTGCAGGCGGAGGCGTCGTTGCGCACTGCTCTTAAGCTCAAGAATGAGACGTATCCTGAGGCCCACTTTGGGTTGGGGATGATCTACTTCCGCAAGCGCGAGGCGGATTCGGCCGTACGAGAGTTGCAGACGGCCATCGAGCAGCGAGGGGGGAATTATCCCGACGCCTTCAATGTCCTGGGCGTCATCTTCTATGGGCAGCGGCGGTTCGCGGACGCGATTCGTCATTTCCGGAAGGCCATCGAGCAGCGACCCGAGGGGCCGGAGGTCTATTTCAATCTCGGCATGGCCATCGAGCAGGCGCTGGTCGAAGGGGGGGATGCGGCGGCATCTGGCGTGACCTGGAGCGATGCTGTTTCGGCTTATCGCAAGGCCATCGAGCAGCGTGGCACGTATCCGCTCGCCCAGAAGGCTCTGGGGCTCGCTCTGATCGGGGTGGACAATGAAGCGGCCATCACGGAACTGGGCGTGTATCTGCAGCAAGCGCCGCAGGCTCAGGACCGCGTGCAGATCGAGGAGATCATTGATCTGCTCAAGAAATCGGATGATCCGGCGGCGCCGGTGGAGGACTTGGGGAAGGTCCCGCGCGTCAGTCGGGTCGCGCCCGTCCGTCCGACCGAGGATGCGGTGAGGAATCGAGTGCAAGGGAGCGTGATCCTCTCCGTCCTCTTCTGTTATGACAAGCGCGCGCGTGTTGTGAGAGTCGTCAAAGGGCTCGGGCATGGGCTGGATGAAGCGGCGATCGAGGCGGTGCGCCGCGTCCAATTTGAGCCCGCCACCGTCGGAGGTCGTCAGGCATCTGAGCGTCGTTTGGTGAAAGTGGACTTCAAGATTTGACCGCTTGAGCGAACGCCCCTCTCCTCCGCGAGCGAGGGGAGGGGCTGTGGATCGGCCCTCGGACATCGCATCTCCTCATGGGCCGAACGGTGTGTCCCCCCAGATCTGTTTCCTGAGGACGTCGGTCCCCTGATCGAATGCGCTCTGGCCGCGTCCGATTTCGGACGGGTATAATGTTCGTCGAGGCGATGAGCGCTATGATGGGGCAGCGGAGCACGTCCGGTGCCGTCTTCCTCGTCATCCGGGAGGAGCGAGAGGAACGGGTCATTGAGCTTGGCGACCAAGTTGTCCATATTGGTGTGGTGGACGGCGGTCGTTTGGAGATCGGCTCTGGTGAGGCCTTCCCCTCAGATTCGGCGCTTGTGGCGATCGCCCGAACCGAGCGCGGCTACGTCCTCACGCCGCTGCGTCGCCCTGCCGCGGTCATGGTGAATCGTCATCTGGTGGAGGGAGAGGCGCTTCTTCAGGACGGGGATCAGATCGTCTTCGAAGGCATCCCCGCGCAGCTCGAATTCCGCGCCCGCCGTGAACGGTGGTCGCACTTGAGGAGAGCGCTGCATCTGGAGCAGGCGGAGCGGGAATTACGCCGATGGTTCTCGCGTGAACGCGATCGGGTCATGCGAAAGAAGGCGGTGATCGTCGCGGCTGGTCTCCTCGGACTTGTGCTCCTGATCTGGTTTGTGGTCAACGAGTACTCCTTGCGCGTGGGGATGGGGGAGGTGACCGAGCGGCTGCAGCAGCAGGAGCGCACGCTCTCGGTATTGACTGAGCAGATGGGAGAGCTCAAGCGAAAGGTGGATTGGCTCGCTTCGAACGTGGAGGGGGAGCTGACTATGGCCGGGCGCATCTCCAACACGTATGGCCCGAGCGTGAGCTTGATCGAGGCGACTTACGGATTCGTCGAGCAGGGGACGGGAAAGATCCTGCGGTATGCTGAAGCGACCGAAGGGGGGATTGCGATCACGCACGGGGAGGAGCGGTTCCAGGTGACGACGGAAGGGAATGGCCCACCGGTGGAGGAGACGGTCATCGGGACGGGATTCCTCGTGGCGCGTGGGTATCTCCTGACGAATTTGCATGTGGCGCGCCCCTGGTGGCAGAACGAGGCGGCGGAGCAAATCATCGGTATGGGGTTTCGGCCTCGGCTGTTGGCTCTGAACGCCTACTTCCCGACGATTTCGGCCCCGGTGCCATTGGAGGTCGCGCGCGTCTCTGAGGAGTATGACCTGGCGCTGTGTCGGCTGGGGCGCATAGATGTGAACTTGCCGATTCCGCCACTGGCCACCGAGGACGTGAAGGTGGAGGTCGGGCAGTCGGTCATTTTGCTCGGGTATCCGGCCGGCATCGAGGCTTTGCTGGCCCGGTTGGATGAGAGCGTGGCGCGCCAGATCATCACGGCGACGGCCATGCGGATTCCTGAGGTGACGCGCGAACTGGCGGCGCGCGGCCTGATCCGGCCCATGGTGACCCAAGGGCATGTGAGTGCGCGCCTGCCGGGACGCATCGTTCATGATGCAGCGACGACGACTGGCGGCTCCGGCGGCCCCCTCTTCAATCGGCATGGCGTCGTCATCGGCATCAACTATGCCGTGCTGCGGGAATTCTCGGCTTCCAATCTGGCCGTTCCCGTCACGCTCGCGCGTCAACTGCTGCGCGAACAAGGGATCGTGCCCTGAACGTCTTACGGAGTGGGTGCCAATGCGGACTTC
>BEHM01000045.1 GCA_002923315.1 bacterium HR10
GGAGATCGCGCTCTTCGGCGAAGCGCAGCACAACGCGCGGCCTCTCCTCCGGTGGCGGGAGAAGCGCGCGCACGAATTCGCTCACCTCCTCCGGGAGCCCCGATTCTCCGGCCGGACGCGGTGGCGGAGGGGGCACATATGGACGCCCCTGCGGAATATCGGGATCGGTGAGCGAGCCGCGTCCGCTCGGTCGTCCGGCTGGCTGTTGCTGCTGCGCGCCGAAGGCGCCGCCTCCAAGACCACCGGTCATGCTCACTTGAAATACTGGCGCTTGATTGAAGTAGACGGCCAACTGGTCGCCGTAGCCATAAGCGATCGGGCTCCGCTTGTCGGCGAAGACGGCGCGGTAGACGCCGCCGCGCGCCTGCAGCTCGCGCGTGGGCACAATGGACACCCCTTGGATCAGCCCGTAGTCAATGGGGACTGCCGCATTGCTCCCGATCGTGATGAAGAGCCCGCCCTGCTCGATGAAGCGCTTCAGATTGACCATGCCCTCCAGTTCGATCCCCCCGCGGATATCATCGGTTTGATCGGGCGACGTCCCGATGTTCGGCGTCAGCTCGCTCTTCTTCCACGGGATGGGATCGCCGCGCTTGGGGATGCCATTGACGATCGTCTGCGCGCTGCCCGGCGTCGGCCCCAGGATGATCACATCGTACTTGGCGCGCAGATCGGGCGTCTCGCGCAGGACGTGTACGGAGATGTAGTCGTAGGGGATCTGCAGGCGATCGAAGGCGAGGCGGAACCATCCCTCGTTCTGCGTGTTCGTCCACGTGTGCACGAGCGCGATGCGCGGGACGGCGATCTCGTGCGTGGGGACTTTCGGCAGCTCCTCGACGGCGTAGATCGTGAGTCCCAGATCCGCGGCCGCGCGTTCGAGCCGGGCGCGCAGGTCCGGTGGATTCCCCTCTGTGGGGATGATGAACGACCCGGCATTGAACGCGCGGTCACCTGCGCGGAATGGCTCCTCGGCCGCGAGCATCTTCACATCCCTCAGCCGGAAGCGGAATGTCGCGAGCGTGTTGTCCGTGTTGTGATTGATGAGATAGCCGGCCGTCGCCGTTGATCCCACAATCCGACCTCGGACTTTCGCATCGGTCGTCAAGAGCGTCATCGGGGCTTTCAAGATCGCCGGATCCGTCACGCGCACGGTCCGAACGTTCTTCAACGCGCCGAGCGACCATCCCGTGTCATCGTATGGACGCGGATCGTTCGGGTTGTAATACTGCGTGTCGAGTAACATGTCGGCCATGCGGCTGTAGGGCTGATCCATGCGGATGATGTAGCTGCCGGCGGGGAAGGTGACCTTCTTCTCCTCTCGCCCTTCCTTCACCGTCACCTCGATGTCGCGATCGGCCGTGTGCACTTCGACGCCCTGAAGGCGCAGGAGATTGACCAATTCGGCGCATTCGACCGGACGCGGATCGTCGGCCGGAATGACCCAAGCGGCTGGACCTTCGGTCGTCGCCTTGAGCACGGAGCGCTTGCTCTTGAGGTAGAAATTATGCAGGAATCGCTCTTTGTTCCTCGCCACGAAATTCATGGCGAACAGGAGCGCGCTCTGCTGCAGATTGATGTTGTTGCGCAGCGACCACCGCACGCGAGGCAGCGGGGGATTTGGCCGATACCAGGTGCGCGTCGTTTGCGCGGGCGGGACCGTGCGTTCGCTGGTGTCCGCTCCGCGCCCCCCGAATGTCTCGTAGAACCGCCCGATCGCGTTGTGCCCGTTGGCGACGTAGAACATGTAGTTGGGCGCCCATCCGTCGTAAAATCCGTGGGTCCACACGCCGGGCACGCCCCGCTTGGTCATCTCCTCGATCTCATGATAGGCCAGAAGGTGCCACTCATTGACGAGGATCGGATCAATCCACGCGTTATACGGACCCGTGCCCGTCGAGGTGTAGAGGAAGGGGACCGATTCATGCAGGTCATGCAGCACTTGCGGATGCCATTCGAGGAAGGTCCGCATCATGTGTCGGCTGAGGGCGAGCGACAGCGACATCATGTCGCGATTGTTGTCGTGCGCTACGTACTTGCCCCAGTAGATCAGGTTGGGCGCGGGCTTATTAGGGTTCGCCTTGCGGTAGTTGTAGAGATCCACCTGGCGATCGCGTCCATCCACCTCGACGACGGGCGTGATGAGCACGATCAGGTTCTTTCGAATCTCTTGAATGAAGGGGGTCTCCTCGACGGCCAGCCGGTAGGCCAGCTCCATGAGCATCTCGGGCGCGCCGGTCTCCGGCGAATGGATCGCCCCTGTCGCCCAATACATGGGGAGCCCTTCGGCGACCAGCCGTTTGGCCTCGTCCTCGGTGATCGCGCGCGGATCGGCGAGTCGGGCGGTGATCTCTTTGTACCGATCCAGTCGCCGCATATTCGCTTCATCGGAGACGACGACCAGGATCATCTCCCGCCCTTCCTCCGAATAGCCCATCGTGAAGACCTTCACTCGCGGCGTCGCTCTCTCCAGCTCGCGCATATAGCGGTAGATGTCCTTCGTGTACGTCAGCTTGTCCGGCGCGCCGATGACATAGCCGAGCACTTTCTCCGGCGTCGGGACCGTATCGGAGGCCGGCAGGTGATCCACCAACTCGGTCAGGAAGAATGGTTCGGTCGTGTACTCGCGAATCTTGGCCGTATAGCCTTCGTCGAGCTTTTGCGCAGCCGGGGTCGTCGGCACTTTCCCCTTCGTCTGTGGAAAGACCGAAGGGGTCAGGAGCCATAACCCCATGAGAAGACCGGAGAGGACTCTTCGCAGGCGTGTCATCTCGATCCTCATAGCCGTTCATCCCTCCTGAGTGGGTTCTGCTGATCCGCCATCTCAAGGCGGGAATTTGAGAGCCCTGCCCATCCCCCTTCGCAGAAGACGGGGGTATTGGGCGTGGCGCGCATCCTATGTGTGAGGTGGGAGTCCAGGGTTTCGCCCACCACGTCTAATCGCCGCTTTTAGCACCGACTTCGATCTCGCGCCCTCGGCGATCACGCGCGAGCGAAGAATCTTCGATCAGGCGAGGCCGTTCGCTCGCTGGCCGCCCGCTGACGATGACACGGAGCGCGCGCCTCATCGGTTCGGTCGCCTCGCGCGCGCGTTCGGCGAGAGCGCGCCACCAGGCGGTCGCCCCCAGATCATCCAGGAGCGAATACGCTACCGGCGTGACAATGAGCGTCAGCAGTAAGCAGAGCGATTGCCCGCCGATGACGACGACGGCCACGGCGCGCCGCTCCTCCGCTCCCGGTCCCGTCCCGATCGCCATCGGGATCATCCCGGCCACGAGTGTGAGCGTCGTCATCAAGATGGGGCGCAACCGATCACGATTCGCCTGCAAGATGGCCGAGAGCCGATCCATCCCCTGCGCGCGCAATTGGTTCGTGTGATCAATCTGGAGGATGGCGTTCTTCTTGACCACGCCGAAGAGCACGAGGAATCCCAGGGCCGAGTAGAGATTGAGTGTGTTGCCCGTCGCCCAAAGCGAGAGCAGGGCGAAGGGAGCCGACAGCGGCAGCGAGAGCAGGATCGTGAACGGATGCACCCAGCTCTCGAATTGCGAGGCCAGGATCATGTACATGAAGATGACCGACAGCAGGAACGCCCAGATGAATTCCCGAAACGTGCGCTCCAGCTCTCGACCGCGTCCGGCGACGCTGACCGTATAACCGGGAGGCATGTTCAACTGCGCGGCTGCCGCGCGCAGGGCTTGCAGGCGATCGGCCAGGCCGTATCCGGGAGCGACCTGGGCGCGCAGGCTGACCTGCCGCTGCCGATCCAGCCGGTCAATTCGCGAGGCGATGCGCGCTGGCGCCACGCGCACGAGATTATCGAGTCGAACCAATCCCCCCGTGCGGCTCGGCACGTACAGGCGCGAGATCGTCTCCGGATCGTTGCGATCGCCATCGGTCAGTCGGAGTTGGACATCGTAATCTTCGTTGAGCGCCGGATCGAGGAAGCGGGAGACCTTCTCGTCCCCGCCCACCATCAGGCGCAAGGCCGTGGCGATATCTTCGGTGGAGACGCCGAGCGCCGCCGCGCGGTCTCGATCAATGTCCACGCGCAGCTCGGGCTTATCGAGCTTCAGCGTCGTATCCGCATCCATGATGCCCAGCTCATCGGCGCGCCGACGCAAGCGTTCGGCGTACGCCGCGAGCTGCTCCAGATCCGGGCCGCGAATAACGAAGTCAATGTCGAAGTTGCCCCCACCGATGTTGAATGAGGGGATGTTGCGCACCGAGATGCGCAGATCGCGATACTTGCGCAACCGACGGCGCACCTCCTGCATGACGTCGCGCTGCGTGTAATTCCCGCGGAAGGCGTCTAGCGGACGACCTCTGAGCGTCTCGCGCCAGAGGCGGGCCAAGGAGAAACGACGCTCCTCATGAGGGACGAGACGGACGTAGATGTTCCCTTGGTTGACATTGCCGAGGAATCCACCGCCGGCCGACGCCAGGATGAGGCGGACGCCCGGCGTCGCGCGCACCTCGGCCTCGATCATCCGCATGACCTCATCCATTCCCGCGAGGCTCGTGCCTTCGGGCGCCGTCACGGTGATCTCGAACTCCGCCTCATCCACATCGCTGGGGATGTATTCCTGTCGGAGAAGCTGATAGAGGGGGATGCAGGCGAGCATCACGAGCACGGCCGCCGCCGCCACGAGCAGGCGATGGCGCATGGCGAGGGCGAGGATCGTCAGGTATGCGCGTTCCATCCACGCGTAGAATCCCGTTCGGGATCGCGCCACGCCGGAGCCCCCTGCGGCATCTTCGGCGCGCAGCAGGCGAGCGCTCAGCATGGGCGTCAGCGTGAAGGAGACCAACAAGCTCACCATCACAGCCACCGCGGCCGTGATGCCGAATTGATAGAGGAATCGTCCCGAGATCGAGGACATGAAGGAGACGGGGACGAAGATGACGGCCAGACTGAGGGTAGTGGCCGTGACGGCCAAGCCGATCTCGGCCGTCGCCGCGCGCGCCGCCTCGAAGGGGCGCATCTTCTTCTCCTCGACGAAGCGGAAGATGTTCTCCAGCACGACGATGGCATCGTCAATGACGATGCCGACCATGAGCACGAGCGCCAGCATTGTCACGCTGTTGAGCGTGAAGTCCAAGGCGCGCATCATCCCGAAGGTTGAGATGACTGAGGCCGGGATCGCCACGCCGGCGATGAGTGTCGAGCGCCAGCTCCGCATGAAGAGGAGGACGACCAGGCAAGCCAGCAGACTCCCGACCAGCAGGTGCATGTTGATCTCATGAAGCGCCGCGTAGATGTAACGAGATTGATCGCGGATCACCTCCAGGCGCACGTCCGGAGGGAGTTGCGCCCGAACGTGAGCGAGCCGGGCTTTGACCCCCTCGATGACCTCGATCGTGTTGGCTCCGGATTGACGGCGGATCTCGAGCGTCACTGTGGGCACGCCATTGAGTCGGGCGAGCGAACGCTGCTCCTTCGTCCCGTCCTCGGCCCATCCGATGTCCCGCACGCGAATGGGCGCGCCGTTGATGGTCGCGACGACGAGATCCTCGAAACGCTTGGGATCGGTGATGCGCCCCATGGTGCGCAACGTCTGCTCATGGGGTCCGGCGGTCACATTCCCGCCGGGGACGTCCGCGTTCTGACGCACGATCGCCTCGCGCACGGCCGTGATCGGGATCTGATAGGCGGCCAGCCGGTGCGCATCAATCCAGATGTTGATCGCGCGCTCCAAGCCGCCGACCAGCCGCACTTCGCCCACACCGCTGGAGCGCTCCAACTGCCGCTTGACGATCTTATCGGCCAGCTCCGTCAGCTCCCGCAGCGGCCGATCGGCCGAGAGGGCGATCGTCATCACCGGGGAGAGATCGTTGTTGAACTTGGAGATGATGGGGGGCTCGGCATCGCGCGGCAGAGCGCGCAACACCGTGGCCACGCGATCGCGCACGTCCTGGGCCGCAGCATCAATATCGCGGTCCAGATTGAACGTCACGATGACAACGGAGACGCCGGGCCCGGAAATAGAGCGCAGTTCGTAGATGCCCTCGATGGTGTTGACGGCCTCCTCAATGCGCTGCGAGACCTGCGTCTCCACCTCTTCCGGGGATGCTCCGGGCAGGACCGTGCGCACGCTCACCGTGGGCAGATCCACCGACGGGAACCGATCCACGCCGAGGCGGAAATAACTCGCCGCGCCGACGACGACCAGAGCCAGAATGATGTTGGTGGCGAAGACGGGACGACGAATGCAAATCTCCGCGAGTTTTTGCATGCCGTCTCTCCTGGCTTCTCTCGCGCAAGCCTCACGACCGCCCGCGAATGGGTCGGACGGATTGTCCCGGCTGGAGATTGCCCGGGTTGAGGACGACCTCCTCTCCGGGCTCGAGCCCGGAGAGGATTTCCACCCATTCCGCCGTGCGGCGGCCGGTCGTCACGCGCTTCTCGACGGCCTTCCCCTCTTGTACGACGAAGACCTTCTCCAGGCCGGCGAAGCTCACGATCGCGGCCGGAGGGGCGACCAGCGCAGCGCGGTGCTCGTCTGTGATGATCTCCACGCGCGCGAAGGCGCCGGGACGAAGCTGTCCGTTGTTGCGCACTTCGGCTTCGACGACGAGCATGCGGTTTTGCAAGGCGATGGTCGGGCTGAGGCGCACGATCCGGCCGGTGTAGATCGCGGGATCGCCCTCCACTCTCACGCGCACGCGCTGTCCCGGACGCACGCGGTGAGCCTCGCGCTCCGGAACTTCGGCGCGCAGCCGCAACGGATCCATGCGCACGATCGTCACCACCGGGGCGCCGACGGCGAGGAATTCGCCGATGCTCGTGTGCCGTTCCTGTACGACGCCATCGAAGGGCGCATGGAGGGCCGTGTCGGCCAATTGCTGTCGCGCCAATGCCAGCTCCGAGCGCCGCTGGGCCAACAGCGCTTGACGATTGCGCACCTCTTCGAGGGCGTCCTGATAGCGGCTGAGCGCGACCTTATAGGCCGCTTCATCGGCGTCGAAGCGGGAGCGCGGGATGATACCCTCTTCCAGCAGTCGCGCCGATCGTTCGTAATTGGCGCGCGCTTCCTCCAGCACGGCGCGCGCCTGACGGACGAGCGCCGTCTGCTCGGGATCCACGCGATCGTCCGTCCCCTCCAGCGACAGCCCCAAGCGAGCGCGCGCTTGCGCCAGTGCCGCCTCCGCTTGCTCCACGCGCAGTTCGTAATCGCGAGGCTCAATCCGCGCGATCAATTGCCCTCGGCGCACGACGCTGCCGAAATCCACCGTGATCGTCTGCAGGCGCCCAGGAACCTTCACCTTGAGTGTCGCCTGATCGTACGCGGCCAGCGTACCCACGACCATCACCGTGTCCTCCACAGGCCGCGTGACGACGCGCGCCGTCTGCACTTGCTTCGGTGATGTCGAGTCACCTTCGGATGAGTTGTGCGCACTCGAGGCCGGAGATTGGCTTCGGCACCCCCCCAGAGCCAGGAGCGCTCCCGCGCAGAGACCGAGCAGCACGAGGCGTTTCCGCGTCGCTCGACGGCTCTCCCGCGGGAGGCTCGATCCTCCCTCCCTTGTGAACGTCAACCCTCTCTTCGTCATCACCTCACGCCCCTTCGCACGTGGCGACTTCATCATACGAGTACGCTCTGGCTCGGGCAAGAGTTACACCTGTCAAGTGCTGCGCGCTCCCCAGGCGCCTTGACATCGGACGACCATCCGTGGTATTAAAGGCCCCGCAGCATCCCAAGCTAAGGAGGTGAGGAAGGCCATGAGAAACATCGGAGTGCTCCTGGCGCTCTGCCTGGTGGGAGTATGGTTCCCGTCCGCGAGCGCGCAGAGCTTCACGGCGACGCTTCGGGGGACCGTGCGAGACCAATCGGGAGCGGTCATCCCCGGGGCGACGATCACGGTTCGGAATGTGAACAAGGGGTGGGTCCGAACGACGGTGACGAACGAATCGGGCGATTACGTGGTCACGCAGCTTCCGGCGGATTCGTATTCCGTCACGGCCCAAGCGACGGGATTCAAGACCGAAGTCCGCGAGGGGATCGTCCTGCAGGTGGGGCAGGAGGCGCGCCTGGACTTCACGCTGGCGGTGGGCGAGCTGGAGGAGCGCATCGTCGTGACGGCCGGAGCGCCGCTCGTGCAATCGGAGAACGCGATGGTGGGGAACGTCATTGACGAGCAGAAAGTGAAGGAGCTTCCCTTGAACGGGCGCGAGTTCTGGCAACTCGCCCAATTGGCGCCCAACGTCTTCAATCCCCCTCAGGGCTCGACGCTCGGATTTCGCGGCGGCTTCAACGTCGCGGGGAATCCGGAGGTCAACAACTACTTCCTGCTCGATGGCATTGACAATAACGACGAGACCACGATGCAGCCGACGCACCGGCCCTCGGTGGATGGGATTCGCGAGTTCAAGGTGCTGACGGGGATCTACAGCGCCGAATATGGTCGGCATTCGGGCGGACAGATCATCATCACGACGAAATCCGGGACCAATGAATTCCATGGCACGGTCTTCGAGTTCCTGCGCAATGACAATCTGGATGCGCGCAACTTCTTCCTGCGCGGGCCGAAGCCGGAGTTGAAGCGCCATCAGTTTGGCTTCTCGGCCGGGGGGCCGATCGTCCGCGATCGCGCGTTCTTCTTCGTCACCTATGAGGGCTTGCGCTTGACCGAGGGCGTCGCTCGACTGGCGACGGTTCCGACGGAGAAGATGCGGCGCGGAGACTTCTCCGAGATCGCGACCTCGATTCGCGATCCTCAGACGGGGCAGCCCTTCCCCGGCAATCGGATCCCCGAGGATCGCATCCATCGCATCAGCCGCGCCTTGCTGGAGTTCTGGCCGCTGCCGAATCAGCCGGGGCTGGCCAATAACTATGCGTTCAATTCCGTTCGGACTCAGGATCAGAACCAATTCTCCGTTCGCGTGGATCACAAGTTCTCCGAGGCGAACAGCTTCTTCGCGAGCTATCAATTCATGCAGCGGAAGAACTTCGAGCCATCGAATCCCCTCTGCGGCAATCGCGTGATCCCGGGATTCGGGTGCACGGAGCCGGAGCGGACGCAGCACATCGCCATTGTGGACACGCACGTCTTCTCGCCTCGCTTCTTGAACGAATTTCGCATCGGGTACAACCGAATGCGCACGAATCGGTTCCACGAGGACATGCGGTTGGGGAACATGGTGCAGAAGCTCGGCCTCCCACAGGGCGGCCCGGATGGGCTCGCCGGTCCGGAGTTCTTCAACACGGGCTTGCCGCAGGTGCGCGTCTCGGGCTTCGCCACGATCGGAGGGCCGACCAATCTCCCGCAGGGGCGACGAACGAATACCTACCACATCGCCGACAGCGTGACCTATACCGGTGGCGATCACACGCTGAAGGCCGGGGCCGATGTGAAGCGGTTCATCTTCAACTCCTTCTTCACGCAGTTCGGTCGCGGCGATTTCCTGTTCAACGGGCAATTCACTGGGCACGCCTTCGCCGATTTCCTGCTGGGGCTGTTGCGCTCGACCTCGCGCGCTCCGGGTGAGCCGTTCTCCAACACGTATACGACGCAGGCGGGCTTTTACGTGCAGGATGATTGGAAGGTCTCGCCGAAGCTGACGCTGAACATCGGCCTGCGGTACGAGCTGAATTTCCCTGAGCTCGAGCGCGTCAACAAGATGTCGAGCTTCGATCCGAAGACCGGACTGGTCCCCGTCGCCGACGGTCGTCTGATCGGCGTGGACGCCAATGGGAACCTCATCACCGTGGGGCGCTCGCCGCTCGGGCGTCGGCTCTGGCGCTTGGACAAGAATAACTTCGCGCCGCGTTTCGGGTTCGCCTATCGCCTCTTCGGCGATAATCGCACGGTGATCCGCGGCGGCTATGGGATCTTCTACAATCAGATTGTGGCCGGCAATGGGCTCTCGCAGATGTACCGAGGGATCCCGTTCCGCATTCGCCAGACCTTCACCAATACGACGACGCGCGTCGTGGCGACGTGGGAGCGGCCCTTCCCCTCGGGGGTGGCAGGTGGAGGATTCACGCCACATGGGATCAATCCCGATTTCCCCTCGGCCTATGTTCAGCAGTGGAGCCTGGGGATTCAACGCGAGGTGACGGCCGATCTGCTCGTCGAGGTGACCTATCTGGGGTCGAAGGGAACGCACTTGCCCTTGCTCTTCGACATCAACCAGCCGGAGCCGGGTCCTGGCCCCATTCAGCCGCGTCGGCCCTGGCCGCAGTGGAGCAACGTCTTCTGGCGAGATGCTGTAGGGACGTCCAACTATCATGGGCTCTCGGTGCGCGTCGAGCGTCGCTTCGCTCAAGGCCTCTCGCTGCTGGCCTCGTGGACGTTCTCGAAATCCATTGACCTCGGGGCGCCGCCTTCGACCTCGGGCGTTGGTGAAGCCGGCGTTCAAAATCCCCGGAATCTGCGCGCCGAGCGGGGGCTCTCGGAGTTCGATGCGCGCCATCGCTTCGTCACGAGCTTCGTGTACGAGCTCCCCGTGGGGCGAGGCCGACGCTGGCTCTCGGCGGCGCACCCGATCCTCGATCATCTCCTCGGCGGATGGCAGGTGACCGGAATCCTCACGCTCCAATCCGGGCGGCCGTTCACCGTGATCACGACGCGGGACATCTCCAATACGGGAGGGGAGAATCGCCCCTTCGTCGTGGGGGATCCGAGGGTGAAGAAGCCCACGCCCGATCGGTGGTTCAATACCGATGCCTTCTCTGACGTGCTGCCGCCGGGGGTGTTCGCCTACGGGAACGCGGGGCGCAATATCCTCATCGCCGATGGGATCAACAATCTCGATCTGGGGCTGTTCAAGAATTTCCGCCTCGGGGAAGAACGCCGGCTTCAGTTCCGCGCGGAGTTCTTCAATGCGGCGAATCACGCGAATTTCGGGATCCCGGAGCGGAACCGGGCATCTTCGGCCTTCGGTCGGGTGAATGCGACGACGACGCTGAACCGGCAGATCCAGTTCGGCCTGAAGTTCATCTTCTGAGCGCGAGGCGGGAGTTCCGGTAGCGGGAGCTCCCGCCTTCTGTGCCCGCAGATCGGCAAGGTGATCTTCGCGCGCTCAGGATTCCAATGTCGCCGCCCCTGTTCTCCTGATGGCCTGGGATGAGGCCTCGCTGCGAGATGTCATGTCTCCGCGCTTCTTCCCGCTCAACGAATTGGTTCGAGACGCGCGGTCGCGTATAATGTCCTGCGTTCGGATGCGTGCAAGATTTGCGGGTCTTCGGCGCCTCTTCTGCTGATCCGGAGGAGAAGATGCGGGGGACGCGGCAGTGGCCGGGCGCTCTCGGGATTCCCCGAAGACGGTGGCGGAAGGCGTGGATCGTCGGAGTGATCGGGATGGGGCTGCTGGTGAGGGGCGAGGCGGGCGAATGTTTGACCGGTGAGGAGAGGATCGCGCCCGTTGAGGAGGATCCGAAGGCGCTTCAGGCGCAGGTGGACCGGTTGTTCGCCGTCTGGGACCGGCCGGATTCACCCGGATGCGCGGTGGGGATCATCCAGAACGGCCGGCTCGTCTACGCACGCGGCTATGGGATGGCCAATCTCGAGCACGGGATTCCGATCACGCCGCGCACGGTCTTCGACATCGCTTCCACCTCGAAGCAATTCACGGCGGCGAGCCTGCTTCTTTTGGAGCAGCAGGGGAAGCTCTCGCTCGATGATGACGTCCGGCGGTTCGTGCCGGAGCTGCCGGACTACGGGCGTCCGATCACGCTTCGTCATCTGCTTCACCATACGAGCGGTCTTCGCGACTATCTCACGCTCATGGCCCTAGCGGGCATTCGTTTCGATGGTGTCACGACCGAGGAGGATGCGCTTCGACTGATCGTGCGGCAGAAGGGGCTCAATTTCCCTCCCGGCGAGGACTATCTCTACAGCAACTCTGGCTACTTCTTGCTCTCGGTCATCGTGAAGCGCGCGAGTGGCAAGTCGCTCCGCGAATTCGCTGAGGAGCACATCTTCCGTCCGCTCGGGATGACGAGCACGCAGTTTCAGGACGATCACACGCGCATCGTCCCGCGCCGAGCGACTGGATATGCGCCGGTCCCGGGCGGAGGATTCCGCATCAACATGTCCCAGTTCGAGCAGACGGGGGACGGCGCGCTGATGACGACGGTGGAGGATCTGGCGCTCTGGGATCAGAACTTCTATCACCCGAGGGTGGGAGGACTGGAGTTGATTCGTCGCCTGCTCATGCCTGGTCAGCTCACCAGTGGCGAGACGCTCCGGTATGCGGCGGGCCTGATCGTGGAGACGTATCGCGGCTTGACGGTGATCCGGCACGGGGGCTCCTGGGCGGGGTATCGCGCCGAGTTCCTGCGCGTTCCCGAGCAGCGCTTCTCGGTGATCTGTCTCTGCAATGTGAGTGCGGCGGATCCGACACGGCTCGCGCGTCAGGTGGCCGATCTCTACTTGGCGTCGGTCTTCCCGGAGCCCGCGCCTGCTGCGAACGTCGCACTCTCAGAGGAGGAACGCGCGGCTCGCGTGGGGATCTATCGGAATCCGAAGACGCGCACCGTCCTTCGCCTCCTCTCGCGGGGCGCCACGTTATCTCTGGAGGCATGGGGATCGCAGTGGGAATTGCGGCCGGTCGAGAAGAACCGCTTTCATCTCGTCGAGGCGCCGTTCTCGGCGGAACTGGTCTTCGAGGCAGGAGGTGCGGGAGTCCCCGCTCGACTCCGGGTCCTCCGTCCGGGGCGTCCGGAAGAGGCTTACGAGAGGGTGGAGCCGGTGACGCTTTCGCCCGAGCGCCTGCTGGAGTACGCGGGGACGTATGAGAGCGAAGAGCTGGAGGTCCGCTATACGATCGCGCGCGAGGGGAATGCCTTGATCGTGCGCGCGCCGGGGATTCCGGCGTACCCGCTTCTGTCTCTTGGCGAGGATGATTTCCTGAGTCTCACCGGTTTGCACTACGCGTTCCGCCGGGATTCGGGGGGGCGCGTCGTGGGCTTCGTCTTGAATGCCGGGCGCGCTCGGGGCCTCTGGTTCGCGCGCCGCGCGTCCGGCTCCTGAGGCGCGCGCGAAGGCCGTGCCCGAGGATTCCCCACCACGAAGAATCGTGATACTATTGGCGTCGCATATTGGCCGGGAGGGGGTGGCGAGATGAGAATTCGATGGACGCTCATCGCTCTGACGGGAAGCCTCCTGATCGGGTCCACCTTCGGCGCGAGGAGTGCACGATCGCCGAGTGCGACCGAGGTCGCGTTCCTTCACGTGAACGTCATCCCGATGACCGCCGAGCGCATCCTGGAGGATCACACCGTCCTCGTGCGAGGGGACCGGATTGTGGAGATCGGTCCGAGCGCGCGGGTGAACGTGCCCGAAGGGGCGGTGCGGATCGAAGGGCGGGGATATTATCTGCTTCCGGGCCTGGGGGAGATGCACGGGCACATTCCTCCGCCGCAAGCCCCGCGAGAATACCTGGAAGCCATCCTGTTCCTCTATCTCTCCAATGGCGTCACGACGGTGCGGGGGATGCTCGGCGCGCCCGGCCAGCTGGAATTACGCGAGCGGGCGAATCGTGGGGAGATCCTCTCGCCCACGCTCTATCTGGCCGGGCCGAGTTTCAGCGATGCTTCGATCAATTCCCCGGAGGAGGCCATCGCGCGCGTTCGCGAGCAAAAGCAGCAGGGCTGGGATTTGCTGAAGATTCATCCCGGGCTCACGCGCGAGGAATACGACGCCATGGCGCGGACGGCCAAGGAAGTGGGCATGCGCTGGGTCGGGCATGTCCCGGCGGCCGTGGGGATCGTTCACGCGCTCGAGATGGGCCAAGAGACGATTGATCACCTGGATGGGTACATCGAGTACCTGGAGGGGGATAAAGGGCCGCTCGATCGCGCGAAGCTCGAGGACATCGTGCGGCGGACGCGGGAGGCTGGCGCATGGGTCGTCCCGACGATGGCGCTCTGGGAGGTCTTGATCGGAGCGCGCGATCTGGAGACGCTGCTCGCCTACCCGGAGCTGCGCTACATGCCCCCGCAGGTGGTCGAGAGCTGGACCCGGGCGCATCGCGCGCGCCTGAGCGATCCCCAATACGATCGGAAGCGGGCCGAGCGGATCGCCGCGAATCGAAAGGAGATCCTGCGCGCGTTGCATCGCGGGGGGGTGCGCATCCTCTTCGGAACCGATGCCCCGCAGCAATTCAGCGTCCCCGGTTTCTCCATTCACCGGGAGATCCCTGTGATGCTAGAGTGCGGGCTGACGCCCTATGAGATCCTGCAGACGGCGACGCGCAACGTGGGTGAGTATTTTCGGCACAAGGATCGGTTCGGGACGATTGAAGTCGGCGCGCGCGCGGATCTGATTCTGGTCAAAGGGAATCCGCTATCTGATCTGGGGCATTTGAAGCACTTGGCGGGCGTGATGGTGCGCGGGCGGTGGATCGCGGAGGCGGAGATCCAGCAGCGGTTGGAGCGCCTCGCGGCCACGTATCGCGCCGGTAGTCCATCTCGGTGAGCTCCGGATGGAGGGGTCACGGGAGGGAGGAGCATGTCGCGCCTCGCGGGACGGCGAGGATGGAGGTGCGCGGTGCTGGCGCTGTTTCTCGGCGCTTCGGCGTTCCGGCATCCTGCTCTCCGAGACGAGTGGGAGAGGAATCGGGAACGATTCCCCGATCTCGTGATCCGCTGTGTGAGCGTTCGAGAAGAACCGGCGCTGGTCCAGGCATATGTCGAGTGGTGATCGAGGTCACCATCGAGCGCGTGGTCTACGGGGGAGAGGGACTGGCACGCCATGAGGGGCGGGTCGTGCTCGTCCCCTCTGTCGCGCCCGGAGAACGCGCCCTGGTAGAGATCACCGAGGAGCGGCCCGATTTCGCGCGAGCGCGTCTGGTGCGGCTGATCGAGGCCTCGCCCGATCGGCGGGATCCGCCATGCCCGTACTACGGGACCTGCGGGGGATGTCAGCTCCAACATCTTCACTATGCTGCGCAGCAGCGCCTCAAAGTGGGATTTGTTCGCGAATCACTCTTGCGGATCGGTGGCATCCTCTGGTCGGAGGACATCCCCATCGTGCCCTCGGAGGAATTCCACTATCGGCTGCGCGCGCAGGTGAAGGTTCGCGTCTCGGGAGATCGCGTCGAACTCGGGTATTACCGACCGGCGTCGCATGACCTCTGCGCGATCGCCGAATGTCCGCTCCTCAGCCCGAAGCTGAATGCCGCGCTGCAGCGATGGCGACAGCAGGCTCCCGAGCGCTTCGGGAACATACGCGCGCTCGACCTCGTTCAAGGGGAAGACGGGCGCGTCGCCGTTCATCCTCTGGGCGAGCCCGTGACGGTCTCCTGGTCGGTGGGCGGGTTCACCTACACGTTCGACGCGCGAACCTTTTTTCAGGCGAACCGCTTTCTGCTCGCCGAGTTGCTCGAGCGCGTCACCGCAGGGGAGGAGGGGGAGCGCGCGTTCGACCTCTTCTGCGGCGTGGGATTTTTCACGCTGCCGCTGGCGCTGCGCTTCGCCGAGGTCATCGGTGTGGAGAGCGATCCGCGCGCCGTGCGCTTCGCCCGCCGGAATGCCCGGCACAATGGCCTTCGGAACTGCCGCTTCGTGGCGGAGCGCGTTGAGGCATGGCTCGTGCGGCAGGGTGGAGCGATGGGCCCGGTGGATCTTGTCGTCCTCGATCCTCCGCGCGCGGGACTCTCGCGCGCGCTCGTTCGTGCGCTCGCGCGGCTGGCGCCTGAGCGCATCACGTATGTCTCTTGCAATCCGACGACGTTGGCTCGCGATCTGAAATGGCTGCTCGCCGACGGCTATGTCCTCTCTTCCATCGTGGCGCTTGATCTCTTCCCGCAGACGTTTCACGTCGAGACGGTGGTGAAGCTTCGGCGCGCGCCAGAGCGGCGTCCTTGACGGGGCGCGCGCCCTGGCGCCATAATGGCGTGAAGTCGTGAGTTCAGGAGAGGCGCATATGAACATCCTGGTCGCGGAGGCGATCGCCCCATCCGGGATCGAGGTCCTGAGGGAGGCGGGATGGAACGTGGACGTTCGGTCGGCGACGACGCCGACGGAGATGGAGGCGATCATCGGAGACTACGACGCGGTGATCGTCCGAAGCCAGACGCGGTTGACGGCGCGCGCGATCCAGAGGGCGCAGCGCCTGAAGGTGATCGGTCGCGCGGGCGCGGGCGTGGACAATGTGGATTTGGAGGCAGCGACGGCTCGCGGCATCCTCGTCATGAACACGCCCGGCAGCAACAGCGTGAGCGTCGCCGAACACACGTTCGGCTTGATGCTCGCGCTCATGCGACATCTGGTCGCGGCCAACGACTCGGTGAAGCGCGGGGAATGGGAGCGCAAGCTGTTTCTGGGTCGCGAGCTGAGGGGCAAGACGCTCGGCCTCATCGGGCTTGGGAAGGTGGGGCAGGAGGTGGCCAAACGAGCGAAGGCCTTCGGCATGACGGTGATCGCTCATGATCCTTTCATCGCGGAGCGCCTCGCGCAGGACCTGGACGTGCGGCTCGTCCCTCTGGAGGAGCTGCTGGCCCTCTCCGACATCATCTCGCTTCATGCGTCGCTCACGCGCGCGACGCGAGGGATGATCAATCGGGAAACGATCGCGCGGATGAAGCCGGGCGTGATCCTCATCAACACAGCGCGCGGCGAGCTGGTGGATGAGGCGGCGCTGCTCGAGGGTCTCGATTCGGGGAGGATCGCCGCCGCGGGCCTGGACGTCTTCGCCGAGGAGCCGCCGCGGAATCGCCGGCTCCTGGAGCATCCGCGCGTTCTGGCGACGCCGCATGTCGGCGCTTCGACGATCGAGGCGCAGGAG
>BEHM01000046.1 GCA_002923315.1 bacterium HR10
AGCGCCTTCTGCTCGGCGATCGGCCACGGCGATCGTCCATCTTGATTGACGACGACTGTCGTCACGCCCTGCATGATCATGTTCGGGTTCGCCCGGGTGCGCGGTGCGCCCAATCCCTCGTCCGCATGCGAGTGCAGATCAATGAATCCGGGCACGACGTACAAGCCACGCGCATCAATGACGCGGGTGGCCGTCGCCCCCTCCAATCGCCCGATGGCCACGATGCGCCCGTCTGTGACGGCGACGTCGGCAGAAAACCAGGGATTCCCCGTCCCATCTATGACCCGCCCTCCGCGAATGAGGATGTCATACGAGGGCGCTTGCCCGGGGATTCGCCCGATCAAAAGTGAGAGGAAAAGACTCGCGAAGATGACCATCCGCCGCATCGTCCCCCTCCTTGCCTGAGATCCAATTTCGGGCGGGAACATAGCAGAAGAGGCCGCGCCCTGTCCAGCGATCCACCGACTCCACTCGCCCCGCCTTGACATCTGCCATATCCCCTCGCATACTAAGTCCTCACATCTTTTGCGATCGAGGGCCGAAGGATGAAGGAGGTGGCCATCACGCGAAAACTGGCGAAGGCTTCTCGGACGATGTGGCCCCTTCGCCCACGCCGCTTCTTCCCGGCCCTGTTTCGCTTTCGTCCGCCGCGAGCGGACGAGCGCGGCTGATTCCCCTCCGACAACCACATCCCCCACCGACTGAATCCGACGATCCCCGGCGAGGGGTCGTCGAGGAATCTCACCTCAGGGAGGCAGAGCGATGGCTGTTCAACTGAAACTCGTCAATTGGGAAGCGAAGAAGGAACGGACGCTGGTGCGCGTGGGTGACCGGATCATCGGCGGCGAGAAATTCGTCGTCATCGCCGGGCCGTGCGCGGTGGAGAATCGGGAGATGATGTTGGACGTCGCCGAGCGCGTCAAACGCATGGGCGTCACGATGCTGCGCGGCGGAGCGTTCAAGCCCCGCACATCGCCCTACAGTTTCCAGGGGCTCGGGGAGGAGGGATTGAAGATCCTGGCCGAAGCGCGCGAGCGGACGGGGTTGCCGGTGGTGACCGAAGTCCTCTCGCCGGAGCATGTGGAGCTGGTCGCCGCCTACGCCGATATGTTGCAGATCGGCGCGCGCAATATGCAGAACTTCGAGCTGCTCAAGGCCGTGGGCGAACAGCGCAAGCCCGTCCTCCTCAAGCGGGGAATGGCCGCCACGCTCGAGGAATTCCTGGCTGCGGCCGAATACATCCTCGTGCGGGGCAATGAGAACGTCGTCCTCTGCGAGCGAGGGATTCGCACGTTCTCGGATCACTCTCGCTTCACGCTCGACCTCAGTCTGATTCCCGTCCTCAAGACGAAGACGCACTTGCCCATCATTGTGGACCCGAGCCACGGCACGGGCAATCGGCAGCACGTGGCGGCGATGGCGCTGGCGGCGATCGCGGCCGGAGCCGATGGGATCATCGTCGAGGTGCATCCGGAGCCGGAGAAGGCGCTCTCGGACGGCCCGCAGAGCCTGTATTTCGAGCAATTGGAGAAGCTCATGCGCGATCTGGAGGTGATCGCGCCGGTCGTCGGGCGGCAACTCGACCTCTCGTACAAACCGGTCGTCCCGGCCGCGTGGGTGAAGGTCTCGCCGCTGCGGGTCGCCTATCAGGGCGAGCCGGGCGCCTTCAGCGAGAAGGCCGTCTTCCAGTACTTCGGCGAGAACGCGCGGCCCGTGCCGCAGGCGACGTTCCGCGAGGTCTTCGAAGCCGTGGCGCAACGCCGCGTCCATTACGGCGTCGTCCCCATTGAGAACTCTCTGACCGGAAGCATCCACGAGAACTACGACCTGCTCCTGGAGTACGACGTGGCCATCGTGGGTGAGCTGAAGCTGCGGATCATCCACAACCTCATCGCGCATGACGGCGTGCGGCTCGAAGACATCCGCCGCGTGTACGTGCATCCGCAGGCGATGGCGCAATGTCACCTCTTCCTCGCGACGCATCCGGAATGGGAGATCCATCAGGTCTCGGACACGGCCGGCGCGGTCAAGCACATCAAGGAGAACGGCCTGCGCGATGCGGCGGCCATCGCCAGCCTGGATGCGGCCAAACGCTTCGGCATGGCCGTGCTTCTGGAGAGCATCGAGTCTGATCCGCGCAATTACACGCGCTTTCTGGTCATCTCCGCCGAGCATGTGATCACGGAGAAGGCGAACAAGACCTCGCTCATCTACAGCACGCCGAATGTGCCGGGGGCGTTGCTGCGCACGCTCAAGGTCTTCGCCGACAGGAACATCAATCTGGTGAAGCTCGAATCCCGACCGATCGCCGGTCGCCCCTGGGAGTACGTGTTCTATGTGGACCTGGAGGGGAGTCTCGAAGACCCGACGATCGCGGCGGCGATTGAGGAGGTGCGCCAGATGACGGATTTCCTGAAGATCCTCGGCTCCTACCCGGCCTCGCCCTAGCTTGACAGCGGCAGGCGATCGTTGGTTGAATGTTCTCACCATCCTGGGCGAGGAGAGGAGGCGAGCGCTATGGATGAGCATCCGCTCATCTACGATTGGAACCGCGTGGGGGGAGATGTCCCGACCCTGCGGGAGATCGAGTTCGATGATGAGACGCTGCGCGATGGCCTGCAGTCGCCCTCGGTGACCAACCCCACCATTGAGGAGAAGATCGAGATCCTGCACCTGATGGCGAGCCTGGGGATCGAGTCGGCGGATCTGGGGCTGCCGGGCGCCGGGCCGCACGTCGTGGAGACGGTGACGCGATTGGCGAAGGAGATCGTGGACTCCCGCCTCCCGATCCGTCCCAACTGCGCCGCGCGCACCGTGCGCGCGGATATTGAGCCGGTCATTGACATCTCGGAGAAAGTGGGCATTCCCATCGAGTGCTGCACCTTCATCGGGTCGAGTCCGATTCGACAGTATGCGGAGGATTGGACGCTCGACATGATGCTGCGCGCCACCGAGGAGGCCGTCACCTTCGCCGTTCGTCATGGACTGCCCGTCATGTACGTCACTGAGGATACGACGCGAGCGCATCCGGAGACGCTCCGCAAGCTCTACCGGACGGCCATCGAGTGCGGCGCGCGTCGGATCTGCGTGGCCGATACGGTGGGGCATGCGACGCCGCGCGGCGTTCACGCGCTCATTGGGTTCATCCGGCAGGTGGTCGCGGAGACGGGCGAGGACGTGAAGATTGATTTCCACGGCCACATGGATCGGGGGCTGGGCGTCATCAACACGATCGCCGCCATCGAGGCGGGGGCGCATCGCGTGCACGGTTGCGCGCTCGGCATCGGCGAGCGCTGCGGGAATACGCCGATGGATCAACTGCTCGTGAACCTGCAACTGATGGGCTACATTCGTCGCGATCTCTCGAAGCTCGGCGATTACTGTCGAGCCGTGGCCCGCGCCTGCGGCATCCAGATTCCCTTCAACTATCCCGTCGTCGGGCGTGATGCCTTCCGCACGGGGACGGGTGTGCATGCGGCGGCCGTCATCAAGGCGTATCGAAAGAACGACGTCGAGCTGGCCAACACCGTCTATTCGGGCGTTCCGGCTCACTGGTTCGGGTTGGAGCAAACGATCGAGATCGGACCGATGAGCGGGAAGTCGAATGTGATCTTCTGGCTGCAGAAGCGGGGGATCGAGCCGACCGAGGAGCGCGTCGAGCGCATCTTCGCCGCGGCGAAGCAGTCCGCGCGCGTCCTCACCGAGGAAGAGGTGTGGGCGCTCATCGCAGAACCTGCGGAGGAGGCCTCGCGCGCGCGTCATGAGTGATGTGAGCTGCTCGACGACCCCCACAGACGCTCGCCTGAGCGCTGTCCTGCAGCAGTCGAGTGTGCGTCGCGCTCTGGCCTGGCTGGAGGCGCACACCGAAGAGGTCACGCGCGAGCAGATCCGAATCTGCGAGATCCCGGCTCCCCCCTTCGGCGAGGCGGCGCGCGCGGCTTATCTGCGCGAGCGGTTCCGCGAGCTGGGACTTGCGGGCGTCCACATTGACGGCGTTGGCAACGTCCGCGGATGGCGGCCGGGATGGCACGCCGCTCCCTTGGTCGTGCTCGCCGCGCATCTGGACACGGTCTTCCCCGCGGGGACGATGATCCGCGTTCGCCGGGAGAACGGACGGCTGCACGCGCCGGGCATCAGCGATAACGCGTGCGGGTTGGCGGCGCTGCTCGCTCTTGGAGCAGCTCTGAACGCAGCGGCGGTTCGAACCACGGGCTCGTTGCTGTTTCTCGGGACGGTGGGCGAAGAGGGCGAAGGCGATCTTCGCGGCGTGCGGTATCTGTTGGAGGGCGCCGAGCGCATCCCCGCAAT
Source organism: bacterium HR10 (assembly GCA_002923315.1). Taxonomy (GTDB): domain Bacteria; phylum Acidobacteriota; class Blastocatellia; order HR10; family HR10; genus HR10. The sequence goes on from BEHM01000046.1 coordinate 4,309, forward strand.
CAGCGCGTTCCTGGCGCTCGAGGGTGCTGGGGTTGAGGGCATCGTCCATCACGCGCTCGGATCGCGCCGCTATCGCCTCCACGTGCGCGGCCCAGGCGGACACAGTTGGGGGGATTTCGGCGCGCCGAACCCCATTCATCCTCTGGTGCGCACGGCGCTGCGGTTGATGAGCTTCCCCCTGCCCGACATCCCGCGGACGAGCATCAGCCTCACGCGCATCGCCGGCGGCGAGGCCATCAACGCGATCCCCCAAACGGCATACTTAGACGTGGACGTGCGCTCGACATCGGCGGCGGAGATCGCGCGGATCGAACGCTATCTCCACGAATCCCTGGAGCGCGCCGTCCGTTTGGAGCGATCGCGACGCCGCAGCGGCGATCTCGGACAGCTGGAGTATCGCATCGAAGTGCTCGGGGATCGGCCAGCCGGAGTCGTCCCTCCTGAAGCCGAGATCGTTCGGATCGCGTGCGAGGTCACGCGCTGGCTCGGTCGCGCCCCCCGGCTGGAGTGCGCTTCGACCGACGCCAATCTCCCCATCGCGCGAGGCATACCGGCCATCGCCATCGGCACCGGCGGCGAGGCGGGGAACGTGCATACGCTCCAGGAATGGTATGCGCCCGAAGATCGCGCCCTCGGCCTGAAACGCGCCCTGCTCATCGCGCTGGCGCTGGTCGGCGTGTCCTGAAAGTGCGATTTGCGCTCTCGACCGGTTCTCGGTCACAATCTCTCCCTCGACATGAGTCCAACCCAAGGAGGCCGCTTATGCGCCAGGCCGTGCGAACAGCGAGGATCTTCCCGGCTCTCGTCCTTCTCGCGCTTTTGGCTCCTCCTCTGCGCGCTGTCCCCGGAGGACGTCCTTTCACCTTCGATGATCTGATGGCGATCCGACGGTTGGGGGATCCACAGATCTCACCCGACGGGCGCTGGATCGCGTTCACGGTGACGACCATAGACAAAGCGCAGAACACGCGGAATACGGACATCTGGCTCGTGCCGACGTCGGGAGGAGAGCCGCGCCAGCTCACAACGCATCCGGCTGCGGACCTGCGCCCGCGATGGTCGCCCGATGGACGGAAGCTCGCGTTCATCTCGACGCGCGATGGGACATCGCAAATCTGGGTGATGGACGTCACCGGCGGCGAGCCCGAACAACTCACGCGTTTTCCGACGGGAGCCTCCGGTGTGCTCTGGTCTCCGGACGGTCGGCATCTGGCCTTCACGGCCGAGGTCTATCCCGATTGTCCGGACGAGATGTGCAACCGTCAGCGCGAGCAGGAGCGCGCGCGAAGTCCGGTCAAAGCGCGCCTCTACACCCGCTTGCTCTACCGACACTGGGATACCTGGAAGGACGGCAAGCGCCGTCATCTCTTCGTCATCCCCGCGGCGGGGGGTACGGCGCGCGACCTCACGCCGGGCGATCACGATGTCCCGCCCTTCTCCCTGGGCGGTCCCGATGATTACGCCTTCTCGCCCGACGGGAGCGAACTCTGCTTCGCGCGAAAAGACAGTCGCGACGAAGCCATCAGCACAAACAGCGATCTGTGGATCGTCCCCGTTCGCGGAGGCGAACCCCGACGCCTGACGACCAATCCGGCGGCGGACAATTCCCCCCTCTACTCTCCAGATGGGCGCTATATCGCCTATCGCGCGCAAGAGCGCCCGGGATTCGAATCCGACCGATGGCGCCTGATGCTCTACGATCGCCAGACCGGGCGCACGCGAAGTCTGACCGAGGCCCTCGATCATTGGGTCGAAGAGCTGGTGTGGGCACCTGATAGCCAACGCCTCTACTTCACCGTCGCCGAAGGCGGCGCCTTCCCCATCTATACCGTGACCCTCGCCACAGGGGAGATTCGCAAACTCGTCCCGACAGGAGCCAACGAGGGCCTGCAGATCACGCCGGATGGGAAGACGCTCATCTTCTTGCGACACGGTTTCTCGCAACCGGCCGAGCTCTATCGCGTGAACGTGGATGGCAGCCAGCTCGCGCCTCTGACCCGAATGAACGCGGAGCGGCTCGCGGAGATCCAATGGGGAGAGGTCCGCTCGATCTGGTATACGGGCGCCGATGGGGCGCGCGTGCACGGATGGATCATCACCCCGCCCGGTTTCGATCCCGCCAAGAAATACCCGATGATCGTGCTCCTGCACGGCGGGCCGCAAAGCGTCTGGGCCGATGTCTTCCACTATCGCTGGAATGCGCAACTCTTCGCCGCGGCGGGCTACGTCATCTTCATGCCGAATCCACGGGGCAGCATCGGCTTCGGACAAAAGTTCATTGATGAGATCAGCGGCGATTGGGGAGGCAAGGTCTACGAGGACGTGATGCGCGGCGTGGATCATGTCATCGGCCTCGGCTCCGTGGACCCGAATCGCATCGGTGCGGCTGGTGGGTCTTACGGCGGCTATCTCGTCAACTGGATCGCCGGACAGACGGATCGCTTCCGCGCGCTCGTCTCGCACGCGGGCGTCTTCAATCTGATCAGCATGTACGGCTCGACCGAGGAGCTGTGGTTCCCCGAATGGGAATTTCGCGGCACGCCGTGGACGAATAAGGAGCTGTACGAGCGATGGTCTCCGCACAATTTCGCGCAGAATTTCAAGACGCCGACGCTCGTCATTCACGGGGAGCTGGATTTCCGCGTGCCGGTGAGCGAGGGTCTGCAGATGTTCACCGCCCTGCAGCGTCAGAACGTGCCGTCGAAGCTCCTGCTCTTCCCGGATGAGGGCCACTGGATCCTGAAGCCGCAAAATAGCGAGCTGTGGTATCGGACGGTGATCGAGTGGTTCGATACCTACCTGAAAGCGCCGGGATCGTGACGTGGCGTTTGGACGACCGAAGGCGGCCAATCCGCAGAAAAAGGGGGCATCCCTCGCGCCGAGCGCGGCGACGGTGGACCATTGCCGAAAGCCGCGCGGGCGGTCTACCATACATGCCGGGAGAAGCGCATGAAGCGATGGGCGCCGGTCATGATCGCCGTGGGGCTCTGGCTGATGGAGTTCCCTGTTGGGTCCGGTCTCTGCTCGGCCCCGTCAGCGAGTGCGTCATCGCCGCGGCAGGACCCGCGCCGCGCGCCGCCCAATCCCACGACCCCCGAACGTCCCAAAGGCACAGCGATCACCTTCGGGGGAAAAGGGCACGAGGAGATCCTCCCCAATCCCTACCGATTCTCCGCGTCGCCGGAGATCGTCTCGGCAGCGGTCACGGAGTTGCTGAAAGAGTTGGAGCTGCCGCTCGATGAGCGAGAGAGTCGGCCGCGCACGGGGCTTTTTCGGACCGAGTGGTACGTCTTCAGCAAGGGCATTCACACGAAGAACGAACTGTTGCGCGTGGCCGATCTCCCAGATGGTGATCTGCACAACTGGACGCGCGCGCGGTATCGCCTGGAGATTCGCGTTAACCTCATCGAGTCCAACGCGACGGCGGTCACCGTCGCGGCCGAGATCGAGGGCCTCACCCAAGACCTCATGAGCAGCACCTGGGTGCGCTGCCGATCGCGCGGAGTCATCGAGAATAACATCCTGCGCGCGCTGCGCGAACGTGTGGAACTGAAATGACCACGGGCGACGGACTCCTCTTCGTCCTCTTGGGCCTGGCGATGGGCCTCGCGCTCCTCCTCTTCTGGTCGTATGGGCGCGAGCGGCAGAAGGCGACGAGGACGCGCGCGCAGAGCGCGGACGCATCTGCATCAGAGGGATCGCGGCCGACGCTAGCTCCTTCCCCTTCGGGAATACCCCGTGATGAGGGCGCGCCGGCGATCTCCACGACGGCACCTGCGCCCGCTCCCCAACAGCCCGAGGGGGCGAGGACTCGCGAGGCTGTGGGAACGCCCGCGACCACACCACTCGCTCGTCGCGCGGGTGGGCATCGGGGAAGTCTTTGGGTCAGCCGCGCCCTCCCTCCCGAGCTGGAGCGGGCGCGCTTGAAGCGCGAGCTCGAGGAGCTTCTCGACCGCCGGCGAAGATTCCGTCGCCGTGCGGCGCTTGTTGGCGCAGGCGTGCTCGCCGGGCTCACGGTGGCTCTTTTGATCCCCCCGGTCCGATCTGCGCTCAAGCCGCACGCCGCCTGGATAGGGATTCGACTGGGTCTTCTGCCCCCTCCTCCGCCGCCTGAACCCGCGCCGCCGCCGAGAGACCTGGAAGTCTCGTACTCCAATCAGGTGGAGGAGGAAGGCGGACGCCTCACATTCCGAGGGACGGTCCGCAATATCTCGGGCTCGAAGACCTTCGAAGACGTGTACGCCGAACTCTCCCTCATCAAACGCGAGAGCCGATTGATCGAGACGCGCGTCGTCCCGGTTCGCCCGTCTCGGCTCGGACCGGGCCAGATCGGCACCTACGAAGTGACGGTCCCCGCTTCGGAGTTCATGGGGAATCGCCGCGTGCGCATCCTCGCCGGGGGGGCGGAAGTCCCGTACCGCTATGTCCTGCCCGAAGCCTCTCCCTCGAAGTGAGGGTGTTCCCGCGATCCGAACCTCAAAAATCTGGAACTTTTCGGGCGGACTCTCCGTCTGTATAGGTGTCGTGTGAAACCGATGCGCATCGTTCGGTCGTAGGAAGCAAAGGAGTGAGGCACGCAATGAGCCTGGACATCGCACAACCGATCTCGGAATGGCAACTGATCCAAGCCTCGGCGGCTGGAGACGAGCAGGCCTTCGAGCATCTGTATCGTCACTACAGCCGCCGCGTGTACTCTCTCTGCCTCCGCATCTTAGGGGATCCGACGGATGCCGAGGATGTGACGCAGGAGGTCTTCCTGCAGGTATACCGGAAGCTCAAGACGTTCCGCGGAGACTCCGCCTTCACGACCTGGCTCTATCGGCTGACCGTTAATGCGGCGCTCATGCACCTGCGCAAGAGCACGGTGCGCCATGAGCAGGCCGAGGATGATGAGCAGATCAAGATCATGACCGATCACGCGGCGCGCGAGCGGCGGAACCGCGTGTTGGATCGCCTGGCCTTGGAGCGCGCCATCCAAGCGCTCCCGCCGGGCTATCGCGCGGTCTTCATCCTGCACGACGTCGAGGGATACGAGCACGAGGAGATCGCGCGCATGCTCGGCATCAGCGTCGGGACGACCAAATCTCAACTTCACAAAGCCCGCCTGCGCCTGCGCCAGATCCTGACGGCTCCCCCTAAGGGGCGAGAGCAGTGATCCTCGCCCGTTCGATGGAGAGCGAGCAGGACTCCCCCTCAAAAGCCCGCCTCAGAAGTTGAACAAGTAGGTGAACTTCACCACGAGGGCGCGATCCAGGAGGCGGCCCGTGCCCGCCTCCCGCCGCTCGTTGTACACGATGAAGAGATCGCTCAAGGGGCGATGGATGATGTTGAATCGGATGTTGGACGACCAGGTGCGCGCGACGCTGTTGTATTGAATGAGGGCATTGAGGAAGATCGAAGTGCTGAACGCATACGCCGCGCGCAGCGTGAGCAGATCGGTGTGAAACCGACCGGTCGAGAGGCGAATGTTATTGCGCGCGTAATTGAGGCTCGCCGTGAACCGGTATTTCGCGCGCACGTCCACCCCACCCGAGTAACTCTGCCGATACCCATCATAGAATGGGCCGGTCCCCAGGCGAAGGCTCACCGAGAGGGGCTGGCTGCGGTCGCTGTTCAGGAGGAAGAAATACTCGTTGAAGCTATAGCGACCGACGGGGACGATCGCCGCGGGATGAATGCGAAAAGGCTCCACCAGCCGCTCGTAGGTCGAATTCACGCCCACTTCGAGGAAGGTCCCGTTCTGAAACGTGACGGGCAGATGATAGTCCACCAGCCGCGTGTCCAACCGCCCCGAGGGCGTCATGATGTAGTCTATCTGCCAGTGGGGGAAGATCTCCCGAACCGTGCGGCTGATGGCGCGCGGCCTCCAGTGAAGGCCGATGAAGTCCGAGGCCTTTCGAATGCCCAGGCGCGGGATGAACCCCAGGTCATTCTTGAAGTTCTCCCCGATGCTCGTGAAGGAATGGCGCATGTCCCAGAAGTTGTTCCGCCAACTCATGCCCACGCGCCAGGCCCCCGTGCCCTCGCGAAGGCCCGGTGCAGCCGCCTTCGCCACGTACCCGTGCAGATTCAGGCTCTGGAAGAAGCGGAAATTCGCATCCCCCCCATAGACGCGATTGAACCCATGAGCGCGCGCCACGTTCATGAACATGACGCCCAGATCGGAATTCGCCAAGACGTTGCGGCGCACGCGCGTGACGAGGAAGTTCGTCGAAGGCGAAGGGCCCAATGCCTCCTGCTGAATGTTCAGAAATCCCAATTCGTACGGCCCGGCGCGTCCGGTCAGGCGCACACCAGCGCGCAAGGGGATCGGCTCTCCGTTTTCGGAGAGGCCGATGCGTCGGCTGAAGAAGAGAATGAGGTCATTCCGCACGGCGCCCAGTCGCCCCATCCCACCTCCCCCACCGGCCATCCCCATCCGCTGTTCGCCCGGGCCGAATCGAAAGATGCCCGATCCCTCCAGGAAGAAATCGCGCTTCTCGGGGAAGAAGAGGCTGAACCGCGTGAGATTGATCTGCTGTTCATCGGCCTCGACCTGCGAGAAATCGGTGTTATACGTGAGATCGAGGGTCATCCCCGAAGTCACGCCCCATTTGGCATCCACACCGCCATCGCCCTTGAAGACGCGATGAGGGGATGGCGCACCGGTCGCGAAATCGGCCCAGCTCCCGACCACATACGGCTTGATGCGGAAATCCGTCCCCCGGCGAATGCCCTCGATCCCCTCGAGCACGCCCGCGCGAGAGACGTAATGAATGCTGTTGAACATCCGGGGGATGGGCGCCCAATAGGTCTCCTCGTTCTTGCGCCGGATGCGGCGCATGAAGTTGATCCCCCAGACCTGCACATCCCCCTCCCGGAATTTGAGCGTCCGGAAGGGAATGGCCATCTCCACCGTCCACGCCCGCTCGTTGATCTGCGTGCGGACATGCCAGATGCCATCCCAATCCGAATTCACCTCGCGCCCCTCGTTGGTCATCTGCGCGTCCCATTTCGCCCCGCCGGGATTGGTGGCGAACTCATATCCGTTCCGCCGATCGAAGAAGGTATCGAGCACGACCTGAACCACGTCGCCGTTGGAGAGGTTGAAATCCTTCCGCAGCTCACTGATGATGAGGCGCTGGATCTCGCTGTCGTAGGCGATGATGCCGATGTAGAGCGTCTCGCGATCATAGGCGACGCGAGCTTCGGTCGGCTCGGTCGCCGGCTCCCCCTCGCGCGGCTCGGTTTGAACGAAGCCGTCGGCGACATCGGCGCGGTGCCACACGGCTTCGTTCAGGACCCCGTCCAGAGTGATCCGCTCCCCATCTCGCAGGCGCTCGGCCCGCAAGCGATGTTCTCCGCGACGGAACCCTTCTCCTCGCGCTTCTTCTGGACCGGCCGCTTTCTGCGTCTCGGCGCCCGATGGAGTGGATCCGCGCTGAGCGCTCACGGCGAGCGCTTCTCCACCGCTTTGGAGAAGTCCGAAGATGAGGATGAGTGCGAGTCCTCGAGCGCGAGGGCATTTCTCCTTGCGCTCTCTGTGATCGCGATTCCCCTCCTCCATATGCGCTTTCGCTCCCCTCGATGGCAAGTCCCCCGGATCGAGGCAAACCGTATGATGACAAACGATGCGACAGCACGTCAATATCGCGCGAATGCCCGTGCCCACTTCATCGCTCCCTCCTTGCCTTCATCATCGGCAGACGCTACCCTTAAGAACGCGAGCCCGGTATGAGTGGTGGGAATCGCAGCGGCAAGGTCCTGAAAGCGATTCGGGGACACTACTGGGTGGAGACGCCCGAAGGGCTCTATCACTGCTACGCGCGCGAGAGTCTGGCGAAGAGACTGAAGACGACCAATCCCATCGTCGTCGGCGATGAGGTCACGGTGGAGGTCGTGGATGAGGCGAAACGAGAGGGCGTGATCACCGATCTGCATCCTCGCCGGACGAAACTCTCGCGCAAAGTCTCTACGGGGACGCGAGAGAGCGAGCAGGTCGTCGCCGCCAATATAGATAACCTCGTCATCGTCTCCTCGGTCACCGATCCGCCCTTTCGTCCCGGACTCATTGACCGGTATTTGGTCGCGGCGGCGAAGGGGGAGCTGAATCCGATCATCTGTGTGAACAAGGTGGACCTGGAGGGCCTGGAGGAGCTGCGCGACGTCCTGGAGATGTATCGCGCGCTCGGCTATCCGGTCATCTTGACGAGCGCGAAGACGGGGCAGGGCATTGATGAGTTGCGCGAGCACCTTCGAGACAAGACCTCGGTCTTCGCCGGACATTCGGGAGTGGGCAAATCGTCCCTGCTCCGCGTCCTGGTCCCCGGCATCCAGGTGAAGGTGGGCGAGGTCAATCCCCGCACCGGACGCGGCCGGCATACGACGACGGCGGCTGAACTCGTGCGCCTCCCCGATGGGGGCTACGTCATTGATACGCCCGGGATTCGGCAATTCAGCCTCTGGGACCTGACCGAGGAGGATGTCCGACGCTTCTTCGTGGAGATCGCCCGATACGGCGCCGGATGCCGATTCACCGATTGCTCGCACACGGTCGAGCCGGAATGCGCCGTGCGCGCGGCAGTGGAAGAGGGGCACATCCATCCCCGCCGATACGAGAGCTTCTTCCGCCTGCTCGAAGAAGCCCGCGGCGAAACTGCGTGAGGTCGTGGCTACGAGGATATGCCGGCTCCTCGTTTTTACTCTCGCTCACAGAAACTCCACCGGCCAGTGCTCCCCCGCCCACGCCATGTCCCAAAAGCGCAGTTCATATTGAGCCGTCAGCAGAAAGAGCTCGCGCATCGTCGCGCGCGTGGCCTCCGGAACCCCTTCGGCCAACGCATCCAGCGCTTGGCCGAGCCACTCCACGTACTCGCGAAAGGCCGAGCTCGTCCAGTTCTCGATGAAGGCTTGCCACGGGCTCGCCGCACGCTGCTGCTGCTTCACCCAACTCCAGGCGTCCAGATACGCCTTCTCCGCAGCGTAGAGTACGGTGAAGGCTTCGGGGAACGAGCGCCCATAGGCTGTGGCCAGGAGGAACTGCACGTAGGCGTGGCACGTCGGCAACATGCGGATGCCGTCGAGCGCGATCTGATGCTCGCGCGCCAACCGCTCGAAGACCTCCAGCTCGCGGTGAAGAGCCGCGATCGCCTCCCCGAGCGAACGCCGCAGCGACGCGGGCGCTTTGGCCAGAAGAACGCCCAAGAAGGGGATGGCTTCCTGGACGAAGAGATAGTCCTGCTGCATCCAGCGCGCGAAGGTCTCGGGCGGGATCGTCCCCGCGGCGGTCTCCGCGAGGAACCGATGCCCTTGTATCGCCCGCCATAAAGGCTCGGCCTGAGCCCGCAATTCCTCATGGAAGGCGGTCATCTGACACCTCCTCGAAAGAGAGACGTGCGACCTCGAACGCTGGCCGGACAGCCGGCAGTGAGATTCACGCGGCAAGGCGAGCAAGCCGAGTCCGCCCCGAACGCACCCTCAGGACATCGAGCGGCGATACTCCTCGTACGCGCGACGACACTGCGCGAGCACGTCCTCGGAGAAGGTCACGCGATAATTGTACTTGGCGACGAAGTTGGGGACCTCGATGACCTGCGCCCCCAGCAAGCGGAGCGCGTGCGGGGCTTCTTCAGCAGCAATCCCGAATCGCCCGAGCGCGCCGAGCAGCCGCGCCAAGGGCATCTCGCGATAGACCTTGCGTCCGCGCGCCACATATTCGCCGATGGCCAGCTCCGCCTGTCGCCGCAATCGGAGCGCTTCCTCGGAGGAGATCACGGGAGGCTCGAACACGCCCATTGCTCTCCCCCCTCCTCGCCGCGCCGTCAGCGCTTCCCCGCGCGCCTCTCATCCGAGCCCGATCGGCTCCTCCTCCAGGGCCTTCAGACGACGCATCCACTCCTCCATGAAATGGGTCGAGAGCCGACCGGCGACGAAATCGGTGTCCTGAAAGATCTTCTGATGCATGGGGATGTTCGTCTTGATCCCCTCGATGATGAACCCATCGAGCGCCCGCCGCATTTTGGCGATGGCCCGCTCGCGGTTTCGATCTCGAACGATGAGCTTAGCGACGAGCGAATCGTAGTAGGGCGGCACCGTGTAGCCGGGATAGAGGGCCGTGTCCACGCGCACGCCGGGTCCGCCAGGGATGGTGATCGCGGTGACGGTTCCCGGAGACGGGCGGAAGGTCTCCGGGTCTTCGGCATTGATCCGACACTCGATGGCGTGGCCGGAGAAGATGATCTCCTCCTGGCGGAAACTGAGCCGTTCGCCCGCCGCGATGAGGATTTGCTCGCGCACCAGATCCACATTGGTGATCATCTCGGTGACGGGATGCTCGACCTGAATGCGCGTGTTCATCTCCATGAAGTAGTACTGCTCGCCGTCGAAGAGGAACTCCATGGTCCCGGCGCTCGTGTATCCGATCTCGCGGGCTGCGCGGGCAGCCACGGCGCCCATCTCCGCGCGCAGCTCGGGCGTGAGGGCCACTGATGGCGCCTCCTCAATGAGCTTCTGATACCGCCGCTGGATCGAGCACTCGCGTTCCCCCAAATGCACGACGTTGCCATGCTCATCCGCCAGCACCTGAATCTCGATGTGGCGTGGGCGCTCGAGGTATTTCTCAATGTAGAGGTCGCCGTTTTTGAACGCGGCTTCGGCCTCGCTCTGCGCCGCAGGGAAAGCCGCCATCAGCTCCTCGCGCGAGCGCACGATGCGCATCCCGCGCCCCCCTCCCCCGGCCGCGGCTTTGAGGATCACCGGAAGGCCGATCCGTTCGATGACGGCCAGCGCTTCCTCCACACTGCGGACGACGCCGTCGCTCCCCGGGAGCACGGGCACGCCGAGCGCTCGCATCGTCTCCCGCGCCCGCACCTTATCCCCCATCAACCGAATGACCGACGAGGGCGGCCCGATGAACTTGATCTGACACGCCTCGCACACTTCGGCAAAATACGCATTCTCGGAGAGGAAGCCGTAGCCCGGATGAATCGCATCGGCATCGGTGATCTCAGCCGCACTGATGATCGCCGGGATGTTCAGATAGCTCTTGCTCGAGGGAGCCGGACCGATGCACACGGCTTGATCGGCCAGTTGCACGTGCAGGGCCTCACGATCGGCTTCGGAGAAGACGGCCACCGTCTGAATGCCCAACTCCTGGCAGGCCCAGATGATCCGACAGGCGATCTCTCCGCGATTGGCGATGAGCACCTTCCGGAACATATCCCCCCTGTCACGCGCGGGCATTCGGCTTGATGGCGAAAAGCGGCTGCCCGTACTCGACCGGCTGTCCGTTCTCCACGTAGATCTTGACCACCTCTCCGGCGACATCGGCGGTGATCTCGTTCATCAGCTTCATCGCTTCGATGATGCACAGGACCGTGCCCGGCTCCACATGATCCCCGATCTCCACAAAGGGACTCGCCGTGGGACTGGGCGCGCGGTAGAACGTGCCGACAAGAGGCGCGGTGACGATGTGATACTGCTTCTCATCCTCAACCGGAGGCGCTGCCTCGACCGCAGTCACCAAGGCCTGGGGAGGAGCCGAGGGCGATTCCCCGACCGGCGGGGGCGACATCGGATGGGCCGAATGAGACTCGACAGGATGAATGGCCGGCGGAAGGGTGCGCCGAATCCGCAGCTTGAAGTCCGGCTGTTCCAGCTCGAACTCGGCGAACTCCTTCTCGGCGACCAAGCGGATGATCTCTTTCAGCTCTTTGATGTTCATCGTCAGATGGCGAGCAACTCCTTCGGCGT
>BEHM01000047.1 GCA_002923315.1 bacterium HR10
GGCGGAGGAGCGGATAGGCCGATTGGAAGCCGTGGTGGAGGAGCTGGCGCAGGCGCAGCGGCGGGCGGAGGAGCGGATAGGCCGATTGGAAGCCGTGGTAGAGGAGCTGGCGCAGGCGCAGCGGCGGACCGAAGAGCGGGTGGGCCGCCATGAAGAGCTGTTACAAGCTTTACTGGAGAGCCACAAGCGCCTGGTCGAGATCGTGGGGGATCTGAAAGGGCGCATGCTGGAGCTGACCTATCGTGATCGAGCGGCAGCCTACTTCGGCCCTCTGCTCCGGCGGATGAAGGTGGTGGACCCCTACGAATTGGAAGAGGCGTTGCGGGCGCATCTTTCGGAGAAAGAGTTTCGGGATCTGCTGTGGCTTGACCTGCTGGTGTGTGGGCAACCGCGAGTGCGACCGGAGATCGCGGAGTTGTGGTTGGCTGTGGAGATCTCATCGGTGGTCGATCGGGGGGATGTGGAACGGGCTGAGCGGCGCGCGATGATGTTGCGTCGTGCGGGATATCGGGCGGTTCCGGTCGTCGCCGGGGAGCGGCTGACGCAAGGGGCTGAGGAGGAATCGCGCGAGCGACGGGTCGTCGCCGTGCGCGATGGTCACATCCTCTTCTGGGAGGAGGCCTTGAGCGCGTGGATCGAGGGAACGTGAGGAGCGATCGGCTTCAGCCTGAAGTGTTGACATCAAGGCCTTGGTCCACAGCACCCTGGCCTCGCGCGAGCGCCGGTGGCCCCATGTTTTGAAACCAATCTCATTCTGCGTGTGCATCCACGTGTGTGAGTTCGGGTGAGTGCGGCGAACCCTCGTTTTGAGGTCAACTTCGCTCTGCATGCGGGCCTCTGAAGGGGGGATAGCCCATGGTAAGCGAGGCGAATCCTGGAACCCTGGACCCCGGCAATTTCCCCAAGCCTGCAGACGTGGGTAGCCTAGCGAAGGCGGACCATGACGCTGTCTGTACCAACACCACGTGCGCCCACTCGATAGACCTCCTTCTCTGGAGGCTTGATCGTGACGCTGCTGCCCTTGAGGCTTGTCTCAATTCGGACGCCCGCGAGCGTGGCTTTATGCGGAAAGGGAGTAATGTCACAAGGGCTCGTTTCGCTCGTCCCGGGTTACATTCGACCACTCGTGTGTGGGGCTTTGTGTGGATGGAGATAGTGTCAAACGGACTCGCTTGCGGCTCGCGCGAGGCGAGATTCGACCGCCTACTCCGCAGTGAGATCCTCGCTCGCGAAGGTTTGGTCGGAGGCATAAAGTCGTCATCGGATGGTGAGCGTGAGCTCATAGGCGAAGGTGGGACCGCCACGGCCTTGGATATCGGTGAGGCGCACGAAGTAGCGGCCAAAGAGCGGAAGCGTCGTGAAGGTGAGCGTGGGATCGCGCGTGCCCGACGCGACGCTCTCCTCCAGTTTCACGGTGCCGAAGAAGAGTTCGAGCTTGAGCATGGCGGGGGAAGAGGGCGTGAGCGTCCGCGCTCTCACCGTGATGGTCACCGTGCGGCCGCGTTCGCTATCGAAGAAGAAGACGTCCGCGTCCCCGGCCGGATTGATCGTTCCGGTGATCGGCATCTCCGGGACCAGTCGGTTCGCTTGCGCGAAGTGATCGTTCGGTTCGCTCTCCTGCGGGCGCGCGGCGTCGGTGAGCGTCACCATCGCGCGATAGGCGTACTCGGGTCCGCCCTTGCCCTCGAAGCTGCGCACGCGGAAGAAGTAGCGGCCGTCGGCGGGGATCGTGTAGCGGAGCAGGGAGTCCGTCGAGCCGTCGGCGTCGTCGTTCTCGGCCAGTTGTTGCCCGCGACTGTCAAAGAGCGTGATGACGGTATCCAGCGGCGATGGGGGTGTGAGCGAGCGGGCGTCCACGTCAATGAGGAGCTGTTGACCCCGCCGCGCCTCGAAGGCGAAGATGTCCACGTCGCCTGCGGGATTGATCGTCCCGCTCACGGTCACGTTCGGTGTGATGGCGTTGGCCTGGGCGAGGGAGTTATTGGGCTCCGATTCCGTCACCATCCCAGGCGGCGGGGCCGTTCCCGTCAGCGTGACGATGGCTTCGTAGGTGTAGGTCGGTCCGCCCTTGGGACTGAAGTTGCGGATGCGCACGAAGTATCGTCCGGTGCGCGGGATGTCGAACGTCAGCAGCGAATCGAGCGAGCCGCCTGCGTCATCGTTCTCGGCGAGCTGCGCCCCGGTGGTGTCAAAGAGCGTCACCACTGTATCGGCCTCAGAGGGCGGAGTGAGCGTGCGCGCGTTGATGTCCACCGTCAGCCGTTGGCCGGCGCTCGCCGTGAAGGCGAAGACGTCCACGTCGCCCGCCGGGTCGAGGCGTCCGACGAGGGTGACATCCGGAGTGATCGTCTGCGCCTGTGCGAACGTGTTATTGGGTTCGGATTCGTTCAGTCGCGCGGGAGCGCCGCCGGTGAGCGTGACCGTGGCCTCGTAGGTGAAGGCCGGCCCGCCTTTGTTCGCGAAGTCGCGCACGCTGAAGAAGTACCGCCCGGTGGCCGGGAGGGTGAATTCGAGCAGGGAATCGAGCTGTCCGCTCGCGCGATCATCGTTCTCGGCGAGCTTTCGCCCGCTGCCGTCGAAGAGGGCGACGACTGTGTCAGCAGCCGAGGGGGGAGCGAGCCGCTTCGCCGCGAGGTCAATGCGCACACGTTGGCCGGCGGCGGCCTGGAAACTGAAGAAATCCACATCACCCGTTGGATCGAGCACGCCGCGAATCGTCGCGTTCGGCGTGATGGCGTTCGCTTGTGCGAGGGAATTATTGGGCTCGGACTCGACGATGCGGCCAGGCGGTGCTCCTCCGGCGAGGGTCACGCGCGCTCGGTAGGCGAAGGTCGGTCCCCCGCGCTTTGCGGCGTCGCGAATCCGAAAGGCGTAGCGTCCCATCGTGGGCAGCGTGAAGCGTAAAAGCGAATCCCGCGTATCTGCCGACTCGTCGTCGTTTTCGGCGAGCGGGCGCCCGTTGCTGTCGTAGAGCGTGACGACGGTATCCGCGGGAGACCTCGGCGTGAGCGATTGCGCGTCCACATCAATAGTCACCTGTTGGCCGGCGCTCCCCTCGAAGGCGAAGACGTCCACATCGCCCATCGGATTGAGCGTGCCGATGACGGTGACATCGGGAACGATGAGATTCGCCGTCGCGAGCGTGTTGTTCGGCTCCATCTCGGTGAATGTCTCGTCGCTCATTGTCTCAAGGAGGGATGTGGGCGCGGCGTCAAAGGGCGCACCCGTGCTGCTGAAACGGAAGGTGAAGACGAGCGTCGCATCCGGCGGCCTGGGGACCGGTCCCCCTGCGCTTGTGATCTCGATCAGATAGGTCGTTCCGGCGCGCACGCTCATCGTGAGCTGGGAGGTGGCGAGGAATCCCCAATCATCATTGCACGCCAGCTCCTGAAGTGCGGGGCACGAGCCCGTGTAGATGGCGATGGCCGTGTCGTATCCGCTTCCGAGCGTGCTCAGGGTGATCGTCCCGTCGCCTGGCGGAGTGAAGCGATACCAAACGCTCTGGCTGTTTCGTCTCCCGAACGTGCAGGACTGCGGGGGATCGGTCGCGGCTGAGGTCGCCATCCAGATGTCCACGCGATCCGTGAATGATGAGGCGGAGATCGGCGTCGCGGAGGCGCACTCATCATTCGGTGGGCGAGCGACCGTCGTGTTCAGGATGATATTCACGTCCTCGACGATCAGACCGGGGAAGATCGTGATGAGGGTTCGATCGTTGGGATCGTCGCGATCGGATTCGCTCGGGCCGCTGTAGAACTCGCGCGGCGCCGGCAGCGGGGCCGGTGGATCGAGCGGGCCAACGCGCCCGGCATCGGTGAAGCGTGGATCAATGGGCTCGATCTCGACCGTATATGTGCCGGGAGGAAGCCCGCGAATCTCGTAGAAGCCGAGCAGATCGGGATCATCGGCGCCCACGTATCCCAGGCGAAACGGCTTGTCCGTCTTGGGGATCGTGCCGATGTGTCGGTATCCGGAGACGGTGGAGATGGCCGTGAGCTGGGGGTCGTCCACTTTGCGCGCGATCACGTTGGCGCCCATGAAGCCCGCGCCGTCAGCGTAGAGGATGCGCCCGCGAATCGTCCCCGTCGTCAGGTCGAAGTCGGGGGCCGGGTAGAGGCTGGAGATCGCCGCTTGATCATCCAGATGCAGTGTGGCCCATTCCTCCACGCGGAAGCGCGAGCCGAAGAAGGGGAACATCGTAGGGACAGCGCGATCGTTCTCGGGATCGGCGTCAAAAGCCGCTTCCGTATTGAGCTGCGAATGATCCAGGCCGAGGAAATGTCCGACTTCATGCGTGAGGATTCCCCGAAGTCGCTCGGGTGTTGTGGCGAAGCGCCCGTTGAGGATGATGAGCCCCTGGAGGATTTCCCTCTCCGTCATCGCAAGTGGCGCGGCCCATGCCCCCATGCGCATGCTGCTTCCCCATCCGAGAAGGGCATCAATGACGCTTCCATCGGAGTCGAAGATCACGGGATTGAGGCAGAGGCGTTGCTCCTGACATCGGCGCGTGATCTGGTTGATGAAGGCGAGCGCATTCGCCCCGGTCACATCCACATCGGTGAAGCCGGCCATACGGAGGCGCACGCGCGCGGTGGGCACACTCGCCCAGGTCTGGAAGGCCTGTTCGGCGAGCGCCATTGCCTGCTCGTTCGTGAGCGGGCCGAGCGGGCCGCGATCGAGCGTGTACGCGATCGGCTGCGCGGGATTCCATCGAAACGGCGCACCCTCTCGGGTGACGGCCAGGGGGCCGCCGGCCCGAGGTTCAAAGGGCGAGAAGCGGGGCAGGACGACATGCAGGCTGAAGAGGAGGCTGAGGATGAGAGCGGCTTTGCGAAACATAGGACGAACCTCCATGATCAGTGCCGGGTGTTCACCAAGCTCGTGATGAGCATGGCGAATGCGTCGTATTCGATGGGACCGCGCTCGTGGCGCGCGGCGAGCGCGCGTTCGGCGGCTCTGATGGACGTGCGCGGCAGATCGCGAAGGAGTTCGAGATTCTCGAACCCGTTGGCGACCATGCGACGTTTCGTCTGTGGGTCCACGAAGATGCGGAATTTCCCGGCCGCTCCTCCGACGGGGCTCGTCAAGCCGTAGGCGCTTTCCGGATAGAGGAAGAGCACGACGTCTTCTCCCTCGTGATACCGGGGGAGGTCGAACGAGCGGAACAGCTCCGAGCTGCCGATTTGGGAGAAGGTGAAGCGTCCGGACGGCGCGCGCCGTCTGACCTCGCCTTTGAACGCGCGCTCGACGGCGAGCGTGACGCGCGTGATGCTCACATAGGGATACTGCGGATGCTGCTCTTCACGAACCTCGACGATGCGTCCAGCGACGATGGTGCCTGCACTCTGGACCAGTTCGGCGAGCGTCATAGGCGCGTTTTGAGCCGGCGCTCCGAACGCCAGCGCGCTGAGGAACGCGAGGGCGAACGCGGCGCGTCTCATAGATAGTCCTCCGACTTGAGGATCGCTGTCTCCGGCGCGCTCGACCTGGGCGCGCATTGCGATTGGCCGACCGATGCTCATTCGCATAACCGGCCCTCATCGTAGACCGGGCATCGAGCGTCGGCAAGAGGGGCATTCTTCGGCAGGCGGGGACGGGGCTTGCGCGGCTGCGGAAGAGGGGTCTATGATCGAGGGCGATGCGACGAGCAGCCGTTCCTCAGCCGACGCCCTCTTCACCGAAGGGCCTTGTGGCGCGCGTGCGGGAGCGCGTGCGGGCGATCGAGCGTGAGATCATGGAGGAGTTCCCTGAGTGGCCGCTGTGGAAACGGCGCGTCCGACGAGGGGGGATGATCGCGTTGGCGCTCAGCCTGGGAGGGATCGCGCTCGCGCAGCTTCTCGGATGGCTCGCGCAGCAGGAGGAGATGCGGCGGCAGCAGGAGCGAGCGCGCGTCATCCAGCTCATCAGCCCAGTGAGCGAGGTACGTGAGGAGGTTATCGAATTCGTTTGGCGGCCCTCGCCGATCGCCGATCATTATGTCGTCGAGCTGAGCGATGTGCGGTATCGCCTGATTTGGCGGAGTCCTCCGGTGGAGGAGGTCGAGGTGCGGCTGCCCGAGGCCGTGCGTCGCGAACTGCAGCGCGGCGAGCGGTATCTCTGGCAAGTGCGCGGCTTCGATGCGCGGGGAAATGAGGTGGCCAATTCGTTCTTTGAGGAGATCCTCATCCTGCGGTGACGCGTGCGAATCCCTCCCAGGCGCGTCGGTCAGGTAGATGGGGGAAGGCCCTCTTTGGTACCATTGTCTGCTCAAGCGTCGGAGGACAGTTCGCGCGATCGCGGGGTGGGACATGAGCGGACGCCTGTGGAGGAGGGTCGGCCTCGCTCTGGTCGTGATCGGAGCGTTCCTGATGGGCGTGTGGGCGCGCGGCGAGCTTTCACCTGGTGAGGCGCGGCGGTTGATCGCGACCGTGGGTGGGATTCGGCTCCCCAAGGAGAATGTGCACATTCGTCGGATGGACGCCCTCGGCGGGCGCGATGCCGTGGTGGAGGCCTTCGTCCTGACGGCGTTCAAATTCACGCGACGCGATGATCGGTGGGAGATCACCGAGGTGCGCGTCGGGGATCGGGAGTGGGAGAGCGTCGAGCTGGTGACGGCGGCCGTGCGCGCGGAGAAGATTCGGCGCACGATCGCCGATCTGCGCGAGGTCGCCACGGCCTTGGAGGCGTTTCGCCGAGAGCGCGGCTTCTATCCCCCGGTCGGGGATTTCCCGGCTCTGGTGGATCATCTGGTGCCGACATATTTGACGCGGGTGATCCGCGAGGATTGGTGGCATCGCCCGCTTCGCTACGCGGTCACCGCGAAGGGGTATCGCCTGGAGTCCTGGGGGCCTGATGGGAAGCCGGATACCGGCGATGAGATCGTCATCGAGAATGGGGAGGTCACGGCTCCACGTCCCGCGCCGTGAGGAAGGCGGCCATGGATGAGCTGAGACATTTCGAGATGCGCCATCGGCTCGCCGTGCTGATTCATGCGGCCTTGATCTCAAGCGGGCTCATCGCGTTTCTGGTGAGCTACCTCCTCAGCCAAACGATGGGCATCCCGGTCGGAGAGCAGGTGACGTTGCGGCGGGCGATCTATGGGTCGGCTTTCGTCGTGAGCATCGGGGTGATTCTCTTGCGCCGATGGGCGCTGGGCGCCGGGCGACTGGGACGTATTGCGGAGGTGCGAGGGATCGAGGGGGTCATCGAGCATCTGCTGCGGGCGACGCTCCTTTTGGGCGTTGCGAGCGAAGCGGTGGTGATGCTGGGGCTGGTGTTGAGCATGCTCACGCGGGTGTTCGAGGACATGTGGCGCCTGGGCGGGATCGGCATGGTCCTGCTCCTGTACACGTATCCGTGGCGCTCGGTGTGGCATCGTGGGATCGAGCGCGCGCGTCGGATATAGGAGGGTGAGGATGAGGCCATTGTCGTGCGGGGCATCCCGGAGGGTCATCGTTGCACTCGGCCTCGCGCTGCTGTGGGGAAGTGCAGCAGGGGCGACTCAAGTGATCCTCAAGGGGAGATCGGCGGCTCCTCCGGGACCGCGCGAGGAGCCGAAGCGGAAGCCTCGGGTTGAAGCGCTGCTGACCTATGGCGAGGCCATGCGCGCGGCTATGCGGGGTGATTACATGCGCGCGCTCGATCTGTTTCGGCGCGTGGCCGCGCTCGATCCGGCAGCGCCGCAGCCTCATGTGGCGATGGCGGAGCTGTACTATCAGCTTCGGAATCATCCGCAGGCGCGGCGCGAGGCGGAGTTGGCTTTGGAGCTGAATCCGCGCGAGGTCGGCGCGCACCGCATTCTGGGGCGCCTGCTTCGGGAAGAGGCGCTCGCGACCCGCGATCGGGAGAAGGCGCGGCGGGCGGTCGAAGCGTTTCGGAAGGTCGTGGCCGAGGACGATCTGGATATCGAGGCGTGGCAGTCGCTGGCGCAGCTCTATGCGTTTTTGGAGGACACGGAGGGGTTGAAGGAGGCGCTCGAGCGCTGGACTGGTGGTGATCCGACGGCCGATGAAGCGTTCTATCGGCTGGCGTTGATCTACTTCGATCGGCGGCAATATCGGCAGGCGGCGGAGAATGCGGCGCGCGCGTTGATGGCTCAGCCGGAATCGGAGTATGCGATCCTGCTGGCGAAATCGCTCCTCTATCAAGGGCACACGACCGAGGCGCTGCAGGTGTATCGCGAGGCTCTCGATCGTGATCCGAGCAATAGCGAGCTGCGGATCAATTATGCGGAGGCGCTCATCTTCTCGGGCCGATACGACGAGGCCATTGAGATCCTGGGGCGCATCCTCACCGAACAGCCGCGCAATCTGGAAGCCTTGCGCTTGACGGCGCAAGCGCATCGTCGGGCGGGACGTCGCGCGGAGGCTATCGAGACCTTGAAGCGGGCGCTCAAGGACAGCGCGCCCGACGAGAGTTTGAACGTGCGCTTCGTCCTGGCGCAGACCTATGAGGAGGTCGGGCAGGTAGATGAAGCCATTGCGACCTACGAGGAGATCTTGAAGGCCTTGCTCGCTCCCGATGGCACAGTGCCCGAGCGGCATCGAGAGGCCGTCGAGATGGTCTTGACGAACATGGCGCTGGCCTATCGGCACGCGGGACGGCGCGCGGAAGCGTTCCGCATCTTTGAACGAATGCGGCGCGTGCTGGGAGAGAAGAATCCTCGGGCGGACCTGCTCATTGTGGACACCTTCCGTGAGGAGCGCGATTTCGAGGCGATGCTCGCGCATGCGCAGGAGGCGGCCGAGCGGTATCCTGAGGAGCGGCGGTTTCGCTTGCTGCAAGCGCAAGCGCTCGGGCGGCTGGGGCGCATCGAGGAAGCCCTGCGTCTTCTGGACAGCTTGCTCACCGGGCTCAGCGAGGACATCGAAGTGCTCTCGACGAAAGCTCTGGTGCTCAGCGATGCCGAGCGGTACGCGGAGGCCGAGGCCGTCGTGCAAGAGGCCCTGCGGCGCGATCCGCGCAACAATGGCTTGCTCATTCAATTGAGTCTGATCCAAGAGCGATTGGGGCGCTTCGCCGAGGCTGAAGCCACGTTGCGACAGGTCTTGGAACGCGATGCTGATAATGCGACGGCGCTCAATAACCTCGGCTACTATCTGGCCGAACGGGGCGAGCGATTGGACGAGGCGTTGGAGCTCATCCGTCGCGCGGTGAATATCGAGCCGACCAATGGCGCGTTCCTCGACAGCCTGGGCTGGGTCTATTTCCAGTTGGGGAATCTCGATGAGGCCGAGCGGTATCTGGAGCAGGCTGTGCTCTATCAGCCGCGCGATGCGACGATTCACGAGCACTTGGGTGATCTCCATCAGCGGCGGGGTCGGCTCGATCGTGCGCTTCAGGCGTACGAGCGCGCCTTGCAACTGGCCACCGAGTCGCGCGAGCGCGAGCGCCTTCAGCAGAAGCTGGAGAAGTTACGGCAGGCGAAGGGGCAGAAGTAGTGCCTCGCTTTCAGGACGTGATCAGGCGCGCGAGGTTCGGGGGCAATGCGTGAAGGATACAGCGGACGCCAGCGAATCGTTCTCGGGCTCGGTCTGGCTTTATCAGGGGCGATCATCTTCTCGTCCTCCGGACTCACGGCCGGAGCGCATCTCCGCACCGTTGAGGAGCCTCGCTCGGGGCGCATGGAGTGGATGCGATTTCCACCGGCGCAGCTGGAGTGGTGGATCTTCGAGGAGGTCAATCGGGAGCGAGCGCGGCGCGACCTGCCTCCGCTTGTGTGGGAGGCGCTGTTGGCCGAGATCGCGCGTCAGCACAGCCGGGATATGGCCATGCGGGGATTCTTCGGCCACGTCACGCCCGAGGGGGTGGACGTGGAGACGCGCCTGCGGCAGCGGGGCATCAGGCGATACCGCTGGGTGGCCGAGAACCTCGCTCTCAACTTCGATCCCATTTATCCGGTGGGGACGACGATCCACCAGTGGATGATGAGCCCCGGACATAAGCGGAACATCCTCGGGCCGTTTCGATACACGGGCGTTGGGGTGGCTGTCGCTCCCAGTGGGGCCTATTACATCACGCAGCTCTTCCTGGATCGGTGATCCGCGTGCGCGTTCCCTCTTTCGCGAAGATCAACTGGATGTTGGAGGTGCTCGGCACGCGTCCGGATGGGTATCATGAAGTGCGCACGGTGTTGCAGACCATTGACCTGACTGATGTGCTCGACGTGGAGCGGACCGAGGGGGAGATCGAAGTCTTCTGCGCTCATCCGGAGGTTCCCGAGGGCGAGGCGAACCTCGTCTTTCGCGCCGCTCATCTGCTTCGGCGCGCGAAGGGGGTGAAGGCTGGCGCCCGCATTCGGATCGAGAAGCGAATTCCCGTGGCGGCGGGGCTGGGTGGCGGCAGCAGCAATGCGGCTATCGCGCTGTTGGCGCTGGCGCGCCTGTGGGGGGTCGCGCTTGAGGTGGGGGAGCAGCTGGAGCTGGGATGCGCGCTCGGCTCCGACGTCCCTTTCTTCCTGCTGGGGGGGACGGCGCTGGGGATCGGGCGCGGGGATGAGGTCTACCCGTTGCCGGAGGTGCGCGCTGATCTTCTGGTGCTCGCCAATCCGGGCTTTCTCATCCCCACGGCGTGGGCCTATCGGCAATTGACAAAGCGAGGTATCGTCGGTAACATTTCGGTTTGCTCAAGGGTGTGGCATCGTGCCGTGAGGGAGGGGGAACCCCCGTCCCTCTCCGAGATCGTCGGGAGGAACGTCTTCGAGGAGATTGTGCGGGAACGGTATCCGGAGCTGGCGCGCGGGCTCGATCGGATGCGGGAGTCGGGGGCGGTGGCCGTTGGCCTCTCGGGCAGCGGGCCGACGATCTTCGGGGTCTTCGAGAGCGAAGACCCCGCGATCCGCGCCGAAGTCGCCTTCGCGACTCTCGGATGGTGGCGCGCGCGGACTCGGACGGTGAGTCGCCGGCAGTATTGGGAGCGCCTGTCGGCCGCCCTCTCGAATGAGGCGAGCCGCCCTTGAGAGACAGTGTCGGACGGTCGAACAATGCTGGAGGGTGGTGAAACTGGCATCACACCGGCCTTTGGAGCCGAGGTTGAAGGTTCGAGTCCTTCCCCTCCAGCCATTTCCCTCCCGCATTCCCGAGGCACGCGATCCTCGCCTCGAGGTCTCTGGAGCGTCGCGCGGACGAGAGCGTCATGAGCGATTCCCAATACGGCGAGGGCGAGACGGATGAACGGGATGAAGATTTTCTCCGGGAACTCCAATCGAGCCTTAGCGGAGGAGATCTGTCGGTACCTGAAAGTTCCGTTGGGCGACGCCTTCTTGGGGCGCTTCAGCGATGGGGAGATCCAGTTCCAGATCCTGGAGAACGTGCGTGGCGCCGATGTCTTCGTCATTCAGTCCACGTGCCCTCCGGTGGATTCCAATCTGATGGAACTGCTCATCATGCTGGATGCTTTCCGGCGGGCATCGGCGCAGCGGATCACGGCGGTGATCCCGTACTTCGGATATGCGCGCCAGGACCGCAAGGATAAGCCGCGCGTGCCCATCTCGGCCAAGCTCGTGGCCGATTTGCTGACGACGGCCGGGGCCTCGCGCGTGCTGACTATGGATCTGCATGCCGGGCAGATCCAGGGATTCTTCAGCATTCCAGTGGATCATCTCTTCGCCGCGCCGGTGCTCGTCGAGTATTTCCGAAAGAAGGCGATCCCGGACCTGGTCGTCGTCTCCCCGGATGCTGGAGGGGTCGAGCGAGCTCGCGCCTATGCCAAGCGCTTGAATGCCGAGCTGGCCATCATTGACAAGCGGCGCGAGCGGGCCAATGTCGCCGAAGTCTTGCACATCATCGGGGAGGTCCAGGGGCGCACGGCGCTCATCGTGGACGATATGATTGATACCGCGGGCACGTTGACCGAAGTGGCCCAGGCCTTGCTCGACGGTGGGGCGCGCGAGGTCTACGCCTGCTGCACGCACGCGGTCTTCTCCGGACCGGCCATTGAGCGGATCGAGCGCGCGCCGTTGAAGGAGGTCGTCGTGACCAATACGATTCCGCTCTCGCCCCGTGGTCGGGAGGTCCCGAAGATTACGTGCTTAAGCGTCGCGCCGCTTCTGGGCGAAGCTATTCGTTCGATTCACGAGGAGACATCCGTCAGTCGGCTGTTCATTTGAGGAGCATTCGTGTGGGGTTGAGGAGGGAGGTCGTATGGGCCTTTTGGAGGTGACCATACCGGCGGAGGTTCGGACGCGCCTGGGCAAAGGAGGAGCGCGACAGTTGCGTCGCGCGGGGAAGATTCCGGCGATCCTCTATGGCGGCACGGAGCCGCCAGTGCCGCTCGCCGTGGAGAAAGGGCGCGTGTTGGAGATCTTCCGCAAGTACGGGCATACGAGCATCTTCTCGCTGGCTCTGGATGGGCGGACCGTGCCCGTGATCATCAAGGATTGGCAGCTGGATCCAGTCACGGGCATGCTCCTTCATGTGGACTTCCTGCGCGTGGATCTCACCAAGCCCACGCGCGTGAAGGTTCCGGTCGAGGTGGTCGGTGAGGCCATCGGGGTCCGGCATGGCGGGCTGCTGGACTTCGCGACGCATGAGCTGGAGATCGAGTGCTTGCCGACGGAGATCCCGCCGCGCCTTCAAGTGGACGTGAGCGCTCTGGAGATCGGCGATCACATCGCGGTGAAGGACCTACAGCTCGGCGATCGCATTCACATCTTGGACGATCCCGAGCGGGTGATCGTGAGCGTGCTCGCGCCGCGTGTGGCCGAGGAAGAGGTGGCGGCGCCAACGGCCCCCACCGAACCTGAGGTCATCAAGAAGGGCAAGGCGGAGGAAGCCGGGGAGAAGGAGTGACGCGGGGGAAGGGGGGATGAAGGCGGTCGTCGGGTTGGGAAATCCGGGCCGGGCCTATGCTCGAACGCGGCACAATCTCGGATTTCGCGTCGTGGATCGTCTGGCGGAGATCACGGGCGCGAGTGTCGAGCGCCTGGAAGCAGAGGCGCTCGTGGGAGAAGCGCGCATAGAGGATGTCGCCGTCCTTCTGGTCAAGCCGCAGACGTACATGAACCTGAGCGGGCGCGCTGTCGGGGAAGTGGTCCGGCGCTACGGGATCCCGCTGCCGGAGCTGCTGGTCGTGCTCGACGACCTCGATCTCCCGCTGGGGACGATTCGGATTCGACGGAAGGGGAGCGCGGGCGGCCATCGGGGCCTACGGTCGGTGATCGAAGCGCTCTGCAGTTCGGCATTCCCCCGATTGCGGTTGGGCATTCGACCCGCGAGTCCGATCGAGGATACGGTCGCGTTCGTCCTCTCTCCGTTTGAGCCGGATGAGGAACCGATCGTGGAGGGGATGATCGAGCGGGCTGTCGCCGCCGTGAGGATATGGGTGCGAGAGGGGATCGAGCGGGCGATGGCCGAATTCAATGCCCGACGAGGCGGACCAGAGGTGCTGGTCGCCGAGCCATCTTCGGTCGGACGCCCTGCGCGCGAGACAGAGCGGGAGGGGAGAGCGTGACCTCGCGTGCGCCGGAGGGGGATCCGACCGACTCCTCGCTCCGTCCAGTGAGGCGGAGCTGTTCGACGCCAGGAGAACATCCGTGAGGAGGTGAAGTGAGCGTGAGGAAGTATGAGCTACTCTTCATCGTTCGTCCGACGCTGTCGGATCAAGAGGTCGCCGCCTTCATCGAACAGGTGAAGGGGCATATTGGAAACGTGGGAGCGACGCTCACGCAGGTCCAGAACCTCGGGCGTCGCCAGCTCGCGTACGAGATTGATCATGTGCGCGAGGGGACGTATGTGCTCATGCATTTTGAGGGAAACGGGGTGGAGATCGCGGAGCTGGATCGCCGCTTGCGCGTCTCCGATGCCGTCCTGCGCCACATCATCATTCGCATTGACGAAGAGCTCAAGCGCGCGGAGCGGATGAAGCGCCGGCGGCAGCGGAAAGCCGCGCGTCGCGCGCGCGCTGCCTCCCGACCAGCCCGCGAGGGGGCGAAAGGGAAGGGAGGAGGTGGAGAGGAGAAGGCATGAGGAGGAATCTCAGAGCAGGGAGGTGAGGGAAGATGGCAGCTACGGAGAATGTGAGCCCTTCGCCGACGACGAGTGCGAGTCCCCCACAGCGGGTGCGCCGTCGTCGTGAATGCCGGTTCTGTCGGGAGAAGATTGATCTGATCGACTACAAAGACGTGGAGACGTTGAGGGCGTTCACGCCCGAGCGGGGGAAGATCATGCCCCGCCGGCTCTCGGGCGTGTGCGCGCCGCATCAGCGCATGCTGACGCGCGCCATCAAGCGCGCGCGCAATATGGCGCTCCTGCCCTATGTGACGGATTGAGCGCTCGGGCGGGAGGGAGTCCAGATCGGGAGGGAGAGAGATGGCGACGGTGGAGGTCTTGTTGCGAGAGGACGTCGAACATCTGGGGCGCCGGGGGGAGGTCGTGCGCGTGAAGGCCGGATACGCGCGGAACTATCTCCTGCCGCGCGGACTGGCCGTGCTCGCCACGTCCGCGAACGTGAGGGCGATCGAGCAGGAGAAGCAGCTCCTGCAGCGGCGTGAAGCGCGCGAGCGCGCGCAGGCCGAAGCGGTGGCCGAGCGGCTTCGGGAGCTGGTGCTCACGTTCTCGCGCAGGGTCGGTGATCAGGATCTGCTCTTCGGTTCGGTCACAGCGCTGGACATCGCACAGGCGCTGGCTGAGCGCGGGATCGCGGTGGATCGGCGGAAGATCCTCCTGGAGCATCCGATCAAGTACCTGGGCGAATACACGATCCCGGTGAAGTTGCATCGCGAGGTGACGGCCGAGGTGAAGATCCAGGTCGTT
>BEHM01000048.1 GCA_002923315.1 bacterium HR10
TCATGAAGAATGGGAATCCCAAGAGGAAATCGGCCAACCCATTTGGCGCGGCTTGTCCTCCAACAGGGCCTGTATAGCGACCGTCGAAGGAAGCACTGAAGGCACCAGCACTACCGAAGAATCCGGCTTGGTGATACCGCTCGATGTTTATACCAAACTTGACCGTGTGCGCTCCGATCGTATATGTCGTGGTGTTTGTCAATTGATACAAGTGGTTCTTACGCAAGAAAGGAAGTGGAACTCCCTGAGGGCGAACGACGGAGAAGCCAGTGAAACCACGAATGGAAATCGCTGGGAAACCGAAGTTCAATGGCTCCCTGGGCACACCTGGAATTCCGAGCTGGGTGGAGAAGTCTTGTCCCACTGTACTCTGGAAGACCTGCAGGTTGACGAAGTTGTACCCAAGTCGGAATTCATTGAGTAAGTACGGGTTAAACACACGCGTGTAACTGAGGACGGCATTGATGCCATGTCGGTCCCAAAAATTCCCCGTGATATTGCCAGGGAAATATCCAGGGTCAGTCCGTCGGCCTTTGAATCTGGAGACGCGGCTGAAAAAGGTGTCCTTCTCTGAGAATCTTCGGTCCACCCGGATGTGAAATTGATCCTCATTCGTGGCTATTGATGGTTCGAAAACATAGTTGAAGGGATCTCCAGGAACAGATCGGTTCGGTGTCGGATAGAAGCGCGCGATGCGTGCGGAAATTGGACTGATTCGTTCCGGAGGAATGATATTGCCAGGGAATGGATCGCGAATGATGCGATTTGGATTAGCAGGATCTGGGCGAGAGGTCGCGGGGTCATAAATGACGTATGGAGCGCGCGAAAAGTCCCCTCGAAGTTGTGCGGGGTCGGGAACAACGGACAGGCGCGTTTCTCCTTGACGGATTCTGTTCCCCTCATAGTTCCCAAAGAAGAACATGCGATTCCGATGGATAGGTCCGCCGAGAGAAAAGCCGAATTGATTTCCTTTAAAGGGTTGAACGTTCCGATCGAAGAAGCGGCGTGCATTCAGCGCGTCGTTCCGGAGAAACTCGTAAGCCGTTCCATGGAATTCATTGGTGCCTGACTTAATGGCGATTTGAACAATTCCTCCTCCAGCTCTCCCATACTCGGCAGAATACTGACTGACCTGGACCTTGAACTCTTGAATGGCATCTACAGACGGAGAGATCACAAAGCCATTAGAGAACTGCTCATTATTGGAGATCCCATCGATGAGGTAGTTATTCAACTCGGAGCGACTTCCGGCCAATACAACAGTGACCCCGTCGAACAAGTTTCGACGATCATTGGCGTTGTTCGGATTAGCCCCCGCCACAAGGCTCGCAAGCTGCAGGTACTGACGACCCAAGAGGGGAAGATTCGCTACTCTTCGCTCATCCATGATCTGCCCAACCTCGGGAGAATCCGTCTTGACAAGGGGAATGCTCGCTGTGACCGTGAGTTCTTCCACCAGCTCTCCGGGCTCCAACGTCACATCTACGCGGACTTTCTCCCCAATGGCAAGCTCCACATTGGAAACGATCTTCTTTCGAAACCCCGCATGTTGAACTGCAATCTCGTACGTCCCGATCGGCAGATGGGGTACGACGTAATCTCCACGTTCATTGGTTGTGACCTCGCGACTCAGACCCGTCTTCATGTGTGTTACCGTTATCGAAGCTCCTGGAACAACGGCTCCCGTGGCATCGCGCACGGTTCCCAGGATGACGCCCTCGGTGGCCTGGGCCCTCACCATCGGCACGACAAGCGACAGAGCGAGCATCACGAGGATGCTCGCGATGGTGCTCACGCTCCTGGTTGCCTTCATGGTCATCACCTCCTCAGTTGGGATGAGTGCTCATGGCCTCCCTTCCCCGTGAGAGAGGTCGGGAGGCGGCGATCTCTTTCAAGACATCCTCGGCCACTTGGAGCGTGTGCTCGATCTGCTCCTCGGTGTGGCTGAAGCTGATATGATTGCGTTTGAGGTTGAGGGGCAATTCGAAGATGCCCCGCTCGATGAGCTTCCGCCGATAGGTGAGGAAGCGCTCGACGTCATTGCGCAGCAGATCGGCATAACTCTCGATGGGCCCTTCCAGGAAATAGAGGACGAAGACCGACCCGAAGCCGGCGACGGTGGCGGGAATGCCCAGTCGCTCGACGATCTCCCGCAATCCGCTCCGCATGCGCTCCCCGAGGCGAAAGATCCGCTCATGCACGGGCTGCGTCTCCAAGATCTCGATGGTCGCCAGTGCCGCGGCGCATCCGAGGGGATGGCCGTTGTAGGTTCCCGCGAAGAAGACATCGCCTTCGGGGTGGGTATTGAAGCGGTCCATCAACTCGCGGCGGCCGCAGAGGGCGGCGATGGGATAGCCGTTGGCCATGGATTTGCCCAGTGTCGTCAGATCCGGTATGACGCCGCAGATCTTCTGATACCCGCCGAGGTGGTGGCGGAACCCGGTCACGACCTCGTCGAAGATGAGCAGAATGTCATGCTGGCGCGTCAGCTCGCGCAGTCCTTCGAGGAAGCCCGGCTTGGGGAGCACGCAGCCGATGTTGTGGGGGATCGGCTCCACGATGAGGGCTGCGATCTCCCCACGATGCTCTCGGATCGTGCGCTCGACGTCCTCCAAGTCGTTGAATCGGCACACGAGGGTGGCGTCTACGACTTCGGGGAAAATGCCGGCCGAGAGTGGATCGCGTTGTCCGAGTCGCTCGGCGGGGCTGATGACATTCATGGCGACGGCATCGTGCCAGCCGTGGTAGCAGCCTTGAAATTTGATGATCTTTCGGCGTCCGGTGACGGCGCGCGCGAGCCGAATCGCCTGATACGTCGCCTCCGAGCCGCTGTTGCAGAAGAGGACCTTCTCGGCCGAGGGGATATGTGCGCAAATCTTGCGCGCCAGGGCGATCTCCAGATCCGTCGTCCCCACGCCGATCAGATCGAGCCGCTGCATCGTCTCACGGACGCGCTGATTCACGGCCTCGACGTTGTGCCCGAGGATGACCGGACCGAAGGCCGCGTGATAGTCGATATACTCGCGCCCCTCGACATCGGCGATGATCGCGCCGTGAGCACGGGTGAAGACCAAAGGGGGCTCGATCCGCCGAAGCGATGTGTTCACCCCCCCGGGGATGACCGCCGACGCTTCGGCGAACAGCTCGCGATTTCGATCCTCCACAGCAACCTCCCATCCAATATATTGGACAGCTCCCGCGCATTCCAGCGCGAATTATGCGAATTCTCTCCCTTTCGTCAAGGGGGTGAAGCGAGATATACTGCCCATGCATCCACGATTGTGGACACAAATCGAGGAGGGAGGAGAAGGCTCATGGGGGCTGTGAAGACCCGATCGGTGCCGGCCGTGGAGCGAGCGCTCAGGCTGTTGGAGGTGCTCGCTGAATCGAAGCGGGGCTATACGCTCTCGGAGCTGGCGCGCGTGCTCCGTCTGCCCAGGAGTTCGACGCATTGCCTGTTGCTGACGCTGGAGCGGCAAGGGTACTTGCATCGGCACGAGGAGACAGGACGGTACATGTTCGGTGCGAAGCTTCTCAATCTGGCGAACATGGCGCTCAGTCGGATAGAGCTGCGGGAGCGCGCGGCGCCGTATCTGCACGCCCTGATGCGGCGGACGGGCTTGACCGTTCACATGGCGATCTTGGATCGGGGTGAGGCTGTGCTCGTGGAGAAGGTGGAGCCGCCGGGGCTCGTGCGCCTGGCGACGTGGATCGGCAAGCGGATGGACATTCACTGCACAGGCGTGGGGAAGGCGCTTCTGGCTTATTTGCCGGAAGACGAAGTGGAGCGCCTGATTCGCGAGCGAGGGCTTCCCCGCCACAATGAGAACACGATCGTCTCGCCGAAACGTCTTCGGGAGGAGCTCAGGCGGATTCGAGAGCGGGGGTATAGCCTCGATGATGAGGAAGACGAGATCGGGCTGCGATGCCTCGGAGCACCGATCTTCGATCACAAGGGGCGCGTGGTCGCCTCGGTGAGCGTCGCGGGGACGATCGCCCAGATCACGGGGGAGAACATGGCCGAGTTGGCCGAGGCCGTGAAGGAGACGGCGGGGGCGATCTCCCGACAGCTCGGTTTCGCTCCGGAGGGGGGTGGGGCGTGAACGCGCTGATCCGTCGCCGATGTCAAGCGTCGTGGGCGAGGAGGACGAGGGGCTCGCCGGCGGCGACGATGGGGAAGGCGCGCCGCGCGACGACGCGGCCGTCCTGAGGGGCCTCGATGGAGGCTCGGGTTCTCCCGAAGGAGTCGCGCAGCACTCCCAGCGTCTGGCCTGGGCGAACGCGATCGAGCACGCGCACGAGCGGGACGAAGAATCCCGACGTGGGGCTGAGGATCGCTCGATCCAGATCCCCTTCGCCGAGCAGGTGCCAGCGCGGCGGGCGAGGCCGAACGGAGCCCGAGAGGATGCGCAAGTGCGCGAGCAGACGGCGGACTCCGCGCGTGTAGAAGGTGAGGACCGCCGAGGTGATGCGGCCTCCTCCGGGGGCCTCGACGTAAAGCCAAGGGATGTGGCGGCGAGCGGCCTCGCTGATGCTTCGGCCAGGAGGGATTGTCGGGTGGGCCCACAGCACGGGCGCGCCGAAGGCGAAGGCCGCTTCGCGCGAGGCCCTTCCCCACTCGGTATCGCTCCCGTCGTATCCGACAAGGAACGGGAACTCATAGGCGATCCCCCCGCTGTGCAGGTCGAGCAGGAAGTCGGCGCGGGCGATGATCGTCTCCGAGAGGATGCTGGCGATGCGTTCGGTCACCGTCCCCTCTCTGCGGCCCGGGAAGACGCGCGCCAGGTTCTGGTCATCCTGTGGCGACGTACGACGGCCGGCCCGCGTCGCCGGAGGATTGGCGACGGGGATCGCGAGAAAGCGTCCCTGGAGCCGTTCGGGCTTCAGGGAGGCGAAGACCTCTTGCAGTGCCCGAATGCCCTCGACCTCGTCTCCGTGAACGCCGGCCAGAACGACGAGCGTCTTCCCGGGAGAGTGCCCGGTGATCAGGAGCACGGGAAGGCTCACCCCTTCAGGCCCGGGGAGCACGAGTCGCAGGCGATGTGCGCCCGGTCCGAGCGCTTCCGGATCGAACTGATCGGCGGAGATGCTCCTCACCTCGTCCATCGCCGTCGCATCGCCCGTGCGCTCACTAAAAGACGAGTTCGAATTGTCCGATCGAGCGGGGGATCACACCGCGTCGGCACTGTTGCAGGGCCGCATCAATATGGCGTTGTCCGTCTCGGAGCGTGAAGAGCATGTGTCCGGGGAAGAGGCCCTCGATACGGAGTCCGGCGAGCTTTTGCAGATCCCGGCGATATCCATCCATAGTCGATCCGGGGAAGTTGATGAGGCCGAGGACTCCGCCGTAGAACAGGACGTCGCCTGCGAAGAGATCCCGTCGTCCCTCCAGTTCCACGAGATAGCAGATGGAATCCGGACTGTGTCCGGCGACCGCAATGGCCTCGAAACGCAGGCCTCCGGCCTCGATGATCTCCCCATCTCGAACCGCGTGATCCACAGGGCAGTGGCGGTACGGAAAATCTGGGGGATAGATCCCGAGCGCTTTGGCCAGATCCAATCCCACCTCCTCCGGCGTCCCCTGCTCCAGCAACGTTCGGCTCACCTCGGAGAGATAGACGCGGCATCCGGTGAGGGCGCGCAGCTCGGCGGCCCCGCAGGAATGATCGAAGTGATTATGCGTCAGAAGAAGGGCGCACACGTCGCGCGGATTGAATCCCTCCCGCTCGATATTGCGGACGATCTGCTCGCCTGACCCTCCGGCTCCGGCATCAATGAGGACCAATCCTTCCGGTCCCCGGAGGAGATACACGTGGCAATCCCAGGGGCCGGAGAGTCCGAATTGCAGGCTCCCGACCAGGTAGATCTTCTCGGTGATCCTCATAGTCTTCCTCCGAAGAGCCTGATGGCGTTTTCGGCGAAGATCTGGGCGCGTTCCATCTCAGAGAGGTCGGCGTGCGCGATTTTGGCGATCTCGCATCCGGGGTTTTGCAGGGGCAGGCCGGTCCCGAACAGGAGGCGTTCGGCACCGATGTCGGCGGCGACTTGCTCGAGTGCTCCCCGCAGTTGCAGGCAGGACGTTTCCAGGAAGACGTGCGGATGGGCTCGAAGCAGTGGGAGCGCGTGCTTCAACTCCCCGTAGTTGACACCTCCGAGGATCAGGGTCAGGTGGGGGAAGCGGGCGAGCAGTCCGGCGACCTGAGCGATGGGGAGGACGGGCAGGCCCCAATTCATCATGAGGCGCAGCGGGAGGAAGACGGGCCATCGCGCTTCGGCGATGCGCGCCAGCAGAGCCTCCAGGATATCTCCGCCGTCGGTCAGCTCGTAATCGTGATAGATCGGATAGAGCCGCACGCCCAGGACCAGCTCATCCTGGCGATAGTCTTCCAGACGGGTGAGGTGATCGCGGCCCATGACGGGGTTGATCGTCACGGCGACGCGAAATCGGTCCGGATGGCGTCGGGCCACGCGTCGCACCTCCTCGTTGCCCTCCTCCCAATCGGAGAAGATGGCGCGAAGCGAGCCGAGCACGAGGCGTTCGATCTCGTAGCGATCCATGAGTCGGAGGATCTCATCGGGAGATCCGTGTCGCAGTGGCCAGTAGGGCCACGTTCCGAAATAGCCGAGGACGTCGAATTTCCTCATAGACCGAGCAACTTCCGGAGATTGCCGCCGAGGATCAGCGCCTGCGCCTCGGGCGAGAGCGAGGTGTCGCGCACACGGGCGAGGGCGAACTCATGCCGGAAGAGCGGCCAATCGCTGCCGAAGAGGAGGCGCTCGGCGCCCAGGATGGCGACGGCCGTTTCCACGCAATCGAAATCGGTGCTCGAGGTCGAGGTGTCGAGGTAAACGTTGGGGTAGCGCTGCGCCACGGCGATCGCGCGATGCCAGTCGCCGCGCGCGTGAGCCGTATTGCCCATGTGGGCCATCACCAAGGTGGCGTGGGGGAACAGGCGCGCCAGGTGGCCGATCTCCTCCGCGTTGCTGTGCGCCAGGATGATCATCCCGTACGCGGCCGCTTTCTCGATGACGGGATACATCCACTCATCATCCACGGAGAGAAACGGCTCGTGGGTCCCGGGGATCGAGAAGGAGTAGATCTTCAGGCCGCGCATCCCGTAGTCTTGGGCGCACCGCTCGACCTCCTCGACCGCCGCCGGCCCATAGCGCGCGGAGCTGATCGTACAGTAGCCGAGGATGCGATCCGGGTACTGTCGCATGATGCGGGAGAGCCGCTCGTTCCCCTCGCGGAAATCGTAGAAGAGGGCGGTCGCCTCCGTGCAGAAGAGCTTCTCGATGCCGCTGCGATCGGCCGCGCGAAGCAGATCCTCGACGCGGCCCTCGACGCGAAAGAGCGGCATGGGACCGAGATGAACATGCGCATCGATGATCATGGTCTCCTCCCGGGTTCAGAGTGCTGCGGCGACGCTCTCCAGGGTTTGAGCGATATCGTCCTCCGTATGCGCCGTCGAGAGATACCAGATGCCGCGGGGGATGATGCGGACGCCGCGCTCTTGCAGCCGGTAGGCGAAGGCCGCGTACTCGACCGTCTCCACGTCACGGTAGTCGCGCGCGTCGCGAATTCGCGGGCGCGTCGTGAAGGCGACGTGGAACATGGGGCCGAGCCCCTGGATCACAACGCGTCGCCCTTTGCGCTCGGCGATCTCGGCGATGCCGCGCATGAGCGTCTGGCCGAGCGTGAAGAGGTTCTGGTAATGCATCTCGCGATTCTGCTCCAGCTCCTGCAGGGTCGCCCAGGCCGCCGCCAGGCTCACCGGGTTCGCATTATAGGTCCCGGCATGAACGACCGAGAGGGTACTGATCTGCTCCATGATCTCGCGTTTCCCGGCCAAGCAACTGACGGGGAATCCCGATCCCAGGGCTTTGCCGAAGGTGGCCAGGTCGGGCGTGACGCCGAAGAAGGCCTGCGCGCCACCGAGCCCGAGGCGAAATCCCGTGATGATCTCGTCGAAGATGAGCAGGACGCCATAGCGCGTGCAGAGGTCTCGCACGGCCTCGAGGTATCCAGACTCGGGGAGGATGCACCCGGTATTGCACATGATCGGCTCCATGATGACGGCGGCGATGTCGGGGGCCGAGGTGGCGAGCACCTCCTGCAGTCGCGACGCATCGTTCCACGGCAGGACGATGACCTCATCGAGGACGGATTCCGTCTGTCCGCGACTCTCGCGCACGGGTTGATGATCGAGCGTCTCCGGATTGACACTCACCAGGATATTATCGAACCAGCCGTGGTAATGACCTTCGAATTTGATGATCTTGGTTCTTCCGGTGAAGGCACGGGCGACCCGGAGGGCGATATGAACGGCTTCGGAGCCAGAGTTGCTGAAGCGGACGAGTTCAGCGCACGGGATATGCTGCCGCAGTTTCTCGGCGACGAGGATCTCCAACTCATGCTGTCCGGCGTAGAGCTGCCCCTGCTCGAGCTGACGCTGGACGGCGTCGAGCACGCGAGGATGCGAATGCCCGAGCAGCAGCGGTCCTTGCCCGAGGCAATAGTCGATGTACTCATTGCCG
The DNA here is from genome assembly GCA_002923315.1 of bacterium HR10. Lineage (GTDB taxonomy): Bacteria > Acidobacteriota > Blastocatellia > HR10 > HR10 > HR10. The sequence continues at coordinate 8,539 of BEHM01000048.1, forward strand.
TCCACATCGACGAGGCGCGCCCCGCGCCCTTCCCGGTAAAAGAGCGGGACCGGGCGCGAGGCGGCGCGAACGTTGCTATTGACCCCTCCCGCCACCACCTGACGGGCCCGCTCGAAGAATGCGATCGAGCGTGCGTAGTTCATCTCACCTCCTTGGGAGCTGGGGATTCCCGATCCATCGCCGCTCTTCGAGCGATGGCTTCCAACTCGATCTGCAGACCGCCGAGATCGGCGCCGATGGTCGTCCGCGCCGGATAAGGGGGGGCGAACCATCGCCGGTAGATCTCGTTATAAAGCGGGAGATTCGCCCGAAGATCGGCCAGATAGGCGGTGACCTTCACCACATCCTCCAAGCGGCTGCCGGCGGCCTCGAGCACTCGGCGGAGGTTCGCGAAGGCCAGTTCGGCTTCTTCGGCGAACGTCCCCGGGCGCAGCTCTCCCGTCTCCGGGTCATACGCGACCTGGCCGGAGACGAAGATGAAGTCGCCGACGATGACGGCCGCGGAGAGCGGGACGCCCAGGCGTTCGATTCCTGGGATCAGGATCATCTCTGGTTCGCGAATGGACATCAGAATCCTCCTTCACGTGAGTGGGAGTTCGATGATCTCCGCAGGCTCGATGAGGGGAATAGCCTGCGCCCTCACGATCCGTTCGATCGCCATAAGGTCTTTGAACCCGTGTCCGGTCACCATGCAGACGATGCTCTCTTCGGGACGGACCTTCCCTTCTCCAACGGCGGTGAGGACGCCCGCGAGTGCGGCCGCGCCCGCTGGCTCGGCGAAGATCCCCTCCTCGTGGCAGAGCATGGCCTGTGCTTCCCAGATCGCCTCATCGGGCAACGCCCAAGCGGTTCCGCCGGATGCCCGCACGGCGGTCAGGGCGAGCGCTCCGTCAAGATCGAAGGGGACGGCCAGGCCACTGATCTCAGTTCGGGCTTCGACGGGCAGGATGCGGTCTTCCCCTGTTCGCCAGGCGCGCACGACGGGCGCGCATCCGAGGGGTTGCACAGCGTGAAGCCGCGGCAGGTGAGCGAGTCGCCCCGCGCGCACCCAGTCGTGGAATCCCTGCCAGAGGGCTGCGAGCAATCCGCCACCGCCCACCGGGACGAAGACATGATCGAGTGTGGGGAGGGCTTCGGCCAGCTCATAGGCGAGCGTTTTCACCCCCTGCATCCCCAGCGGGGAATAGCGAAAGGCGGAGACGACCAAGCGATAGTGTCGCCGGGCGGCCAGGTGCTGCAGGTGCTCGAACGTCTGGCGCGTGGTTTCGGGCGAGGATCCGAAGCCGCGCACGCGGTAGAGCTGCGCCCCGTAGGCCAGCATCTGCTGCAATTTCGCCTCGGGTGTCCGTTCGTTGACGAAGATCGCGCAGCGTCGCCCGTAGCGAGCGGCGTAAGCAGCCAGAGCCGACCCCGTATTGCCGGAGGAGGTGGCCAGGCAGACCGTCTGCTCCTCTTGAAGCATCTGCGCGATCTCCACCGCGACGAACCGGTCCTTGAAGGATCCCGTGGGATTCAGGTTCTCCAGCTTGAAATAGAGCTGCTCGACTCCGAGGCGAGGACCAATCCGCTGACTGCGCACAAGCGGCGTATCCCCTTCTCCGAGGCTCACCCCTCGACTCTCGATCCCTATCCATTCGGCGTATCGTTGCCAGATGTTCATCCGCATGGAGGCCTCTCGCAACGTCTCCTCTCACAGATAAGCGCGCAGGATCGCTTCGACCTGCCGTCGCTCCTCCGGCTCCAGCGGGCGGTAGGGATGGGCGGTCACCTTCTCACACAGCCCGAGGTATTGCAAAGCGGCCTCCAAGCCGCCCCAGACCTCTCCGAACTCGAAGATCCGCCAGAGCTGGGCCAGCCGCTCCTGAAGCGCCAACGCGCGCGGATAATCCCCGCGTCGTGCGGCTTCATAGAGGTCCACAGCCAGGTGAGGCGCCACATTATGGAGTCCGCCCACGATCCCATCGGCGCCCAGCAGCAGCGCCACCGGCATGAGCCGCTCCGTGCCGAGGAGAATGGTGAAATCCTCTCTCTCGCGAAACGATCGGAGCAGTTCGAGCCATCGCTCGCACCTCGGATCGCTCTCCTTGATGCCCACGATGGTGGGCTCGCGGCTGAGCTCGAGGACGGTCGCCACCTCAAGGGAGAAGCCCACGAGCGTGGGATTGTTGTAGATGAAGAGCGGTCTTTCGACGGCGCGGGCGATCTCTTGGAAGAATCGAAGGGCGCTCTCCTGCGTGAGTCGGAAGTAATAGGGGGGGAGGACGCTCAAAAAATCCGCGCCCGCGCGCGCCATCTCGCGGGCTTTGGCGATGACGCGGCGCGTTCCCGTCTCGGAGGCTCCGGCGATCACCGGCACGTGTCCGTTGACCTCCTGGACGACGATCTCCACCGCGCGCACCTGTTCGCGATCGGTGAGCAGCGCGAAGCCGCCCATGGAGCCGTTGACGAAGAGGCCGTGCACGCCGGCATCCAGAAGATGGCGCACGAGTCGGCGCAGCCCGCACTCATCCACGCGCTCGTCCGGCAGAAGCGGCGTCGCGATGGGCGGAATGATTCCCCGCAGTTTCATGGATTCGACTCCTCCTCAATAGATCAGAAACCCCCCGTCGATGATGAGCGTCGCTCCCGTGATGTAGGCGGCGTCCTCGGAGGCGAGGAAGGCGACGGCCGGGCCGATGTCCCGGGGCTCGCCCCGGCGGCCCAAGGGGATACGACGCGCATAGTGGCCGGAGATGCCGCGTGCTCTCAGCTCCTCGATGAGCGCTTCGTTGGTCTCGATCAGGATATCCCCCGGCGCCACGCAATTGACCCGGATGCCATAGGGAGCCAGCTCCAGGGCCATGGCGCGCGTCAAACCGACGATCCCCGCCTTCGTCGCGCAGTATGCCGCAGCTCCCTCTTGTGCGGCGAAGGCAGCGACGGAGGAGATGTGGATGATGCTCCCGCCACCCTGTCGGACCATGACGCGAGCGACCTCTTGAGAGCAGATGAAGGTGCCCTTGAGGTTCACCTCCACGATCTGGTCCAGTTGCTCATCGGTGCAGTGGAGGAAGGGGGCGATGGCGGGCATTCCGGTGATCGCCGCATTGTTCACGAGGACGTCCACGCGCCCCCAGTGTTCGAGCGTGCGCGCCACAAGCTCCTGGACTTGAGGGCGTTTGGAGATATCGGTACCGACGGCCATGGCTTCGAAGCCTTCGGATCGGAGCATCTCGGCCATCGCGCGCGCCTTCTCCACGCGGCGCTGGGCGATGACCACGCGGGCTCCGGCTTCGGCCAGCGAGCGGACGATCCCACGCCCGATGCCCGTCCCACCGCCGGTGACGATGGCCACTTTTCCCGTCAATTTCATCTTCTCTTCCCTCCTTGCTCACGGATCGGCGAGCACCCAGGCGCGATTGAAGCGCGCCCAGCGGATGTCGCGCCCGCCATCGGGCCGCTGCTGTTGCCACACGGCGACGAACGTCCCGTCGGGAGCTTGTGTGATTCCGGGGTAGGAGACCTGCGGCCCATCCGAAGTTGCCACGACTTTGGGGCGAGACCACGAGCGTCCGCCGTCGGCCGAGAGGGCGACCGTGAGCGGATACCGATGGCGGGGCGAATTGTTCCAAATGACGATGATCTCCTGCGGGTGCTGATCGAGTCGCCAAAGAGCCGCCGGACTGTTATGCCCAAGCAAGGGACTGCGCGCCGGTGGCGTCCACGTTCGTCCCCCATCCGGGCTCCGCGCTTCGTAGAGCCACTCCGTGCCCGTGCGCAGGAGCATGTAGAGCTCCCCATTGGCGAGCTCCACAATGGCCGGCTCATCCACACCCCAGATGGCTCCCGGATGCACCTTGCGTTCGAAGATGTGCAGCTCGCCCGAAGGCGTCCACGTCACGCCGCCGTCGCGGGACAGCAGGACCCCAGATTTCAGATCCATCTCTCCCTCCGTTCGCGCTGGCGTTCCGGCCTCCGCCCACAGGTCCCACGAGACGGGCATGACGAGCGTGCCATCGCGCAGTTTCAGCCCGAGATGGCGCTTGCCGACCACGTATCGGAAGGGCATGCGGAGGAGCACAGGTGGAGACCAACTCTTCCCCTCATCCTCGCTCACGGTCATCCAAACTTCGCTCCTGTCGATGCGGTTCGGGACCTCGACCGTTGTCGAGTAGACGAGGATGCGGGGACCGTCAATGATGATATTGGGATCAGCATCGAGCTTACCGGGAACATCGATGAGCGTGACGGGTGCGCTCCAGGTTCGCCCCCCATCCCGAGAGAAAGAGCCGACGATACGGCCATCGCGTTCTCCCGCTTCCATCACCGTCCACACGGTCAGCAACTGGCCACCGGCCGTTCGCGCGATGACCGGGTATGCGTGGCGCTCCCTCGGAGAGGCGGCTTCTCGGACGGCTCCCGTCTCGAAGAAGGGTGTCTCCTGACTCTGAGCCCCGATCGCCGCCGCAGCCTGAAAGGCGGCGAGCACAGCGATAATTGTCCCGCGCCTTGTCATCCCCCCTCCGGATCAGCCCGTCTCAAAACCCCACTTCTCCTGCCTCATCAAAGGGCGTAATTTCGCGATCTTTTTCAAGTCGCCATGTAAAGCCGCTGAGCGGTTTTGATATGACTTCTCTGTGCCGCACTAGAATGATCGGTTTCTAGAAGATGATCCTTGCTGCCACTTGAACATCGCGGTTATCACGCGCTCGCGTAATCTTCGCCCCAGAGGCCGTATTAAAGAAGTAGTTTCCACTTGGGCCGATTAAATTGGGATGATTGAACGCATTGAAGAATTCGACGCGCAACTGTAAGCGCTTACTCTCAGCAATCTGGAACTCCTTCTGCACTCCTAGATCCCAGTTGTTGATCCCCGGTCCGACAATGACATTAGGAGGGGAATTACCATGAATATTAGTCTCTCTCCGTGTCCCGTCGGGTAGGGTGACGAACACAGATTGGTGAGTAGGAAAGCATGAAGAGTCGAACCAGCGATCCGCCGTTCGCTGACCAGCTGGCAGGTTCCCATCGCAAATGCGATCGGGAAGGCGCAAGCGAGGATCGTAAACCGTGAATGGGTACCCATCCTGGAAAGTAAGGATGTATGTGACACGCCACCCTCCCAGCAAAGCATTAACGAAGGTAGTCCAGTTAGTGCCAAAGGACTTACCCCGACCAAAAGGCAGCTCGTAACTCCCCGCCAAACTGAATCGCTTACGCACATCGAAATCGGCGTTTCCCCAACGGCGTCGGATGATGTAGTCGGTAGCACCAGTCGGATCTGTCAGCATGTTTTCATTAGTCTCATCATTAGAAGATTCCGCCATCGCATGACCCCATGTGAACGCGGCGAGGAAATTCAAACCGTGTGTGAGATCCTTGCGGACCTTCGCTTGGAAAGAATTATATTTGGAGTTAAAGCCTTTAGTCCGTAGACCAACAGACCAGCCGGGGATAGCACTTGCAATTTTCTGAGACAAAGTCGGCGAATAGGCGAGGACTGAAGACGGACCATTGAGGTTGGTCCCTTTCGAGCCCACGTACGCCACCTCCACTACCGTCCTCCAACGGACGTCTCTCGAAATGCTCAGGTTCCACTGCTGAAGGTAACCGGTGGGATAGTAAGGGGTATTCACCAATGTGAAGCCCGGACGCCTACCGAGAGCCTCATGGAAGCCAAAAGGCTCCTTGTCTATCGTCACAAAGTGATCCTTTTGATCCGGCCAGAAAAATGCGCGAGAAAAGTAGTCGAACTGTCCGCGGAAGGGGATCACCCACGCCCCATAGATGGTGGCAAACGCCGTCTCGCTGGTATAGAACAGTCCATACCCAGCACGTATTGCCGTCTTATCGAAAGGCCTGAATGCGAAGCCGACGCGCGGAGCAAAGTTCTTTTTACTAGGGTTGTATGGACGGTTGGGGCCTCCTGTCAGGTAGGGGAATTTCAACAGAGTCAGCTTATCAGATGGCGCACCCTTGGCATACAAGGGCAAGCCAGCGTTAAAATCTAAAGTCATAAACTCGTTATTAGCCATCGAAAAGGGGGCCTCGTGAGGTTTCGTCAAGAGGTGTGTAAAAATTCGCATCAGGCGGCAGCCTCCTCCCGCGTCACCTCGATCCCGTCCTTGTACTGAACCCCCGCATAGACCT
>BEHM01000049.1 GCA_002923315.1 bacterium HR10
AACATGCGTGCGGAGCGTCTCCCAGGTGGAATAGACATCGCCCGACCAGAGAAACGCCGCATATCGCTGCATGCCGGCATGCCCGTTGCGATGCAGGGCGTAGGGACGCACGTTCGGGCGATCCACCTGCGGCCCTTCCCAGTACACGCGATTTCGCGTCAGACGCGATGCACGATCGAGCGGATCGCCTTCGTCCACCCACCACCCATCCACGCCCATGGCGAACACACGACGATGCAGGTTCCAGTAGCATCCCGCCTCCTCTTCATCGAATCGAGCCAGCGAACATGCATCGCGAACTGTCCCGCGCAACGTCCGCGAGAGGATGACGACGTGAAGGACGACGCGGAAATGCATCTCGTGCAGCTCGCGGATCATGCGCTCGGGATCGGGGAAGACGGACCGGTTGAACGAGAACGATCCGTTGGCCGTGTTCCAGCCCGAAGGGGTGAATCCCGTCCCCAGGTAGATGAGCACATCGCAGGGCAGCTTCTTCTCGCGGAAGGTTCGGGCGACGGAGAGAACCTCTTCGCGGCCGGCCAGCGTGCGATGCGATTGCTGATAGCCGAAGGCCCACAAGGGCGGCATCTCGGGCCTCCCCGTGAGACGCGCGTATTCGGCCATGATCTCGGTCGGTTCCTCCGCTCCGACGACGAAGACATCGAGCGGAAGCGCAGCTTCAGGAGAGCGCGGCTCGAAGCGCCCCTCCACTCCGGTCAGATCGAATATCCCATCGGGCTGATGAATGAACATCGCCCACCCGGACGTCCCGATGAGCCAGGGGATCGGCACGCGCCCGCCGTGCGTGCGCAGGCGATATCCTCCCTGACCGCTGCGCATGAGATCGCGCGAGCCGCGACGATCGAACTGTGGCCCGCCTTGTCCGAGACCGAGAACGGGTCCATCGCCCAGGAGAAAATCCATCGCGCCGGTGCGCGGATCGAACTGCAGCCGCTGCACGAGGCGCCCCCTGTCGCTCTCGACGTGAATCGTCAACGGTTCAGGGGAGACCCACACGGTGAGCGCTCCCGCGCGCACGCGCTGGGACGCGTTCACCGAGCGCAGGCGCGCGACCGGCGGCTCCCACGCCGCTTGGACGAGCGAACCGTCCTGTGGAATCGGCATCGGGCGGTCGGAGTCCATCGGGATCACACTGATGCGCACCGTGCGCGCGCTCACCGGGGAGATGACGATCTCAACCGGTCGGTTCAGAATGCGCTGCTCCCCCTGCGCGCGTCCTCCGCGCGCGCTCCAGAGCATCCCCGCGCCCATGGCGCCGAGGCTTTTCAATACGTCTCGTCGTGTGAGCGTCACCATGCCTGCCCTCTCTTTTCACCTCGCCTGCTGCATTCCAGCAAACGAGGGTCACTTCCCCTCTCTTCCCTCGCGCGTCCGGATCAGCTCGATGACCGTCGCCGTTCCAGAGACGGTCAGCGCGATCTCGGACTCCTCACCGAATCGAACGACCCCCACGCGCCGTCCGTCTTGAACAACCGTGTAGGCCGCGCGCCGCGGTCCGGTCCCCGCAGGGGACGCTTCTCCCAACGCTCGATCTCTGACGGCGACCTTCAACTGCGTCACATGCGCATCCGCCGTTCGATTCTCCACCACCATCCGAATGCGCCCGAAGTCCCGCGCGATGACGATCGGTCGCTCGGCGGCGAATCCGTCTCGATCCAGCTCGATCGTCATCCGAAGATCGCGCAGCACGATGTGAAATCGCTTTCGCACTCCATCGCGCGGGATGATGGAAAACTCGTCGGCAGTGATCGTGAGCGCGCCCCCATAGGCGAACCAATCGAAGAGCGGATCGCGCGTCAGAATCGTCGCCGCCATGCGAAGCGCCCCGCCGTAGCCGAGATCAATTTCGCCGTCATAGTGCCAGGCCCCGCGCGGCATCTCCTTCCGAATCCAGGCGCGCCCGAACTTCGCCGTCATGAATTGCCATCCGGCAGCTCCATCGTTCTCCTTGCCGGGGAACCAGAAGCCATAGTTCGTCTCCGGCCGCCCGGTATTCATGAGCGACCAGGAGCTGAGATAGGAAGCGTATCCGAGCTGAAGCCAGTCGGTGGGGTCTCGGGCGAAATGAACGGCATAGTCGAGAATTCCCCAGCCGCCCATGGCCGCCATATAACTCATCGCCCCCACATCGGAGGAACCGGTGAAATCCGCACCGAGCAGATAATAGGCCGCTTCCAGCCATCCCCGAACGGCCAAATTCGCCCGCAGTTGTCGCTCCATGAAGGCCAGCGCGTCTTCCTTACGCACGACGGGATGCGAATACCACTTCCGCAGCCTCTTGTCGAACCACAGGTTCTCATCCGGCTTCATCTCGTGCGTGGCTCCGTACTTGGCCACCGCGTACGTCGTCTCGAACGCCGTTCGATCGAACGGATACTCCGAGCGATAGGGATAGGGATCGTCGTAGATGAAGTATTTGACCTTCTTCTCCCACTCGCCACGCAGCCATGCCGCTTTCTCCGGGAACCCTTCTCGCTCTAGCGCGGCGATGAGCGATGGGATCACCACTTCGTTATAGCAGCCGATCTTGTACGTCTCGTACTCCAGAGGCAGGATCTCATAGGGATAGAGAAAGTAGGCCCGCGCCGTCTGATAGGCGCGCTCGAGATACCCCCGCGCATCGAGATAGCGCACCATCTGTGGATATTTCCTGGCGATCTCGTACATGTGGAAGTAGAGCATGATGACGTGAGGGTAATCGAACGAGCGCCAGATGGGCATCTTGTCGAGATGGCGATGGCGAATCCCCGCGCGTGCCCGCGGATCGGGATCGCGGTTCACTTTCCAGTTGGGCACACCGTAGATGCCGTACGGATACGGGTGCTCCCGATCCGTGCGTTGCAAGCCGCCCCAGACGAAATGCTCGATGTAGTATTCGACTGAGGCGATCTCCTCCGGATCGGGAAAATGGACATTCTTCGCCGCCACAAACGGAGCTTTGCCGAGCACCGGATCATCGGAGGCCAGGACATACCCCCACCAATAATCGAACCCATCGGTGTCCTCCGGACTCCGCAGGACTCTGTTCTTCATGTCGTAGACCGAGTAGAGTCCGTTGTACCACTTGGAGGGGTCCCGATGTTGCTGCCGGTGGGTGATGAACCAGCTTCGCTTTTTGATCAAGACTTCGAGCGGTTCCGTCACGAAGAACTCCAGATACGTTTGCCGGCCACCATCATGTCGAATCGTCACCAGGTTCTCCCCGAGTCGCGCGAAGGCGATGCGGTAGAGATGATGATCGGGGCGTCGCTCGCCGAGGTACGTGATGCGCGTCTTGTCAGGGAACTCCGGTTCCAGCGCCTCGATGCGGGCCTTCGTGCGAAGGGCGATCATGGCCGTCAGGTCTTCGGGAACCGTCATGCCGGGAACGAGGCGAATGTCAAAAAGCCCCTCCCGATAGAGAATCTCGCGCATCTCGGCATAGGACCAGGCCCACTGAAACCGAACGCCGTAGCGCACGGCGCTTCCCGGAGCCCCTGCCGGCTGCAGCTCTAAAACCGTATGCGGCTGTCGCCAACTGCCGCGTGTCTCCCGTCCTCCGGAGAGTCCTGAGTGAATATAGACCCGGTAATTGCCCCTTCTCTCCGACGTGTAGTACTCGAACTTCGTCCCCGGATGCACGGTGATGACCAGATACGGCGGGTCCCCGCTCGGTCGCACGAAGTAGAGGAACGACCCGTGACCGGAGATGAAATGATGCTTCGTCCAACTCCGCTCGAAGATCGTCGGTGCGTCCGGACCCGCCGGGAAGCGCCAGGGAATCGGCAGCGCGAGGTCCCCGATCACGACGGGGAAACTCATCGTCGTCTCGATCTCGATGATCCAGTCCAAAACTCCGCCCTGAATCTGGAATCGCTGAACCATCTTGAGCGGAGATCCGGGATCGAAATCCGTATAGGTGAGACGTCCCTCCTCCGGCTCGGCATGAAGCTGTCGCGCTCCCGTATAAATCGGCAGCCAATCGCCGCCTTCCACCCGGTAGGTCACGACCGGCTCGCCCAAGCGTCCGTCGTCGCTCACGAGGTTGGCCTGAAACGGATCTTGGGGATTCCACAACGCGGTGATCCCCCGCCGGTCATACGTGAGCACGAAATGCGCCGCTCGAATCGTCCCTTGAGACGGTTGTCCCACCACATGTCGGAAAGGAGGAAAGAGGGCGGTCACGAGAACAATGCTCAGCCCGATGCCCTGTGAGATACGATCGAACATTCGCCCTCTCCTCCTCACGATCATGATGCTCCTTTCGCTGTCTCTCCCGATGCTTCATGCCCCGGGCCGGCGAGGACGCGCGCCTCTTGACTCAGCGTCCACGGGCCGACGCGAAGGGTCACGCGAAACACTCCGGGAGGAACGATCCTCCCTTGCGCATCGGTGAAGGTCCAAACGAGGCGATTGATCCCGGCTTTCCCAACGCCGTTCAACCGACGAATCTCTCTGCCTTCGTGATCCTTGACAATGATCTCGACGGGCTCACGCGCGTCCTCCTTCAGGTAATAGACGAACACAAGCCCATTGGGCTCATTGGGAGTCGTCAGGACCCGATCCCCGTACAACCGATAATTCCCCCACGCGCCCTCGTTCCGCGGCGCGCGGGGTCGAACGGCAAAGAGATGCACGTCCTTCTCGACGACCTGCTCTCCCAGTTCTCGAAGCGGGGTGATGTCCGTCACCCAGATTCCTCGACCGTATGTCCCGACGACGAGGTCCCCCTCGCGGGGATGCACGAGCACATCGGTGACGGGAACCGTCGGCATATTCCCGCCGAACTTTCGCCATCGTCGTCCTCCGTCGAGGGAGACGAAGACCCCCGCGTCCGTTCCGGCGAAAAGAAGATGTGGATTGTGAAAGTCCTCGACGATCACGTTGACCGGCCGCTCGGGCAAGCCGTTCACAATCGGCGTCCACGTGGCCCCGAAATCCGTGGTCTTGTAAAGGAAGGGGCGAAAATCGTCCTGGCGATGGCGCGACTTCGCGACATAGGCGGTCCCTCCATCGAATCGAGAGGCGAAGACGCGCGTGACCCAGGCATCTTCGGGAGCGCCGGCTTTGGTCAGCGCTCTCGTCACATCCGTCCACGTAGCGCCTCCATCTCGAGTCATCCACACCTTGCCGTCATCCGTCCCTACCCAGAGCCAACCCGGTTGTCGCGGCGATTCCGAGATGGTCGTTATCGTGCAGAATTGAACACCCGCTCCGGGCTCGCTGATTTTTTCCGGATCGTTCGTCGTCAAATCAGGGCTGATCTCCTCCCAGGTGTCTCCGCGATCTCGCGAACGGAGGACGATCTGCGCTCCCGTATACAGCACGCGCGGATCATGCGGCGAAAGGACGAGCGGTGGCGTCCAGTTGAAGCGAAGCGGCGGTTGCCCCGCAGGGCGCGCGGGCTCGATCCGCTTCCGCAGGCGGAGCTTCATATCGGCCCGATAGTGTCCGCCGAATTGCTGCGTGTTATACACCCACCGGCTGTCGGTGGGATCCACCTGGTTATACATGCCGTCTCCGCTACCAACGGTCACCCAGTCTTCCAATCCCACGCTCCCGCTCCACCCGTTGCTGGGCCCTCGCCAGGAATCATGGTCCTGAAGCCCGGCGTAGATGCGATAAGGGTCCTCCATATCCACGGCGATCGCGTAGACCTCTCCCAAGGGGAGAGTCCACAGGTGATCGCACGTCCGTCCCCCATCATAAGAGATGAAAACTCCTCCATCAGATCCGGCGATGATTCGGTTCGAGTCCTGCGGATCAATCCAAAGGGTGCGGAAATCGCCGAAGGCGCGCCGGAAGGGACGAGGCTCCCTCGCCCCGCGCAATCCCACCCATGTTCGCCCGCCATCCTCAGACATGAGCAACGTCGCCCCGGTGACGAAAATCCGATCCGGGTTGTTCGGATCCACGCGAATCTGATTGAACGCGTATCCCGTTTTCCGGCTCACATCATCGCGCTCGGCGTTCATCTTCCTCCAGGTGAGGCCTCCATCATCGGTGCGATAGACTTCGCCTCCGATCAATCGCGGGCGTGGCGCGATCCCTCGCGCGCGGTCTTGCTCGGCTTCCTCTTCTGTTGGCGGGCGCGAATTTCGATTGTCCACGACGGCATAGAGGATCCGCGGATCCCGTTGGTAGAGGTCTATGCCGATTCGACCGATGATCCCCGTGGGCAGTCCCCCTGTGAGCCATTGCCAAGTCCGGCCTCCATCGGTCGTCTTGTAAAGGCCGCTCCCTGGTCCCCCGTCCAGCAGCCGCCACGGCAATCGCAAACACTCGTAGGTGGCCGCATAGAGGGTCTCCAGGTCGCGACGATTCATCACCAGATCAATCGCTCCCGTCCGATCGTTCACGAAGAGCACTCGTCGCCACGTCCGCCCGCCATCTTCCGTTTTGAAGACGCCTCGTTCGGGATTGGGCGTATACAGGTGCCCCATCGCCGCCACATACACGATGTTCGGATCGGTGGGATGGATCACGATGCGGGCGATATGATGCGTATCCGCGAGCCCCATGTGCGTCCAGGTCTTCCCGCCATCCTCCGACTTATACACCCCGTTCCCCGGATACGCGCTTCGCGCATTGGAGGCATCGCCCGTTCCCACCCACACGATCTTCGAGTCCGAGGGAGCGATGGCTAAGGCTCCCATAGAACTCACGCCCGCGGCATCGAAGATCGGCTCGAAGGTCGTTCCGTTATTCGTCGTCTTCCACACGCCGCCGTTGCGCGCGGCGACGTAAAACGTATAGAGATGCTCGCGCTCCGGAGTCTCGGGAACGGCGATGTCAGAGATCCACGCACCCGCTCGAAACGGGCCGAGATTCCGAAAGGTGAATCCCGTGCGCAGCAGCTCATCGAGGCGGCGGTGTACCTCATCGGAACCTCGCCCCGGATGCCCGGAAGTCGAGGCATCCTGAAAGACGGCCCCTTCACGCGCCCGTACATATCCGGAAGCGAAAAGAGCGAGTAGAAAGAGCCAGAGAGAGCCTCTCCTCATGGTTCCTGTGATCATACGCATCCCTCACCTTGATCCCCAATATCGGTGTGGTCAAGAGAGCCGCAGCACCGTTCAGATTCCGGCGCGTTGGCGGGCGCGGCGGATGACGGCCTCCATTTGATCGCGATAGGTCGTGAAGGTGTCGTCCACGACGCTGAGCGTGGGGATTTGTTCGTCGCGCAGCGAGAGCGTCTCCGGATTCCAGCGCCCGAAGCCCGCCTCGTGCACGCCCGTGCTTCCTCGCCCCGGCGCCGGATGGCTGAGATGCTGGAAAAAGCGCGCGTATTTTTGAACGGCCGCCGGATAGGCGACTTGCGAGAAGACGTGATAGAGAGGGATGAACTCCAGAAGCGCGTCATAGTGCATCTCGCCACAAGCCAGAACATGCGGATATTTCGCCCGCAGATCGAGAACGAGCCGCCGCGTCCCCTCGTGCATATCGGCCTGCGGATTATTCACCCATCCGCCGACGATGTCGAGAAAATAGGCATCCACGCCGTAGCGCTCGATGACCTCCGCGATGCGTTCGAACAGATACTCGCGCCAGGAGGCGACGCCCAGATTCATGTACGAGAGCCAGCCATCCTGATGGCGATCGTTGTCCCAATCCACCCAGTTGAGATCGAACCGGTCGCCGTCAATCCTGGCCGTCGCCGCGTCGGCCACGCGCGCGAAGACGGGCTGCTGACGATTGGCCGCATTCGCTCCGAACATCGGCATCATGCGAAAGCCCAGGCGTTGTGCTTCGCGGATGAGCCGACGGAAGCCCTCCTCCCCACCCATGCGCGGCGCGGGCCGATAGAGGGGATACTCCCAGTAGTATCGCCCATCCCAGGCCGAGAGAAAAACGAGCACGCGATCGGGCGGAATGCGTTCGGCCACCCAGCGCAAGATCTCCGCCATGCGGGCATAGTCGTTGAAGATGTAGCCCGTGTAGTGCATGCCGTGAAGCGTGACGACCAACGCGATGCGCCGCAGCCAATCGGGAACGTCTCGGCGCGTCTCCCAGGGCTGCAGGCGATAGACGCGCTCCAGATGCTCATAGTGCGCGCGCGCAATCGCCTCCACCGTCGGCGCTCGCCCAATGCGCCAGCGGGGAAACGTCACCCTGGTCTGCCGTGTCCATCCTTCCAGCTCGCACACGGCTTCCAGGCGATAGCCGCGCTCCCCGGGCTGGAAGTAGTAGCGCTTGGTTCGCACGCGCTCATCGAGCGATGAGATGAAGAAGAAATCGCGCTCCCCCGCTTGCACGAGGGCGAGCGGCGTTTCCATGCCGCGCGCCGCTCCCGGACCGAACAGATTGCCGCCGGAGAAAGGATAGCCCAAAAGCACCTCATCCTCGCGCGGATCGAAAAAGCCCTGCAACGCACTCGATATTCGCCCGCGCGGCACGCCACGGATGATCGTCGTGACGGCTCGGATCGGGCGCGTCATCTCCACGGTCGCGTCCCACTCGATGAACGCGTCGCGCTTCTCCAGGCGCGCCCGCAGCCGTCCCGGTGCTTTCTCTTGCCCACCGGCCCACACGAGCTGGTCGCAGTGAAGCTCCAGCGCACCATCGCGCGCACTCACGCTCATTCGCTCGCGGTCCAGCCCGTAGACGTTCTCGTGGGTGAAGATGAGGAACCCGAACTGATACCCCTCGAATTCGACGGACGGCTCCGGGAAGTCGAAGCTGAACTTCATGTACGACCGCCCGCGAGGCGGAACGTGAACGCCACTGGTCGAGGTGAAGGGGTGGATCATCCCGTTGGGCACCTGAAGGACGACCCGCGGCATCGCCGAGCGGGAGCGAGCCGGAGTCACGAGGGCGCTCGCTCCCAGCATCCCGACGCTGCCAAGAAACGCACGACGCGAGATCCGTTCGGTCGTCATCTCGCCCTCCCGCGTGAGCCATCGGCTCAGCGCCGTCCCAGATCGTAGAACCGCCATGACGAACGAAAATCGCGCGTGAGCGGCTGTCGGGTGAGGATGGCCCGGACCATCTCGACGGGGATGCGCCCTTCCCGGAGGATGGCATCGTGGAAAGCGCGATCGGTCATCTTGCCTGACTCGACCAACTCGCGATGGAGGGCGCGAAATTGCAATCCGCCGAGCAGGTACGCCGCTTGGTAGAGCGGCCCGTAGGCTCCGCCGAAGGACCGACGCACTTCTCCCTCGGCATTGGCCCGCTCGTGCCCCACGCGTTCGACGAGATAATTGATGCACTCCTCCGGCGTCATCTCCCCCAGGTGGAACTTGAGCGAGAAGATGATCCGCGCGCAGCGATGCATCCGCCAGAAGAGCGCTCCGATGCGATCCTCCGGCGATTTATGGAAGCCGAGGTCCCACAACAGCAGCTCCCAGTAGAGGGCCCAACCCTCGCCCCAGAACGGCGTGCTGAAGAGGTTGCGATAGGGCTTATAGCGCGCCGTCATGAACCCCTGCAGATGATGGCCGGGAATCAGCTCGTGGAAGACGGTCGCCCGCGAGAAGTGGATGTTGTTGCCCCGCAGGCTCATCATCTTCGCTTCGTGCGACATGGTGTTGGTCGGATAGGAGACGGTGATCACCTCGCCGCCGGTGAAGAAGGGGTTCACGAGCTGGCGTTCGGGCGACATCATCTCCATGCGCCAGGTCTCTTTGGCCAGCGGAGGAATCGTCACCAGGTCCCGCTGCTCCAGGAACGCGATGGCTTCCCGCGCGAGATCGCGCACGAGGTCCGGTTGCTTGCCGGGTTCGACATAGCGCGTCTTGACGTATTCGAGCGCTTTCTTCCAGTCGTCTCCGAATCCAAGCTCGCGAGCGGCCTTTTTCATCTCATTCTCACACCAGGCCATCTCCTTCTCGGCGATGGCGATCAACTCTTCGGGGGTGTACGGAATCATCTCGCGCGCCAGCTCGACGAGTAAGGCCTCTCGACCAATCGGATCGCCGATGATGTCGCTCGTATCTCCCGGCCGAGGGACGGGGGGTCGTGCTTCCCCCGTCGTCGGCCGTTGCGGTCCACCCGCCCCACGTCCCGGTCCCGGCTGCGGGCCGCCCAGCGCCATCTCTTCCATCCTCACGCCGACAACGCGCTGAGCCAAAAAGTCCATATAGCTTCCGAGCGTTTGATCCACCGATTGATACGGCTCGCTCACCCACCAGGTGAAGAGTGGATCATACCCATTGTAGAAGTTGAACCAATTCCGCAAGGTCATCCGCAGGCTTTGCAGAGTTTGCAGTGCTCGATTTGCCACCGTCCGCGTGACGCGAATCGGAGCGATCCCCCCCGCTCCTGGCCCTCGAACTTGACTATCCGAACGCCCCTCCCGTAACCCCGCTTCCACCGCGCGGCGCACCTCTTCGATCTGTTTCTTCATCAGCGCCAACCGCTCGGCCACGTGCTGAGATTGAACCGGCTCCATGCGCCGTCGTGCCTCTTCCAACTCGATGATCGTGCGAGCAAAAGGCATGAGCGGCTCCATCTCCGCGATCTGCTGCGCTTGAATGTCCAATTGCCGCAGCAAGTACTCGAGATGATTCTTGAAAAGGAGGTAATCCACACGCCCATCTAAGCTCAACGCCTCGAAGTTCACCTCTTCCAACCGCTGAAGCCATTCGGTGTAGAACGTCTTCAAGCGTTCGCGCCGAGTCGGAGAGATCGGAATCGTATAGAAGCGGTTCAAACTGCTGAGATCAATAGTGAAGCGTTCGATCAACGGACGAATCTCACTTCGCGACGTATCCAGGTCGTCGTCTCTCACACCACTTGCGCTCGTTCGATCCGGTCTCACTGGCGTCGAACGCGGAGATCGCTGCGCCTCCTCTTCTCCAGCCCACACGATCGCCACCCATGGGCCCCGCAGGATGAAGCAGAGTGAGACGATCGCTATCAGTACTCGCCCATGATTCATACTCGCCCTCTCCCTCCAAAAGATGAGGAGCCTCATTGGGCTCACGCGGCCTCTCTTCTCACGCCCGCGCGATCTATATGATGTCGCGGTACAATGCGGGAATCAACGGGAGTAAACCGCCCCCGCTTCCAGCCTTTCCGTTCCTGCGCCTTCCTCCCCATTGAACCCCCTGAGAGTGTACGGAGGGCATGCGCGCAACGTCTTGAACAATCCAAAGGGTATTTGAACACGATTAGGCCAACCCTTAAAAACGTTCCATAATCTCGTACAAGACAGAGCGCGCCTTTGCTTGTTAGGTTATGCAGTGTTTTTACTGGTGCCGTGTTCGATGCAGGAGGAGGCTTGCGTGACAGGAGATGAGATCGGGGAGCCCTTACGCCGCACGCTCATTGAGCTGTTGCCATCTCGCCCTCACCGATAGGGAGGATGCCCTCCCAAAGCCTCCTCGTCGTCACGCCCATCGGCTGAGAGGATGCTACTCCACGGCATCCTCTCAGCTTCCTCGCGAATCTGACCTGAGCGCCGGAATCAGCTTCGCTCCGTCCCCCTCGATGAAGATCGCCGCGAACGCGCTCGGATCGTCAATCCGGTTCGCATCCGCCCACGACCATGCAGGGGAAATCGCAAGGGACCCAACGGGCGTATATGGATCGGCGACGTGATCCCATCCAAAGATTCGCGCCTCCGGGCGATCTGACTTCAGGAACTCGAGGTGGGCTCGAACCCAAGAGCGAGAGGTGCTTACTTCTCCGATGCCCGATCGCCCCTCGCGCGGTGCGATCGGCAGGCGTCACCATCTCGTCAGCCCGGTTGGCCGTACGTCGGTTCGGTTCGCTGAGCCGCCTCAACTCATCTTCGGAGACAGGAGGAACCACCTGCAACAGGCCCCCGCGTCCGACGAGCTTCTCGATGTCATCCAATTCCGAGGGCAAGAAATCGGTGAAGTTCTCCATGCCCGTCTCCGTCACCACCACCACGTCCTCATAGCGGAGGTAAAGATTTTCTTCGGGCACCCGCAGTTGAGGATCAATCGAGAAGACTTGACCGGGCTTGAGGACGTCGCGCGTGTAGGTGCCCACATCATGAACGGCCATGCCGACGGGATGAGAGAAGACGCCCCCTCCGGTTTCCACCAGCCGACGAGCAGCCCGCTCGTAGATCGGCTTGGAGAATTTCGTTCGGCGAAAGACTTCTTCCATAGCGATCTTCGCTTCATCCATGATGGTCTGCACGGTCACGCCGGGACGAATGCGAGCGAGAATCGCCTTGCGATACTCCAGCACGAACTGGAGCAGCTCGCGCTGCCAGGGACTGAACCGGCCGCTCACCGGCCACATGCGGGCGACATCGCTGGTGTAATAGCCATAGTCGGGAGCATAATCCATGAGCACGAGATCCCCCTCTTTCAATTGATCGAGATTGCGGTAGTAGTGGATGTTCCAGATATTGGCCGTTCCGGAGGCGACAATCGAGCGATAACCTTCCAGCCGTGCCCCATTGACGAGGAAGACGTAGCGCGCCACGGCATCCAGCTGATACTCGTAGACGCCGGGTCGCGTCGCCTTCATCGCCTCGATGAGACCGAGCCCAGCCAATTGAGAAGCCCGACGAATGAGGGCGATCTCGCGGGGACTCTTCACACTGCGCAACTCATCGAGAATCGGTGAGAGATCACGAATCTCCACCCGAGGAAATCGCGTGCGCAGAAGGCCGACAAAGTGCGCCTCGCGTGAAGGACGCCCATCCCAGTAATCCAGCGCGATGCTGGCCTGAGCGGCCAGGAGTTCACCGCGACTCTGAGCGGCCCCTTCAGCGGGAGCCATCGGCGTATAGATCACCAGAGCCGGTCGTCCCAGAAACTGGCACATCCACTCGGCCGTCATCGCCGAGGTGCTCAGCACCTCATCGGCGCCGGTGAGCCGTTTGGCCAACTCGGCATCTTCAGCCGAGAGGACTCGCCCCTCGGCGCTCTCCAATCGGGGATTCCGGGGCGGCAGCACCAGCGTCACCCGGCGCGCTCGCCCATCCAAAATAATGTACGAGTGAGGCGTCTCGACGCCGCAGAGATAATAAAACTCGTTCGTCTGACGCGGGTAAATAAATCCGCCAACTTGCGGCGCCCCTTGAACGATGGCGATGGCCTGAGGGCCAATCTTGTCAAAGATCTTGTTCCATCGAGCCTTAAATTCTTCCGGCGGGAAATGGGATTGATAATACGGCTGGCTCTGGCTACGACCGAGCACCGACACCGGGAATAGCACTGCCATCAGCATAACGGCATACCACCGACGCATCATCGTCAGATCTCCTTTCCTCACCGGAATCGCTATCGTGCCCGCTCCGCGGGTTCCCAGCACTCCGAGCCCGCCGAAGGCCCTCTCGATCCAGACAGAGCGTTACCCAGACAAAGGTACTCTCTATCGCGTCAGCAAGCACAGACGATCAAAGTCCCCGATAACCCTCTACACTTCCAGGCCCGTCGCCACGGCTCAGACGAGGCTGGATCCGGGAGACTGCCCCTCCATCAGCCGACGATCCCCTCCAGGTCATGATCCGTCACTTCTTGGTCGCATCCTTGGCGGCGACTTTGAGCCGCTCTTGTTTTTGTTTTTCGACCATGCGGGCCACGTCCGCCAGGAGCTTTTTGGCATCGTAGACGATGCCGTCCTTGATCGTCCACTTGATGCCGCCGACGCGCTCGACCTTGCCGGTCTTATCGTTGAGCTTAAGGGCGCCCGTTCCGTAAAGAACCTTCAAGTTCTCCAGCGGATTTTGATCCACGATCACCAGATCGGCCAGCAGGCCTTCGCGGACGATGCCGAACTCCAACGGCTTCCCCTTGGGTTCGTGCAGGGTGAGCGCTCCGTTCAGGGTGGCCGCCTGAATGACTTCCAACGGATGAAAGCCGGCTTCCTGCAGCAGCTCCATCTCCTGGATGAATCCGAATCCGTAAGTGTTGTAGATGAATCCGGAATCCGAGCCCACCGTCACGCGCCCGCCGATCTTTTTGTAATCGTTGAGCAACCGGAACCAGACCTGATAGAAATTCTTCCAAGCGACTTCATCCCAGGTCGTCCAGTAGTACCAGTAGGAGCCGTGATTCCCCCGATTGGCCTCGTAGAAGTCCATGAGCGAGGGCAGCGTGTACTTCTCGTGCCAGTCGGCGTTGCGCATGCGCATCTGGTCGCGGCTGGCCAGATAGGCCACCATCGTGGGATCGAACGTCGTCCCCAGCTTCTTGTGTTCCCGAAGGTACTCGTTCCATTCGGGGCTGCCCGGCGGATAAATCTTGTCCCACAGCCGCGCCACTTGACCGAAGCGATCCTGCTCGTTGTAGTAGTTGTAGTCAACGGGGAAGGGCTGCACGACGTGGTCTTTGAGCAGTGCCTCGAAGTGTCCGTAGAAGTGGGTGACCGTTCCCAAACCCAGGCGGGCGGCTTCCAGAGCATCCATGCGGGCGACGCCGAGCTGCGACAGGTGAGCCGTCGAACCGAGCCCATGCTTTTTGGCTTCGTCCAAAAGCGCCACCATGATCTCCGGCGGATAGGCATCGAGCTTCAATCCGTCCACGCCGTTTTGCGCCGCCCAGCGAACCCACTCGCGCGCGTCTTCGGGCGTTCTCACCGGTCCGCGATTCCAGCCGCTGCCCGGTCGTTGATAGTTGAAGATGCGAGGCGCCACGATCTCATTG
>BEHM01000050.1 GCA_002923315.1 bacterium HR10
GAAGAAGAGCGTGGGACTGGAGGGCTGCTCGGCCAGCGGCTGCACCGTGTTCAACCGATTGTAGACGAGCTTGGACTGCGTGATCAGCCGCGGACTCCACGTGTGCGTGAGCGAGAGCAGGATACTGTTGTTGGTCGTCTCCTGCCCCGTGTCGAATCCCTGGTAGGGGCTATCGCTGACGACGCCCTTGAACAGCTCCCCCTTCTCCAGCGCATAGCGGGCATAGAACTGGGTGCGATCGCTGATGTTCCAATCCACGCGTCCGATCAGATCGGTGGTGTTCTGCGGATCGCCGCCGCCGGAATTCGACGGACGATTGTAGCTGACGCGATGGAAGATCGGGAACGTCGGGCCGAGCGTCCGATCGCACACCGATCCCGGCGCGCACGGATCAGCTCCGGCCGCGATGAGATCCTGCCGCGTGATGGTCGCCAATCGCACCAGCCCCGGCTTCAACGTCCCATAGCGCTGGAAGAAATTGCGCGTCGCGGGAGCGGCCGCCCCGATGAATTGCTCCGTCGGGACCAGGACGAACCGCGTCGCCGTACTCCGCACCCGAATCCACTCTGTACTCTGGAAGAAGAAGAGCTTGTCCTTCTTCACCGGCCCGCCGATCGAGTATCCGAACTGATTGCGCGTGAAGACGGGCTTCTCGATCCCATTGGCATTATTTTGGAAGCTATTGGATGCTGCGGCCGAGACGCGATTGAACTCGTAAACGGTCCCATGGAACTCGTTCGTCCCGGACTTGGTGGCCACATTCACGATCCCGGCCGAAGCCCGCCCGTACTCGGCCGTGAAGTTGTTCGTGATCACGCTGAACTCCTGCACGGCATCGAGCGGGATGCTCTGTCCCACGGCGGCGACGAACTCATCGTTGTTCGCCGCGCCATCGAGCAAGACATTGGTACCAGCCGCCCGCTGCCCGTTGATCGCCACGCCGACACCGCGTCCGGTCGGATCGGCCGGCGAGATGTTCCCCGCCGTCACCACAAGCGCATACGGATTGCGCGTGAGCGTGGGCAGCTCGATGATCTTCCGCGAATCAATGACCTGAGCGATCGTCTGCGTCTCTGTGTTCACCAAGGTTCCGGCCTCGGCCACGACCTCGATCTCCTCCACGGGTCGCCCGACCTCCAACGTGAAGTCCAAGGCCACGCGCGACCCCACGGTCACCTGCACGCGCCGCTTGGCCGGAGCAAACCCCGGAGCCTCGACCGTCACCTCATAGACGGCCGGAAGCAGATTGGTCACCACATAATTCCCCATCTGGTCCGTCGTCGTCCGACGCTCCGCGCCCGTCACAACTGAGCGCACCGTCACGGTCGCCCCAGGAATCACCGCCCCATTGGGGTCCATGACGACACCGACGATCTGCCCGGTCTCCGTCTGCGCTCGCACGAGACCGATCCCGACCAGAATCAACAGGGGAATCGCAAACCACCTCACCAGATGTCGCTTACTCCAACGGTCACGCATTGCTTCCCTCCCAACAGCGAGATGTCTCGCGAGACTCCAACCCTCGCGAGCGGAAAAAATCGGCCCTCTCTGGAGCGGCTGTGGAGGAGGCCCCCGATCTCCAGCCCCGGCTGCTCGTCAGAAGGCCGCCTCCCCGGACAGTCATCCGGGTCGGCATCATTCCTGTTCAGCCACTCATTCATGCTCCGTCGTTTTCTATGCAAAAATCGTGCCGCGACGCGAGATTTTCGATAACTCCAGAGAGACGAAGCCGTTAGCTTCATGACGATCCGGCGCCCATCTTCGCGAACTTCCGAAAATCTGGAAATTTCATCCGAAAATCTGGAAATCTCCAGGTTCCTGGAAGGCGCTCGGCGATCCGCTCCTGAGGCCGGCGCTCGCAGAAGGCAGCTTCTCGAAGGCCGTTCGCTGAGCGCGCGGCTTTCGTCTTCCGAAGAGACGCAGTACAATAGTGGCCTATGGACGACGACAAGCTGGTCATCGCCGGTCGTGAATTTCGCTCGCGATTGATCGTCGGGACGGGGAAGTATCCCTCGCCGGAGATCATGGTGGAAGCGCATCGGCGCAGCGGGGCGGAGATCGTCACCGTCGCCGTGCGTCGCGTGAACCTGGATCGGCGGGAGCCCTCCCTGCTCGACTACATTGATACGAGCCGATATCTGCTTTTGCCGAACACGGCGGGCTGCCGCACGGCGGAAGAGGCGATCCGCACGGCGCATCTGGCGCGCGAGGCGCTCGGCACGCCTTGGCTCAAGCTCGAAGTCATCGGCGATGAGCTGACGCTCTTCCCCGATGTCGAGGAGACGATCAAGGCAGCCCGACAGTTGGTCAAAGAGGGATTCATCGTCCTCCCCTACGTCAACGACGATCTCGTCGTCGCGAAGAAGCTGGTGGACCTCGGCGTGGCCGCCGTCATGCCGCTGGCGGCTCCCATTGGCTCCGGCCTCGGCATTCAGAACTACACGAACCTGCGCATTCTCCGCGAGCAGATCACCTCGGTCCCACTAATCGTGGACGCGGGCGTGGGCACAGCCTCCGATGCGGTGATCGCGATGGAGATGGGATATGACGGCGTCTTGATGAACACGGCGATCGCCATGGCGAAGGATCCGCCGCTCATGGCCGAGGCGATGAAGCTCGGCATCGAAGCGGGCCGGAAGGCCTTCCTCGCCGGACGCATTCCCAAGCGCCTCTACGCGAGCGCGAGCAGCCCGCTCGAAGGCGTCGTGCGATAGCCGCTCACGCATAGGGAGAACGGGATGAAGCTACGAGGTCTCGGCCTCCTACTGTCTGCGCTTCTGTGGAGCAACCTGCACTTCCTGCGAGCTTCTCAGCTTCCCCCTCCGCCTCCCGTGAGGGAAGAAGGGTGGACCCTCGTCACCGTGCTGGTCGGAAATGTGGATGAGGATCCGGACCTCGAATACCTCGTCGTCCTGCGCGCCATGCCGCGCGACGCGAACGCGGAAGGCGGCGTGCGCCTCCGCTTCTTCGACTTCGATCCCGAATCGCGGACCTGGATGCCCACGGAGATCACCAATGAGAGTCAGGAGAGTGAGTCCCGACTCTTCCCACCGGAGACGGCAGTGACGCTTGAGGACATCACCCATGATGGCCGAGCGGAGATCATCATTCGCTCGCGAAAGCCCGCGGAATCGCCGGGCCAGGCTCAGGGCTTGACGATCTTGACCAAGCAGGGACGATACCTCCGCCAGCTCTTCACCTCTTGGGAAGGCGCGCCCGAGCTGTGTGACCTCGATGGTGACCGGATCATGGAGATCGTGCTCTACGCCGAATATGTGGGGCCCTTGAGCCCCGAAGATGCCGTCCTCTATCCCGCGCAGGTCTTCGCGTACGAGGGGGGTGCCTTTCGTCGCGCGTCCCCGCTCCGATATGCCGCCCACTTCGCCGAGACGGCACGGGCAGCGCGCGCGGCCTACGAAGCGCTCAAGCGCCAATGGGGTTCGCCGCCAGGGACGGAGCACGATCCGAGGAAGCTCTTTCGCTCCATCGCGCATGTGCTGCTCGTGCACCGAACCGCTGAGGACATCGAGGGGATGCGCGCGTACTACCTCGCCGAGCGCTCATGGCTTCGCGCGCAACTGCCGCCGGTGTACCTTCAGGCTCTGGATGATCTTCTCACCCCTCAAGCGTCTCTGAGGCGGTGAGCGCATTCGCGAAAAAGCGCTCCAGCGGACTCCGCAGCGGACTCACCGCGATCACCCTCCCGCCGAGTTGCTGAATCACGTCCACCCACTCCCCGACATCCGCCGATGTGGGCGCCTGAATTCGCACCAAAGCGCGATCCGCGTGAACCGCACATCCGCGAGCGCGAAGCGACGCACACGCGCGCGCGTCCAGATCCCGCGCGAGAATCTCCACCGTCCCGCCTTCACCGGAAGCCGCTAGTTCGATGGGAGAACCACAAGCGCGCAGCCGACCGCGATGCAGCAGTGCCACGCGATCGCAGATGGCTTCGACCTCAGCCACCACCGCCGTGCTCAAGAAGATGGTCTTCCCTCCTTCGCGCAGGCGAAGCAGCAGATCGCGCACCTGGCGACGCCCTTCAGGATCGAGCCCTCCCATCGGATCGTCCAGGATGAGAAGCTTCGGGTCATGGAGCAAGGCTTGCGCCAAGCCAATGCGGGTCAACTCCCCGCGCGAGAGCTGTCGCATCGGTCGGTCGACGACCGCCGTGGGGATCCCCACCTGACGCAACACGGCAGCGATGCGCGCTGCCCGATCCGCGCGCGAGAGCCCGAAGAGCCGACCGAAATAGTCCAACAGCTCACGCCCGGTCAAAGCCTCGGGGAAAGCGGGATGCTCCGGCAAGAATCCGAGCTGCGCGCGCACCGCCGGCTCCTCCGGCGAGCGACCGAAGAGGCGCACCCTCCCGCTCGTCGGTCGGATGAGATGCAGCAGCAGCTTGACCGTCGTCGTCTTCCCCGCGCCGTTCGGTCCCAGAAGACCGAAGATCTCCCCTTCTTGCACCTCCAGCGTCAGATGGTCCACGGCTCGATAGGATCGGCGACGGAGCCGTCCGCTCGCATAATCCTTCGTCAGATTCTCGACGACGATGACTGCGGACATAGCGCTCACAAGCGTGGGAGGATGAGGGGGGACTGCGGCGAGAGGCGCACCGCTCCCGTCCGCGGATCCAACTCATACAGATACCCCATGGGATCGCGCGGCGGATGTCCCAGGAGCCCCTCGGCGACCATCTCCGGCCAGGAGGCGGGCCACCGTCCGCGCGCGCGCTGAAAAGCTCGCACGAGAGCCTGCAACCGCTCCAGCTCCTCCTCGGCTTGCAAACAGAGAAGTTGATACCGCGCGTTCTCGCGCACCTGCTCGCTCTCACCATGCTCGAGCCGATCTCGCCAAATGCGCCGCGCGATCTCGCGGCGTCCAGCTCGCGCGTAAACGGCCGCCGCCAGATCTCTCGTCCAGGCGGGCGCTTGCGGATGCTGACTCACCTGCAGGAAGACCTCCGCTGCGCTCGCGTAATCGCGCACGTCCCACAGGAAGACGAACCCTTTGTCAAGCAAGAGCCGCCATTCTCCGGGATTGGCCGCTATCCCTCGATCCAAGAGCGCCAGCGCGCGATCCGGTCGTCCCGCCCCCTGCGGAGGCGGCAGCGCCAAGAAGATCGCCCCGAAGCGATAGGCGGCGATGAACTGCGGATCCAAGGTCGTCACGAGCGTGAGCAAATGCTCCAGATGCTCGAACCGCGCCCCGGGCCGAAAGGCGCGCCGCCCATAGTATTGCACCGTGCGGAGCCAATAGAGATCGGCCAAGAGCCCCTCGAATCCGAAGCTCCATCGCTTGAGCACCTCCGCCGAAGGAAGCCAAACGGCTTCGCCCTCTTGCGGAGATGCCTGAACGCGCGCGTCCAAGTGTCGGTGCACCACGACGATCCCCGCGCTTCCGAGGATGAGGACAATCCCGACGATCACCGATCGGCCCGTCATGGGAACTCCCGCCGATGGAAGAGGATCGCTGCCAGCAGCAGGACCACCGCCAGATACAACGTCGCATAGGCCGACGCCATCCCGATCGCCGACCAAGCGATCTCCTGCCGGTGAACGATGGCCGCTGTGAAATTCAAATGCTGCAGGTTCGGCAGTCCGTAATAGAGCGCCCGACTGAGGAATGCCAGGGCCGGCGATCGCACCGTCTCCGCCCAATAGAGGAATTCCCGGCTCGCGTGCCCGATGAGAACGATGCTGAGAGCGAAAATCGTCGAGAGCGTGGGCGTGGAGAACATCGAGAAGGCGATGGCGAAGGCCGCAGCGAGCAGGAATTGCAGCCAGAAGAGGAAGACGACCGGAGGCAGAAGCGGCAGCTCCGTCGTCCACGTCGGTGTCACCAGAGCGAGGACCACCACGAGCCCCGCGGTCATGATCCCCACGCTGACCAATAGGACGACGGCGCACCCGCAGAATTTCCCGATGATCACTTCCCATCGCCGCACGGGCTTGGTCAAGAGGACGGCGATCGTGCGGCGCTCGATCTCCCGCTCCAGGAGCCGAACCCCCATGAGGACCGCCATCACGGTCCCCAACGCGCGAATCGCTCCCAATCCCACGTCGAGCACGATCCGACGCTCTTGACCGACGGACACTTCGCCGAGCAGAAGGGTCATGACGATCAGAAGCAGAGCGAAGAGGATGAGCACGCGAAGGACGCGCTCTCGAAGAAGCTCACACGTGGCCGTGGAGGCGATGGCGATGATGCGCCCGAATGAGGAAGAACTGGTCACAGCCGGAGCCGACGAAACGGCGACCGACGCCCGACGATGCGCCGCGATCATCTCCGCATCACGTCACGGGACAAAGGCGCGAGCTCTTCGATGACGCTGACGCGTGTGCGGCCAGCACGGGCCAGGTCCCATGGCGACGGACATCGCTCCGGCCTCATTGTACGGGACGCGCGTCCCCGGGCTTGGAGAGAACGCCATTGCTCGCCGAGAACGCGGCCGTCGAGGACTCGTAAATGGTACCGCTTTGGTCCGTGCCGAAGTACCGCGTTCCGGTTGACCCCGGAGCCGTCGGATGTAACTCGGCCGCGTATCCGGTCCCCAGGCCGTTCGGCGCATCGCCCGTGTCGGCCGCGCTCCCCTCATACCCGGATCGGGCGACGGGCGCGCCCTTCGCCCCGAACAGCTCCGCCAGGCTCTCGGTGATGTCCCCGCTGGCGAGCAGGTCGGCCGGATCGCCGTAGAGATTATTGTGCGAGATCGAGAATGAGAGCTGCGCCTGATTGTACGCCCGGAGATTGGCGATAGCCGCCGTCTCATTCGCCGGGATGCGCACGCGCGTGAACCGCGGGATCGCAATGGCCAGGATGATGCCGATGATCGCGATGACGATCAAAAGCTCGATGAGCGAGAATCCCCGTTCGTGATTCATCCCGTCCTCCCTGTTCTGACACGCCCCGCAGGAGAAAGAGTTCCCACAGGGGGATGTCATCGGCGCGCCTCAGGGCCGCCTCCGCGGCTGGCCCTTCCCTTGCTTTTGCTCCTCCAGAAACTGCGAGAAGGCCGCGATCATCTCCTGAGCCTGCTGCACCTGATTAGCGCGCTGCGGGTCCCGCTTCGCCTTCTCGACGAAGTCCTTGAGGATGGCCAACGCCTCCGGATATTTCGCGGGATCGGGCGATTGCGCGAGCGCATTCCCCAGACCGAAGAGCGCATCGAGATTGTTCGGATCAATCTCCAAAGCCTTTCGGTACGCGGCGACCGCTTCTTCGGATCGCGCCGTATCGAGATAGATCTTGGCGATCTGCGCCTGCGTGCGCGCGCGATCGGCCGGCGTCGTCTGCATGGCCATCAGCTCCTCATGCGCCGCGATCGCTTCGGGCAACTTCGAGGGATCCAGATAGGTCGCCACCACCGCCAGCGAGCGGCAGAGCAAGCCCTGATACTCAGGCTTCTGCTCCGGTTTATCGGGCGGGATCATCGAGATCGCCTTGCGCGCCGTCTCGATGGCGAGATTGAACGCCTCCTTGGCCGCCTCTCGATTCCGATTATTGAAGCGCTCCACGCCGAGATTATGATAGGCTTCGGCCATGCGGATCATCACCACATAGAGCTGAGGATGATCCGGGCTCGTCTCCAGAGCCGATTTGTAGAGCGGGATCGCCTCCTCATACTTCCCCGCGCGCGCCAACTCATTGGCCGCGTTGAACTGCCGGATCATCTCCTCGTCCTTGGCCGCGCGCTTGCGCTGCTCCTCGATCTGTCGCGCCTGCTCCTCCAATCGCTTCCGCTCCGCTTCGGTCATCTGAGGGGCGGCCGCTCCCGCTTGTCCGGAACGCGCGACGGCCTGCTGAATCTCCTCCAACGTGGGACGTCGTCCGTCTCCCGGAATCATCTCGATCGTGCGCCGCAGCATTGCCTCCCCCGGAGGGGGGATGCGCACGTTGTACTCGTAGTACGGCGTCAATCCCTCGCCCGACACAATGATGGCATATCGCCCGTAGGGGAGACCGATGTGCGCGAAATGCCCCCGCTTATCCGTCTTCGTCTGATACTTCCCTTTGACATCCAACCGATACAACTCCACGAGCGCATTCACGGCCGGGACGCGCGATCCATCTGGCTGGACGACGACGATCTCTCCCTCGATCCCTGCCGTCTGCGCCCGGAGATCGCGCGAGTTCCCCCAAAGGCCGGCCGCGATGAGGAGAACCAGAAGCGAGAAGATTCGTTTCATGGTCCCTGCTCCTCTGTTTGTGATCCCTGCGCCCGATCCACTCCCGCTCAAGATCGGGCTCATTAAGTGTACCACTCCCCTATTCGCAGAAGCCAGGATCAAACTCCCTCCCAGCCTCAATGCAGGGAGATGGCTTCACACTCCGCGGGCGTCGGGCCCCCAGATGTACTTGTGGAGCTGAATCTGCAATCGAACGGGAAGGCGGCTGCGCAAGATCCATTCGGCGAGCGTCTTCGGATCGAGGACGCCATGCGCGGGCGACATGAGCACATGCGCCCGCCGCGTGAGGTCATATCGGCGGATGATGTCGCATGCCCATTCGAAGTCGCGCCGGTCCATGAGGACGAACTTCACCTCGTCGCGAGGACGCAGGTGCTCGATGTTCTCCCAGAGATTCGCATGAGCGTGACCGCTTCCCGGCGTCTTGAGGTCCATGATGCGGATGACGCGCGGATCCAGGTGCCAGATGGGCAGACTCCCGCTCGTCTCAATGAGAACCGTATAGCCCAGATCACACAGCCGTTTCGTGAGCGGATAGACGTCTTTCTGCAATAAGGGCTCTCCGCCTGTCACCTCCACGAGCCGCATCCCCTCGGCCTCCTCCCAGAACGCGCCGACGCGCGCCAGGACCTCCTCCACGCTCATGCGCTCCCCGCCGAAAAAGGCATATGTCGTGTCGCAATAGACGCACCGGAGGTGGCATCCCGTCAGACGCACGAACGTGCAGGGAAGCCCGGCATACGAGGATTCCCCTTGAATGGAATGGAAGATCTCCGTCACCCACATCCGAATCGCCCTCGCGCGGGAGAGATCGCCTTCACGCGATTCTCCCATTGCCCGAGACCGCCACGACTCGGTATTTTACTTCCCGTGAGAGAGAAGGGGCAAGGCGAAGGACGCGCGCGATGGGGGGGAGAAGCGAGCGCCCCGAGCGGCCATCGGGAGCGTATCCGCCACATGTTCGCGGCCATCGCCCCCCGATATGATCTCCTCAATCACGTGCTCTCGCTCAACGTGGACCGCCGCTGGCGGCGCTTCACGGTCCGCCAGCTTCGCCCTTATCTCTCTGCTCCAGGAGCGCTCGCCCTTGACCTCTGCTGTGGCACGGGCGATCTCGCGCTGGAGCTAGCCCGGCGGACGCTCGTCATCGGCGTGGACTTCTGTCGTCCCATGCTGCGAATCGGGCAGGCGAAGATCGCGCGACGTCAGGCGCGCGTCCTCCTGGTCGAGGGCGACGCGTTGTCTCTGCCCTTCCCCGATGACCTCTTCTCGGCCGTGACCATTGCCTTCGGCCTTCGGAATCTGGAGTCGCCCGCCCGAGGACTTCGGGAGATCCATCGCGTGCTCCGTCCCGGGGGCGTCGCCGCCGTCCTCGAATTCTCGCGTCCCTCGTTGCCCCTCTTCCGCCACGTCTTCCTCTTCTACTTCCGAAAGCTCCTCCCACGCATTGGGACGTGGATCTCTGGCGTGCCTGGCCCGTACGACTATTTGCGCGATTCCGTGCAGGCCTTCCCGGACCAACGTCAATTGGCGCGGATGATGGAGGACGCCGGATTCAAAGCCGTTCGGTATATCAATCTGACCGGAGGCATCGCTGCCCTCCACCTGGGGGAGAAGCCCGGATGACGTACCTGGACGATCTCAATCCCGCTCAACGCGCGGCCGTTCTCCACACGGCAGGCCCCCTGCTCGTCCTCGCGGGCGCTGGCTCAGGAAAGACGCGCGTCATCACGTACAAGATCGCCTATCTCCTGGATCGGTGCGGTGCGGAGGCCTCGCACATTCTCGCCGTCACGTTCACGAACAAGGCGGCTGAGGAGATGCGGCAGCGCGTCGCGCGCCTGCTCGGGTCCGAATCCTCAACTGTCCTCCCGTGGATCGGGACTTTCCATAGCTTCTGCACACGCCTGCTGCGGCGCCATATCGAGAGCCTCGGCCAGGGGTATACGTCGGACTTCTCCATCTACGACGAGGAGGATCAACTCCGCCTCATTCGCGCGTGCAGTCGCGAGCTGGGGCTGGACGAGCAACAGCTCTCTCCCCGCGCCATCCAGGCCCGCATCAGCCGCGCCAAGAGTCGAGGGCTCACCCCAGCCGACGTGCGAGAGGATCCGGAATGGACCTCCACACCGGAGCGCGCGCTGATGCTCGCCCTCTTTGAGCAGTACGAGCACCGCCTGCGCGCGGCGAACGCTCTTGATTTCGATGATCTGCTGGTGAAAGCCGTCGCACTGCTCCGGCAGGAAGCCCGGCTGCGCGCTCGGTATCGCGCGCAATTTCGCTTCATCTTGGTGGACGAATATCAGGACACCAATCGCCTGCAATTCGAGCTGCTGCTTCTGCTCGCCGCGCGTGAGGGTTCTCCGGGCGAAGCCGATTCAGAACGGCACGTGTGCGTCGTCGGAGATCCCGATCAGAGCATCTACCGATGGCGAGGGGCGGATCTGCAGAACGTGCTCGAATTCGAGCGCCACTTCCCGAACACCCGTGTGATCACGCTCGACCGGAACTACCGTTCGACCAAGACCATTCTCGCGGTCGCCAACGCCCTGATCCGCCATAATACGGATCGCAAGGAGAAGGTGCTGTGGACGGAGAATGAGGACGGTCCCCCGGTCGGATATTATCCGGCCGAGACGGCGGAGGACGAAGCGGAATTCGTCGTGGAGCGCATTCGCGCTCACCTTGTGCAGGACCCACAGGCGCGCATCGCCGTGCTCTACCGCACCAACGCGCAATCGCGACTCTTCGAGGAGGCCTGCCGCCGAGCCGGAGTGCCGTTTCGTCTGGTCGGGGGCTTCTCCTTCTACAAGCGGGCGGAGGTGCGCGACATCCTGGCCTACGTGCGGCTCGCATTGAATCCGTGGGATGATGAGAGCCTGCGGCGCATTCTGAACGTGCCTCCCCGAGGGATCGGACAGAAGACCCTCGAGGCGCTCGAGCACCTGGCGCGCGCGGCGCAGCTCTCGCTCTGGGACGCGCTGCAGGTCGCCGTGATCGAGCGCCGACTGCCGGAACGCACTATGGAGAGTGCGCGCACCTTCCTGCAGCTCATCGGGCGCCTCCGCGCGTGCGCGCGCGAGGGGACCATCGCCGACGTCTTCCGCATGGCTCTCTACGAGACGGGATATGTCCAGGCCCTGCGCGAGCGAACGCTCTCAAGCAGCGATCCTCTCGATGCTGAGAACCGACTCCTGAACCTCGAGGAGCTGCTCAGCGCCGCTGCGGAAGCTGACGAGCGAGGCGAACGCCTCCGGGAGTTCGTAGATCGCGCGATGCTCGTTGCCGATACGGATGAGTATGATCCGACCGCCCCAGTCACGCTGATGACGATGCACAGCGCGAAAGGACTGGAATTCCCCATCGTCTTCGTCGTCGGCCTGGAAGATGGGCTCTTCCCCCACGCGCGTTCGAGCACGGATCGGGAGGAGCTGGAGGAGGAACGCCGCCTCTTCTATGTCGCCATCACGCGCGCCCAGCGCCAGCTCTATCTCACGCACGCGTGCGCGCGACGTCGTCACGGGCGGCTCGCGCCGACGACACCCTCCCGCTTTCTGAAGGAGCTGCCGCGCGATCTGCTGCAAGACCTCTCTCTCACCGAGCGCGCGCCGATAGATCGCTCTGCGCACAACGGCTTTTTCGACCCTTCGCTCGCGCCGGCCACGCGGCTCTCCCGGGAGCGGGGTCAAACGTCCTCGCTCCACCCCCAGGCATCCGCTCGGAGTCCTTCGCGTGAGCGGGGAGCATCATCACCATTCCGCGAAGGCGCGCGCGTGCGCCATCCGCTCTACGGTGTCGGTCGGATCCTCGCGCGCGAAGAGAGTGGCGCGCAGATCCTGCTCACGATCGCTTTCCCCGGCATCGGGAAGCGGAAGTTCGTCGAGGGACTCGCCCCTTTGGAGATCATCTCCTGAGGCGCCAACTGGTGCGCTCCGACGAGAGAGCCTCCATCTCCTTCAGTCCCGAGGCCCCAGTGTCTCTCGCCCAATTCCTCGCACCTGCGCCTTCCGTTCGGCCTCAAGCCGATCCAGAAGCTCGCGCATCGCCTCGATCGCGTAGTCGAAGAACTCCGGCTCCGCGCGCAACAGACGCAGCAGCTCGAGCATCTGAACGACGCCATCGCGCTCCACGCTCACCAGCTCGCGCTCGCTCCATCCGCAGGAAGCCTCAATCTGAGCGACGATCATGCGAATCAGCTCCCGGATCAGCTCTTCCCTTCCCCCACCCGCATGCGGCTCTTTCGCCTCCGGCCGCGCGGGCGAATCCTCCACCGCAAGCCCAGTCGCCGGAGCCACTGCCCCCTCACCTCCTGCAGAAGCCGGCGAAGCGCGCATCGGCTCCGCCGCGAGTCCCTGATTCGCTCGATCGCACAGGTCTGAACTCATCCACAAGGCCGCCACTTCCAAACATTCCTGAAACGAAGAGCAGATCTGCCGCTTTCGCAGCATCTCCGCCAAGAAGAGGAGCCGCTGATCGGATGGCAAATGTTCGAACTCTCGATCCAAGTGCCTGAGGTCCTGCAGCAGGGTCGTCGGATCAGCGTGAGGGGAGAGTCGCGAGAGCTTTTCCCACAGACCTTCGCCGCCGTGAGCCATCATGCGCGTCATCCTTTCCCTCAACCGCTCATCGCACGGCTAGCCTTATAGTACAGCCCCCCTCGCGACGTCAAGAAATTTCCTGAAAAAGTCGCTCGATCCCTCGACCATGAGGTTCGCTTTTGACCGAAGGGCCGAAAATCCGGTCTGCGCCGGTGAAAAATACGGCGATCGCCGTATGGCCCGCAATCGCGCTCTTCGCTATCCTCAGCACTGCCACAGTTCAGAGAGACCCCTTCGCTCCGTTGGAGCCGGCCTTCAACGGAGCTTTTTTCAATCGAGGGGGATCCGTGAGATGCGCGGCGAAGCCGGCGAAGGTCGCTCACGCGCCGAAGACGCGCAAGGCCGTCTCGCGCAGGATCTTTCGCTTCGCCTCCTCCGAGATGGGGAGCTGCCGAAACGCCTCGATGTTCGCCTTGATCCCCGGAACACCGGGCCCCGGCCAGTCCGATCCGAACATGGTCTTGTCGGCCAGCCGCTCAAGCTGTGGGAAATACGCGAGCAGGTTCTGCGGAGGGATACTCGAGATGTCCATGTAGACGTTCCGATGCCTCCGGAGCAAGAAGACGCAGGTCGCCATCCAGAGCGGACGACCGCCGTGCGCCAAAATGATCGTCAACTCGGGGAAATCCACGGCCACGTCATCCACGTGCATCGGATCGCCGAATTTGTTGCGCGCGCCGGGGAAGATGGATGTCCCCGTATGGATCATCACCGGCATGCGGTATTCGATGGCCTTCGCGTAAATGACCTCGAGCGCCTTCAAGCCATTCAGGTACTCGTTCGGATAGACCAACTGATGCGGGGGATGCAGCTTGATCGCGCGAATCCCCAGATCGGCCAGCCGGTCCATCTCCCCCGCCGGATCCGTGCAGAATCGGGGGTGGACGGAGCCGAAGGGGATCAATCGGTCTGGATACCGGCGGGCATAGCGGGCCGAGAATTCATTCACCTCCTCGGTGAAGCCCATGATGTCCGGGCTCACGTAGTTGATGAGCCCGGCCTTCTCGACGCCCGCCTCATCCAGGAGGGCGATGAAGCGGTCGGGGTCGTCCATGAGGCGCATCAGCTCCTCGAACTGCTGCGCGTCGCGCTTCATGCTCGCGGCCGCTTCCGGCCGGACCATCCGCCAGGGCATGATGTGCACGTGGATGTCAATGATCCCGTACTCGTGTCCCATACCCCTTCCGAAGGAAGATCTTCGATCTCGCCGAAACTCACGCCCACAAGGGCACGGGCTGACCGAGCCCCTCTTGGCGAGCGCGCTCGAAGACGCGGACGGCGACCGCCACATCCTCCAGGGCGATGCCCAGGGATTTGAAGAGCGTGATGTCAGCAGGCTGCGTGCGAGCCACGTAGCGTCCGGCGACGACGTCCTTCAACTCGTGGACGGCGTCCCACGCCAGGCGTCCGCGTTCGATCGCGTGCAGGAACTCCCCGCATTCCAGACGCGCTTGATCTTTCGAATCCACGACGATCGCGCGCGCCCGTCGGATCACCTCCTCGTCGAACTCGCGACGAAGGAGCGCATTCCCGCCGATCGCATTGATATGCACGCCCTCGGGCACCCAACGGCCATCGAAGACGGCTTCGGGCCGCTCCGCCGGGCGGACGTCTATGCCCAAGGCCGCCGTCATCTCTCGACAGAAGGCTTCCCGTCGCTCGCGCGTGCGACTGTAGGC
>BEHM01000051.1 GCA_002923315.1 bacterium HR10
TGTCGGACTCGCGAAGTTCTCCGGAGACGGGGGTCGGGCGCTGTTTCATGAGATCGAGCAGCTCCTGGGCGAGGGCCACAAGGACGCCTACTTCACAGCAGCCGTCGAACGATTAGCCGTGAAGGGATTTCCGGTGGCCGTGTGCTTCACCGAAGGCTTACCGTGGATTGAAATTGATGTT
The DNA here is from genome assembly GCA_002923315.1 of bacterium HR10. Classification (GTDB taxonomy): domain Bacteria; phylum Acidobacteriota; class Blastocatellia; order HR10; family HR10; genus HR10. Next base: position 182 of record BEHM01000051.1, read on the forward strand.
CTGGAGGACCTGGAACGCGCGCGGCGTGACGTTCATCCCACGATAGAGAGGAGCCTGCATCAACGACGCCGAGTCGAATGAAACGCCTTCACCTGGTGGCCCTGCTGATTGGGTCGTCGCTCTTCGTTTATCTTATGCAGCAGGTTGGCCTGGGGCGTATCTTCCACGCGTTGGGGCAGATGGGTGGCTTTTTTCTCCTGCTGCTTCTGATCTCCGGATTCCGGCACTCGCTGAGGGCCATGGCGTGGCTTCGCTGTTTTGAGCCAAACCATGCTCATATCTCCTGGTCAACCCTGTTCGCCGTTCGCTTGGCCGGTGAAGCTGTACGCTTCCTCAGTTTCTTGGGGCCGCTGCTCGGCGAACCGGTGAAGATCGCCTTGATGAAAAAGCGGCTGCCCCTCGAGGAAAGGGTTTCGTCCGTGATCATCGAGAATCTCACCTACGCGATGAGCGCGATCGTGATCACCTTGAGTGGAATCGTGCTCTTTTTCACCACCGCTCCATCGCGGAATGCGCTGGCGCATATCGGGTTTGGCATCGCGCTCGTTTTGGTGGGAGCGGCTTTGCTGATCGGATGGGTGGTGGCGTGTCGCTGCCATCCCCTCGCTCGAGCGATGCGGGCATTGGCGGAGCGCAGCGGGATCGGATGGGTGCGAAGAGCCGCCGACGGCGTCGAGCGCATCGAGGAGAGCGTCTCGGACTTTTACTCCCATCGTCGCTCAACGCTCGCGCTCGTTTTTTCGCTTCAGTTGGCGACGCACTTCACGAGCATGGCAGAAATTTACCTGATTCTGAACGCTCTGGACGTCGAAGCGTCGTTTCTGACGGCTTTCACCATTGAGGCCTTGATCAAGATTGTCAATTCCGCGTTTTTCTTCGTCCCTGCTCAGGTGGGTGTCTTCGAGGGGGGAAACGCGCTCATTCTGGAGGCGCTTGGACTTGGGGCGGCGACCGGAGTCGTTCTCGCTGTGATCGAAAAGGTGCGGACGCTCGCCTGGGCCGGCGGTGGGTTGATCGCGCTCGGGTGGATGCTCAGAAGACCAACCTTGCCAGGCGTTACGGAAGCCATCGAGGGGGCTGATCTTGTGTCCCCTCCTCGCGTGGTGCCACAATGATCAAGAGAGCGATTGTCCTCGTGAGAACCGAGCCAACCCTCGATGGCGTGCCGATCCCACTCGTCAGAATCGGCGGCGTTCCGCTCATCGTGCGCCTGCTGCGAGATGCTGAGCGAGCGGGAATCGAAGAGATCTGCTTCATCCTCGATCGCCCGAATGCTGCGCTTGAGGAACATCTGCGAAGAGCCGGAGCCCAGGTGCGTTGGCGTGTGGTGACGAGAGCGGAATGGCGGCGTGAGCAGCGGACCGCGCAGAAGGACGCAGTGCTCGTCCTTTTGGGCGATCGTCTCTACGATGCCCGTCTTTTGGAGGTGCTCGCGCGCGCGGGTCGCAACGGATATCAGGTGATTATTGGCGTCGGCACCGACCTGTCCGAGGCCTCTCGGACGGCCGACCGGCGATATGTGCCCAACGACGGGAAATTGGTCGAGCCAACTTCACGGGCCGCCGACAAGGGGGGCGATGAAGTGGGTGTCTACGTTTGCATGTCCTCGGTTATTGATCTGGCACTCGGCGTCGCCCGCGACGATTTCCGCCCGCTCGTGCACGCTTGTTCCAATGGCGGCGTAGCCTATTTTGACATCGGCAACGGATTCGTTCAGCCGATCACTTCACGGGGGGATATTCGCCGGGCCGAAGAGAAAATCCTGCGCTACATCTGGAAGGAAACCGACGGCATTTACGCCCGGTGGAATAAACGGCTCGTGCGACCGCTCATCCGCTGGCTGATGAGGACACCAGTGACACCGAATATGGTCTCGCTGGCAGGTGTGGTCGTTAGTCTCGTGTCGGGCTATTTCTTTTCGCTGGGCAGTTATCGGAGCAGCATCCTGGGGGCGATGCTGTCCTATGTCTCGTCATTGCTCGATCATGTGGATGGGAGCTTGGCGCGAGTGACGGCACGGGAATCGGTCTTCGGCTGCTGGCTGGAGACGGTGTGCGATTACCTGTATTATCTTTCGCTCGCCGGTGGAATCACGCTTGGATTGTATCGGCAGACGGGGAACGATCTCTCCCTCTTGTTCGGCGGCGCCGTGTTCGTCGGCACGATCATGAGCTTCATCGTCACCGGCTATCAGCGGAAAAAATTCACGAAGAATCCGAGTCAGCTCGCGGCGCAGGTCAACCGGCGATGGGAAGCCCACGCGCAGAATCCTCTCTTTCGTTTCGCCCGCACGTGCCATTTTCTCGTGCGCCGGCCTGTGCTGCCGTACTATGTCTTTTTGTTCGCGGTCTTGAAGCTCCTCCCGCTGCTTCTCGTTCTCCTCGCCGTGGGCGCGAATCTCGTCTGGATGGTGTCGCTCTGGTCCAATCGTCTCTTTCGTCCGAGTTCAAGAGCTTCGTGAGAGGCGTTTATGGAAATCATCGAGTCACGTGCGCCGGAAGGACTCACCCGCGATGAGCTGATCGAGTTCGAAGGCGCAGACGGTCCGTCCTCGGCGACGCGGGCGAAGGTGGAACGGCTGCTTGTCACGCCCTTTCTGAACAATCGGGCGTCCGAGCGAGGAGTCCAGCCCCGGCGGCCTGTTCATCCACAGCTTGGGCCGTTGATGCGCATCGCTTTTTGGAATATCGCCGGTGGCAAGTCGCTCGATGAGATCATGCTGATCTGGACGGACCCGGAACGGTTCCTCGAACGGAGAAGGTTTGATGGCGTCAGGCTGCCGAGCCGGATCTATCGCCGTATGGCGGAAGAGCTTCGCCTCCTTCAGGAGGTTGATGTGCTCATCCTGAATGAGTGCAACATCGGGATGCCCCGGTCCGGTGATCGCCATGTCGCTGACGAGTTGACCCGGGCGCTGGAGATGAACGTCGCCTTCGGCATCGAATTCATCGAACTTGAACCATTCCTGCTCGATCGCAAGCCCATCCGGCCAGCGCTTTCGGACTCTCCGCCGGACGAAAAGCAACGATCGAGGAGACGAGCACACGAGGAGACGAAAGGAGCGGAGCCCTGGGCTCATCACGGCGTGCAGGGCCATGCGATCCTGAGTCGCTATGCCATCCGAAGCGTCAGCGTCTTCCGCTTTCGCTCTCAGGGATTCGATTGGTTCGTTGATGAGAAGCGCCTGTTCTCCTCGCTCGAGGATTGGGGCCAGGCGCGGCGAACGTCGCCGCACGTGCTGGCGTTGCGTCAACTGCGGCTCGGAGGGCGGATGGCTCTGCTGGCCGAGCTGGCCGTTCCGGAGCTGCCGAAAGGAGCGGTATCGGTCGTGACGACGCATCTGGGGAACCGGGCCCGTCCCTGTGTGCGCCGTGAGCAAATGCGAGAACTGCTCGATCGCATTCGCCACATCGGTCATCCCGTGATTCTGGCCGGGGATCTCAATACATCGGGGCGAAATGGCACGCCCGGCCGCTTGCATCGAGCATTGGTGAGGCTGGCCTTGAGCGGAGAGTTTTGGGATTCGATGGTCCTCAGAGTCGCACCCCTGCTCGGTGGGCTCCACGACCTCTTCCGCAGCGCGCCCTCTCTCTGGCGCATCGAACGCGATCCGACCTATGAGGGATGGCTCTTCTCGAGCGAAGAAGCGGGGCTTTTTCGCGATCTCGAACACTTTCGCTTTGACGATGGGCGATGCTTCGATTTTCGTGGCGACCGCGAACGTTCGATCCACCGAGTGACCGGAGCGCTGGCGAACTCGAACGAACGAACGCTCCGGGGATTCGTCCCGACACGCCCGAAGCGATGGGCCTTGGGCCGTCTCCGAGGGCAAAAACTCGATTGGATTGTGGTGAAGCCCTATATCCAGAGGCCCCGGGACGAGCACGCGAGTTATCGCTTCGCACCTCATTTTGGTCGGACGCTTCGCTGGGTGAATGCACGCATGAGCCTATCGGATCATCATCCGCTCCTTGTGGACCTGCCGTTAACGGAGCCGGGTCAGCTCCGGTGAGCGAGAGAAGCGATGAGGCTGTACGAGAACTTCATTGACGGTGAGTGGGTCACGTCTCGATCCGATGCGACCTTGGAAAACGTGAATCCGGCGACGGGGGACATCCTCGGTCTCGTCCGTCTCTCCAGAGCCGAAGAGGCGCGCGAAGCGATCGCGCACGCGGCGGCCGCTTTCGAAAAGTGGCGCTCGACGCCGGCACCGATTCGCGGACAGATCGTCCTGCGGGCGGCGGCGCTGCTGGCCGAGCGAAAGGAAAGGGTCGCCGCGCTCATCACGCGCGAGGAAGGGAAGACGCTCGGCGAATCAATGGGCGAAGTCGAGCGGACGATTCGCATCCTGGAGTACGCTGCGGGCGAAGCCCGCCGCCTGCGCGGTGAAACGTTACCCTCGGAGCTTCCCGACAATTTCATCTACACGGTTCGCCAGCCTCTGGGCGTTGTCGGCATCATCACGCCCTGGAATGTCCCTTTGGCCATTCCCGCCTGGAAGATCGCTCCGGCGCTTGTGGCGGGGAATACGGTTGTGTTGAAGCCTTCGCCCTTGGTGCCGGAGACGGCCACATGCCTCGTTGAACTCTTCGCCGAAGCGGGAGTACCTCCCGGAGTTCTCAACATGATTCTCGGAGAGGGCGAGACCGTGGGACAGGAGATCGTGCAGCATCCTCACGTGCGCGCCCTTTCCTTCACGGGCTCGACGGCCGTCGGCTTGAAACTCTACGAGCACGCCGCGGGCCGAGGAATCAAGATTCAGTGCGAAATGGGCGGGAAGAATGCTGTCCTGGTTCTCGAAGATGCCGATGTCTCCTTGGCCGTTGACGCGACCGTCCAGGGAGCCTTTGGTGCGACCGGTCAACGGTGCTCGGCGACCAGTCGGGCTATCGTCGTCGAAGCGATCGCCGATCGCTTTGTGGAACTCATGAGGGAGCGAGCAGCACGGCTGCGCGTCGGGCCGGGTGAGGCGCCAGAAACCGACATGGGGCCCGTGGTGGATCGGAATCACCTGGATGCCGTGCTCTCCTACATCGCGCTCGGGCGCGAAGAAGGAGCCGAACTCATCTCCGGTGGACGCCGGCTCACCGAGGGGCGACTCGGCCGAGGCTATTTCGTCGAGCCCACGATCTTCGATCATGTGCGGCCGACGATGCGGATCGCCCAAGAGGAGATTTTTGGTCCCGTACTCTCCATTATCCGCGTCAAGGACTTCGATGAAGCCGTCCGTGTCGCCAACAGTGTGCGCTACGGCTTATCCTGTTCGATCTTCACCCGTGACGTTTCCAGGGTTTTCACTTTCGCCGACCGCGTCGAAGCCGGCATCGTGCACATCAATTCGCCGACGACAGGCGGTGAGGCCCACGTACCTTTTGGCGGGCTGAAATCGAGCGGCATCGGGCCGCGCGAACAAGGCTCGACGCAACTTGATTTTTACACGGAGCTGAAGGTCGTCTATGTGGATTATACGGGTCGAGCGCGACGGACGAACCTTTACTGAGCGGACGATGGAAATCGTGGGAGCGTTTGGCCCAAACCGGTTTCCCGGGAGATGACCGGCAGCTCGACCACCTCAGTCAGATTGTTGATTGTGCCGATGAATGGGCGACACCGTCTCTCGCGGCGTGATGAATTTTTCCTTCTCTGCGAGGGGTTCTTTTGAACGTCGCCCCTTTCGAAGGGGCCTCTTGGGGCGTGAGATGGCGTTGCGAGATTACGACCTCTTCACGGTCAGTTGTTGACATACTCCCGGTCATCGTCACCGTCCCTTTTTCAGATCGCCCTTCCAGTGTGTGGGACTTTCCTTCGGACATATAGATTGCATGGGGTGCCCGAGATGTGAAGGAGTTCGCGGACTCAGGCCCATTTCATCGGATCGGATCAGGACGAGAGAGCACAAAAAACGAAAGGCTGTCGCTTTGGAGGATCACCGGGGTATTTCGTGAGATACTTTGGTGATCTTTACGGGCCTCGTATTGCGGGTTGCCGCGAAGGCCCAAGAAAATGGGGCTAGGTCTGGAGGCGCACAGCAATCTGGCCTGACGAAAGAAACAACGTGAAATTCCCTGTGTAATGCTGGTTACGGAAACGGACCGAGTTAGCGGATAACATGACGCTTCTTTAACAAGCGAGGATGGTCTGACAAAAACATGGAGGAAAGGAGACGATGATGAGAAACAAAGCCATGCAACTGGGGATTCTTTTCGTGATGATCTTGGCGCTGAGCTGTGCCGTGTTCGTGTATGCTCAGGCCGGCAGCCAGAGTAAAGGAAGTTCGAGCAAGGGCCGGATGGATGAAGACGTGATCGGCGTCACGGTTGAAGGCGAACAGATGATGCTCGATCACGGGTCTGGAACGAAAGGTTCCGGGACGAAAGGAGATCACTCCTATGGCCTGAAGGTGGTCCGAGCCGTGGATCAAGACGGTCGAGAGCTGCCCGAGCTGAACGGTCAGGTCCTCACCTATCGCGACACCGACAAGAGTCGAGAACTCATCAAGAAACATCGCCAGGGTGAACGCCTCATCATCAAAGGCCGACTGTCGGTTGAAGAGAAGATGCTCGAGGTCGAGTCGTTCGCAAAGCGGGACGCGGACGGATCGGGCTCCCGGGGTTCGGGGACAAAACGAGCGGGGTCGGGAAGTAAGTGAGCACATCGGGAAGTAAGTGAGCACGCTGATGATTCTCAAAGAGCATCGGAAAGGCGTCGCAATGCCTTACTGGAGGTACTGGCTCTCCCGTCCGGTGGTCACGTGGGGGCTGCCCGGTTTCCTCCTGGTGGGCCTCTTCGTCGCCCTGGCGTTCCTTTCGCCACGCTTTGCGCACGAGCAAAACCTCATGGCCCAACCGATCATTCTTCTCGTTGGCAGTCAGCTTCTGGCCGGCGGTTTGTATCTGTTGGTCATCTGGCGCCTTTCCGACGCGCCTCACCACAGGACGCTATGGATATGGATTCTCCTTGTCGGGGCCGTGATGCGAACCAGCATGCTCATGTCCACGCCGATGCTCGAGGATGACTACTACCGATATTTGTGGGACGGTGCTGTCGTCGCGCACGGCCTGAATCCCTACGCGTTCGCGCCGAGAGACATCGCCGAAGCGGAGGCCGGTGCTGATTCGGTTCCGGTCGCGCTTCGCCAACTGGCCGCCGACTCCGGCGTCGTCCTCGGACGGATTAATCATCCGCACTTACGGACGATTTATCCTCCTGTGGCGCAGGCGATGTTCGCGCTCGCCCACGGGTTTCACCCCTGGAGCCTCACCGCTTGGCGAGTGGTGCTTCTGGGGTTTGACGTGGCGACGCTGGGTCTGCTGATCATGATCTTGCGAGCCGTGAAGCGGTCGCCTCTCTGGCTCGTCGTCTATTGGTGGAATCCGGTGGTGATCAAGGAGATCTTCAACGCGGCTCACATGGATGTGATCGCGTTGCCGTTTGTGCTCGGCGCTATCCTGCTCGCCATTTCCGGCCGCTATCTCTGGGCGGCCAGCTCTTTGGGACTGGCGATGGGAGCCAAGGTATGGCCGGTTGTGCTCTTGCCCGTTCTCATTCGCCCCCTCTTGACCGATCCGAGAAGACTCATCCCGGCGCTCGTCCTGTTCGCCGCGCTCGTCGGGGCGATGTTCCTTCCCGTTTATGCCGCCGGTCTTGATCGCACGTCGGGATTCATTGTGTATGGTCACCGCTGGGAGATGAACGATGCCGTGTTCATGCTTATCCTGTGGGGTGTGAAGGGCCTTCTTCCGACAAGCGACGGTCAACTCATCGCGCGCATCGTGGTCGCTGTGATGGTCGGTGTCTGGATCGGGTGGCTCCTGCGCGGGAACGTAGTTGATCCGGCGAAAGTGTGCGAGAGATGTCTGTTGGTCCTGGCGGCAGTGTTCTTGCTCAGTCCCACCCAATTCCCCTGGTACTACGTCTGGCTGATCCCGTTCCTGACGGTGCGACCCTGGTTGCCGTTGCTGGTGTTGACGGCGCTGCTGCCGCTCTACGACTTGCGGTTTTACTTCGACGCGCGCGGTCGGGTCGAGATCTTCGATTACGGGATCGTCTGGGTGGAATACCTACCGGTGTGGTGGCTTCTGATTCGACAGTGGCGCCGTCGCCGCCCTTCGATCGCGTTGAGGGAGGTCGCCGTCTCAGCATGAGGAACGGAGCGAAAATCGCGGTGATCATTCCGGCGTTGAACGAGGAGCGATCTATCGGTCGCGTCGTCTCGTCCCTTCCTCGTTGGGTTGACGATGTGATCGTCGTGGACAACGGTTCGACGGACCGAACGGCGGAAATCGCTCGTGCTCATGGAGCGCGTGTGGTCGGCGAGCCCGTGCGCGGTTACGGGATGGCCTGTCTGTCCGGCATCGCGGCTCTGGAAGACCCGGACATCGTTGTCTTCATGGACGGAGACTTCAGCGATAATCCCGAAGAAATGTCATTGCTCGTTGATCCCATCATCAGCGGTGAGGCAGACCTGGTCATCGGCTCTCGCACCCGGGGGCAACGGGAGCCGGGATCGCTGACGACTCAGGCGCGTTTCGGTAACCGGCTCGCCTGTGTCCTCATCCGTTTGTTCTGGAATGTCACGTATACGGACCTTGGTCCCTTTCGCGCCATTCGCGCGTCCACACTCAAGCGTCTCGGTATGCGTGATCGCGACTACGGCTGGACGGTGGAGATGCAGATCAAGGCGGCGCGGGAGGGCCTTCGCGTCAGGGAGGTGCCGGTCAGTTACCGTCGGCGGATCGGAGAGTCGAAGGTGTCCGGGACCCTGAAAGGCGCGCTGGCCGCCGGGGTGAAGATCCTCTCCACCATTTTCCTGGCCGCGGTGGACTCGCGGAGGCGTCGCGCGTCCCTGCAGGACCAGGTCATCGTCTTCACGCGCTATCCGGAGCCGGGAAAAACCAAGACGCGGCTCATCCCGGCGCTTGGGCCGGAAGGTGCCGCCACCGTGCAGCGTCAGATGACCGAGCATACGCTCGCGCGAATCAGAGAGCTGGCGAAGAAGCGGTCGGTCTCTGTTGAAGTTCGTTACGAAGGCGGCAGCCGTCGGCTCATGCGCCGGTGGCTGGGGCGGGATCTTTCCTACCGCCGGCAGGGCGGCGGCGATCTCGGTGCGCGTCTGAACCGCGCCTTCTGCGACGCCTTTGCCGCCGGTATGAAACGGGTGGTCATTATGGGTGCGGATTGTCCCGGTCTCACCGGTGAAATCATCGAGCGAGCTTTCGCCGCGCTGGAGCAGAGCGATGTGGTCCTGGGGCCTGCTCTTGACGGGGGCTACTATTTGATCGGTTTGCGACGACCGATTCCCGACCTCTTCGCCAACGTGTCTTGGGGAACGGCGGAAGTGTTGGAACAAACCCGGCGGATCATAAACCGCATCGGGCTTTCGTCGGTGCTGCTGGAACCGCTGAGGGATGTGGACCGTCCGGAGGATCTGCCGGTCTGGGAGCGAGAGGTTCACCGCCCTGCCGCGCGGGGCTCTCTCCTGCCCATCTCCATCATTATCCCCACGCTGAACGAAGCGGCGAGCATCGAAGCCACACTCGCCAGCCTTCGGGGGGCTTCGGACGTGGAGGTGATCATCGTGGATGGAGGTAGCCGGGATGAAACGGTGGCCTTAGCGCGATCCTACGGCGCGAAGGTTCTCGCGTCCCCGCCCGGACGGGCGAGACAGATGAATGCAGGGGCCGAGGTGGCAAAGGGAGAGGTGCTGCTGTTCCTACACGGCGACACGCGTCTGCCCGAAGGCTTCGATGAGTGGGTCCGTCAAGCCCTGGCCCGACCCGGTGTCGTCGCGGGGGCGTTTCGTCTGGGCTTCGACAGTTCCGGGTGGGGAGTCCGACTGATCGAACGGTTGGCCAACTGGCGGTCCACTCGTTGGCAGATGCCTTACGGCGATCAGGCGATCTTTCTCCGAGCGGAAACGTTTCGCGCACTTGGGGGCTTTCCCGACATCCCCATCATGGAAGATTTCGAGCTGGTGCGCCGCTTGCGCCGACGGGGTCGCGTCGTGACGCTCCCGATTCCCATCGTCACCTCTGCCCGTCGGTGGAGAGAAGTCGGCGTCGTGAAGACGACCTTGATCAATCAAGCCGTGATCATCGGCTACCTGGTGGGCCTATCCCCCGCGCGGCTGGCTCGATGGTATTACGGAAGCCAGCCCGGGGAGAATCGTCCTCACCGGGAGGGTGAGAATTCCCAACCCGAAGGAAGGAGTGATGAGTATGAGAGGAAGAAACAATGGCAATGGCCGCGGGTCGGTTCAGGTCAAGGCCCGTGTTGCTCATGTTGAGCGTGAAGTTCGTCGTCGGTATCAGGCGGCAGCGCGCCAGCCGGAGCCGGCGCTTTGTTGCCCGACATCTTACGATCCTCGGTTCCTCGAGCAACTGCCGCGGGAGATCATCGAGAGGGATTACGGCTGCGGTGATCCGTCCGTTTATGTCTCGGAGGGAGAGACGGTGGTGGACCTGGGATCGGGCGCGGGAAAGATTTGCTACATCCTGTCGCAAAAAGTCGGTCCGGCAGGACAGGTCATCGGCGTGGACTTCAACGATGAGATGCTTCGGCTGGCCCGCAAGTACCTGTCGGAGATGCGACGGAAGCTCGGTTATGGGAACGTGCGCTTCGTCAAAGCGAAGATCCAGGATTTGGCGCTCGATCTGGAGCGCGCCGAAGCGTGGCTCCAGAAGCATCCCATCCGATCGGTCGAACAGCTCGGCGACTTCGAGGCCGAATGCGAACGGCTGCGGCAGCAAGAGCCGCTCATCCCCGACGCGAGCGTGGATGTGGTCGTCTCTAATTGCGTTCTCAACCTGGTTCGCCCGCAGGACAAACACAAGCTCTTTGCCGAAATCTTCCGCGTGTTGAAGCGAGGCGGGCGGGCTGTCATCTCCGACATCGTGTGTGATGAAGATCCGACGCCTTCGATTCTGGCCGATCCTGAGCTGTGGAGCGGCTGCATTGCCGGAGCATTCCGCGAAGATCGATTCCTGGAGATGTTCGAGGAAGCGGGCTTCCACGGAATCGAGATCTTATCGAGACAAGATGAACCGTGGCAGGTGATCGAGGGCATCGAGTTTCGGTCCATCACCGTGCGCGCCTTCAAAGGCAAGCAGGGACCTTGCCTGGAACGCCATCAGGCGGTGATCTACAAAGGCCCGTGGAAGTTCGTGCGGGACGATGACGGACATACCCTCTATCGAGGGCAGCGCATGGCGGTGTGTGACAAGACCTTCAAGATTCTGACCGACCCATCGGGACCGTACAGCCGAGACATCATTGCTGTGCCGCCTTATGAAGAGATTCCGCTCGATCAAGCCGCGCCGTTCGATTGCAAGCGCACGGGGACGCGCTCTCCACGAGAGACGAAGGGGCTGGACTACCGCGCCACGATGGTGAACGACGGCGCAGCGTGCGTGTGCGGTCCCGATGGATGCTGATGTCGAGTTCAGAATGCGTGTGGCGAAGAAAAAACCATGACGATTGTTCTTCTCATCTTGGCCGTCGGTTGGCTGGCCTACAGTAACGGGGCCAACGACAACTTCAAAGGCGTGGCGACGCTCTACGGGAGCGCGACCGTCGGGTACAGACCGGCGCTGTGGTGGGCCACCCTCGCCACGGTCGCCGGTGGCATGGTCTCCGGTGTCGCCGCTCAACGACTCTTCGTCGTGTTCAGCGGAGATGGCCTCGTCCCGCCATCGCTGGTCGGGACGCCGGAACTTCTCATCACGGTGGGCCTGGCCAGCGCCATCACGATTTTCCTGGCTACCGAGCTGGGGCTCCCGACGTCCACGACGCACGCCCTGATGGGAGCTCTGCTGGGAGCTGCCCTGGTGAGCTCTTCCGGCCGCATTGGTTGGTCCCTGATAGCAGACAGATTTGTCGCGTCTCTGATGTTGAGCCCGGTGGTGGCGCTGGCCATGACGGCGATGCTCTACGCGGTGCTTCGGCGGCTCCGATTGGCTGCCGGCATCACCCGACAGACTTGTGTGTGCGTGGGCAGCCAAGCTCCGCATCTGGTCCACGTCCGGCTTGATGGAACCGCCGTCTTGGCCGCCTCCGGCCTGAGCATCAGCGTCGGTCAAACGGATAACTGCCTGGAACGATACCATGGGCGCGTTCTGGGGGTGGATGCCCAAACCATCGTGGACGCCGTCCACTACCTGAGTGCCGGGGCCGTCTGTTTTGGTCGCGCGATGAACGATACGCCGAAAATTGTCGCCTTGCTGGTAGCCGCGCCGACGGTGAACTCGTCGTGGGGATTGGCCGTGGTGGTGATGGCGATGGTTCTGGGGGGATTGCTGAACGCCCGGGGCGTGGCCGAGACCATGAGTAAACGCATCACCGATCTGAATTCGGGACAGGGACTGACGGCAAACCTCGTCACCGCCGTTCTCGTATTGCTGGCATCGCCCTTTGGGCTGCCCGTCTCTACAACTCATGTCTCTTGCGGAGCGATTTTTGGTATTGGCTTAGTCAATAGAGCCTTTCAATGGAAGACGGTCGCCCGGATTCTGGCGGCGTGGGTGACCACATTTCCTCTCGCCGCCGCGATCGGTGGGGTGCTCTTTTGGCTTGTCAGATAGAAGGATAGATGGAGGCAATGGCAATGAATGAGTTTGAAAAGAAGGTCGAAGAGATCACCGGCACGGGACTCTACGGCCTTGACATTGAAACAATTCAGGTCAATGTCGGCTTGAAATGCAATCAGGCCTGCGTGCATTGTCACGTAGAGTCCTCTCCCCGGCGCACGGAGATGATGGAGTGGCCGACGATGGAACGGATCATTGAGCTGGCCCGGCGCGTGCGGGCGCGACGGGTGGACATCACCGGGGGAGCGCCCGAACTGAACCCTCACCTGCGCCGCTTCATCCGGGCCTTGCGAGAGCAGGGACAGACCGTGCAGGTGCGCACGAACCTGACCGTGCTGCTTCTGCCGGAGATGGAGACCATGCCGGAGTTTTTCCGCGATCATCAGGTGCATCTGGTGGCTTCGCTCCCCTGCTATCTGGAGGACAATGTGCGCCGCCAACGAGGGTATGGCGTCTATGAGAAAAGCATCGAAGCGATCAAGCGATTGAACGCGCTGGGTTACGGGCATGATCCCGAACGGCCTCTCGACCTCGTTTACAATCCGGTGGGGCCGTTCTTGCCGCCCGATCAGGCCAAGCTGGAAGAAGATTATCGGCGCGAGCTGTGGAACCGATTCGGCATCGTGTTCACACGGCTGCTGACGATCACCAATATGCCCATTGGCCGATTCCTCGATGATTTGCGTCGTCAGGGTAAAGATCAGCAGTACCTGAATCTGCTCCGACAGTCGTTCAATCCGCAGACGCTGGAAGGGCTGATGTGCCGGCATCAGATCAATGTTGATTGGGACGGGCGGCTCTACGACTGCGACTTCAATCTAGCGCTCAGGATGCCCGTGGATCATGGCCTGCCTGATCATATTCGGGATTTGGACCTGCCGGCTTTGGCCCGGCGAAAGATCGTCACCGGCATTCACTGTTTCGGCTGCACG
>BEHM01000052.1 GCA_002923315.1 bacterium HR10
CGGGGAAGCGCGGCCATTCGTTCGATCCGGGCGATTTCCCTCAGAAGCGCTTCGACGACTGCGCGCAGATCATCGTGCGTCCCAGCTTGGTCACCGGCAATTGCAATTCGCAAATGGGGCCCGAAAAGCGGTGGCAGTTCGTGAACAACTTCTCCTACCACATTCCGAACCGGTATGGGAAGCACGAGATCAAGACCGGCGTGGATTACAACTGGATTGATTTCGCGGCCGACATCTTCATCAACGTGAAGGGGACCTATTCCTTCGCGACAGACAAACCCTACGATCCGAACGATCCGACGACCCGCCCGTATCTCTTCACCATGCAATTTCCGGCCTACACGCGGAAGCCGGTGACGCACTTCTCCGCGTACGTTCAGGACGACTGGTCGCCAATCCCCTATCTCACGCTCAATCTCGGACTGAGATACGATGTGCAACTGGGTTCCTTCAACGAAGACATTGATCACATTCGATTCCCCATCCCGGTGCCGTACGTCACCTCCAAGGGACGCGGAGATCACAACAACTTCGGGCCTCGATTTGGCTTCGCGTGGGATCCGACGCGGAAGGGCAAGGCCGTGATCCGCGGCGGCTACGGGATCTACTACGAGAACGTTCGGACGCTCACGAACTTCGCCGAGCGTTGGTGGCCGCAGCAGAAGCTGATCATCATCTCCAATCCGGCGTATCCGGATCCTTTCCAGGGGCGGAGCCCAGAGGAGTTCATCTCCAAAGCGCCGCCCAACATCACCGTGTTGGCCAACGATAGCGTCAATCCGTACTCCGAGCAGTACAACCTCGGGCTCAGCATGCAACTGACGCCGAATTTGGCCGTTACAGTGGACGGCGTTTATCATCTCGGGCTCAAGCAGTGGCGCGCCATAGATGCGAACTACTTCCCCAGCCCGACCGTACGGGTGCGCCCCAACCCCAACTTCGGGCGTGTGACGCGACGGGAGACGGCGGCGAAGTCCCACTATAAGGCGTTCTACGTCAAAGTGGAGAAGCGCTTCAGCCGGAGCTTCACCTTCCTGAGCCATTACACGTTGGCCAAGGGGAAGGACAATCTGCATGATGGACTTCCGCCGGATCAATTTCGCCTGAGCGACGAATGGGGGCCGAGTCCGACCGATCGCCGCCATGCGTTCGTCTTCAGCGGTCTGTGGCAACTGCCCTATGGATTCACGTTGGGGGCGATCGTGCAGCTCCGATCGAGCCTGCCGTTTGAAATCACGGCAGGGACGGATCTCAACGGCGACGGCGTGGCGGGCGATCGCCCGGTGGGCATCACCCGAAACATGGGCTGCCGGGCCATGGACCTGCAGGCGCTCAATGCGTATCGGCAGGCGAACCGGCTCGCCCCGGTGAGCGAAGCAGACATTCTGTGTCCGGGCTATGCGAACGTGGACTTCCGGCTGACGAAGGCCTTCGCCTTCAAGGAGGCCACGCGCCTGGAGGTGATCTTCCAATCCTTCAACCTCTTCAATCGGGTCAACTTCAATCCGCCAACAGGGAACCTGCGCTCCGGGCTCTTCGGAAAGCCCACGACGGCGCTGGATGCGCGCCAGCTCGAGCTGGCGCTGCGGTTCAGCTTCTGATCGTGCTCGGTTCTCACGGGAGAGGTGCGATGAGTCCCGAGTGCGGCGGCATGTCCATGAGGGACTTCACCGCCCTCTCCTTTGAGGTCCGCTGACCTTCTCCGATTCACGGCGGCATCCTGGAGGGACAAGCGATGGGGAGGAATGCTCGATATCTGGCGGTGCTGGGGAGATCGGCCGTGCTGATCCTCGCCCTTTCGATCCCGGTACACGCGCAGGAGCGGCTTTCGAGTCTCGCGCAGGTGTTCTCGAAAGGATACCTGCTCCAAGATCGCAATGATGACGGCGTTGTTGATTTCGTCGCGCTGGCGATCATCGCTCCTCGCGAAGCCACCGCGGCTGACGCGGCTATCCTCGCGGACATCGGCGCGCGTTTGGGATTCGAGACCATGGGGCTCGATGTGCCAGTGGTCTTCACAGATTCGGATCCCGCGCTTCCGGAAACCCCGTATGTTCTCCTGATCGGGAGCAAGAATCGGTGGGTTCAACGGCTCGTCAGCGAAGGACGGCTGGATCTGGCGACGCTCAGCCCCGGGGAGGGGATGATCGCGCTCCTTCCCTCCGCTCTCGAGGGGAGAGATGCGCTCGTCATTGTGGGACGTGATGACGACGGCCTTCGGGAAGCCGGTCACGTCTTCGCCGCACGGATGCCATACCTCTGGCGCGTGGGGAAGGAGACCGTGAAACAGATCGAGGAAGAGGCAGCGGCGTTCTTCGAGAGAAACGGCCTCGGGCGCCCATCAGTGGCCGCGCGCGTCATCACGGTGCGGAGGGGGGCGGAGGAGATCGCGTCGGTCCTTCTTGAAGTGTCGTTCGGTCGCGCGACCGAAGTGGTGCAGGCCGCCGAACGGCTTCGGGAGCTTGCGGCAGCGCATGAACGGCATCAGCGCGAGGATGTGCTCAATTACGCGGGTGTCGCCCGACTGATCTTCGAGCTTCGAGCGGGAGCTGAAGCGCAACGCGTGGAGGTCCCAAGGAGCGGGGCACCGAAGAGGGATCCACTCCCCCTCGTCCGCGAGAGTCGGGAACCCGCTCGAGAGTTGAGCCTGGCCAACATCTACTCCACGGAAGGGCTCCTGAAGGGATCGCCGACCGAACTCATCCCAAACCGCGTGGACACGACGATCATCGTCGGACCGGACCGAGAGGCAGTGTGGGCGGCGGAGATCGCTGCGCGCCTCGGCTTGGAATCCACGGGTGTGAAGCTCCCCATCTCCCGAATGGCCAATGAGGTCAAAGACGAGAAGAGCGAGATCAATCCGATCCTGATCGGGCGAGAACACCCCTTCGTGCGAGCGCTTCGAGAGCGAGGGAAGCTGACGAATCTCGCGGAGTTGCAACCGAATCAGGGCTTGGTCGAGATCGTTCATAACGCGTTTGACGAATCTCCGGCCGTCGTCGTCGCGGGCGCCGATGAGGCCGGGACGCGCGAGGCGGCCCGCTACTTGGCCGCTCGTGTTCCCTACCTCTGGGAGCACAAGAAAGGCCGGCTGACCTTCGGCATGATCGAGGACGAGGTGCGACGATTCTTCGCCGCGCGCTCCGGCGCCGGACAGGCGGCCACAGCGCTCTACAAGCTGGATCGGCTCATCGCCTTGGAGCTTGCGGGAAAAGAGGTGGAATCGGTCACTGTGAACGTCTACGTGGAGAACGCCGAGGAGGGGTTCGCCCGCTTCGTGGAGGACTACGTTCGCCCCAAACTCAAGGCCGAGCGCGTGCAGATCGCGGCGACCAACATTGATCTCTTCCATGCGCGGCCGATTCTGGACGAATCGTGGGAGATCCCATGGGAGGTTCGCGACGTCTGGGAAGTACTGCGCTCCCGCGTCCTCCCGCGCGTGAAGAAGAAGTCGCGTGTGGAGATCGAGATTCGGGTGAGCGAAGCTCCGGAGGTTCGGCGCGAGCTGGAACGCGCCATTCGCGCGGAGCTGAGACGGCGAGGAGTCGCCGAGGAGAGGATCACCGTCCGTGTGCTCTCCGCGTACAAGCAAGGCTTCAGCTGGATCACGGATGTCGTGCTCCCGGCGATTCGAGAGCGCCGGTCGGAGATCGCGAGGATCCGCATTCGCTTCGCCCCTGTGGAACAGGAGAAGGATCGGCCGGAGCTTCGGTGGCAGACGATCTTCTCCCCCATTCGCTGGTTGCAGGAGCTGTATCCCATTGACGAAGTGCTCGCCCGGGAATTGGGGCTCCCCGTGGATGCGATCGTCTTCGAGAAGGCGGCTTCGCCCAAGAGCCCGATCTATCATCTCGAAGTCCTCGATCGCGCGGGGCGCCTCCTCTATCAGGGCGATTTCGATCCGAAGTTCGTGGTCCTTCCGCTCTTTCGGCAGTTCCCCGACTACGAATCGGTTCGGGTAACGACGGGATGGATCACGGCCGATGTGGACGGCCGGCGCGTGGCGGATGAACGGATCGTCACTGATCCGGAGAAGTTCTGGGCGCTCTATCAGACGAAGCTCCTGCCGCGTCTTTTCGCCTATGTTATGGACCTCTACGAGGGGCAGCCCAAGACCGAACACGCGCCGTATTTCGGCGAGTTGAGGGTGGAGCTGACGCTGAGCGAGCCGGATTACCCGCTGGGCATTGATCAGGAGCAGATCTCATCGCTCGAAGCCTTGCACGAGGACATCTATTTCGGCACGTTGGCCTTCTTCGATCTCATCGGGCTGAAGTTCGTTGGGGAACGGTTGCTCTACCCGGGGCGGATCATCCCCATCATCTATCCCCCCCGTCATGGGGAGAACGGGC
Organism: bacterium HR10; assembly: GCA_002923315.1. Taxonomy (GTDB): domain Bacteria; phylum Acidobacteriota; class Blastocatellia; order HR10; family HR10; genus HR10. The sequence continues at coordinate 4,353 of BEHM01000052.1, forward strand.
GCGCACGGATTGTCCTCACGGGAAAGGCGGCGGGCTCCCCGCGCGTCGTCCTCGAATGGACGGAGCGGGGGAAGAGGGAAAAGCACAAACGCTCGCTCGACATCCCGAAGGTGGCCATCGAAGACCCGCGCGTCGTGGCGGCCATTGTGGAGGCCGGATACGAGGGGGTACGGCGCGTGGATGTCGCGCTGCGCACGGATACCGAGCGCGATGAGCGCGAGGAGCTGATCAAACGGGCCCCTGAAGAGATCGTGGATCGCACGATCCTCTCCGCCGAGCAAGCGCGCGCCATGGTGGAGATCTTGCGGCGGTTTCATCAGGCGCGGCTCTTCACGGCGACGCTGGCCTATCCGCAGCTCGATCGCCTTCGCATCCGCTTCATCTCCCCGGAGCAGACGACGTCCGAGGACCTCCCGAATCCGGGCTCAACGTTCCCGGTGAAAGACATCGAAGCCCGAGGGCGCGGATATCGGCATACGGGCGAACGGATCGTCCAATGGGTGGAGCCAATCAGCCCTGAAGCGTGCGAAGAGATCATCGCGAAGCTCAGCACGTTTCCGGAGATCACAGCCTATTGGGTCGGCAGGTCGTACCTGGGGCGCGACATCTGGGCGATGGACGTCATGTCGCCGATCTCGACGGCGCTCTGGTCACACGCGAAGGCGACGACGTTCAAGCCGACGCTCTTCATCTCCGGCCGACAACATGCCAACGAGGTCTCCAGCACAAGCCATATCTTGCGCCTCGCCGAATTGCTGGCGACCGATCCGGCGTACAAGAAGTATCTCAAGCGAGTGAATGTGGTGCTGCATCCGATCACGAATCCAGATGGGGCCGCGCTCGCTTATGAATTGCAGAAGATCACCCCCCACTTCATGCTTCACGCCGGATATTGGGGGGCCTTGGGGGTGGACGTGACCGTCGGTCAATGGGAGCGCGACCCGATCTATCCGGAGACGAGAGTGAGGCGCGAGATCTGGCGCACCTGGTTGCCGGATATCTTCCTGAATCCGCATGGCTATCCCTCCCACGAGTGGGTTCAGCTCTTCGGAGAGTACGCCGGATGGGTGCGCTCGCGCGTGCCCGAGCGCGGGCGGGCGTGGTGGGCCCCGCGCGGATGGTTCATTCCGGGGTTCTCCTATGTTCAAGACCCTCGATATCCGAAGCACAAGGACGTGGCCTTCGCGCTTCGCGATCGCATTGCCGAGGCGATCAACAGCGACGCCCGTTTGCGCGAACTGAATCGTCGCATGTATGCGCGCTATCGGAAGTACGGCGTGCAGTGGGATCCGAAGACCTACAAGGAGGACCTCCACAAAGGCGTGCGCATCTACACGGCCATTAAAGGGATCAAGCCGAGTCCGAATGCCCCGAGTTTCATGGGACGATACCCCGCCGTGACCGTCTTCGAGAGCGGCACGGAAGCCCCCGATGAGACAGCGCGAGGAGAGTGGCTCGAGCTTGTGGCGACCGCGGGACTCCTCTTCGATCTCGCTCACGTGCAGTTCCTCTACGAATCCCACTACGAGGTGAAGCGGAGCGAGGAGGAGATGGCCACCGGCGTCCGATTCACGGTGAGCCGAAAGCGCCCGGTGCTCCCCCCTCAGGTGGAGACGCGCGCCCCTGAGCCCTCGGCGCGATGAATCGGCGATCCCCCCAAGCCGGCCACTTGCGTCATGACGAAGGCAGCGTCTATGGTGAGAGGGGACCGAGCAAGGCGCCTCGCCCTGATCCTGAGGTGACCGAGAGCAGGAGGCGAAGATGTTGCGAATTGGCGTGGATACGGGAGGGACATTCACGGACTTCGTCCTTGTGCGCGATGGGGTGATCGTCACCCTGAAGGTGCCGTCGACGCCGAAGCATCCCGAAGAAGCGGTGCTCGTGGGGGTGAGCGAGGTGCTCGGCGAGGAGGATGTGGAGTTCGAGTTGGTGCACGGGACAACCGTGGGAACCAACGCGTTGCTCGAACGCAAGGGGGCGCGCACGGCGCTGCTCACGACCGAGGGATTCGAGGACGTGCTGGAGATCGGGCGACAGAATCGGCCGGGGTTATATCAACTCACGGCCTCGCGGCCGAAGCCACTTGTCCCGCGAGCGCTTCGCTTCGGCGTGCGCGAGCGCGTGACATCCGCGGGAGAGGTGCTCATTCCCCTAGATCGCGATCAGGTGCACGAGCTGCGCGCGCGACTCGCGCAACTGGGCGTGGAATCTGTCGCCGTTTGCTACCTCTTCGCCTTCCTCGAACCGAGGCATGAGCGGGAGACAGCCGAGCTGTTGGCCGACCTCGGCGTGCCGGTCTCGCTCTCGCATGAGATCCTGCCGGAATTTCGCGAATACGAGCGCACCTCCACGACGGTCATCAACGCCTACTTGGCCCCACTCATGGGCCGATACCTCCGGCGGCTGGAGGAGGGCTTGACCCACCTCGGAGGCGCGCGCCGTTCTCCGGTCCGTCCGGTGCTGCGCATCATGCAATCAAATGGTGGTTCCATCTCGGCGCGCGCAGCGGCCGAGCAGCCGGTGCGCACGGTGCTCTCCGGACCTGCTGGAGGTGTGGTCGGCGCCTTCGCCATCGCTCAACGCATTGGACTCTCGCGGATCATCACCTTCGACATGGGAGGGACCTCGACCGACGTCAGCCTCGTGGAGGGCGCGATTCAAACGACGCACGAGGCGCGCATCGCCGAGATGCCCATCGGCATTCCGGTCATTGACATCCACACGGTGGGCGCCGGCGGCGGGTCTATCGCGCGCGTGGATGAAGGCGGTGCCTTGCGCGTCGGACCTGAGAGCGCGGGCGCCGATCCGGGCCCCGTCTGCTATGGGCGGGGCGAAGAGATCACCGTCACCGACGCGCACCTGCTGCTCGGACGGCTCGATCCCGATCGGTTTCTCGGTGGGGCGATGCCGCTTCATCCGGCGCGCACGCGCGAATACTTCAGCGTCTTCCGCCACCGTTTCCCCCGCCCGGCCTCCGAGGTGGAGATCGCCCTGGGGATTCTCGACGTCGCCAATGCCAACATGGCGCGGGCCATCAAGGTCATCTCCATCGAACGCGGTCATGATCCGCGCGATTTCACCCTCATCGCTTTCGGAGGAGCCGGAGGGTTGCACGCGTGTGACCTCGCTGAGATGCTCTCGATCCCGCGCGTGCTGGTGCCGAAGCATCCCGGTTTGCTCTCAGCGCTCGGCGTCTTACTCTCGGACGTCGTCAAGGACTATTCGCAAACGGTCATGCTCGCGCAAGAAGAGATCGCGCCAGAGCGCGTGGAGGCGGTCTTCTCTCGCTTGGAGGCGCGCGCGCGCGCGGATCTTCATGCCGAGGGATTCCTCGCCGACCGCATCCTGCTCTCGCGCTTCGTGGACGTGCGCTATGCCGGACAAGCGTTCGAGCTGTCGTTGCCGTTCACGCCCGATTTCATCGCGGAGTTTCACCGCGCGCACGAACGTCGCTACGGCTACGCCGACCCCGCGCGAAAGATCGAACTGGTCACTCTGCGCGTGAGAGCGTGCGGGATCACGGAGAAACCCGTCTTCCCGCCTCGCGAGCGCCGCGCGATCGCGGTGGAACCGGTGGCGCGCCGCCCCGTCTATTTCCGGGAGAACGGATCCCCGATCGCGCGGGAGACGCCCTTCTACTGGCGCGAAGCGCTGGCGCCCGGTGCGACGCTCGCGGGGCCGGCCATCATCCTGGAGTACAGCGCGACGACGGTCGTCCCCCCTGGATGGTGCGCGGAGGTGGACGAGTACGAGAACTTGATCCTCTCGCGGGAGCGTTGAAGATGTCGTGTGATCCGATCAAGCTGGAGATCTTCAAATCGCTCTTCATCTCGATCGCCGAAGAGATGGGCGTCACGCTGCGACGCACGGCCTTCTCCCCCAACATCAAAGAGCGACGCGATTACTCCTGCGCCATCTTCGATGAGGCAGGACGGCTTGTCGCTCAAGGCGACCATATGCCCGTGCATTTGGGCTCGATGCCGATGTCGGTGCGGAAGGCCATTGAGGCCGTCGCGCTCGACCCCGGCGACGTGGTCGTTCTCAACGACCCGTATGAGGGCGGGACGCATCTGCCGGATGTGACGCTCGTCTCCGCCGTTTATGTCGAAGGGCGACCGTTCTTCTACGTCGCCAATCGCGCGCATCACGCTGACATCGGCGGTATGTCCGCCGGCTCGATGCCGCTCTCGACCGAGATCTTCCAGGAGGGCTTGCGCATTCCGCCGATCAAACTCTACGAGCGCGGACAGCTCATCCCGTCAGTCATGCGCTTGATCCTGGCCAATGTGCGGACGCCGGTCGAGCGCGAGGGCGATCTCACGGCGCAATTGGCGGCCAATCGTACGGGTGAGAAGCGGCTGCGCGAAGTGGTCGCCAAATATGGCGCGGAGGAGGTCGCCTTCTACATGCGCGAGCTGCAGGCATATGCCGAGCGCATGGTGCGCGCGCGCCTGGCGGCGATCCCGGATGGCGATTACGGAGCCGAGGACTACCTGGACGACGATGGGATCACCGAGGATCCCATTCCGATCCGCGTCACGATCCGCATCCGGGGGGATTCGGCCATTGTGGATTTCACCGGGTCCGCTCCGCAGACGCGCGGCAATGTCAATGCCGTGTACGCCATCACCCTCTCGGCTGTGTATTATGTCTTCCGCGCGATCACCGGCGGCGATATTCCGGCCAACGCGGGCGTGCTCGCTCCGATCACGGTTATCGCGCCGGAGGGGACCGTCGTGAATGCCGTCTTCCCGGCTCCGGTTGCAGCGGGGAATGTCGAGACGTCGCAACGCCTGGTGGACGTGCTGCTGAAGGCCTTGGCGCCGGCATTGCCCGATGTCATCCCCGCGGCCAGCAGCGGCACGATGAATAATCTCACGCTCGGAGGGATTGATCCGCGTACCGGGGCTCCTTTCGCGTACTACGAGACGATCGCCGGGGGCATGGGCGCGAGCCCTCAAGGCGATGGTGACAGCGGCGTGCACACGCACATGACGAACTCACTCAACACGCCTGTGGAAGCGCTCGAATATGCCCTGCCCGTACGCGTGCGCCGCTACTGCCTGCGCGCGGGTTCCGGAGGACGCGGCCGCCACCGCGGAGGTGACGGGATTATCCGCGAGATCGAATTCCTCACCGATACGGATGTCGCGATCCTCTCCGAACGCCGGCGGTTCGCCCCGTACGGTCTTCATGGGGGCGAACCCGGTCGGCCCGGAGAGAACGTCTTGATCTCCAATGGCATCGAACGCCGATTACCTGGGAAGGTGAACATCCGCGTGAGAAAAGGCGACGTGCTCTCCATCCGAACTCCCGGGGGAGGAGGATGGGGCGCTCCCACGCGCAATGCCGAGACCCCATCCGGGTTGAGCTGAGAGCCGTCTGGCCGACGTCACGGGCTTGAGCCTACTGCGAGCCGCGCGCCACAGGCTCCACATTCTCGGGCCGCATCTTGAGCGGCTGCGGGAGAGCCCGACTGCATGCGCTCCACATCTTGGTCCTCCGTGTTGGCCCCTTCAATCCGTCGGTCGCCTTTCGGTGCAGTGACGGAGGGCGCGGGCGAGGATGAGGACGCGTCAGGAACAGAAGGTGACGCGCTCTCCACCCACGCCGTGTACCATATGCTCGCGAGCAGGTGAGCCGCAGCGGCCAGGCGTTCCGCGGCGAAGCGCTTCGCCTCCGGATGCGTCGAGCCCGGCGCGAATCCGCCCTGACGATCCAGTTCGTAGAGCTGGTCAACCCGCGCATGGGACTCGCGCAGATACCGCATCGTTTCCTCAAACAGCGGACCGAGCCGACGCGGCGGTCGGAGTCGAGACCTCACGTCGGATTCCCGGATGGCTTCGTTCACGAAATCGTTCTCGAATCGAAGGTGAATTCCCCGCTCGGTCGTGTATCCGCGCGGGTTCGGCGCGAAAGCTGTATTCCACCCATCGTAGTGAACCGTCGTGTGGTGTGGCTGAGCGCCATCGGCGACGAAATGGCCGAGCACGCCAGCGATGACGATGATGTTCCGCTCGATCTGATGGCGCTCGGCGCGCTCGCGCGCCGTACGGTGCGGCGCCTGTCGCCAGAGTCGGAATTGCACGCGCAGGAGTTCGGCCAGCTCGACGATCCGATACGGCAAGAAGCCAACGGTCGTCAGCGCCACTTCGCCGCGGACGAGCCCGCGTTCGATGAGCCCGTGCAGGAATTGATACCGATCCGGGGGAAACGCCCGTCCCTCCACATACTCGAGATTGATGAAGTGGTCGGGCGCATTCACGGCGTTCAACGCCGGTTCCGCCGGAGAGCGCCAGCGATCCGGATCGTAGCCGAGATACTCCAACTCCAACACGGCGCGTCGAAAGAAGAGCGGCATCTCGCGAGGGAGCGATTGCGCGGCCAAGCGATTGACCAAGCGATGTCCCTTCTCCCCCCATCCCCACGCGGATGGCGCGGCCAGAAGCCCCAGCCCCACCAGGATGAGAAGCCGGTGCCCGCGCGTCATTCTCCCCCTCTTCTTTCATGTGGATTCGCCGGCAGTGAGTCGGCGCCTTCTCCCATTGGGAAGAAGTAGGCATAGGGCTGCCGGAGGATGTGCTTCTCGATGAGGAACGTGAGGAGCGCCGTCCCGAGGATGCTGAGGAGGATCACCGCGTACACGATGTCCTGAATGATGGCTCCCCGTTCCACTTCCGCTTGCAGCGGCAAAGAGGCGAGAACCGCTGCAGCCAGCCCCTTGGGGATCATGACCGCCGCCACCGCGCCGTCGAAGCCACGCACCATCTTCCCCACAGCCCCCCACACCACGGGAATCCGAATGAGGAAGAGCACGGCCACGATCCCCACTCCAACGGCGAAGAGCACAACGTCCGTCAAGCGAATGGACAGGCCGATGTAGACGAAGAAGAACGTCTTCAGCAGGAAGACGATCTCCGAGAAGAACGACTCCTCCGTCGGACTGAGCTGAACGGCGCGCCCGCGCAAGAGATCCCGAAGCGCCGAGCGAGAGAGGCTCTGAATGTTCCCCAGAATGATCCCGAACGCCAGGGCGGCGATCGCGCCGCTATAGCCCAGCACCTCGGCGACGCCGAAGATGATGAAGACGAACGCCGGCGTCAGGAACATGCTGTTCTCCAACTGGCGCACGCGCTGCAAGACGGCCGACCAGAAGAGTGCGGCCAGAGCGCCAATGATGGCGGCGACGAGGAATGAGGCGATGATCTGCCCCAGCATCAGCGTGGGCCGTAGCTCGTGATAGCGAACGGCCTGGACGAGCGCGAGCGTCGTGACGATGCAGAGCACGTCGCTGAAGGTGGATTCCAGAAGCAGGATGGCGCGCGCCTCGGTCCGCAGGGGAAGCCGTCCGATGAGCGGAATGACGACGGCCGAGGAGGTCCCACCGATGATGGCCCCCAAGATCATCCCCTCGAGCGCGGACATCCGAAGCCCCAGGGCGGCGATCGCCGCCACGACGAGCACCGTCCCGATGAAGTTCAGGACCGTGAGGCGCATCCCCGGCAGAAGCGATTCGCGCAGTGTCGCCAGATTCAGCCCCAGCCCGCTCTGAAAGAGGATGATGACGAGCGAGATCGTCGTGAAGACCGGGCCGACTTTCCCGAACGCCTCGGGCGTGATCAGCTTCAGGACCGGCCCGATGAGCAACCCCAGGACGACGAGCGGCAAGACGTCTGGAACGCGCGTGCGTTCAAAGAGCGCGGAGAACAGATGCGCCAGGAAGACGAGAAGCCCGACGAAACCGATGGCCAGGGCGATCTCCATCTCTCCCTCCGCGAGCCTTCTCACAAGAGAATGGCGCGGACGTCTCGGATGGCTGGGAGGCGTCGGATCTCGGCCAGCACGTCGTCCGAGATGGGCGAATCGAGCGTGAGTACGCCGATGGCCATGAGGTCGGCCCCTCCGCGCGCCAGGGCGAAATGTCCGATATTCACCTGCGCATTGCCGAGGACCGTCCCGACGCGCCCGATGACTCCCGGCACGTCCTCGTTGCGGATGAGGAGCATGTAGGGTGTCAGCGGGATCTCCAGATTCACGCCGTCAATGGAGACCAGGCGCAGGTTCTCCGGATGCAGCACCGTCCCTTCGACCCAATCCACCCCTCCGGCACCATCGCGGAGCTGCACGCTGATCAGGTTGGCATAGCTGCGCGCGCGGCTGCTGCGCGTCTCGATGACCTCGATGTTGCGCTCCTCGGCCTTCAGGCGCGCGTTGATGAGGTTCACCTCCTCATCGAGCATCTGCCGCAAGACGCCGCACAGGACGGCGTTGGAGATGGGATAGACGTTGGCGCGATTCAGCTCCCCATAGTACCGGATGCCGATCTCGCTCGGGCGCACGCGCGCGATCTGCGCGATGAAGGCGCCCAGCTTCTCTCCGAGCTCGAGGAAAGGGCCGAGGCGCTGCAGCTCTTCGGGCGTCAGCGCGGGGAAGTTCACGGCATTTCGGATGATGCCCGATTGCAAGTAGTCGCGCACCTGAAGGGCGATCTCCACCCCCACCAGCTCCTGCGCCTCGATCGTCGAAGCGCCGACATGCGGCGTCGCCAGAACGCGCGGATGCTCCAGGAGCCGGCGATTCCGCGGCGGCTCCTCGGCGAAGAC
>BEHM01000053.1 GCA_002923315.1 bacterium HR10
CGTCCGCGAGCCTATCGGGGCGATTTCGTCAATCCGGGACCGAATTTCGGCTTCGCGTGGTCGCCGATGGCGAGAACGGGATGGCAGCGATGGCTTTTCGGGGAGGAGCAGAAGACCGTCCTTCGAGCGAGCTATTCGCTGACCTATTACGATGAAGGGCTGCTGACGTTCATCAACTATGCGGGTGGGAATCCTGGGCTCATGCAATCGCTCTTCCTGAATCCGGGGATGCCGGGGTTTCCCATCGGGCAATTGCGATTGAGCGATCCGACGCCGCCGCTGGCCATGTTCCCGGAGAAGTTCTCGCCGCCCTTCCGACAGGCGGAGTACACGTTCGCGCGTGGCTTCAGCAGCATGTTGCCGCAGCTTCGGACACCTTATATCCAGACCTGGACGTTCGGTCTGCAGCGCGAGATCGTCCGTCATACGGTGGTCGAAGTCCGATACGTGGGCAACAAGGGGACGCATATCTGGCACGGCTTCAATTTGAATGAGGTCAATGTGTTCGAGAACGGGTTCCTGGCGGAGTTCTTGAATGCGCAGCGGAATCTCGCGATCAATCAGGCGGCCGGAGTGAACAGCTTCCAATATCGAGGGCTTCCCGGACAAGTCCCGCTGCCCATTTTCGAAGCGGCGTTTGGTGCGCGCGGATCGCAGCCCGCTCTGCCCGCCGCTTCGGGCTTCAGCAATGGCACATTCCTGAACTATCTTCGTCAGGGACAGGTCGGAGCGTTCGCCAATGCACTGGCGGGATCTTCGATCTACCTCTGTCGGATGGTTGGGAATCAGCTCCCGGCATGCGCGCGGCTTGGGTTCGATAGTCCCGGTCCTTTCCCCATCAATTTCTTCCAGGCGAATCCCTTCGCGGCCGGCGCGGCGATCAATCTCATGACGGATTACTCCTACTCCAGCTATCACGGGCTCCAGGTGCAGGTGCGCCGCACCTACAGTCGGGGCTTGAGTTTCACGGCCAACTACACCTTCAGCAAGTCTCTGAGCGATCTCTTCGCCGATTCGCCCACCATGACTCGAAACTACACAACGCTTCGGAACCGGCGGCTCGATAAGGGGCCATCGCCGTTCGACCTGCGTCACGCCTTTCAAGCGTACTGGAGTTGGGAGCTGCCTTTCGGGACCGGGAGGCGATGGGCGACGGGGAGCTCAGTCGTGGACAAGATCATCGGGGGCTGGACGTTGTCGGGGATCGTTCGCTGGCAGTCAGGGCGCGTGTTCCGGCTCTCGAGCGGTCGCTTCACCGTGAATCAAAACGATTCCGGTGTCATCCTGAACGGGCTCATGACGAAGGACCTGCAGAAGATGCTCACGGTGAGGCCGGGGCCGAATGCCACCGTGTTCTTCGTGGATCCGAAGCTCATCGGTCCGGACGGGCGGGCGAATCCAGAGATCCTGGCGCCTCCGACGACGCCCGGCGTTTTCGGCCAGTTCATCTATCTGTATGGACCTTCCCTCTTTCTGCCGGATTTGGCGCTCTCGAAGGAGATCCCGCTGACCGAACGCGTGAGGTTCGACCTCTGGGTCACGGCGCTCAATGCCTTCAACCATCCGAGCTTCGAGGTCGGCAGCGTGGCCGGCTCCGTCAGCATCATGTCCACGACGTTCGGGCAGACGACGGCGACGGCCACAGGGCCTCGGGAGATTCAGATCCGGCTCAAGCTGAGTTTTTGAGGTTGACCGGCGTCGGGGGGGAGAGGATGAAAGCCGCCCATGTGTGTACGTGCTTCCAACATCGCCCAATCTCCTCATCGTCTGATCCCCCCCGATGTCATACGATGGGTTAAAATGAGATGACGCCGGGCGGGAGATCCCTTGTGTGTGGAGGGAGAGCATATGAAGTCAAAATGGATCAGTTTCGGACTGGCGCTTCTCGTGCTCTGTGGTTTGAGCGCTCCGTGGGGAACGGGGATGTCCCTGCAGGGGCGAAAGGTCACGGTGCCGAATAAGGTCCCGCTGAAGGCCATTCCCTTCGACGTGACCGAGGTTCGTCTGCTAGAGGGGCCGTTTCGCGATGCGATGGAGCGAGATGCGCGGTATATCCTGAGCCTGGATGTGGATCGGCTGCTTCATAACTTTCGGGTGAACGCCGGGCTTCCGTCTCCCGCTCGACCCTATGGGGGATGGGAAGCGCCGGATGTCGAGCTGCGAGGGCATACGGTCGGACATTATCTCACGGCCTGCGCGCTCATGTACGCCGGGACCGGAGATGAGCGATTCAAGGTGCGGGCGAATCAGATCGTGGCGGAGCTGGCGCGTATTCAGGAGGCGCTCGAGCGGCGCGGATTCCATCGCGGGTATCTGTCGGCGTTCCCGGAAGAATTCATTGATCGCGTGGAAGCGCGGCAGCGCGTGTGGGCGCCATACTACACGCTGCATAAGATCATGGCGGGATTGCTTGACGTGTACGTGTATTGCGATAACCCGCAGGCCCTCGACGTGCTCATCAAGATGGCGGATTGGGTGAAGTTTCGAATGGATCGCCTGACGCGCGAGCAACAGCAGAACATGCTGGAGACTGAGTACGGGGGGATGAATGAGGTTCTAGCGAACCTCTATGCCGTCACGGGGAATCCGGAGCATCTGCGGCTGGCGCGACTCTTCGATCATTACCGGCTCTTCGAGCCGCTGTCCCGGGGGGAAGATCCCCTGGATGGGCTGCATGCGAACACGCAGATCCCGAAGATCATCGGAGCTGCGCGGGAATATGAGTTGACCGGCGAGAAGTGGTATGCGGACATCGCCATGTTCTTCTGGCGACGCGTCGCCCTGCATCGCTCATACGTCATCGGAGGGCATAGCGATGGCGAGCGCTTCTTCCCCATCGCGCAGTTCTCGCGACGATTGGGACCGGCAACGGCGGAGACCTGCAACACGTACAACATGCTGAAGCTCACGCGCCACCTGTTCAGTTGGGAGCCGAAGGGCGAGTACATGGACTTTTACGAACGCGCGCTGTTCAATCACATCCTGGCCTCACAGGACCCAGCGACGGGAATGATGTGTTACTATGTGCCGCTGCGACCGGGAGCTTTCCGGACATACTCGACGCCGGAGAACTCCTTCTGGTGCTGCGTGGGGACGGGGATGGAGAACCACGCGCGGTATGGGGAGGCGATCTATTTCCGCGACGACCGCTCACTCTATGTGAACCTCTTTCTCGCTTCGGAAGTGCGCTGGAGCGAGAAGGGCATACGCCTGGAGCAGCGGACGCGATTTCCGGAAGAGGATCGGACGCGTTTGATCCTCCACGCGGAGCGCCCCGTTCGTCTGGCGTTGAAGATCCGGTACCCGGGGTGGGCCGTATCGGGCGCTCAAGTCCTCGTGAACGGTCGGCGCGAATCGGTCACGGCAACACCGGGATCGTACATCACGATCGAGCGGGAGTGGAGAGCGGGAGATACGGTGGAGGTGCAGTTCCCCATGAGCCTTCGCATGGAAGCCATGCCGGATGATCCCACGATGATCGCTCTGCTCTATGGTCCGATCGTCTTGGCCGGGGACCTCGGCACAGAAGGCTTGACCGAGTCCGAGCGCTATGGTCCGAGCGCTCCGCGCATCGGTCGCCTCCGGCCCGTGGAGGTCCCCGCGTTCGTCACCGCAGATGTGAAGGACGTCCTGGCGAAGGTGAAGCCGGTAGCGGGAACGCCGCTGACGTTCCGAACCGAGGGGCTGGGCCAGCCGCGCGACGTGACGCTCGCGCCCTTCTACAAGCTGCACGACCGACGGTACACCGTCTATTGGAAGGTGTATACGCCGGCCGAGTGGGAGAAGCGGAAGGCGGAGATCGCCGCGCGCGAGGCGCGACGTCGTGAGATCGAACGCCTGACCATTGATGCCGTGAATCTCAACGATCCGCAGAGCGAACAGGCCCACGACTTTCGGGGAGAGAATGTGAGCGAGGGATATTTCGAGGGACGGCGGTGGCGCGCCGCACGCAACGGATGGTTCAGCTACGCGTTGAAAGTCACTCCGGATCGGCCCGTGCTCCTGGTGTGCACCTATCGCGAGAGCGAAGGGCCTCCGCGCGTCTTCGATGTCTTCGTCGAAGGGGAGAAGATCGCGACGGAACAATTGGAGATTCATCCGACTGAGCTGTTCGACAAGGAGTATCCCATCCCGGAGCGGCTCACGCGCGGTAAGGAGCGCATCGTCGTGAAGTTCCAGGCGCATCCGAACGCCATTGCGGGAGCCGTCTTCGACGTCCGCACGGTCGCGCGAGAAGAGCCGCGCGAGTGAACCTCACAGGTGGCGCCCCCTGGGTGAGGGATCTCAGCCCCTCACCGGGGGCGAATTCATTGTTGAGGAGTCTCCTCGGCGAGAGCATTCCACTCCGGGGGCTCAACGCCGAGCAGATGGTGCACGAAGAAGTCGTACATCTTCCGCGAGCCGTAAGCCCCACCCATCGTGTGGCCTTGGCCGGGGAGGACGAGCAGATCGAATGTCTTATTCGCTTTGATGAGCGCGTTGACGACCTGCATCGTGGACGATGGATCCACGTTCGTGTCCAACTCGCCGACGATGAGCAGGACTTTCCCTCGAAGCCGATGCGCGTTCTCCACGTTCGATGACGCGGCATAATGAGGGCCTACGGGCCAGCCCATCCATTGCTCGTTCCACCAGATCTTATCCATGCGGTTGTCGTGGCAGCCGCACGAGGAGACGGCCACTTTGTAAAAATCCGGATGGAACAGCAGGGCCGCCAGCGCGTTCTGTCCTCCGGCGGAGTGTCCGTAGATGCCCACGCGGGTGATGTCGTAATAGGGATATTTTGCCGCGACCGCTCTGTGCCAGAGGATGCGATCCGGGAATCCGGCATCGCGCAGGTTCTTCCAGGCCACATCATGAAACGCCTTCGAGCGATTGGCCGTCCCCATGCCGTCAATCTGCACGACGATGAATCCCAGTTCGGCCAGCGCGTACATGGGATTGTAGACGCTGAAGGATTTGGGCACGAACGATCCCTGCGGTCCGGCGTAGATGTTCTCAATGACCGGATACTTCCTGGAGGGGTCGAAGTTCGTCGGGCGGATGATGATGCCCCAGATGTCGGTCTTCCCGTCGCGTCCTTTGGCGACGAAGACTTCGGGCGGACGCCATCCGGCCGCGAGCAGCTCCGAGATGTCGCCGCGCTCCACCTCCATGAGCACCTTTCGATCCTCCGTGCGTCGCAATTCCAGGACTGGAGGGTGATCCACGCGGGACCAGAGATCTACGTAGTACGCCATGTCCGAAGAGAAACTGACCGCGTGATCGCCGTTGGCTTCGGTCAGCGCCACGAGACCGCTGCCGTCGAAGTTGATCCGGTAGACGTGGATGAAGTAGGGGTCTTGATCAGGATACATGCCGCTGGCTTGAAACCAAATCTGGCGCTTCTCTTCGTCCACCTTGATCACGCCGCGCACGACCCAATTCCCTTTGGTGATTTGATTCTTCACCCGACCGGTCGCGCCATCGTAGAGATAGAGGTGTCGCCAGCCATCGCGTTCGGAGGCCCAGATGATCTCCTTGCCATCGGCGACATCGTAGCGATAGCGCGTTCCGGTCTCCCGATGGTTGGGCTGAAGCGGACGATAGGAGAAGAACGTCGCGCATTCTTCGTTGATGAGCACGCGCGGTGTCCCGGTCGTCGCGTCCACTTCGATGACGCGATAAACCTGATGTCCCCGCTGGTTGTACTCGAAGGTGAAGGCTCGCCCATCCTTCCACCACACCGGATTAGACAAGCTGTAGGGGTTGGGGAAGAGGCTCGAATCAATCGTGATCTGCTTCCGCGCGTCAATGTCGAACAAGACGGGTTGGGCGACATCCAGCACATCCCCGGGTTTCGCGTACTCCCGGGTGAAATGTTTCGGCTGAAGCTGATCCGTGGGCGAGGATTCGATGTAGTGAACCACGCGGCGATATCCCTGGCGCACGCGGTAGGCGACCAGACGGCGAGAATCCGGCGACCAGGTGATCGAAGCGAAAGTGTAGGCCTCTCCCTCGGAGCCGTCGTAGCTGAGCGGAATGGCATCATCTTTCCCTTTGGGGCGCACGAAGACGTTATAGTTGCGGATGAAGGCCTCCCAGCGTCCGTCGGGAGAGGGCTTCACTTGCGGCTCTTCAGCGGATCGGATGGGACTGAACGGTGGGATGCGGCGCGTCTGCTGCGTCTGTTGGGGGGATGAGGAGGACGGAGGGAGGAAGACCATCCCATCGAAGACATCGTTCTCGTACTCGCGCGGGTATTCCTCTTCGGGAGTGCGCCTCCCGGGTGGACCCAGTGGGGCTGGCCCGATCCGACGGCAGACGTAGTCGGAGAGGTCGCATCTCCAGGTCGCATCGAGAGCGACGAATTCAATCGCTCGCTCCTGATCCACGAAAGTGAGCGTGGTGAAAGGTAGCGTCGTCGCCGTGTATGAGCGTCCCGTTGCTGCTGAGAGCGAGGCCGCAAGCCGCGCGTGATCGAAGGCCGGTCGCTTCACGAGCGTCTCCGCATCCACCAGTATGAATTCGTGCCCCCCCTTGACCGACCGCCGGTACCAGAACCGATGTGTCCCTTCGATCCAGGCGACCCGGTCCACGATGTTCAACGCGAGTCCCTCGAATCGTTCGCGCAATCGGAACGCCCGTTCGTAATCCGCGCGCGTCCCTTGGGCGCGCAGTGAAGTGAGGGGAAGGATGAACAGGATGCAAATTCCCAGAAGTGAGCGGTAGGTCCTCATGGCGCCATCCCTCCTGTTCACGATCGTGCGATCCGATCACCGGAATTGACGGAGACGACCGGGGAGATGAGGAGCCATCCCCCCGGCCGATGGACGTGACGACGGAGTTGTTCCCAGTAGCGCTACCATGTGATATGCGCTCGAATCTGAATATTGCGCGGTCCGACGAGTGTGCTCGTCGTCTGCCCGAAGCTCGTCGAATCAATGCTGATGGTTCCTCCTAAGCTCCCGACGTTCAGGACCGGGTGATTGAAGGCATTCAGCATCTCGATTTGTAAACTGAACTTGACGCGCTCCCGGATCGGAATCTCTTTGAGTATGGCCAGATCGTTGAGCACAAGCGGCGTCCCATAGAGGTAGATGAACTGCCCGAGCTGGCCCGGCGTCGTCGGCACCGCGAGGAATTGCGGATTGGCCCGTCCGTCCGGACCGATCAACGTCGGATCAGCGTGGTAGGCATTGCGGTTCGGGCCAGGGCTGAATTGTCGCATCTTCTTCTGCAGCTCGGCGAGGCTGATCTCCTTCAGGATGATCCCGGCTTCGTTTTGATTGAATGTCGCCCGTCCACTTGTCAGCAGATACGGCCGACCGGAATTGAGTCGAGTGATCCCGGAGAGTGTCCATCCGCCGATCACTCGATCGAGGAATCCGGGGGCCTTCGAGAGGAAACGCCGACCGCGTCCGAACGGCAGCTCGTAGGTCCAAAAGACGTTGAGGATATGGCGGAGATCGAACGGGGACGGCGCCTTATCGAGATTTCGGTTCCGAAGCGTCGTGTATCCGTCAGAGGCATTGGAATTCGGCGTCGCAAAGAAATCGCCGAGCGATTTGCTCCACGTGTAATTGGCGTTGAGCGTGAGGCCGCGACTGAAGGAACGCCGCAGTTCGATCTGCAGTCCGTGATGGGTGGACCACGAGTTGTCGTCCACAAGCGTCATGCTCGTGACGAACGGGTTGGCGCGGAAGAAGTTGATCGGATATGGGCCCGGTGCGTTGAACCCCAGCGCCGCGCAGGGCGCGAACGTGCTGCCGACCAATCGGCAGAAATAGATGTTGTTGGTTGCGAGCGTATTAGCCAAGGCCCCTACTGTCCCCTGACGCAGGTGATTGATGAATGTGCCGTTGGCAAATCCCGACCCGGCCGGCAGCGCCGGTTGCGAGCCGCGTGCGCCAAAGGCCGCTTCAAACAGCGGCAGCGGCACCTGCCCGGGCAGCCCCCGATTCGCAAAGCTGTTCACACCGGCCGCTTGATTGATCGCCAGATTCCGCTGCGCGTTCAGGAATTCCTGCAAGAACCCATTCTCGAAGATGTTGGTCTCGCTCAGGGGGTAAGTCCTCCAGATGTGCGTGGACTTGTTCCCGACGTATCGCACTTCGAGGACGGTGTTCGACGTGAGTTCGCGTTGAATGCCGAACGTCCAGTTTTGGACATATGGCGTGTGCATGAACGGTTTGAACGATGCCAATCCGCTCACGAAGGTGAAGAGCGATTGAGGCATGGGGAAGGTGAAGGCTGGCGGATTCACCGCGAACGGCGGAAGCGGCGACGTGAGCGCTCGCGTGAGGGAGAGTTCACCAGGGGCGAAGCCTGGCATCCCGGGCTGCAGGACGAAGCTCTGGGTCAGGCCGGGGTTGTTGCCAACGCTGAACTGGAGCATGTTCATGCCCTCGTCGTAGTAATTGATCCCATAGGCGGCCCGGATGACCGTTTGGCGATCCGCGCCGAAGAGCTTGCTCAGGATACCATTCTGAAAGGCCGGATTCCATGCGAATCCGAAATTCGGCGCCGGGTTCACCTTGTCCGACCGATACGACTTCGAACGCTGGAAGATCTGTGGGGCTGAGACCCCGTCGAGGACGCCCGGACGAAAGAGCTGGCGTGAGGGTCCCATGAGGTGCTCGAACCCAGGATCCGTGTAGATGCCGTTCGTATTCGTGTGCGTGCCGGAGATCTCCCATCGAAACCCGTAGTTGAGCGTCAGGCTCGGTGTCACCCGGTAGGAGTCCTGGAAATAGACGCCGCCGGTCGAGAACGCCTGGCGGCGGATGACCGGCGCGAAATCGCGGTATTGTTTCGTGCGCTCATCCACATTGCGACTGCCCGTGATGCTGCTGATGCGGCCTGTGAGCAAGGCGTAGAGGGACCAGGCCATGCTCAGATCGGAACTGCGGATCATCGGCAGGTTCGAGCCACTCAGGACGGAAGTGACCGGATCGGCCGCGACCACCCCCAAATTGTAGATGGGGACGCCCGCCGATCCATACGCCGTCTCATACATGCTCGTGCGGAGGACCGACGTCCCGAAGGTGAAGGTGTGCTTCCCGCGGACCCAGTTGAGAGTGTCTGAGAGGCTGTACACCGGATTGTTCCGAGGGAAGGGGAGTCCGGTGGGAATCGGGTGAGTGATGAGGGGAAGGGCGATCCGCGGGATACCCAAGTCGCGCCAAATGAAGGGCGTCGCATGTTGATTGAAGTTCTCCAGATTGGACTGCACGCCGAAAGTGAAGGTGTTCAGGATGTTGGGTGTGATCGTCCACTCGAGTCCGGTCGAGGCGATGTAGATCGTGGCGTTCGCCTCGTTCGCCCACAGGCGCCGATCTGCTTTCGAGGCCAATCCGGGATAGAGCGGTTCTCCATCCCATTGGTTGTGTCGAAGGTTCCAGGTCCCGCGCCAGGCCAACTTCGGAGTGATCTGGTAATCCAAGCGCACAGTCGGATAGTATGCCCCCGCGTAGTCCTCTTGCGTCCACTGCAGCGTCACGCGATTCAAATCCGTCGCGCTGGGAAGGAGCGTGCCCTTCGAGAGCGTGCTGTTGATCACATCGAAGATCTTTTGAATCGTGGGATCTACATGGCTCGGAAAACCAGCGCGCCCGGCGATCTCCAGGAGGTTCGCCGAATAGATGCGGCCATCCGTCCCGATGTACTTGAAAATCCCACGCTGCGCCTCCGGCGTGAGGACCAGTCGCGTCGCCGTGAACGAGGAGGGGACGGGGTTAGCCTCGAAGTTCACGAAGAAGTAGAGGCGCTTCTTGGTGAAGGGAATCGGGATATATCCCCCCCAGGTTGCCGCCGAAGTCGTTGTTGCGAACGCGCGGTTTCGGCAATCCGCGAGCGTTATTGAAGAAGGTGTTCGCGTTCAACGCTTCGTTTTGCACCTGATAGAAGACCTTTCCGTGGAATTCATTCGTTCCCCGCCGCGTCGTGAAGCGGATCGTCATCGCGCCTCCGGCGGCCGCGTCTGCACCCAACCCCGCCGTGGAGATCGAGACCTCTTCAATGGCATCCAAGCGCATGGGGGCGAAGCCGAAGTAGCTCGTCCCTCCGCTCTTCCAGCGCTGCGAGTTGTTGTTCATTCCATCAATGCTGATGTTCAGAGAGGCATTGGGAAGCCCATTGAACGTCGTGTCTCGCGCGTTGGTGCCGGGTGTTTGAGCCCCAGCCATCAGGATGCCGAAGGGAAGCGTGTCACGTCCGGCGAGAGGAAGGCGATGGACGAAGTCGTTCCGAATGGTTTGACTGACGGTGGTCGAAGTCCTCTCCAGTGTGGGGAGGCCGGTCGTCGTGACCTCGACCGTCTCGGCAATCGCTCCGACACTCAGATGTACGTCTACGTCGGTCGTGCGCGCCGTCTCGACGACGACGCGCGGAAGGACCGTCGTTTGAAAGCCCGGATGACGCGCGGTGAGCTCGTAGACGCCCGGTTGAAGGTTCAGGAGAACGAATGTCCCGATCGCGTCCGACGTCGTCGTTCGAATCCGCCCGGTCGCTAGGTCTTTCGCCTCAATCATGACGCCCGGGATCACAGCGCCTGTGGGGTCGAAGACCCGTCCGCGAATCTCCCCGGTCGTGCGCACTTGGGGGGCGGGCGCCGCCAAGCCGGCCGCACTGGTCCACACCCCTATCAGGCAAAGCAGCGAGGCGATGGCCATCAATCGCGAGGCTTTGTGAAGCGATGCGTGTGGCATGGATTCTCCTCCAAAGGTAGATTCTCCCCCAAAGGATGAGTGCAGGGTCTCATCTTCCGATTTCCGGGCATCTTTATCTCTGGATTTCGCCTCTCCTCATTCCCTCTGCTCACGGGATCCGAAGGCTCTCCAGAGAGCACCTCAGCGAGACCGCCGTGGAGGCGGAATGTTCTTACCGTGATAGACGTCCATTGGAATGCGATGCGTCTCATAGACACGGCTGAGCAATTCGTAGAGTCTGGGGTCATACTGCCTGAGATCGTCCGGCGATTGAACGCGGCGCGAGCCGTCGCGGTATTCGTAGTTGGACCAGAACCAGAACTGGGTCCCTTCGGCCCAGTATTCGTCGGCGTTGGTCGCGGCGTAGTGCCCTTTCCAGAGTCCTCTGGCCATCGCCTCGCGGTAGGCCGCGTGGATCTCCTCGTAGAGCTGGGGGTCGGCCGTTCGGATGGCGACGTTCATGATGGCGTGAGCGAACTCGTGAATGAGGATGTTCTCGCCATAGTAGCGCGTTCCCGGATAGCCGAGAAGATTTTCTTCCGCGCAAGTCGTGGGATTGCCCCCCAGCCCCCGAGCGCGACGATCCCAGTATTCTTTGTCGGTCATACTGCCGATGCCGCCCGGTCGGTCATAATTGGCGCGTTCGGCCGGAGTCAGTCGCGGATCGTCGCGCGCCGGTTTCTTGCGGTGGCGATGTTCGGGAATATCGGTGGTGACCTCCGATTGGGCCATGACGCCAACGCGCATCTTCTTTCGGATCATTTCCCGTCGCAGATCGGGCCGCTTGGCCAGCATGGCGATGACGATGTCTCGCGCCACGAGCAGTGCGGCATCAGGCACTTTCTCCGAGCTGAGGATGGGAATGCCCAGCGCATCGGTGTACTTCTTGTAGAAGGGATCAACGTCGAGGGCCGCCGGAGGGGTCGTCACCGCGGCCCGTACGTAGTCCTCGATGAGCGGCTTCTCCTGGGCCGGCGCTCCTGCGATCACAGTCAACACACCCATCGCGGCACACACGATGGACCATAGCCCTCGCCATTGCCTCATCCCTGCGGATCTCCGCATATGCCGTCGGCGGTCACTATATTCGCCTCGACCGGCCCTGTCTTGCACACCTTTATGCCTTCTTGAACAAGCTTAGGGGACCCGTGGGCGTGAATCACAAAGGAGACTAATTCCGTTCAAAGTCACTTTAGATCGTTCAAGACGATCCTCTTGAAAGGCGATATACATTTCGGCCTTGCGTGAGAGTGGGGATCATAGAGGTAAACTACCTAGTTTGTGGGAAACCGTATCCGCGGCGTTCAGAATGATAGGCGAGCCGATGCTCTCGTCCCCGGCCTTTGGTCGCACGACGACAGCCCTCGCCCCCTATCGCCGAGTTCCATCTCCTGCTTGCTTCACGTTTCGGGTGAGGTGCGGAGAAGCGCATCACAGTGGAACCTTGCGGTCCCTCTCCATCCTGATGCTGGGGGCTGGTGGGGGGAATGCGAATGTATCCTCGGAGTGGTCGTGATAGAATAGGCGCTCGCCCGGCTCAGGAGGGATGTGCGGTATCTGGACGGGAACCGTACTTCCGGGCGCCAAACAGCGGTTGATCTGCAGCAGGGCATCATCGGTTGAGAGGAGGAAGGCTATGGAGCGAAAACGAAGAAAGACCCTGACGGGAAGTCTCCTCGTTGCGCTGGTTGTGGGCAGCGGCGGAATGCTCCGTCCGGTGCGTGGGCAGCAACGGCCGCCGGAAGCCCAATTGATTCCCGCTCCCCTGCGGCGGGCCGACGAAGGCGTCGGTCCTTTCAAGACGTTGGTGATTCGGGGAGCCATTCTCATTGACGGTACGGGAGCGCCCCCGCGCGGTCCCGTTGACATTGTCATCGAGAACAACCGAATCAAAGAGATTCGGGTGGCGGGCACGCCGGGCTTGCCGCTGCGGCCCAACCGACCGCCCGAGAAACCCGACTATGAAATTGATGCCACCGGGATGTATGTCCTGCCGGGCTTCGTGGATATGCATGTTCACGCCGGCGGCCCTCCGAAAAATCCCGAAGCCGAGTACGCGTACAAGCTCTGGATGGCCCATGGCGTCACCACCGTGCGCGGTGTTCCGCTCGCTCCCCACGAGATCGCCGTCAAGGAGAAAGAGCGCAGCGCCCGCAATGAGATCGTGGCGCCTCGCATCTTCAACTATCAACGACCGGGCAGCGGCTGGAATCGCGGACCGGTGAGAACGCCCGAAGACGCGCGCGAGTGGGT
>BEHM01000054.1 GCA_002923315.1 bacterium HR10
GTGGTGATCATGGAGGAATTCTTGCGCGCGCCCATCATCTTCCTCGGGCTGAGCCTCCCTGAGCACGGCTATCACGCGCCGAACGAGAACTACGATTGGGCGCAGACGGCTGGGGGGATCAAGATGTTCGTCCACTATTTCGCGGACATCGCTCGACTGGGGCGGGGATCACGGCGGGCGACCTGACGGGGAAGGCGGCTAACGCAGCATCTCCTCCAAAGCCGCTGCGCCGCTGACGACCTCGATGATCTGTTTGGTGATCGTCGCCTGACGGACGCGATTCATCTGCAGGGTGAGCGAGGCGATCATCTCCTCCGCGTTCTTCGTCGCCGCATCCATGGCCATCATGCGCGCGCCATGCTCGGACGCCGTCGCCTCCAGGAGGGCGCGATAGACCTCCGACTCCACGTATCGCGGGAGCAATTGGCCGAAGATCTCGGCCGGAGGCTGCTCGTAGAGGTAGTCAATGAAGACCTCCCGAGGCGGACGCTCACCGTCGGTCGGCCATTCGGCGATGGGCAGCAATTGCTCGATGACGATTTGCTGGCGAGCTGCCGATTTGAATTCGTTGTAGATGAGCACGACCTTCTCAATCTCGGACTCGGGAGCCAGGAAGTCCGCGATGAGCGCTTGCGCGATCTGTCGGGCGACGGGCAGCTCGACCTGCCGGGCGGTGACGCCCGTGTATTCGGCGCGAATAGGGACGCCGTGACGGCGGAAGAAGTCGCGCCCTTTGCGCCCGATGCAGACCAGCTCGATGCGCTTCCCCGCATGACGTTCCATGAACGCCTGCGCCGCGCGGATGAGATTCGTGTTATAGGCGCCGCAGAGTCCTTTGTCGGCGGTGATGAGGACGAGCACCAGGTGATCCTCGCCGCGCGGCTCCAGCAGCGGATGCCGATAGTGCTCGGCGCGTTCGGCCAAGCCGCGAAGCACGGCGGCCATGCGCTGCGCGTATGGGCGCGCGGCGATGACACGCTCCTGTGCCCGGCGGAGCTTGGCCGCCGAGACCATCTTCATCGCACGCGTCACCTGCTGCATGTTGCGCACGGCGCGAACGCGCCGCCGCAGGTCTTGCAAGCTCGCCATCGCCGCCCCCTCACGCCGCGCGCGCCGTCACGGCATGCGCCGCCACGAACCGCTCCTTGAATTCGCTCACGGTCTCCCGCAGCTCGGCCAGGATCTCATCATCGAGCGCCTTCCGCGTCCGAATCTTCTCCAGCAGCCCGGCGCGGCTGTTCTCGACAAACTGCAAGAGCTCCTCCTCGAACGGGCGCACCAGCTCGTCGGGCAGATCGTCCAGATATCCGTTCGTCCCCGCCCAGATGGAGACGATCTGCTTCTCGACATCCATGGGCTTGTACTGATCCTGTTTGAGCAGTTCGGTCAGCTTGCGCCCCCGATTGAGCTGCTGCAGGGTGACCTTGTCCAGGTCCGATCCGAACTGCGCGAAAGCCGCCAGCTCTCGATACTGCGCCAGCTCCAGGCGCAGCGTCCCGGCCACCTGCTTCATCGCCTTGATCTGCGCCGATCCGCCGACGCGCGAGACCGAGATGCCCACATTGATCGCCGGTCGAATCCCCGCGTGGAAGAGATCCGTCTCCAGGTAAATCTGACCATCCGTGATCGAGATGACGTTCGTCGGGATGTAGGCGGAGACATCGCCCAATTGCGTCTCGATGATGGGCAAGGCCGTGAGCGAGCCGCCGCCGAATTCGTCACTGTATTTGGCCGCGCGCTCCAGCAGCCGCGAATGCAGGTAGAAGACGTCGCCCGGATACGCTTCGCGTCCGGGAGGACGCCGCAGCAAGAGGCTGATCTCTCGATAGGCCGCCGCATGCTTGGAGAGATCATCGTAGACGACCAGCGCGTGTTGCCCCCGATCCCGAAAGTATTCGCCCATGGCGCATCCGGCATACGGCGCCAGATACTGCATGGCCGCCGGATCGGAGGCCGCCGCTGAGACGACGATCGTGTAGTCCATCGCGCCATAGTCGTGGAGCGTCTTGACGACTTGCGCGATCGTGGACTTCTTCTGCCCGATGGCGACGTAGATGCAGACGACGTCCTTGCCCTTCTGGTTGATGATCGTATCAATGGCGATGGCCGTCTTGCCCGTCTGCCGATCGCCGATGATCAGCTCGCGCTGGCCCCGTCCGATGGGGATCATCGCGTCAATGGCCTTGATGCCCGTCTGCAAGGGCTCTTTCACCGGCTGCCGATCCACCACGCCCGGAGCCAACCGCTCGATCGGATTGTAGGTATCCGTGATGATCGGCCCGCGCCCGTCAAGCGGGCGCCCCAGCGGGTCCACCACGCGCCCGATGAGCGCCTCGCCCACGGGCACCGACATGATCCGGCGCGTCCGCCGCACCTCGTCCCCTTCTTTGATCAGGTGATATTCGCCAAAGAGCACGGCGCCGACCTTGTCCTCCTCCAAATTCAGGGCGAGGCCGTAGACGTCGTGCGGGAGCGCCAGCAGCTCGCCGGCCATCACTTTCTCCACGCCATAGATCTCGGCGATGCCGTCGCCCGCTTTGATGACCGTCCCGACTTCTTCCAGCGAGACGCGCGTCTCGAACCCTTCGATCTGCTGACGGATGATGTCCACGATCTCATCGGCTCTCAACTTCTCCATCTCTCCCTCCCCGAGAGCGGCGTTCACAGCAAGAGCTGGCGCCGCAAAGCCTCTAATCGGGCGTCCAGCGATCCATCATAGACTTCGCTATCCACACGCGCCTGCACGCCGCCGAGCAGTCGCTCGTCCACGACCTCGCGCAGGCGCACGGTCTTCCCCGTCAGTCGTTCCAATCGCCGATGCAGATGCTGACGTTCATCGTCCTGCAACGGGCGAGCCGTGCGCACCTCGACATTCACGATCCCTAATCGGCGATCCACTTCTTCGGCGAAGGCGCGGGCGATCGCCTCCAGGTGCTGCACGCGGTAGTTCTTCAAGAGCAGATGGAGGAAGGTCGCCGTCGTCCGCCCCACCCCCGCCCGTTCGATCAGCGTCTGCAGCAGGCGTTCCTTCTGCGCGCGCGGGATGACGGGATTGGCGAAGACCTCCCCAAGCAGCGGCGTTTCTCGGAATATCTCCGCGAGCGCGCGCAGCTCCTGGTTCACCACCTCGTGTTCCTGCCGCGGGAAGGTGTATTCGGCCAGAGCGCGCGCGTATCGGCGAGCGATGCGCGTGGGGATCATCGGGGCACCTCCGCCAGCTCTTCGATGAATTGGGCGATCAGGCGCCGATGGTCCTCCTCCGTCACTTGCTGACGCAGGAGGACGCGCGCGCGCGCCAGGACGCGCTCGACCAGAAAGGTCTTCAATTCCAATTCCGCCGCGCGACGCGCCATCTCGATCTCTCGCTCGGCCAAGGCGCGAATCTTCTCGGCTTCGGCCTGCGCCTCTCGCTGGAGGCGCTCATATTCGGCTTCGGCCTCGCGCTCCGCGCGCGCGCGAATGGCCGCGATCTCCTCCTCCAGTCGCCCCATGCGAGCGCGCATCTGTGCCAGCTCCTGTGCCGCCACGTCGCGCGCGCGCGCCGCCGCTTCCAGCTCTCGGGCGATGGCCTGCGCGCGCTGGCGAAAGAAGTCGCTCACCGGCTTTCGCAACACGTAGTAGAGCGCCGCCACGAAGATGAGGAAGTTCACCACGCGCGGGAGCCCCGACCCCACCAGACCCAGGGGCCCGCCCATCCATCCGCCGCTCATGATGTCCAGAAGGAGATCCCCCATACGCTCAGGGGAAGGTGCGCGTGACTTCCTCGACGCGACGACCGAGCACCTGACGCACCATCTCGCGCGCCAGTTCCTCGGCCTCCTGCTCGAGCTGACGTTTCGCCTCGTGAGCCTGTTCGGCCAATTCGCGGCGCGCTCGCTCGACGCTCGCGCGCGCTTCCTCGCGCACGGCGGCCAGCAGTCGCTCTCGCTGTTCCAGGGCCTCTCGTCGCCGCGCTTCGATCCGCTGATACCCCTCAGCCCGCGCCCGCTTCACCGCCTCCTCATACTGCGCGCGCTCGCGCGCGCACTCGGCCTCCATCGCTTTCGCTTCCGCCCGATACCCTCGCGTGCGCCGCTCCCGTTCGTCCAGGATCTGATTGACCGGACGAAAGAGCATGCGGTCGAGGACCCACACCAAGACCCACGCCGTCAGGAGAACGACCAAGACGCTCGCATCCGGCTTCAGAACATTCTCCTGTAGCGCCAGCGCGTGGATCATGCTCATGGCCGCACGCCCGATGTCATTTCAAAGGGAAGAGAGGCTACCATACGGTCGAGAGCACTGTCAAGATCGAGCCTTTCGCCGCCGAGGTGTGGTGAGCACACCCATCTCCCATGCAGATCGCGAATCCAGGGGCTCCCGCAACTCATCCGGGAAGGGCTCAAAGAACGTTTGCTGGAGAAGGTAAGCGACCTCGAACCGCACAACCCATGAGCGCAGCAGAGCGATCACGGCGCTGGCCGGGAGTTGCCCGCGCCGGTATTTCTCCAGAGCCTGAAGGAAGAAGGCCTTCTCTCGCGCCGCCAGATACTTCGAGACGTAGCCGAACCCATGTTGCAGGACGTTCACGATCGCCGTGCGCCGAGCCGCTCGCTCAAGCGCCTGCTGCAAGAGCTGACGATATTCGGCGATCACCTCCGAGAGGGGACGATGCGCGGCATTGGCAACCAGACGCCCCATCTCGCGCAACGCCTTCTCGCTCTGGGCCATCAGAAGCAGCTTGTGCGTCGTGTGGAAGTGAACGAGCGCCGCCAGTGAGTCGGCTTTCGCCGCCTGGCGAAAGCGCGCCAGCGTGAACAGTTGCGTCAGAAAGCGCTCGCGGATCGCTTCGTCATTCAACCGCCCCTCATCTTCGACAGCCAGACCGGGGAACCGACGCAACACGGCGCGCGCGAAAAGCCCTGCCTCGCGCCCACAAGCCACCTCGCTCTCCATCGTCGGGAAGACCTTCGCATCCCGAATGCCGCATGAGGGCGATCGGCTCTTCAGGATGAAGCCGTCGACCTCGGGCAAGGCCTCCAGGAACCGATCCGCGAACTGCGCGAGCCGGTCGGTCACATCCTGGCCCGTCGTTTGAACGGCCCGCACTTCGGCGCCACATCGGATCAGTCGGATCGGTTCGCGCGGCACGCCGAGCCCGATCTCAACCTCTGGACAGACGGGAATGAGCGTCGCATGGGCCGCGAGTCGTCGGATGAAAGCAGTGGGAATCACCTGCCCGTTATATCGGCATGCCTCCAAATCCAGGCATCGGCTGACAACGACAATGGGGCGCACAGCTTCGGCGGAATTCGTCTTCTCGCCAGCGGTCTTCGCCGAGGGTGCGTTCACGGCGCGCTCCTCGAATCTCTCGCGCTCCACAGCAGGGCGGCTTCAGCTCAGCCATAAAAAACTGGAGCCGGCGATCGGATTCGAACCGATGACCTGACGATTACGAATCGTCTGCTCTACCTGCTGAGCTACGCCGGCTCCGCTTCCCACACTTCGGATCGCAGAGGCCCTCAACGTCGCGTTCCCTTCGCCTCTGCATCCGCCGCATGACGTTCGAAATTTTAGCCGAGCCGCGGAGATTCGGCAAGCCCACTCGCCTCATCCGCCCAGAGCGCGACCGTTTGCCCCCGGAGGCGGCCTCAGCTTTTGCGGACGAGTCCCGCTGTTTGGAGCCGACTCGTCACCGGATCGGTGCCGGATGGAACACGAAGAAATCGTGCACGGCACGGGCGATCTCGGCAATGGCGCGCTCGCGTGTCGGGATGTCTTTGTCCGACGACTTCACGAACACAGCGATGGCCACATGTCCGGCATCACCTGGCAGGGTCAGGATGCCCACGTCATTCGTCGTGCCGCCGATCGTCCCCGTCTTGTGCGCGACTTCGGTTCCCGGAGGCAGGAGACCCTTCAGCCGCGCTTCCCCCGTTCGGCAGCGCTGCAGGATGTCGAGTAAGAGTTCGGTCGTCTCGCGCTTGAGCGCTCGCCCCCGATAGATTTGCTCCAGCAGCGCGACCATGGCCTCGGGCGTGGCCGTATCGCGCGGGTCTTCATCGAAGCGTTTGGCCGCCGCCTCTCGGCGCTCCGGCTTCACCGCGCGCGCGAGTTCCCGAAAGTGCTCCAACGACTGCACCGGCGGTCCCGCGATCCCCATCCAATCGGCGATCACTTGCTTCGTCGGCCGATCCACCCGCACCCCTTCGATCCCCAACTCCCGCAGGCGGGCCGTCACGGCCTCCGCACCCCCGGCTACGCGGAGCAAGACATCGGTCGCCGTGTTGTCGCTGATCAGAAGCATCAATTCCAGCAGGTTTCGCACCGAGAGCGCCACGCCCGGCGCGCGGAACAGGTCCGAGAGCGTGCCGCTGCCTGGACTGAGGTCGGCCGGCTCCAGCGTGATCATCTGATCCAGTGTGAGTTCGCCATGATCCACCTTGGTCAGGACCTGCACGGCAATCGGGACCTTGTAGGTGCTCGCCATCGGAAAGCGCTCCGCGCCGTTCAGCGCTACCCGCCGACCGCTCTCCAGATGCAGCGCGGCGACACCCACGACGCCACCAGCGATCCCGGCCAAACGCGCGATCTCCCGCTCCAGCCTCGCGAGCGCCGGGTCCGCCGCCCCGGTCGGGATTTGCGCCCGCGCCCCAACGCCCGTCACAACAAACCCCACGGCAAGGGTCCATACAACGACCCATCGGGATGACCGAGTGACCTTCACATTCATACGCTCTCTCCTCCCCTCACAGGCACCACCCGCAGGCGTTTTACCGTAGTGCCCGAGAGCGCGACCGTCAAGGCGCCTCTCGCCCCGGCATCACACCCCTCACAGGGTGACCGGATCGCCCAAACCGCCGCGCCTTCAGTCTTGACGAGCGATCCCGATTTCGTGTATTCTCTCCACCGAACGCGGTGGGGCTATAGCTCAGTTGGGAGAGCGCGTGAATGGCATTCACGAGGTCGCCGGTTCGAATCCGGCTAGCTCCACCAAGCGACCTTTTTTGATTGCCCCGGTAATAAGCCGCCCGATGAAGATGGAACCCACAGCTCCCTTTGACCCACCGTGCGCTTTTCTCCTGCGTCGGTGGGAGGCCGCATCTGCAAGATCGCCATCGGCGTCTCGTTGAGACCGGCCTGACATCATACTGCGTCAGGACGCTATTTTCTCCTTGATTTTTCGCCAAGCCGGATGAAAAATCCCCTTCGCCCCATATACCGGTAGGGAAGCGCGGGCCGGCCTCGTCCAGAGGGCCTGCGCATAGAAAAACCACACATGGAGGGAAGAAGCCATGACCCTGACGAAGTGGTTTATCCTGATCCTCTTGAGCCTGCTGATGGGCAGCTCATCCTGGTTCACGCGAGAGCCTGATCTGCGGACGCCCGGTCAGATCACGACAGCGAGCGACAGTTTGTGCTGCGTATTGGGAGCCCCCTGCTGCTCGACCTCGCCGAAGTAAATCGCACCTCGTGTGCTCGCGCGCTAAGGCGATCCGATCACGATAAACGGCGCCCAGTAGAACGGGGCGAGTCCGCGCTGGATGAGTGCGAGTTTCGCCAGGCGGAGGGCGTGTGCCGTCGGAAGGCCGCGCGCGAGAAGACCCTCGTAAAATTTTGTCATCAGCACCTGTGTCGCCGCGTCCTCGACTTTCCAGAGCGAGCCGCAGACGCGGCGTGCTCCAGCCAGCAGAAAAGCGCGGCCGAGCCCGATGACCGACTCCGCCTCTGTTCTTTGTCCCGTTCCGGTCTCGCATCCGCTCAGGACGACCAGATCGGCATCAAGCCGCAGGCGCGCGATCTCGGCGGCGGTGAGGATGCCGTCGTCGCCGCCGCAATCCTCTTTGAGACGAGTCTCCGACTCCGATCGGCAATTCCCACCGACGAGCGAGAGGACGATGGCCGAGAGCTCTCCATCCTCCGCATCGGCGATGGCGTGCGTCGCCAGGTGCAGGAAGCGGTAGGCCGTGAGATCGCGACGCTTCACATTCCCTTCGCTCGCTTCGAATCCGAGCCAGACGGTCGGACGGAGCCGATATCGCGCGCCCAGGGCAGCGATCTCTCGCACTTCACGCTCCGTTGACGGGAGCCGATGCAGGCCGCTGCGAAGGCGCCCGCCGGCAGTCATCGCGATGAGCGCGGGAGCGTCCTCCTGTCCCTTTTTCTCCCTGGCCCGAGGATCGTCCGCATTGAAGACGGGATCGCCGACAAGGAGCAGGCCGCTCTTGTGAACTGCCTGTTGGGGACGTCCCACGACCTCGACGAGCACGGAGGCCGAAGGGGCGTATGCGATGGCGTGCTCTTCAACGAGATAGCGCGCCCGCATGTTCTCTGCGTCGGGTGGGTTCACGACGAGCGCCTCAAAGGCCAGATTGTAGAGGGCGGCATCGGGGATGATGATCAACTCGCGGCCGCGAATCACGGAAGCAGCCGGTTGCACGAGCATTTGATAGAGTCGGTGAGCGGCTTCCGCGTAGGCGCGGAGGGCGTCCGATGTGCGACCGGCCGCTGTGGCCTGTCGCCGAATGTGCGCGCGCCACTCAGCCACGGCATCGCGGATCGTCGTCCAGTTGGGCAGCTTGAAGAGTCGAACCGAGTCTCGCGTGAGGACGATGAGGAAGCTCTCTTGAATGCCGAGTTGATAGAGGAGGATGGCCGTGTCAGGTCGCGCCGCCAGATACTCGCGCTGCACGCGCTCGGCCGTGAGCGGCGCGATCCACGCTTTCTCGGCGCGCTCGGCCACGGCGCGGCGAATCCGGGCCTCCAGGCGAATGCGCTCGTTGAGCAATCGAGCGCGCTCTTCTTCCAGACGATTCAGCTCCGATACATCCGCTGTCCCGCCGGCGCGCGCGAAGACGATCTGACGGCTGAGCGCCGAGAGGCGATCAAGCAGCACGCGCTCTTCCTCGAAGAGTTCGACCGCGCTTCGCGCCGAGGGAGCGATCTTCAAAGCCGCGAGCTGTTCCAGGAGCGAGCGGCTCCGGCTCCGCTCGGCGATGTCGAAAGCCTGACGCGCGTATTCGTCATGAGGATGGCGCGCGTAGAGGGCGTAGAGGCTCTGAACGATCTGCGTGGAGATCGCCTTCACTTGCGCGAGGAATCGTTGCCGCAACTCCTCGATCGTCGCCCGCGCCCAGGCGCGTTCCATCACCCGCAGGGCTTCGGTGCCCAATTGCAAAGCGGCTTCATGATTCCCCTTAAGAGATTCGGCGAAGGCCTGCATTTGTAAAGCCATTCGATAGGAATCCGGACCATCGCTCGGATCAATCAAGGTGAGGGCTTCGCGGGCCGAGCGGATGATTCCTTCGGCATCTTTCAAGGCGAAATATCCCAGGCACATCACAATGAGGAGCGCGCTCTCCTGATCTCGGCATTCAAGGCGGCGGGCGAGATCGCGGGCTTCGGCGGCGACGGCCAATCCCTCCCGGACTCTCCCCTGCATGAGGTAAGCTTCAGCGAGTCGGGAAGCGACGAGCAGACGAAGCGTGGGATCGAGGCCATCGCGAAGAGCGTGCGCCCGCTCGGCGTACGCAATGGCGCGTTCTCTCTCCGAGAGGCGGAGGAACTCCGACAGCGCGGCGTAGAGTCGGGCAAGCGGCGTGGGGTGTTTCAGGCGTTCGGCTCGCTCAAGCGCCTGACGATAGTACACCGTGGCCGCATCATTGCGGTCCAGGGAGCGATAGAGATCCCCGAGATGGGTGAGGGTGAGGGCCTCGGCATATTCGGCAGCGCGCAGGCTCTTACTGAGGGCGAGCGTCCGCTCCAATTCGGCGATCGCCTGCTCGTAGTGCATGCGGCGGGCCAGAAGCGCCGCGCGTTCCATGCCGAGAGCCCATTGTCCGTAGCGGAAATCGGCGGCTTTCGCTGCAGCCAGGCTCTCAGTGTAATGGGCTTCGGCTTCGGTCCAGCGCCGATGTTCCCGCAAATAGCGGCCGAGCGCCAGATGCAGCCAGCTTCGCGCGCGCTGATTCTGCCGGCTCTCGGCCCATCGGAGTCCACGCTGAACGTAGGCGAACACATCCGCCTCGCGCCAGAGGGGCTCCTCATCACCCGCGCGCAGCGCGATCCAGTAGGTGCCGTATTGATCCGCGTTCGTTCCGCAGACGATGGCCGTGTAGCGGCCGCTAGTGGGCAACGTGGTGCGTATGCGGGCGGTGAAAAACCAATCGTCGTCTTCGCTCCAGGCGATCGGGCGTCCCCAGGGGCCGAGAAGCTGCAGCGAGGGGTCGAATTCGTAAGACGTGGCCGTGAGGGTGATGCGCTGACCGGCCTCGGCCTCGAAGCTCCAGAAGTGCTTCGGCCCACAGACGCCGCCCGGGGTGAACGAATCGTCGGGATGCAGAACGCTCTCCTGCTGTTCGCCGACGCGGATCGGTCGCGCCAGTGGGGCGCGCCAGCCGAGAATGAAGGCGAGGGTCGAGAGGCCGACCATCAGGCCGAGAATGAGCACTCCCCGCATCGCGCGATCCCTCATTTCACCGTTCCGGAGCGAAGAAGCTGGCGTTTGGCCTGTTCGGCTTCACGGCGATAGACGCTGTTTTCCGCAATGAGCGTCTCCAGCTCGCGCAAGGCGTCCTCGCGGTGACCCGCGCGCGCATACGCGAGCGCCAGGTGATACCGGCTGCGTTCCTGTTCCACGCCCACACTGAGTTGAACGGCCCGACGCAAGGGGCCGATGGCTTCCTGCGGGCGATCGAGCTGAAGCCAGGAAGCGCCTAAGTAGAAGTGCGCTTCGGCGTTCTCCGGCTCAAGCCGCACAATCGGCATGAGCAGTTCGATGGCTCGTACGAAGTCGCCTTTCTCGTAGGCGGAGAGTGCGCTCTCAAAAGGCGTCCGCGTCTCCACGCCGCGCAGCCGCGCGATCTGTTCGGGTGAGAGGGAGGATTTCGGGGCAGGAGGGGGCGCTTTCTCCAAGGGGCCGACGTGCGCTATCTCCGGGGACTTCTCGGGCGCGCGCAGCCAGAGCCAGGTCGTCACGCCCACGCTCACGGCGATGAGGATCGCGGCGGCCCATGCGATGCGCCGCTTCTGCAGATGAACCAAAAGGCGCATCTGCCAGAGCAGCCGTCTCATGCTTGAGGCGCT
Organism: bacterium HR10; assembly: GCA_002923315.1. Lineage (GTDB taxonomy): Bacteria > Acidobacteriota > Blastocatellia > HR10 > HR10 > HR10. Next base: position 11,065 of record BEHM01000054.1, read on the forward strand.
CGCTTTCGAGGCCAAAGCCGCCTCGCGTTTGGCGCGCAGCAGGTCTGTGGCAGGCTCCAGCGCGTACAGCTCGGCATGGCAGAAGTCGCACTGCGCGAGGTGATCCAGGAACGCTTCCCGCTCCGAATCCTCCAACATGCCCAGCTCGTATTGCGGGAGCAACTGCCCGACTCGGGGATCTGTGCACCTCAGCTCGGACATACTCGCGTCCTCCTCTGGCGGGGGTCACCACTCAATCCCCCACCGCTCCTTGAGCAGGCGCCGTAGGGTTCGGCGACTGCGATAGAGCAAGGTATTGAATTGTTTCGAGGTGATGCCCAGGATTCGACACAGCTCCTTCTTGCTCAGTCCGTTGCAAATCCCCCGAAGGACCGCGGCATACTGAGGATTGATCCGGTACAACTCATCGAGCGCCTGTTCGAGGATCCGCTCCAGTTCGAACGTCCCCGGATTCGCCTCGATGCGGCAAGAGCGGACCGCCTCATCCAGGGGAACCTCATGTGGATCACGAGAGCGACGATACCGAGCGTGAATGCTGAGCCTGTTCCTCAAGGCCCTCCGCGCGAGTCGCGACACATCCTCCCACGTCCGAAGCCTCGGGAGATGCTCGTGAACGGCGAGCATCGCCTCCTGAACGGTGTCTTCAACATCCGCCGCGCGCAAGCCGAGGCCTTGCCTGTGCCGGGCGAGAGCGAGCAGGCGTTCCCGCAGGAAGGCGAAGATTTCCTCCAGCGCCTCATGCGATCCCTCTTGGGCTCGCCGCAGCAGCTCCGTCAGCTCGGCTCTGGTATACGCTCGAGCGGCTTTCTCAACGGCTTCCATACACCACCCCTTCTCCGACCGAGCGATTCGCGCGTTAGAATACCACACCCGCCGAGGGTGTGACAATGGGGGGATCTCCGAAGGCTTCACAGGCGTCCCCGGCCATAAGGGCGAATCCGGACGGTTCGCCCATCGGTCATGAGGGTGATCATCCCCTGCTGCCCGGTGTGAAAGAGGGAGATATTCCGGCGCTCGTATCGCTCTCGAACCTCGGGATGAGGATAGCGGAAGCGCCCGCCAGTTATGGGATCAGCCGCCGAGAGGATCGCCCATCGGGGGCGAACG
>BEHM01000055.1 GCA_002923315.1 bacterium HR10
AGCGACCACCTCATGGGCATCCGTGTTGATGAGATATTGCCCCTCTCCGGCAACCGACGTGGTGATAATGATTCCCGCTTCTTTTCGCTCGGCGAACTTCGTGCCGGGAGGCGTTCCCACGAGGACGAGATCGAAACTGAACTCGAAGAAGTCGTCAATGCCGAAGGCCAGAGGCTCTTCTCCATCCTCGGAGAGCGCCCAATCGTGCCGGTTGGCGAATTGACCGGGATGACTGACCTCCGAATCGGAGAAGGCGACCGTCGGCAGCACCTTGACGAACGCGAATTTCGACTGCGGATCGCCCCCGTGCACGACCCGAGGCAGAACGACGACATTCTTGACCTGTTTGGCCTGGGCCAGTTCCGGCTCCTGAGAGCGAATGACCGAAGCATTCGGCCATCCCATTAGTCCCATGGCCACGGCGATGAGCCCGAGTCTCCTCACTGCCTTCATGACTGTCCCTCCCTGAGGAAGATCGCAGACGGCACAACGCTCCTCCACAGCGGAGAAGCATCGGGGTCCTGCACCTGGCGATATGTGGGAAATATTTCCCGGACGTGGCCTACATCACGCGTCTTGACGATCGCTCGTCCCAGGAGCGCACCTGGCCCGAGCGCTCCAGCTCCAGTACGCGCTCAAAGAAAGCGCGGCTCCAGCCGTACCGCTGCCGGCAAGCTGCATAGAGCTGTTCAACGGTGGGGTCCTGCTGAAGGGCTTTTCGCAGTTGCGATCTTCTGTCCCACAGCTTTCTCAGATTCTGCGCTTTCGTGATCGCCTTCGACTCCGCGTCGTCGCGAAGGCCGTAGAGATGGGCCAGAGCATAATCAAGCGCCCCGCTTTGAAACGCGCGTCGGGTGCGCGGCAGCCGCTCGTCCGGCCAGCTCCCGCTGTCGCAGACGATGTCCTGCAGGAAGGACCGGAACTGTTCATTCACGTCCGATGGGGAGGCCCAGGGCAGGCGCTGACGAAGGAAGCGTTGAATCCCCCGGATGGTTTTGATCTCCTCGTCGGGAAGTCCCGGAGTGCCCTCGTCCAGATAGGTCAGCCAGGCTCTGAGGCGTTCTCTGTCTCTCCACGGGGATCGCTCGCTGACCGGTGACGTCGGCGGCGAGGACGGGAGTACGGATGAGGCGATGAGTCGGAGCGCCTCGCATCGGGATTGAATGCGCTCCATCTGCTGGAGGTCCACTTTCTCTGCCGGAAGAGCTTCGATCCGCTCCAGGGCGCGTTCGTAGTGAATCTTCTGCGCGTGGACGAACGTGAGCGCCTTTTGGACGAGGGGATCGGTGATCGCCACATGACCCTGAAGCGCCAGGTGGCACAGAAGCGTGTTCCCCAGCCAGTTCTCCGGGTCCATTCGAAGCAATGCCTCGATCTCTCGCTGGGCGATTTTCCAGGAGCCTGCTTTGTACGCCCGTGCCGCCTGTTCGGAGGTGCGGAACACGGCCCAGAGTGGATAAGCCGTCCCGTCCGGCGCGGCGTCGGTGTAGAAGTGAGCGTCCTTCACCTCGATGGGGATTGCGCCCGTGCGGCGATCGCCGCGGCCCAATACGGGGCCGAGTTGCCAGACGGTTTCGATCTTCTTGCGCAGTTTCGTGCAGTGGGTGGCGAAGGCTTCCTTGGGGAATCTCGGTTGAGCGGTGGGCCAGATGATGTAGCTCCAGATCCAATGCGTCTGCTGCCATCCGGCCTGCAAGCACTCGATGAGATGCCGGAACAGATCGTATTCGGCGCCGTGAAGGACTTCCTCCAGAGGGTGCGCGGGCGACCGTCGGAGGGCGATTCTGCGCTGGGCCGCATCAAGATAGAGCGCGGGATACCCTTTGGTGGCGACGGTCGCCATGTCCGAAGCGGAAGAGGTGAGGGTGCTTTTCACGGCCTCTTCGGTCGAGGCCAACTGCCGCTCCAGTGTCGCCAGCAGATCGCGGGCCTGCCGCAGCTCCGCGATGCGCCTTCGCTCGACGTGACGATGCCACAGTGCGAGCGCGGCGACGACGGCGACAAGAGCCGCGAGCGCCAGCACCCATGGCCAGAGCAACGCCAGTCGCCCTGGAGACAGCTCCCGATTGATGTCGGCTTCCGCCGAATGCAAAGCGGCCAGAATGAGTTTGGCTCGCGCCGCTTGTTCGGCTTCGCTCGCCGTCGCGCGAGTTTCGGTCAAGACCGACAGCCGCTTCCAGAACGCATAGAGGTTGTCTCGCGTCGCCAGATTCTCGACGACCGGCGCCCATTCGGGAATTTGTGGATACGTTCGCCCGTGTTCCAATGCCGACTGAAAGAGATCGAAGTAGGGAGAGGCTTCGAGCGCCTCTTCGTTGGCCGGCAGCGCGCCGAGCGCCTTGGTGTATCGCTGCTGGCTCTCTCGTGAGGAGAAAAACTCGATCAGCCGTCGCGCCCGCCCGACGGCGTCGGGGTCTCGCCCGCGCGTCGGGTCCAAGACGACCAGCAGCGATCCCCCTTTCATCGTCACGGCAGTCGTCGAGCCGATGCGCGGCGGGAGCGTCGCCCCGATCCGTGTGCGCCACTCCGACCCCAGCGCCTTCTCCGCAAGCTTAGTAAGCCACGGCCCGGCGATCATCATCGCGTATTTTCGGGCGAGGAAGTCCTCGGCCAGCTCCAGGCTCCGTTTCTCGGGCAGCGCCACGTATCCCGCTCTGGCCAAGTGAATGAGGAACTCAACGGCCCGCTCGCCTTCGGGACCGGCGAAGACGGCCTCCCGCCAGGGCAGAAGACCGAACTTTTTCTCAATGGAAATGAGCGCGGGCACTCCGCCGTTGTAGAGCCAGACCGAGAGATCGTGAAGCAGATTCCAATCCGGAGCCGTGGGGATCGCCAGCGGCGCGATGAGTCCTGGTGGTGGCGCCTCGTGCAGCCGCCGACATGCCGCCGAGAAACGATCGCCGTCGGCGAGCTCACGCTCCGCGACCATATCTTTCCAATACCAGAGCACGCGCACATCCCAGGTGTGCCGCCGCTCGTCGGCCACGACGCCGAGCGATCGAAAGTAGGCTGCCCACGTGTCGCCGATCTGCGCGACGATGGGAGGGTTGCTTCGGTCCGAGACGTAATCGGCGAAGAAGCGAAAGGCGTCGGCCCAGGCGATAAACCGCACGCGCGCCGGGATGTTCTCCCGTGCGTGAAAGGCCGCCAGCTCGTCAAAGATCTGACGCTGGCCGAGCACCTGGCGGGCGAACGCTCGATCGCGCTGCACATCCTGCACCGTCATCTGAAGGTGAGAACCGCGCGCGGCCACAAAGCGAGCGATGTCCGCCTCCGAGGGATCGGTGGGCAGCGCCGTCTCATCCGGCATACGAATGAGCAGCACGGCGTCGCGCGATGCCGTTTGTCCCCAGAGGGAGGGCGTCAGGAGGATCACGACCCAGGCGACCGCCGCCCCCACATGTCGCGCGCCGATGCGCATCGCCCCATCTCCGGCAGAGACTCTACTTGAGGGCGTGCGCGTTGTCCAGCGATGCGCCCTCGGCAGACCTCCATCGAAGACGATTGCGAGCCCGCGCACGCGGGCGACCGAATTCGGCCCAGGGTGAGCGAGAGCGAACCCATGTTGTGAGATCAACGAGTTTTTGTTCAGGGGGAGGGGAGTGGACGATGGGCGAGAGCGAACCCATGTTGTGACCTCAACCCCATTCCACCCGCGAGCCCGCGCACGCGGGCGATCGAATTTAGCCTAGGGTGAGCGCAGCGAACCCTAGGAACAGGGAGCAAAACCCCATTCCGAGCCCGCGCATGCGGGCGGCCCATGTGGATGCGGACCGTCACGCCGTTTGCGCGAACGCGGCGTGTGATCGCGCGGATGGGTCGCCCCCTTCGGGGGCTCGGGGGGATGAGGGTGGCGCCCGTTGGATCGCGCCTTCGGGAGGGGATTGAACCATTTCGATCTTCACCAATCTTTTGACAGCGGGGCCATGGCTCGGACAAAATGTCACGCGCCGTGAACGTCGCGTCTCCCACAGACCATCTTCACGGAGGCATACGATGCGCCTTCTGAACACATGGCAAAAGCAGGTCGGACGGTATGCGCCTTTGGTTCTCCTTCTCCTCATCTCTGCACCGAGCGTGGCGCAAGAGCGTGCGCCGCATCCCGATGGGAACGCTCGCCCCGTCCTCCCCCTCAGCCTGAAAGAAGCCGTTGCTCTGGCGCTCGCTCCAGAAGGGAATGTGCGCGTGCGCCTGGCCGAGCAGCACCTACGTCAGGCGCACGCGCGACGGAATGAGGTGCGCGCTGCGCTTCTTCCGCAAACGGAGGTCTCGCTCGGCCAGCAGAGCCGCACGTTGAATCTCGAAGCGCTGGGCATTCGAATCCCGATCCCCGGATTCCGTCCGTTCGTCGGCCCCTTCACGACGTTCGACCTGCGAGCCACGGCCACGCAGGCGCTCTTTGATCTCGGTCTCGTGCGTCGTCTTCAGGCCGCCACGGCGAGCGTGAGCGCGGCTCGCACGGATCTGGAGCGCGTGCGGGATCAGGTGGCGGGGCATGTCGCCCGCCTCTACCTGGCCGCGCTTCGAGCGGATGCCGCCGTGGCGACGGCCCGCGCCAATGTCGCCCTGGCGGAGGCGCTCCTCAAGCTCGCGCAGGATCAGAAGGCCGCGGGCACCGGCATCGGTATCGAGGTCACGCGCGCGCAGGTGCAGCTCATGAACGAACGGCAGCGGCTGCTCGTCGCCGAGAACGAACGTCGGCGAGCGCATTTGGAGCTCCTCAAGGCCCTGGGGCTCGAGTTGGACGCGGAACTCCAGCTCACGGATACGCTCTCCTACGTGCCAATGGAGGTCCCCACGGTGGAAGAAGCCTTGGCCATCGCCTGGCGCTCGCGCGCCGACTATGCGGCGCAGCGAGAGCGTGAGGAGGCCGCGCGATTGGCCTACAGCGCGGCGAAGTGGGAGCGGCTGCCTTCGCTCGTCGGATTCGCCGACTATGGGACCATCGGATCGAGCGCCGCTCACACCGTTCCCACACGCACGTACGGAGTGGTCCTGCGCCTGCCGCTCTTTGACGGCGGCCGACGCGAGGCGCGCCGCGCAGATGCCCATGCCGCGTGGATGCAGGAGCAGGTGCGGACGGAGGACCTTCGGCAGCAGATCGAGCTGGAGGTTCGCACGGCATTGGACGGGCTGCGCTCGGCCGAAGAACAAATCCGGGTCGCCGAAGAGGGGATGAAGCTCGCCGAGCGGGAACTCCAGCAAGCGCGCCATCGGTACGAAGCCGGCGTGACCACCAGCTTGGAAGTCACCGACGCGCAGACGCGTCTGCAACGCGCGCGCGAGAACTACCTGGCCGCTCTCTACGCTTATAACCTCGCGCGCCTGGACCTGACCCTCGCCATGGGCACCATCCGCCAGCTTTTGCGGTGAGTCGTAGCGTCAAAGCTCGTCGGGCACGCCGTTTCCTTTGGAACCATCACCTGGTATCAAGGATCGGGGGTGATGACGGGTTGCGAACTCCCGCTCTGGGTCGCCTGAATCAGCTCCTCGACAGCGTGAACCAAACGGCGGAAAGATCGGCATCGAGTCTCCGCTTGATCTAACGATATCTCGGCCGTCAACTTCTCTTGGTCTGTGGTCTCCCTGTATGGCCTCCCCAACTTCCCGCTAATTTCTTTCTTCGCGGCGCCTGGGCTCACAGTTTCGGGCTCACGTGTCCAATCCTTTCCTCCTAACAGCCAGGCTTCGTAACAGCGGTGAGCGATCACAACAGCGACGGGCACTCGTGGATTCACCCCTCGAATTCGCTGTGCCAACTCCTTGGCCCGTTCTTTCGGACAATCATCTTCCGCGTCCAAAACGACAAGGATGGCCTCACACCCCCTTTCTCGCACGGCGCGTGTGACAAGTCGCTCGATTCCCCCAGGAGCGGTCAGATTACCCCTTCCATGGGCATTATACGGTCGGAACTCCACCGTCCACTGTTGAAACTTTTCATGCATGAGGCGGCGGAGCAGTGCTGGAACGGCCTTTTTATCCCCATCCCCTTCCACAATGCAGATCCAGACGCCCACCGCCGCCCCTTCTCAATGCCGATGATCACGTAGGCAGCTCGCGTCGAAGACCTTCGAGCCTCAAAAGGTCCCCCATCTTGAAATACTTCTCCTCGATCACCGAACGTTGCTCCCGCTCAAGCGGCCCGATTTTCGTCTCCCCCCGATCCCACTCGACCACCCGCAAGACTTCGGCAGGAAGGCGATTCAGGAGGTCGGGACTGTGGGTCGTCACGATGACTTGCCCGCTCGCCGATCGCTCAAGAAGAAGGTCTACCAACACTCCCAGGGTCTCCGGATGAACCGTCAGCTCGGGCTCTTCGATGGCGAGAAGCCGCGCCAACGGTTCCTCATAGAGCGCCGTCACAATGGCCACAAGTCGTAATATTCCATCCGATTCTTGCCAGAGGTTCAGACGTATTCCCTCACGTTCGATCTCCATGGTTTCGCCCTGGGGGCGAAGAGCCACGAAACCCGGAATCATAGCCCCTAGCGCCTCCGAGATTTTGGCGAAGGCTTCAGGAGAGTCCCTGTGAAGTCTCCATAACACATGCGAGAGGTTCTCTCCATATTCCCAGAGCGGCGGGGGGGCAGCGAAAAACACAGGCATCGCGAGGCTGGTGCGAATCACAAGCGGCGTGGGATGGAAAAACCTCATCGTCTGCAGTATTTGCCACACTTCGAGAGCCGCCCTCCACCCCAAAGCCAGAGTGGGAAGAACCAATCCACTCATGGGGGGTAACTCGACCTGCTCCAGTAGTGGTCGGAGCATTATCGGGACACGAACAAGCCGTCCTTCGGCAACCTCGAATTCACCTTCTGACGTCCTGAGCCGTTCCCGGAGAAGCCGGTATCCTCCGGTCTCCTCCGCGTCCAACTCCAGGTCATAAAGAGCTGGCTCCCCCGTGGAAAGCTCAATGCGCGCTTCAATCCGAAGCCGACGATCCTCGCCGTCAAGCATTCCGGCTCTAGGGTGAAGTATTCGGGAAAAACCGCCGCGCCGGACAACAGCCGCGTCTATCCCCCATATAACCGCGTCTCGAACAAAGCGCAAGGCATCCACGAAATTGCTCTTCCCCGATCCGTTCGGACCGATCAAAACGGTGAACCGTCCAAGCTCGACTTCAACATCGGCGAGGCTTTTGTAATTCCGGATGGCGACTTTGCGAATCATAGAGCGAGTATAGGTTTCGCCCCACCGGAGCGTCAAGTAGGGGTGACCGGCCGGTCGCTTCCACCGTCACAATGGGCCGAAGCGGCCGGAGACAACGCCCTCTCTAAGCTTTTGCGGCGGAAGCGAGGGCAGGCGAAGCTCAGAAAGACAGGAGATCGCGGGCGAGCCGCACTTCCGAAGCGGGGCGCGAAATTCCGCTTGACAGCATAGGAGCATCGGCTCACACTATACGCCGCAGGTTGTCGCGGCTTCGGGAAGGGCGAGAGCCGGACGCCCGGAACGGAAAGGAGGTTCCAATGGGACGTCGGTCCTTGTCGCTCATGACCCTCGGTCTCATGCTCCTGGGACTTCTCTCAGGCGGCTCCGGCGCGCGAGCGGAAACGCTCGTCGTATGCCCGCAAGGCTGCCCGTTCAGTTCCATCCAAGATGCCATCAACCGGGCCAGCCCCGGCGATACGATCCTCATTCAGGCGGGGACGTACGCGGAGAATCTGACCATCGCGAAGCAGGGCCTCACCCTGCGGGGGAAGCTTCCGCCCGGGTAATCCTTCAGGCTCGATTTGCAAATCAGCCCGTCATATTGCTGCGCGCTCCGGATACGCGCATACATGACCTGACCATCACCGGTGGGACGCGGGGGATTCTGACAGAGTTCGCTCCGTCGGGCGAAGTACGCGGTTGCTTCATCCGCGGGAACGCAACGGGAATCCTCATCGGAGTGCGTGCGACTCTGCGTCTTGAAGCAAACCACATCCGCGAAAATGGCGATGGTGTGGAGGCCTTGAATGCGGATCGTGTGGAATTGCAGGAGAACGTAATCACGAACAACCGGGGTTGTGGCTTGAAGGCCGACGATCGCTCCCAATTGCTCGGCTCCAACAATGCCATCTTCGCCAATGGGCAAAACCTCTGCGGCAGCGCGCAAAACCGCACGGGCCTTTTGGACCAAACGCCTCCTCCACCGCCGCAGAATCTGACGGTCACGCCGGCTGACTGGACCAATCAAGGGCGGTTCGAGATCACCTGGGAGGATCCCGTGGACCTGGCGGGCATCGCCGCCTACTTCTTCAAGCTGAGCACTGCGCCCACAAGTGCTACCGATGGGATGCGCCGCGAGATCGCCCAAAAGCCGCTCATCGTCGAGAATCCGTCCGAAGGGGAGCGGCCCATCTTCGTCTGGCTCGAAGACGGGATGGGGAACAGGAGCCATTTGAATGCCGCGCGCGGCACGCTCCGTTTTGACCGAACGCCGCCTTCAGGCACGCTGCTCATCAACCAGGGGGCGCAGCAGACGACGGAGCTTCGCGTCACCCTCACGCTTCAGGTTCAGGATGCCGTGAGCGGCCTGGCCGACATGCGCTTCTCCAATGACGGACAGACCTGGTCGCCCTGGGAACCGTTCGCCGCGGAGAAGACCAACTGGGACCTCTCGCAATTCGGCGGCAATGGCGATCCCGGTCGCAAGACGGTCTCCGCCCAGGTGCACGATCGCGCGGGGAATGTCGGACAGTTCTCGGCTCACATCGAGTACATTCGGCCGCCCGTAGCCCAGTTCGCTATCACTCCGCAGAACCCGCGTCCCATGCAGCAAGTGACTTTTGATGCTTCGGCATCATCCAGTCCGAACGGGGTGATCACTCGCTATACCTGGGATTTCGGCGATGGTTCCACACAGGAGACGAGCCAACCGATCGTTCAGCACACCTATGCTTCCGAAGGGCGCTACGCCGTGCGCTTAATGGTGACGGATGTGCTCGGCCTGACGGCTTTTGCAGAGCAGGAGGTCGTCGTCCAGTCGTACACGCTGCGCGTGCCTCAAGACTTCTCTACGGTGGAAAAAGCGGTGGCGGCCGCTCAACCAGGCGACGTCATCGTCATTAGCAGTGGTATCTATAGCGTGAATCTGGTCATAGATAAATCCGTCACACTGCAAGGCATGGGGCCTCAAACGCTCCTTCAGGGACGGGCCTCGGATCGGCCGGTGCTCACTGTTCAAGGTGGGGGAACACACGTGCGCATAGAGCGATTGCGACTCACAGCGCGACCCATTGCGTCTGCAGTGGCCCTCCTCGTCCGAGGGGGATCTCTCAGAATGGTGGCTGTCTCCCTCGCAAATTCCGGCACAGCATCTGCCCTGGAAATGGTGGATTCACTCCGTTCCACGAGCTTGGAGGAGGTGACGATTATGGCGGCTAGCGGTGCTGGCTTCGTCTTCTCAGGTGCTGGAGATCTGGTGCTTCGCGATGTGAGGATCGTGGCGGGAGGAGCTGGCTTGGCCTTCTCCAGTTCTGGGGCTTTGACACTCACTCGCGTGAACATTGAGTCTGGAGGCGATGGGCTCACGTTCTCCTCTGGCAGTTCGCTCACAGTTGAGGAGGCACAGGTCGCAGCGGGCAAGACGGCCCTGCGCCTTGCGGGGTCGGCGGAGCTGGCGCTCGATCTCGTGGGTTCGACGTTCGTGGGAGCCGAAGTCGGGCTCTCCCTGAGGGGGACGGTTCGGGTGACGGCCATGGACGGCGCGATCCAAGGAGGAACGATCGGTCTGGATGTCGGGGAGAACGCGCAGCTTGTGATGGAAGGGACGGAAGTCACAAGCGATGGACTCAACGTGAGGGTGAGTGGGCGGGCGCGCGCCCGGCTCCAGCGGATGCGCATGAGCGGCGGTTTGGCCGGCGTGCTCGTCCGGGATTCGGCCACGCTCATCCTGGACGGAAACACCATCAGCGACCATGTGCTCTGGGGCGCCTTCCTCCCTCAACCACCTTGCCTTGTCACAGGCACCCTCAGCGGGCATACTGGTTCGGTCAACTCCGTTGCCTTCAGTCCGGACGGGAAGCTTTTGGCCTCGGGGTCCTATGATCGAACGATTCGGCTGTGGGAGGTGGCGACGGGGAATCTCGTGCGCACTTTTACTCTCAGCGGGTTTTTCAATCAGGTCAACTCCGTTGCCTTCAGTCCAGACGGGCGGCTTTTGGCCTCGGGGTCCGATGACCGAACCGTTCGGCTGTGGGAGGTGGCGACGGGGAATCTCGTGCGTACCCTCAGCGGGCATACTGATTGGGTCCGCTCCGTTGCCTTCAGTCCGGACGGGCGGCTTCTGGCCTCGGGGTCCGGTGATCGAACGATTCGCCTGTGGAATATCGCAATGGGGATCGAGCTCTTAGGACGCATCGAGGAATTGAACCTCTTGTTCGGACCAGCAGCGCCGTTCACCGGCGTGATCACCGGGAGCGAGAACGTCATGGAGCGTAACGGTACGAGCGTGCCCGAAGCAGCGCGTCAGGCCGGCCAGGCCGACGTCTGCCCCGCCGATCTGCTCTTCCTGGTGAAGCCAAAGTGAGCGCCCGCTGGTTCCCCTTTTGCCGCGCGTGAGCCCGCACGCGCGGACGGCCCATCTGGTTGCGGACCATGACGTTGCCTGCACGAACGCGGCGTGTGATCGCGCGGATGGGCCGCCCCCTTCGGGGGCTCGGGGGGATGATGGTGGCCCGTTGTCCTAGGGCTCGCCTCCGGCTCGCCCTAGGCTAGACTCGGACGCCTGCTTCGCAGGCTTTATGCGGAAGGCGTCATCTCTTCGCCTCCGGCTCGCCCTGGGCTAAACTCGCACGCCCGCTTCGCGGGCTTTATGCAGGAGGTGTCATTTCCTCGCCTTCAGCTCGCCCAGGCTGCATGCGGGTACTCGCTCGCGCGGGCTTTGAGCGGGTCCATTTCGATCGTGATAGCCTCGCTTTCGGATCGCTCCGGGCGAGATCTCCGCACATCCGATTGTGTGAGGAGGGAGTACTGCCGTTTGAGGCTCGCCTGGTCTGAACGCTCGCTTGTGCAGGCTCTCTTGCAAGCGGAGGGTTGCCGCTCATTCTCCGGTGCAGTGCCAGATTATGCCTTGATCCTCGTGCGAATTTATTCCGGTTCGGCTCGCGCTAGACGGAGACAGAGCGGTGTGATATTCTTCTAAACTCGCCGATGCGCCCGTAGCTCAATTGGATAGAGCATTGGACTTCGGATCCAAGGGTTGGGGGTTCGAGTCCCCCCGGGCGCGCCAGATCACCTGCACGAAGTCTTCCATGATCAGCGGACCGCATGGCGTCTCCCTGGGAGAGAACGACCGGCGGGACATTCTCATCGGCGCGCTTCATGTGTGGCCTGAAGATCGAGGTCGCACGGCTCCTTTGCTTCAGCAGACGAGGAGCGTAGTGTCGCGCTCGCGACTTTCCCCTTTGCGATCATCCATTTGGAGCGATCCACTCTTCCCTTGACAGAGAGGGGGGCGTGTGGTGCAATGTGGAGGCGGTAAGTAGAAGGAGGGTGCCGGGGATGCCGATCATCACGGTTCCGAGGGCGTTGCGGGAGCGGTTGGGGGAGGAGGGTGCGGAGGCGTTGGTGCAGTTGATCAATCAAGCGACGGAGGCGGCCAAGGTGGATGTGGTGGCGGTGGTGGAGGAGAAGTTCGAGCGGCGGTTGACGGAGGAGGCATCGAGGTTGAGGGCGGAGGTGGGGCAGTTGCGGAGCGAGCTGGTGGAGCGGATCGAGTCGGTGCGGTCAGAGCTGACGGGGAGGATCGAGTCGGTGCGATCGGAGCTGATCAAGTGGATGTTTCTGTTTTGGGTGGGGCAGATTGGGGCGGTGGTGGGCATTCTCTTTGCGTTCTTCCGGCGGTGAAGGTGGTGTGAGTGGGAGTTTTGACAGGGAGGGTGCCGGGGATGCCGATCATCACGGTTCCGAGGGCGTTGCGGGAGCGGTTGGGGGAGGAGGGTGCGGAGGCGTTGGTGCAGTTGATCAATCAAGCGACGGAGGCGGCCAAGGTGGATGTGGTG
>BEHM01000056.1 GCA_002923315.1 bacterium HR10
AAGATCCTCCTGGAGCATCCGATCAAGTACCTGGGCGAATACACGATCCCGGTGAAGTTGCATCGCGAGGTGACGGCCGAGGTGAAGATCCAGGTCGTTCGCGAGGAGAGCGAGTCCTGAATTCGACCGAATGCATCGGTGATCTCCGTTGACGCGCACTCGAACACTGTGTGGTGAATCGCATCATCCCTTCACCGTGAAGAGGTATCTGTGACCGCCGGTCGTCCATCGCGCGCGTCCATGCGCTCTCATGCCCGGGGGAATGGGGGATGACGATTGATGGCATTCTCTTAGCGGCGGGGCTCTCGCGGCGATTCGGGCGACCGAAGCAACTGGTGGAATGGCGGGGGAAGCCGCTCGTCCGGCACATGGCGGAGACGGCATTGGCCTCCCGGCTGCGGCATGTTATCGTCGTCCTCGGTCATGCGGCGCCTGAGGTGCGTCGCGCATTAGCGCCCCTTCTGCCGAATCCGCGTCTTCGCATCGTCTTCAATACTGAATACGAGGAGGGGCAGGCCAGCTCCATCCGTCGCGGGTTGCGCGCGCTCGAGCCCGGAGCGGACGCCGCGATGTTCCTGACGTGCGATCAGCCGTTGCTCACTCCCGCTCTGCTGGATGCCCTCATTGAAGCCTTCGTTCGGCATCGCCCCCTGATCTGCTATCCCATTCACGAGGGAGTGCGGGGGAGTCCGGTGATTTTCGCTGCCGAATTGTTTCCGGAGCTTCAGGCGCTCTCGGGCGATGTTGGAGGGCGCGTCCTGATCGAGAAGTATCGGGCTCGCGTGCACGAGCAGAGGATTCCGTCGGCCGAGCCGCTCGCGGACGTGGATACGCCGGACGATCTTCGTGCGCTTGAAGACGAGGCGGATCCACCGGGAGGGACTCGCGCGACCTCACGTGGCTGGTCGCGCTCGCTGCGCGGCGAGGGGAGCGCTTCTGTGGGGGAATTGCGCGCGGTCCCTCTCCCCTTCCCCGATCCTGTGCCGGAGGCCGCCGATGTCCTCGTCGTCTGCGATGGGAGCAGTCGGCGTCTGCCGTCTGGAGAACGTCGCGCGGCGGCCGCCGCGGTTGTGAAGCGGGGCTCGGATGTCGCGATCTTCGGCGAATATTTGGGCGCGGCGACTAATCAGCAAGCGGAGATCGTGGCGGCTTGCTTGGGGTTGGAAGCTCTCGCGGTGCCCTCTCGCGTGCGCGTGCTCACGGACTCCGCATATGTGGTGCGCACGATGCAAGGGCTCTATAAGCGGCGGGCGAATCACGCCCTGTGGGAGCGCTTGGAGCGCGCGGCTCGGCCCCATGTGGTCGCCTGGGTGTGGACGCCGGGGCACGCGGGACATCCGCTGCAGGAGGTGTGTGATCGCGCCGCGCGACTCATCTCCCGAGAGGGTCGTGTGGATCCGGCGAAGTTAACAGCGCTTCTTGATCGCCACGTCGCGTCGCGCGAATCGGCGACTGAGTGAGTCTCACCGCAGCTCATGCGCCACGCTGACGGCGCCGCGTCGTGATCTCCTGACGGAGCGTCTCCAGAATATGAGCTCCGGGCGCGATCTCCTCCAGGCGCTTGAGCAGGGCTTCGGCTTCTTCCAACTCCCCTTTCTCGGTCAACGCCACAATGAGATTGTGCAGGGCCTGCGGATGTTTCGGCTCCGTGGCAAGCGCCCGCCGATATTCGGCGATCGCGCGTTCCAGCTCGCGCGGCTGGCGCTTGTAGAACGTGAGGCCATAGTCCGTGCGCACGTTCACATCATCGGGATTTCGCGCGAGCGCGCGCTCATACCAGCGTCCAGCCTCCCGGAAGTGCGCGTTCGCCTGCGACACGTCTTGGTGTTGCAGATAATGATCGCCGAGGTCGAAGTGGATGTTCCCCAGTTGGACGAGCGTGTTGTAATCGTCCGGCCGAAGTGCGTTCGCCCGCTCGAAGTATGGCAACGCCTGCTCCAATCGGCCCGCGCGATAGAGCAGGGTCCCCGCCGTGATCTGCGCATCGAAATTCTGCGGCTGCTCATCGGCTCGTCGCACCGATTGAGTGATCTCGCTCTCGCTCGGACCGATCGGGGGGTGTCCCGGAGGCAATTGTCCCGTCGTGGCCGGTGAGGGGGATGGCGCATTCGCCCGATTATAGTGATTCGCGTAGAAGAAGCCCGCGATGAAGCCGATCAGAAGCCCGATGATCCCGAAATAGAGGTTTCGCATTCCCGGTCTCCTCCATGGCGAGGAATTATACCGCTTGCGGGCGGCGTGGCGCCACCGATCCTGGCGTCGGCGCCTGATCGAGGAGGCATTCGCAGGAGCGCGAGAGCGGTTCGCTCTCTGGACGCCGCGATGTACAATTTCCCTCTCGCGAGGATGTCGGAGATCGCGACAGGAGCGGGTTATGATCGAAGGAGTCCGTGTGAAACCACTGCGCATGATTCCCGATGAACGGGGACGCTTGATGGAACTTTTGCGCGCCGACGATGAGATCTTCATCAAATTCGGGCAGGTGTACATGACGACCGTCTACCCCGGCGTGGTGAAGGCGTGGCACTATCACAAGAAGCAGTACGATAACTTCGTGGCCGTTCGGGGCATGATCAAGCTCGTGCTCTACGACGCGCGCGAGGATTCGCCCACGCGGGGGGAGATCAACGAGTTCTTCATCGGCGACTGGAATCCACAACTGGTGCAAATCCCGCCTGGCGTCTATCATGGCTTCAAGTGCATCAGTGAGACGGAAGCCATCGTCATCAACATTCCGACCGAGGTCTACGACTACGCCCAGCCGGACGAGTATCGTCTCGATCCGCACAAGGGGGGCATTCCGTATGATTGGGCGAGGAAGGATGGGTGAGGCGCACGGGAGGAGGCACCTCCTTGGCGCGTTGGGGCTCATGGGGATCCTGCTCTTTGGCCTTTCGAGCAATGTGACGGCGCAGGCCGGGCGGCGGCGTCAACCACCGCCTCCCCCTCCGAAGGCCGAGCAGAGGCGAACGCCGCCGACGGAGGAGAAGGCTGCGGCCGCTCCGGTGGTGAAAAAGAGTGCGGAGGTCATCGAAGAGCTGAATCTGCCGGAGCAGGCGACGACACGAGTGCGATTGCGCAACGGCCTGACGCTCATTGTGCGTGAGCGGTATCGGTTTCCGCTCGTTGGCATTGTCGTCGTCGTGAAGGCGGGCCGTTTCGCCGAACCGCCCGGAATCGCTCGGCTCGTCGCGAAGCTCTCGTTTCAGGGGACTCGGCCGCGCCCGGGCCTGCGACCGCTTGAGGATATGCGCGCGCTGGGCGGCGAGCTGGTCGTCGAGGAGCATTTGGATCGGACGTGCTTTCGGGTGACCGTTCCGGCTGAGCGCGTCCGGCAGGCGCTCGACATCATCGCGGATGGGCTTCAACATCCCACGTTCGACGAAGCGACCGTGCGGCAGGAGATCGAGCGGCTCCTTCACGAGGAGCAGGTGCGAGATGATCAGCCCGAACGATTCGCGCGCGAGCGCGCGCAGGCGCTCGCCTGGGGGGAACGGCATCGTGGATTCCGCCCGCTCCGCGAGCAGGAAGGGATGTTGCGCGCACTCACGCGCGAGATGCTCGTGGATTTCCATCGGCAGCAGTATCGTGGTGAGCAGATGGTGATCGCTCTGGTAGGCGCTGTCAACACGCCTGAGGTCCTGGAGCACGCGCAGCGCCTCCTCGGGGATCTCCCCTCTGTCGAGAAGGAGACCGTTCCCGAAGCGCAGAAGCCGGCAGAGGGCGGGTCAGTCCCATCGCCCGTATCTGCACGTGTGGTCGCGCAGGAGGCGCCTCAGGCGGCGGGGCCATCGGTCCCGAGCGTGCGATATGGTTTCGACCATGGCGATCTCGGGGTCGCGGTGCTCACGATCCTGCATGAGGTTCCGGAGGCGCTCGTCTCTGGCGATCCGAAGGGGGATTGGCGCCCCCTGCTTCACCTGTTGGCGGCGGCTTTGGCGCAGGGACGTGCTTCGCGAAGTGCGCTCAGTGTGCGCGAGGATCGGCGAATCGCGGCCGAAGTGGCGGCTGAACCTCTGATAGCGGAGAGCGGTGGCGCGCTTCTCGTCCAATGGCGCGTGGATCCGGCCGATCGGGAGCGCGTTCTGTGGGCATACCTGGAAGAGGTTGGGCGACTGCGGCGCTTACGGCTCTCGCCCGGAGAACTGCAGCGCGCGCGCTCGCTCGTGGAGCGGCAAGGACTCCAGCGTATGATGACATACGTTGGCGAGGCCGAGCAGCTGGCTTTGGCGGAAGCGGATTCCGGCGACTTTCGCCTTGCCGATCAGTGGATGGCTCGACTGAATGAGGTCACTGCGGAGCAACTGCGCGCATTCGCCGAGCGTTGCCTTCACATTGGTCAGATGACGCTCCATGAATATCTGCCTTCGGAAATCGCTCCCCTGCCGAGCGGGGCCGAGCTCGCGGCTCGGATCGCAGCGCGCGTTCCCGATCTGATGGAGCGAGAAGTTCCGGCGGATCGTGTCGCTCAATTCTCCGACGTTTCGATGGCGCCGCAGGGGAGCCGTCGCGGGCACGAGGGCGAAGGTGAGGCTGTTGTCTTCTCCCTTCAGCCGGAGCCTCTGCGCGACTTCTCGGTGTTCGAGGGGCCGCGCGCGTTCGTGCGAGAGGATCGGTCGCGCCCGATCCTGAGCATCGGCGTCTTCTTCCAGGGCGGACGAATAGCTGAAACCTCGACAACGGCAGGTCTGACCGAACTGATGTTGCGCGCGGTGCTCCGGGGCACGCGCGGTCGCCCGCCGCTCTCGGCAGTGGAAGCGGCTCTGCGCCTGGAGCAATGGGGCGCTGATGTCGCGCTCGTCAATGCGCCCGACTTCTTCGGATACGTGCTCACGGTCCCCTCGCGGAATCAGGATCACGCGCTGCGGCTGCTGCTGGAGCTGCTGGAGCGACCCGCTCTGGCCGATGAGGAGATTCGCCTGGAGCAGGCGCGCCTGCTGTCGGAGCTGCGCGCGCGACGCGCGGATCCCATCCGGCGGGCTCACGATTTGGCTGCGCGTGCCCTCTATGGAGAGACGCCTTACGGGAGACCGCCCGAAGACGAGGAGGAAGCGGTGCGTGCGCTCACGCCCGAGCAGGTGCGCGCTTGGTATGCGCAGACGATCGCGCGGCAGTTCCCCCTCATCCTCATCGTCGGGGACACGGACGGATCGGCGTTGATCTCGAATATCGTCGCGCGGGAGGTTCGCCGTCAGGACGTGGCCCGCGTGTTTCACGCTGTACTGCCGAAGCCTTCGACGGAGGCGCGCGCGCTCGCGGAGGAGATGAGGGCGCGCGCCGTCGTTCAAACGTTCGCATGGCTTGGGCCATCGAGCCCGAATGAGGACGAGGCGGCGCTTCGCGTGTGGCGCGCGCATCTGGCCGGATGGGGAGGCGAGCTGTGGCGAGCGCTTCCCCCGGCGGCATCCGTGCTTGAGGTCAGCGTGGAACCGCGCCGGCTCGGCGGGATGATCGCCCTCACCATCACGGCCGCGCCCGAGCACGCGGCGCGCGCGCAGCAGAGCATCGAGCACGTCCTGACGCAGCTGGCCAAGGAGGCGCTCGGCGAGGATGCGCTGCGCCGTGCCGTCCAGCGCGCCCTTGTGGAGCAGGCCGAGCTTCTCGAAGATCATGCGGCGCTCTTGCTCGCCTATGCGCGGGAGTTCTTCATGTCGGCGCGTCCTCAGCAGGTCGAGCAGGTCGCGTCGAAGCTGCGAACGGTGACGCCCGCTGATCTCCAGCGCGTGACCGCGACGTACGCCTCGCTCTCGCGCGTGGCCATCGGCCGCGTGCGCGTTCGGGCTCAGGGCGGAGGAGCGGAGCGCATCCCTTGACCCGCGCAGACGCGGATGCTTTAATCCGCGTCTCGGCAGTCACCGCATGCGAGGAGGGAAGATGGAGGCGACACATTTCGCCTTGATGCTGGTTCTCGGATTCGTCTCCGGGATGCGGCACGCCTTGGATCCGGATCATGTCGCGGCGGTCTCGACGATCGTGGCCGAGCATCGCGATCTCTGGCGCTCCTCGCGCATCGGCGCATTCTGGGGCGTGGGGCATACGGTGACGTTGGCTGCTGCCGGAGTCATCGTGCTGGCTTTCAAGCTGGTGATTCCCGAGCGGCTCGCCGCCGGTTTTGAACTCGCTGTCGGCGCGATGCTCGTCGTCCTGGGCGGACAGATCCTCTGGCGCGTCGCACGCGATCGCCTTCATATTCACGCCCATGAGCATGAGGGGGAGCGGCACATCCACCTGCACTCGCATCGGCATGGTCCCGATCATCACCATGCGCACGGTCGGCGCTATGAGCGTCGTTCGCTCGTGGTCGGTATGGTGCATGGCCTGGCGGGCAGCGCCCCGCTCACTGTCCTCGTGCTCTCCTCCATGCGATCGCTCGCCCAGGGCCTCCTCTATCTGGTGATGTTCGGGATCGGGTCGATCGCGGGCATGGTGCTCATCAGCACGCTCATCGGTTCGCCGTTCGCCTATACGGCCTGGCGATTCGAGCGCGCGAATCACGTGTTGCGCGTCTTGGCCGGGCTGGCGAGCCTCGGCATCGGCCTCGCCATCATCTACGAGATGGGATTTCGCTCGGGGCTCTGGTCGTGATGACGCCCCTCTTTTCGGGAGGAGGAGATGAGGCCCACATGCTCACGCTTCAAGCCGCTGGGAGCGACAGCGCTGGCGCTGTCACTCACTCTCGGTGGCGCCTGGGGGAGCGAGCGCTCTCAAGAGCGGGCGCTCACGGTCGAGCGCATCTACCGTCCGCCGAGTTTGAGTGGTCGGGTGCCGGCCAATGTACGATGGTCGCCCGATGGGCGCTGGGTCACGTTCCTGGCCAGTAGCGCGGGAACCGAGGTCATGGACCTGTGGGGATACAGCGTGGCCCGCCGAGAGCGCGTGTTGCTTCTGAAGGCTGAAGCGCTGGTGTCAGGTGAGCCGCGCATCTCGCCCGAGGAAGAAGCCCTGCGCGAGCGCTTGCGAATGACATTCACGGGGATCACGAGCTATTTCTGGTCGCCCTCAGGCGCACACATCTTCATCCCCATCAGCGGCGAGTTT
Organism: bacterium HR10; assembly: GCA_002923315.1. Classification (GTDB taxonomy): domain Bacteria; phylum Acidobacteriota; class Blastocatellia; order HR10; family HR10; genus HR10. The sequence goes on from BEHM01000056.1 coordinate 7,039, forward strand.
TATCTTTACGAGTGGGCGACGCGACGCCTCACGCGGTTACTCCCCCACGACCTCTCTCGATTCGATCCGCAGTATTCCCCCGACGGACGCTTCATCGCCTATGTCAAGCACAACAACCTCTTCCTCGTGGATGTGTCGAGCGGTCAGGAGCGGCAGCTCACGTTCGACGGGACAGAGGACGTGCAGAACGGCGTGAGTGAGTACGTCGCTCAGGAAGAGATGGATCGCTTCACGGGCTACTGGTGGTCGCCCGATGGGCGGCGCATCGCCTATCTGCAAGTGGACAACCGTCCGGTGAGGGATTTTCACATTCCGGATTATCGGCCGAGCTACGTGGAGATCGAGAAGCAGAAGTATCCGAAGGCGGGCGATCCGAATGCCATTGTGCGCGTGGGCGTGCTCTCACTGGAGGAGGGCAGAACGGTATGGATGGATACGGGGCCAGAGACGGACATCTACATCCCTCGCGTCCATTGGCTCCCGGATGGTCGGACCTTGAGCATTCAGATTCAGAGTCGAGATCAAGATCGGCTGAGCCTCTATCTCTTCGACGCGACGACGGGGAAGGGACGACTCGTCCTCACGGAGATGGAACCGGGGTGGGTGAATCTGCACGATCACCTCTATTTCTTCAAAGATGGCTGGCACTTCCTCTGGTCCTCGGAGCGCACGGGCTTTCGCCATCTCTATCTCTACGACATCGAGGGGCGGCTTGTGCGGCAGCTCACCCATGGGGAGTGGCAGGTGGAGACACTCTGCGGTGTGGATGAAGCGCGAGGCATCATCTATTTCACGGCGACGGAGAAGAGTCCCATGGAGCGCCACCTCTATCGCGTCGCGCTGGATGGGACGGAATTGACGCGGCTCTCGACCGAGGAGGGGTGGCACGCGATCACCTTCTCCCCGACGTTCGAGTACTACCTCGACGTCTACTCGAACATCACGACGCCTCCGCGACTCAGCCTTCATCGCGCCGATGGCACGCGTGTGGCGTATATCGAGGAGAACATCGTCGAGGAGTTGCAGGAGTATGCGCTCGGCCCCGTCGAATTCCTCACGGTGCGGGCCGAGGACGGAACGCCATTGCCGGCCATGATGATCAAGCCGAAGGGGTTCGATCCCCGGAGGCGGTATCCCGTCATCGTCTCCGTCTACGGGGGACCGCGCGCGCAGGTGGTGATCAATCGGTGGGGCGGGGACCGGTTCCTCTGGCATCAGCTCATGGCCCAGCACGGATTCCTCATCTTCAGCCTGGACAATCGCGGCTCGTGGGGGAGAGGGAAAGCGTGGGAGCTGAAGATCCATCGGCGGCTCGGATATTGGGAGGTGAAGGATCAGCTCGCGGGCGTCGCGTATCTGAAGTCGCTCCCTTATGTGGACCCGGAGCGGATCGGCATCTGGGGCTGGAGTTATGGGGGGTATATGACGCTCATGGCGCTCTTCACGGCGCCGGAGGTGTTCCGAACGGGGATCGCCGTCGCCCCGGTGACCGACTGGCGGAACTACGACACGCACTACACGGAGCGATATCTGGAACGTCCGCAGGAGAATCCGGAGGGGTATCGGCTCAGCTCGCCGATCACTTACGCGGCTCAGGTGAAGGTCCGGTTCCTGCTCGTGCATGGCATGGCCGATGACAACGTGCACGTCCAGGATACGATTCAGCTGGTGGATGCGCTCATCCGCGCGCGACGTCCCTTCGATCTGATGCTCTATCCCGGGGAGAAGCATGGGATCCGTGGCACGGACGCGCGAATCCACCTCTTCACCCTGATGACCGACTATTTCCTGCGCCATCTCGCTTCGCCGAAGGAGGGGGGATCATGAACGCGCGGGATGCCGGCAGAATGGGGCTGGTGTTCGGGCTCCTTCTGCTTCTCTCCTCCGGCGTATGGCCGATGGCGCCTCCCTCACCGATCGCCGAGTCGGCGCCGATTCTCTTCGGGTACGAGATCGTGCGGGTCTATCCGCATGATCCGGAGGCGTTCACGCAAGGCCTCGTGTACGACGGGGGATACCTCTACGAGAGCACGGGACTGCATGGACGATCCTCGCTGCGGAAGGTGGAGCTGGAGACAGGGCGCGTCGTGAAGATTCATCACCTTCCTCCGGAATTCTTCGGTGAAGGATTGACACTCTGGCGGGACCACCTCATCCAGCTCACCTGGCACGAGCGCACGGGGTTCGTGTACGAGAAGGAGACGTTCCGTCTGCTCCGCACGTTCACTTACGCGACCGAGGGATGGGGACTCACCCACGATGGCCGGCATCTCATTCGGAGTGATGGGACGGCGACGCTCTATTTTCTGGACCCGGAGACGTTCCACGAGGTGCGACGCCTGCAGGTACGCGACCGTGGCCGACCCGTGCGGTTCTTGAACGAACTGGAATACGTGCGGGGGGAGATCCATGCGAATGTGTGGCAGACAGAATGCATCGCGCGCATCTCGCCGCGGACGGGGCGCGTCTTGGGCTGGATTGATCTCACCGGATTGCTGAGCCCGGAGGATCGCGCGCGTCCGGTGGATGTGCTCAACGGCATCGCGTATGACGCCGAGCGCGATCGGCTCTTCGTGACGGGCAAGCTGTGGCCGAAGCTCTTCGAGATCCGCTTGAAGAGAACGACCGTCTCTGCGCGCGATGGTCGAATCCAGTGTTCACCTCCCGAGGAGGAGACGTCCCATGCCGCGCATCGTCTCTCTGATCGCGAGCGCGACGGAGATCATCTGCGCGCTCGGTTTTGAAGAGCATCTGGTCGGGCGGTCGCACGAATGCGATTACCCGGAATCGGTTCGACGATTGCCCGCGTGCACGGAGCCGAAGTTCCCCGTCGAGGGATGGAGCTATGAGATTGATGAGCGGGTGAAGGCGATCGTGCAGGAGGGCCTCTCGGTCTATCGCGTGCACGGGGAACGCTTGCGCGCGCTGCGCCCCGATGTGATCGTGACGCAATCGCAATGCGCTGTGTGCGCCGTCAGCGTGAACGAGGTCGAAGAAGCCGTGCGGGAGTGGCTCGACTATCCGGTGCGCGTGGTCTCCGTGGAGCCGAACGCTCTGGCCGATGTGTGGGAGAGCATTCGACAGGTCGCGCAGGCCCTGGGCGTCCCCGAACGGGGAGAGGAGTTGGTCGCCACGTTGCGCCGTCGGATGGCGGCGATCGCTGAGACGGCGCGCGCGCTCTCTCCCAAACCCACGGTCGCGTACATCGAGTGGATCGAGCCGCTCATGGCCGGGGGGAATTGGATGCCGGAGCTCATCGAGATGGCCGGTGGGGTGAATCTCTTCGGCGAAGCGGGTCGTCACGCCCCCTGGCTGAAATGGGAGGACGTGGTGGCGAAGGACCCGGAGGTGATCGTCATCGCGCCCTGCGGGTTCGATATCGCGCGCACGCGTCGGGAGATGCCCCTTCTCACGCGGCGGCGAGAGTGGCCGCAGCTTCGCGCCGTGCGCGAAGGTCGGGTCATTGTCGCCGATGGGAATCAATTCTTCAATCGGCCGGGACCGCGCTTGGTCGAATCCTTGGAGATTTTGGCCGAGGCTCTGCATCCGACGATCTTTCGGTTCGGTCATGAGGGGGGCGGCTGGGAGCGATGGGCGGAATGAGTCGCTTCGGACAAGCCCCCGAAGCGGGCGACTGAATGTAGCCCGGGGCGAGCGAAGCGAACATCACGAGGCCAACCCCATTCCACATGTGAGCCCCCGAAGGGGGCGTTCGAGTTTAGCCTAGGGCGAGCGCAGCGAGCCCTAGGAACAGGGAGCCCCCCATTCCAAGCCCGCGCGAGCGGGCGGCCCATGCGGAGGCGGATCATGACGCCGTCCGCACGAACGCCGTGTGCGACTGCACGGATGGGCCGCCCCCCTTCGGGGGCTTGGGGGAATGATGGTGGCGCCGTTGTCCCAGGGCTCGCCTCCGGCTCGCCCTGGGCTATACTCGCACACCCGCTCCGCGGGCTTGATGCGGAATAGTCGCCTCTCGAATGACATCGCCTTCGGCTCGCCCCGGGCGACGTTCGGACGCCGGCTTCGTAGGCCCCATTCTGTCGCGAGTCTGCGCGCACGAAGATACTGGGTGGATACACGCGTCTTGACAGGGCATTCGGCGGCTTCTTATGCTTAGGGCGGTGATGCGGGCTCGGAGCGAATGGGGGCGATTCCGCGAAAAGAGGGTTCATCCTCGAAGAGGTCTTCGTCTCTTTGGGGGTGTCTTCTTGTGCCTTCTGCTGGTGCCCGCATTTGCCGGGACTCCTCTTGAAGAGGAGAGTGGGCAAGCCTGGCTTCGATGTCCGTTCCGGACGATGTCCGGGACCGCACCTTCGCCGTTTTCGGCAGATCCTTCACAGCCGGCTCTCCGAAACGCTCGGCCCGAGAAACATCTTCAGAGCAAGAGCGTCCTCTCTCCCTCATGCGCTCGGCTCTCATGGCCGAAGCCGTGCGAGAGCCGATTCGGTGAGGAACCGGACGCGAGCCTCTTGCTCCCATCGGACACTCATCACTTACCGATCAAACGCGCCCCTCCCGTGTCGAAGGATATATCGCTTCTGATGAGGATTCGGTGATCCCTCAGTCGGTATCTTCCTTCGCTCTCCGCGAAGGTCTGTATTGGGGAGGGGGGCGTGAACGTGGAATTGATCGTCGTCATACTTCTGGTCGCCATCTTCTATGGCGGCATCGCCTTTTTGATCTGGAAGAACAGAAAACAGCGGGCGGCTTCGGCGGAGCGCCCATCGGAGCTGGAGGAGGCGGCGTCGCCGGAGGTCGTAGATGATGTGCCGGTCTCCCGCCGTCGAGGGGGGAAGAGGGTCGCTCGTTGAACGCGGCGAGTGCTGAGGTGAGCTCACCTGCACCCTCCTGTAGGAGGACGACAATGGCCGATTTCCATCAGACGGGAGTGGTCGCGACG
>BEHM01000057.1 GCA_002923315.1 bacterium HR10
CGAATTCTTCTTCCAGGGCCATTTCCCGGGCGCGCCGGTCATGCCCGGTGTGCTGGTGATCGAGGCGATGGCGCAGACGGCGGGCGTGCTGATGTATCATGAGGTGGCCGACGCCAGCAATAAGCTTGTCTTCTTCACCGGCATTGACAAGGCGAAGTTCCGACGACCGGTTGTCCCCGGAGATACGCTGCGGTTGGAGCTGACGGTCCTTCGGCTGAAGTCGCGCTACATTCGGTTGCGCGGCGAAGCCTACGTGGATGGGCAACTTGTGGCGGAAGCTGAGATCACCTCCTCGCTCGTGGACATTGGAGCGGTGCGCAAGAACGCCGCCGCGCTTCACGTCCCCGCCCTGCAGGAGGAGTCCGCGCCCGGCGCCCCTGACCCCTCGGACGCTGCGCCGGAGGAGAGCGCGTGAGCATCACCATTCATCCGACGGCCATCGTGAGCCCGCGCGCCGAGTTGGGGGAGGATGTTCAGATCGGCCCCTACACGATCATCGGTGATGAGGTGATCCTTCACGACCGCGTGCGGGTGGCCGCCCATTGCGTCATCGAGGGGCCGACGGAGATCGGCGAGGAGACCGTCATCTTCCCCTTCGCCTCGATCGGCCAAATCCCGCAGGATTTGAAGTACAAGGGCGAGCCGAGCCGCGTGCTCATTGGCCGACGCAATCGCATCCGCGAGTATGTGACGATCCACCGCGGGACCGAGGGCGGCGGGGGCGTCACCGTCATCGGGGATGACAATCTCCTCATGGTGCAGGCGCATGTGGCGCACGATTGTCACGTCGGCAACCACGTCATCATGGCCAACGGAGCTTCTTTGGCCGGTCATGTTCGCGTCGAAGATCACGCGACGCTCGGGGCCTACGTCGGCGTGCACCAGTTCTGCCGGATCGGGAAGTACGCCTTCGTGGGCGCGTACGCCGTCGTGGTGAAGGACGTTCTGCCCTATTCGCTCTGCGCGGGGAACCACGCGCGATGCTACGGCCCCAATACCGTCGGGCTCCGTCGCAAGGGCTTCACCGAGGAGCAGCGTCGAGCGATTGATCGCGCCTTTCACCTGTTGCTCTCCTCCAAGCTCAACACGACGCAAGCGCTCGAAGCCCTGCGACGGGAACTCGGGCACATCCCGGAGATCCAAGACCTGATCGCCTTCATCGAGACCTCGCAACGGGGCATCGTGAAGTGAGTCGGCCCGAGAGCGAGCGACGCTATGGTCTGATCGCCGGAAACGGGCGATTCCCCTTCCTCGTCCTGGACGGCGCGCGGCGACGCGGCGTCGAGATGGTCGTCGCGGCCATTCGCGAGGAGACCTCGCCGGAGATCGAGCGTCAGGCGCGCATCGTCCGCTGGTTGGGCGTTGGCCAACTCGGCCACCTGATCGAATTCTTTCGCGAACACGGCGTCACGCATGCTGTCCTCGCCGGTCAGGTCAAGCACGTGCAGATCTTCGGCCCCGCCCTGCCCGATTGGCGGATGCTCAAACTCCTGATGCGGCTGCCGAGGAAGAACACTAACAGTTTGATCGGAGCCGTCGTCGCCGAGCTGGAGCGCGAGGGGATCCAGGTCGTGGACTCCACGCTGTTCGTCCCGGAGCTGCTCGCGCCCGAAGGCGTGCTGACGGCGCGCGCCCCCTCCTCGGCCGAGATGGAGGACCTTCGCTATGGGCTGGAGATCGCTCGCGAGATCGCGCGACTGGATCTGGGACAGACGATCGCCGTGAAAGATCGCGCGGTCGTCGCCATCGAGGCGATGGAAGGGACCGATGCGACGATCCGCCGAGCGGCCTCCCTCCTTCGCGGGCGCCCCTTCGTCGTCGTCAAAGTCGCCCGCCCGCATCAGGATATGCGCTTCGATGTCCCAGTGATCGGCGCCCCGACGATCCAGACGATGATCGAATGCCGAGCGACGGCGCTGGCTATCACCGCGCGGAAGACCCTGCTGATGGATCGCACCGAGCTGCTCGCGCTCGCGAACCGACATGGTATCGCCTTGCTCGCCGTCCCCTGACCCCGCGTCCCTACGCATTGCGAGGAGAGATCGGCGTTCTCACATCGAGCCTCTCCCCCCTTGCTTCTGCAGACGAGGAGGCTCTACAATGAGCGCGAGTTCGCGCGATGAGACATGTGGGACCTCCTGAAGCGGAGGCGAATGGGGTCTGGTGACTTCCCCGGGCTTCAAACCCGGTGGGCGACAGCGAGAGCTGACGCCGGTGGGTTCGATTCCCACGCGCCTCCGCCACGTTGGCATGGATTCCGCAAAGCGTAGTGACATGTCCCAGGCAGCGACACCTATCGGCCACCGGCGAGGCGAATGGCTTCGCGTGTGCCGCGTGCACTTCAAACCCTTCTTCCTCTACCTCGCCGCGGGAGTGGCGCTCGGCGCGGGAGCGGTCGCGCGCGATCCTTCGGCGTGGCCGACACTGCTCGGGCTTAGTCTCGTGGGTCTGCTGCTTTGGCCCTTTCTGGAGTACGCCGTTCATCGAGGATTGCACGCACGGGCGCGATCAGCGCGAGTGCGCGCCTTTCTCCACCGCGCTCACGGGATCCATCACGCGGCCCCGCAGGCGGTGGGCTCGATCTTCATCCGCTTCTCGGCGAGCGCGTCCTTGAGCGCGCTGCTGTTTCTGCTCTTCGCGAGCGCGCTCGGCTCCTGGCCGAAAGCGGCGGCTCTTCTGATCGGCTTGTGGGCGGGATACCTGCTCTACGAGTTCACGCACTACGTGGCCCATTTCGGACGACCGCGAACGGCGTGGATGCGGCGCCGGCAACGGCATCATCAACTTCATCATCGCGATCGGGAGGACGCGCGCTTTGGCGTGACGACATCGCTGGTGGATTGGCTCTTCGGAACACAAGGGGCGTCGGAGAAGGTCTGATCCGTCGTTGTCGCCTCCGGCATCCTCTGGTAAACTCCCAGGACGTCGGGACGCCTGCTGTGGGAGGCGAAGCCTTCCCGAAGGATGAGGAGGCGGCACCGGTTTCGTCGAGAGGAGCGACGAGGCGATGAGCGCGAACCTGCGAGATTGGATCGCCTTGAGCCTGGTGACCGGCATCGGATCGCGCACGGCCGCGCGGCTGCTGGAGCGTTTCGGCTCACCGACGGACATCTTCGCGGCCTCGCGCGCGGAGCTGCAGGCGCTCGGACTGGAGGATGAGACGATTGATCGTCTCCACTCGGAAGAGCCCCGACGACAGGCGGAGATCGAGCTGAGGAAATTGGCTCGAGTGGGGGCCGAAGCGCTCACGCTCGAAGACCCGCGCTATCCGCCGTTGCTGCGCCGCATTTACGATCCCCCCATCGTCCTCTACGCATGGGGGCAGGTGGATGTCCTCACGGCGCCCGCGTTGGCGATCGTGGGCACGCGCCGGCCGTCGCCGTACGGGGTGAACGTCGCGACGCAACTGGCGCGCGATCTGGCCGAGCGCGGGCTGGTGATCGTCTCCGGCTTCGCGCGCGGTATTGATGCGGCGGCGCACCGGGGAGCGCTGGAGGCGAAGGGACGAACCGTCGCCGTCCTCGGCACGGGGCTCGACATCACCTATCCCCGCGAGCATCGCGCCCTGGCTGAAGAGATTCGTCACCACGGTGTGCTGCTGACGGAATTCCCGATGGGCGTCTCGCCGCTGCCGCAGAATTTCCCCTTTCGGAATCGGATCCTCAGCGGCATGAGCCTCGGCGTGGTCGTCGTGGAGGCCGCCGAACACAGCGGTTCGCTCATCACAGCGCGTCTGGCGCTTGAGCAAGACCGCGAGGTCTTCGCCATCCCCGGACCGATCACGGCACTGCAGAGCCGCGGCCCCAATTATCTCATCAAGTGCGGCGCGAAGCTCGTGCAGTACTGGCGCGACGTCGTCGAGGAGCTGCCCCTCGACATCCGAAAAGAGATCTTGCGACGGGAAGAAGTGCTGGCGCTTCAGCCGGAGCTGCCGCTGAATGAGAGCGAGCAACGCGTGCTCGATGTCCTCCAGTTCGACGCGCCCACGCATATTGATGAGTTGCTCGTGCGAAGCGGTCTGCCGGTCCCCGAGCTGATGCGCGTCTTGCTCGAGCTCGAGGTGAAAGATAAAATCAGACAGTTGCCGGGGAAGCAGTTCGTGAAGAAGTTGTGAAATGGCCAAGAAACTCGTCATCGTCGAATCGCCCGCCAAGGCCAAGACGATCAACAAATACCTGGGCCGCGACTTCACCGTCATGGCCTCGGTCGGGCATATCAAGGACTTGCCCGAGAAAGAATTGGGCGTGGACATCGAGAACGACTTCCGCCCGACCTACGTCATCATCCCCGACGAGATCAAGAAGAACAACCGGCGGATCCTGACCGAGCTCAAGCGCGCGGCGCGCGAGGCCGAGGCGATCTATCTGGCGGCCGATCCCGATCGCGAGGGGGAAGCCATCTGCCAGCACCTGAAGGAAGAGCTGGTCGGCCCGCGCGAGAAGAAGCCGGTCTACCGCGTCCTCTTTCACGAGATCACGCCGCAGGCCGTGCGCGCAGCCTTTCGGCAGCCCGGGGAGATTGACCGCAACAAGGTCGAAGCGCAGCAAGCGCGGCGCATCCTGGATCGGCTCGTCGGCTACCTCGTGAGCCCGCTGTTGTGGAAGAAGGTGCGCCGCGGACTCTCGGCCGGGCGCGTGCAATCGGTCGCCCTGCGCTTGATCGTCGAACGCGAGCGGGAGATCGAGCAGTTCGTCCCGACCGAATATTGGACGATCCGCGCTCGTCTCTCGGCCGCGGAGCCGCCGCCGTTTGTGGCCCAGTTGGTCCGCATCGGCGAACGGAGCATCAAAACGAGCGCCTTCGATGAAGGGGTTCGCCCGAACGAATGGCACATCCGAACGGAAGCGGAAGCGCGGGCGCTGATCGAGCGGCTCGCCGCGAGCGAGTTCCTCGTCACCGCCGTCGAGACGAAAGAGAAGAAGCGAAATCCCGCTCCACCGTTCACGACGAGCAAGCTGCAACAGGAGGCGGCGCGCCGACTGCGCTTCTCGGTGAAGAAGACGATGAACATCGCGCAGAAGCTCTATGAGGGAGTCGAGCTGGGGCCTGAGGGGAGCGTCGGGCTCATCACCTATATGCGGACGGATTCGACGCGGATCTCGGACGCGGCGCTCGCCGAAGTGCGCCGCTTCATCGCTGAGCAGTATGGCTCGGCGTTCCTGCCCGAGGAGCCGCACGTCTATCGCACGAAGAAGGATGCGCAGGATGCCCACGAGGCCATCCGTCCGACGTCGGTCTTCCGCACGCCCGAACAGGTCGCTCCATACCTCAGCCGCGATGAGCTGGCGCTCTACAAGCTCATCTGGCAGCGGTTCGTCGCCTCGCAGATGAAGCCCGCACTCTTCGATCAGACGGTCATCGAGATTCAAGCGGGCGAATTCGGCCTTCGCGCGACGGGCTCGGTGCTCACGTTCCCGGGCTTCCTCACCGTCTACGAGGAGGCCAAGGAGGAGAAAGAGGGCGAGGAGGACGAAGACGCCGCAGCCACCTTGCCCAAGGTGACGGTGGGGGAGCGGTTGACGCTCCTGCAGTTGCTGCCGGAGCAACATTTCACGCAACCGCCGCCCCGCTATACGGAAGCCTCACTGGTCAAAGCCCTTGAAGAGAACGGCATCGGGCGCCCTTCCACCTACGCGCAGATTCTGAGCATCATCCAGGACCGCGATTACGTGCAGAAGGTGCAGGGCCGCTTCAAGCCGACCGAGCTGGGCCGGCTCGTGTGCGACCTGCTCGTGGAGAACTTCACGGACATCTTCGACGTGGAGTACACGGCGGCGATGGAGGAGGAGCTGGATAAGGTCGAAGAGGGGCGCGTGAGCTGGGTGACGGTCCTCAAGGACTTCTACCAGAAGTTCGCCGCGGATCTGGCGCGCGCCGAGCAGCAGATGGAAGACGTGCGCAAGGGGGTCGAGACCGACCGAGCATGCCCGCAGTGCGGGGCGCTCATGGTGAAGAAAGTCGGTCGCTACGGGCCGTTTCTGGCCTGTCCCTCCTGCGGGGCGACGCAAAATCTCTCGGAAGAGGAGACCGAGGTCATCTGCGACAAGTGTGGTCGGAAGATGGTGCGGCGCCGGAGCCGATTCGGGCAATTCCTCGCCTGCTCGGGATATCCGGAGTGCACGAACACGCGGCGCATTGGGCGAGACGGACAATTGGCGGCTCCCGATCGCGTGCTTGAGGAGGCGTGCCCGGAATGCGGCGCTCCGCTCCTGCTGCGGCAGGGGCCATACGGCGAATACATCGCCTGCAGCCGGCGACCGGCTTGCTCCTACGTCAAAGTGGAGACCCTCGGGATTCCCTGCCCGAGGCCCGACTGCCGCGGCGAGCTGGTCGTCCGACGTTCGCGTCGTGGCCGCCTCTTCTACGGATGCAGCGCGTATCCCGACTGCACCTTCACCGTCTGGGATCGTCCGGTGAACCGCGCCTGTCCGCAGTGCGGCAGTCCCTTCGTGCTCGAGAAGGTGACGCGACGGGATGGACGCATCCACTACTGCCACCGGCAGGAATGCTCGTATCGCGAAGCCGTGCCGCATGAGGAGATCGCGGAATCGGTGGCCTCCCCCTCGACGGCGGCGCGACCGTGAGGCGCGCGACGCTGGCCGCCACATCGCCGCCATTCGCCCATGAGGTGCGATCTCACGACGATCTCCGATCTCGCCCGCGCTCGGTATGATCTCTCGGCGTTCCTCGCGCGTCGGCCGGAATGGATCTGCCGACTTGACGGATGGCCGCTCATGCGGGCGCGCGGGGAGCAGATCTCGATCGCGCCGGCCTTCGGGAAGCTGATCCTCACGCTCTGGGGCGAGGATTTCTCCGAATGTTGGCGGATCGAGGCCTACGCCATCCGAGGAGACCGCTTGATCCTGCGGCTGACACGGCCTCCGCGACCGCACCCGAGCACACTGGAGATCCATCCAGTGGAGGCCCCGGCGGAGGAGGCGGCGCGCGACCGACGGCGCGCCTTTGAATCCACGATCTGCCGGATGATCGAGCGGCAGTGGGGTGCGCGCATCGAGTACGTGGCGACGCATCGCGATGATGCGCGACACCTCTCGGGCATCTACACAAGGATGATCCTGACGCGCGGCGGGGAGCGCGCGATCGCCATCGCCGTGAATTCACACGAGCCGCAGACGCACGTGGATGGTTTGGTGACCGCTGGCGTGATCTGGTGGGAATGTGCGACGACGTCTCCGCGAGGGGCGGACGCGCGGCACCTCCTGCTGCTGGCGCCCGCTGGAAGGACGGCGACGCTCGCGCGGCGCCTGACCGTCCTGCGTCGCGCGGATCTGCGCATCGAGCTGTACGAGGTGGACGAGCGACGCGGCGCGCTCGTGGCGGTGACGCCCTTCGATCAAGGGATGCTCTTTGATCCGCGCGCGCGGCGACTCCCTCGCGCTGTCGGCGAACTCCCTCCGCATCCGCTGCGTGAGCGCGCCCTCGGACTGGCTCCGGGACTGCTGCGCGTCTATCGGCGTCCGGGATCCACTGTGGAATCGCTGCGCCTGCGCGGGCTGGAGATCGCGCGCCTCTCCCGCGCGGGCCTGCAGTTCGGCGTCGGCGCCAAAAAGCAACCGCTGCGCGAGGATTGGGAAGCATTCGCGCGCCTCGTGCACGAGGTGGCGCGCATCCGCCATCCGGAGAGTGAGGAGAAGGCGCATCCCTTCTACCGCCTCCAGGCCGAGCGATGGCTGGAGGAGCTGATCCGCGAAGATGTGCGCCGCGTGGACGCGCGGCTCGATCCGCGCTTCCTCTATCCGCAAATCCCGATCTCCGGTGATGAGGGCTACGGGCTCGTGGACCTGCTCGGAATCACCGAGGAGCGGCAACTCGTGCTCCTGGAGCTGAAAGTGGAGGAGGATGTGGAAGTGCCCATGCAGGCCGTGGATTATTGGCTGCGGATCGAGTGGTATCGCCGGCGGGGCGATCTGACGCGACGCGGCTATTTCCCGGGCCTGGAGATCGCCGATCGGCCGGCGCTCCTCTTCATCATCGCACCGCTGCTGCGCTTTCACCCCACCTTCGATCTGGTGGCGCGCTGGATTGACCCGCGCGTCCCCATCTATAAAATTGGGATCGCGGAGGATTGGCGAAAGGGCGTGCGCGTGATCTTTCGAGAACGAGCGAACGGATGATGGAACTGCACGGTCTCCTGGTCATTGATAAGCCGGTCGGACTGACCTCGCACGACGTCGTCCAGCGCGTGCGGCGCGCGCTGCGGATGAAGCGCGTGGGACACACGGGGACGCTGGACCCAATCGCCACGGGCGTCCTGGTGCTCTGCGTGGGGAAAGCCACGCGACTGCAGCGCTTCCTCATGGCGCGAGACAAGGAGTATCGCGCGCGCGTGCGCCTGGGCTTGGCCACCGATACCTACGATGCGACGGGGAAGCCCACGACGCCCGTGTGCGACACCTCGCAGATCTCGGAAGCGGACATCGAAGGCGTGCTCGCGGAATTTCGGGGAGAATATGAGCAAATCCCCCCAATGTACTCGGCCAAGAAGAAGGAGGGCGTCCGACTCTACAAACTGGCGCGGCGGGGGCAGTCCGTCGAGCGCTCCCCCATTCGCGTGCGGATCGAGGAGCTGGAGCTGGTGGAGGATGATGGGGCGATGCTCCGGCGCTTCGCGGATGGGACGGCGGAGTTCACCATCCGCATGCGCTGTTCGGCGGGGACCTATGTGCGCGCTCTCGCGCACGACATCGGGCAGCGCCTGGGATGCGGCGCATACCTGCACGGGCTCGTGCGGACGGCCGTCGGGGAGTTCACGCTGGCGCGCGCCCTGCCGCTGGACGCCTTCGAGGCGCTCGCCCGCGCGGGCCGGGCGGCCGAAGCGCTCATCCCGCTCGCTGAGGCGCTGCCGGACCTCCCCATGCTCCGACTCTCGGAATCCGACCTGCAACGCGTGCGCCACGGGCAAGCGATCCCCGGGCGCGGGATCCAGCATCGAACGTATGTCCGACTTCTGGATGACCGCGAGCACCTGGTGGCCGTGGGCGAGAGTCAGCCCGAACGCGGGATGATTCAGCCCTGCGTGGTTCTTGAGCCGTGAGCGGATTTCAGGTATACTAACCGGCGATCAGGCTCGCGCGTCGAGCCTGAGCACGCCAAGCGCTGATTGACGAATTCGCGGACAGCGGGACACACACGCCGATCTTTGGGACCGAGACCAAAACCAATCGCTCTTTGGACATTCCGGAATTTTTTTCTTCAGGAGACGTCCACCCGTTCTCCCCGAGCGGGGAAGGGCGAGGAGGGCAGGCTATGGAGGAGAGGAACAAGAAGCTGAACATCGCCGAGCTTCTGGAACGACACCGCCAGGAGCGGGAGAAGCTCCGGTGGGAGGGTACCTTCCGCGAGTACTTCGAGCTGGTGACGCAGAACCCCAAGATCGCCCGCCTGGCGCACGCGCGCATCTGCGATATGATCCTGGCCGCCGGCGTGGAGAAGATCAACGAGGGGCAGCCCAATGAGATCACGCGGTACAAGTTCTTCTCCAAGGAGCTGTTCGGCATTGACGAAGCGATCGAGAAGATCGTCGAGTACTTCAAGTCGGCCGCGCAACGCCTGGAGGTGCGCAAGCGCATCCTGCTGCTGATGGGGCCAGTGGGCGGCGGTAAGTCCACCATCGTCACCCTGCTCAAGCGCGGGCTGGAGCAGTACACGCGCACCGATGAGGGCGCCCTCTACGGGATCAAGGGATGCCCCATGCACGAGGAGCCGTTGCACCTGATCCCGCACGACCTGCGCCCGGAGATCGAGCGCCACTACGGCATCTACATCGAGGGCGATCTCTGTCCCCGCTGCCAGTACAACCTCGAACACGTCTACCACGGGCGACACGAGGATGTCCTGGTCGAGCGCATCGTCTTCTCCGAGAAGGAGCGCATCGGCATTGGGACCTTCTCCCCGTCCGATCCCAAGAGCCAGGACATCACGGAGCTGACGGGGTCGGTGGATCTGGCCGTCATCGGCGAAGTCGGCGTGGAGTCCGATCCCCGCGCCTATCGCTTCGATGGGGAGTTGAACATCGCCAACCGCGGCATCATGGAGTTCATCGAGATGCTCAAATGCGATGAGAAGTTCCTCTACAGCTTGCTCACGCTCTCGCAGGAGCAGTCCATCAAGACCGGTCGCTTCGCCATGATCTACGCCGACGAGGTCATCATCTCGCACACGAACGAGAACGAGTACAACGCCTTCGTGGCGAACAAGAAGAACGAGGCTCTGCAAGACCGCATCATCGTGATCCGCGTGCCGTACAACCTGCGCGTCTCCGACGAGGAGAAGATCTACAAGAAGCTGCTCGATCAGAGCGAGGCGCCCAAGCACGTGCACATCGCGCCCTACACGCTGCGGGTGGCCGCCATGTTCGCCGTCCTCACGCGGCTGCAACCCTCCAAGCGCCAGAACATTGACCTCATCAAGAAGATGAAGCTCTACGATGGCCAGGACGTGGACGACTTCAAGGCCAAGGACGTGAAGGAGCTGCGCGAGGAGGCCGAGCGGGAGGGGATGGAGGGGATCTCGCCCCGCTACATCATCAATCGGCTCTCGAGCGCCCTCGTGCGCGATGGGATCACTTGCCTGACCCCCATTGATGCGCTGCGCGCCATCCGCGACGGCTTCGATCAGCATACGGGCATCTCCGCCGAGGATCGCGAGCGCTACTTGAACCTCATCGCCATGGTGCGGAAAGAATACGACGAGATCGCCAAGAACGAGGTCCAGCGCGCCTTCGTCTACTCCTTCGAGGAGATGGCCCGCACCCTCTGCGATAAATATCTGGATAACGTCGAGGCCTATTGCAATAAGGAGAAGCTCAAGGACCCGATCACGGAGGAGGAGGTCGAGCCCGATGAGAAACTGATGCGCTCGATCGAGGAGCAGATCGGTATCTCCGAGAACGCGAAGAACGCCTTCCGGCAAGAGATCCTGATCCGCATCTCCAGCTACGCGCGCAAGGGGCGGACCTTCGATTACCGGTCGCACGAGCGGCTGCGCGAGGCCATCGAGAAGAAGATCTTCGCCGATCTGAAGGACGTCGTGCGCATCACGACGACGAGCAAGACGGCCGATCCGGATCAGCTCCGGCGCCTCAATGAGGTGATTGATCGGTTGATCCGGGAACACGGCTACTGCTCCGTATGCGCCAATGAGTTGCTCAACTACGTCGGCTCCTTGCTCTCGCGAGCCTGAGGGCGCGTCGGGATCCTCGCGCGCGCCCGCGGGGAGGGTGTCCTATGCTCGTTCATCGGCATGATTGGTCGTTGCAACGCAAGGGATACCTCGATCAGGAGCGCCATAAGGAGCGCGTCCGCGAGGCGATCCGAAAGAATCTCGGCTCCATCGTCGCCAATGAGTCCATCATCCTCTCGGACGGGAAGAAGACCATTCGCATCCCGATCCGCTCGCTGGAGGAGTACAAGTTCCGATACGACTACCGCAAGAAGAAGCACGTGGGGCAAGGCCCGGGTGGCTCCCGCGTGGGCGATGTGATCGCGCGCGAGGGAGAGGGACAGGGCCCCGGACGC
>BEHM01000058.1 GCA_002923315.1 bacterium HR10
GCTATAGCCATTCGTGTGCAAACCGGATGAGGCGAGGCCGATGACGACATCTCCGGGCTCAATGCGCCGACCATCCAGCAGACGCGCGCGTTCGACCACACCGACGATGAAGCCCACCAGATCATATTCGCCCGGGGCGTAGACGCCGGGCATCTCCGCCGTCTCTCCCCCCACGAGCGCGCATCCGGACTCGCGACATCCGCGCGCGAGCCCCTCGACAATCTCCGCGACGACCTCCGGCACCAACGTCCCCATGGCGATGTAATCGAGGAAGAAGAGCGGCCGCGCCCCATGCACGAGGATGTCGTTCACACAGTGCGCGACCACATCATAGCCGACCGTCTGATGTCGCCCGGCCAGAGCCGCGACCTTCAACTTCGTCCCCACGCCGTCCACGCTGGAGACCAGGACGGGATCGCGATACGCGGAGAAATCCGGACGGAAGAGCGCGCCGAATCCCCCGATGTCCCCCAAGACCTCCGGAGTGAATGTCGTCCGGGCGAGCCGCTTGATGGCGTCTTTCGCCGCGCGGGCGGCCTCCAGGTCCACACCCGCTTCGCGATAGGTGATGCGTCGCATGGCGGGAAACCTTACCACATCGGCGCTCCACTCGCCAAGGCGCGCCCTTCAGTCGCGATTGCGCTGCCTCTGCGATGGTGCTATACTCTCGCTCGGTCATAACCGTTGCGGGTTTTGAGTGGCCGAGGTCGCGGCTCATGACCCTCGACAGGTTATGAGCCGATTTTTCTTTGACGCTCCGAGAGCGTCGAGAGCAAAGGAGACGTGAAAGGATGAGTCAACGGGCTGAGCGAGGCAGTATCGTTCGCGTCCACTACACAGGGCGCTTGCGCGATGGATCCATCTTCGATTCCTCGGAAGGGGGCGAGCCCCTGGAGTTCGTCGTCGGCGCGGGCATGGTGATCCCTGGCTTCGAGCGAGCCGTCATCGGCATGCAGGTCGGCGAGAAGAAGACCGTCGAGATTCCTCCCGAGGAAGCCTACGGGGCCTACATTGAGGAGTTCGTCAAGGAGGTCCCGCGTTCGGAATTGCACGTGGACTTCGAGCTGGTGGAGGGGATGACGCTCGAGCTGCATACGGAGTCCGGGAGAGTGATCCCCATCACCGTGGCGAAGCTCACCGAGGAGACGGTGACGCTCGATGCGAATCACCCCCTGGCCGGGCAGACGCTCATCTTCGATATTGAGCTGGTCTCGATCGCATAAAGGGCGCGCGGCCCCGACGGGCCGCTTCGCGAACACGCGCGCGCCGGAGGGACGCCTGCGGGCGGCTCTCCGCGCGCTTGCCTGTCCCCTTCGCGTGCCGGAGATGGGCGGGCATCACTCCTTGAGCGGTCGCGCGCGGAAATGATCGTACCCGCGCGGCAGAAGCCGCTCTCGATGCCCGGCGCGCTCCAGATACACCTGACCGGCTTCCCCCGTCGTGCGTCCAATGCACGTCACTGGGAGATCGGGGAAGCGCGCCCTCGCCTCCTCGAGCCGAGCGGCCTCCTCCTCCTTCAGGGTGAAGAGCAGCTCATAATCTTCCCCCCCATGCAGGGCCAGCTCCAGAGGATCGGCGCCGAATTCCATCGCCTCCGCGACGACCGGAAGGGCTTCGGCAGAGATCACTGCCCCCACACGGCTCTCCTCGCAGAGATGGAGAAGGTCTTGCGAGAGGCCGTCGCTCAGATCAATCATGGCGCGGGCCACGCCCGCTTCGGCCAGATAGCGACCGAGGGCCACGCGCGGCTCCGGCGCCAGATGCGCCAGGATCGGCCGCCGCGCGCGCTCGCAAAGTTGGTCGCTCAGCCGATACCCCTCGCTCAGGAGCTTCAATCCCAACGCTGAGAGGCCGAGCTGCCCCGTGACGCAGATCAATTCTCCCGGCATCGCCCCATCGCGGCGCACGGCCCGATGCGCCGCACATTCGCCGATGAGCGTCACCGTGATGGCGAGACCGGAGGGCGAGGCCGCGAGGTTCCCCCCGATGAGGATCGTCGCATATCGGTCGGCAGCCGCGATGATCCCCGCCAGGAAGTCCTCCACATACGCCTCCTCCAAATCCCCCGGCACGGCGAGCGAGAGCACGAAGAAGCGGGGCTGCCCCCCCATGGCCGCGATGTCGCTCAGATTCACGGCGAGCGCCTTCTGCCCGAGCAGATGCGCCGGCGCGTACTCGCGCCGAAAGTGAACGCCTTCGATCAAGGCGTCCGTCGTCACCAGCCACCACTTCCCCGGAGAACGCTCCAGAATCGCCGCGTCATCGCCGATCCCCACGACCAGCTCGGGAGCAAAGCGGCGCGCTCGCTCCCGAATCCTCCGAATCCACTCGAACTCACCCCTCATGGGAGGCCCCATTCGCGCGCTCTCCTCGCCGAGAGGAATCCCGCGGGATCTTGTACTTCTCCAACTTGCGATAGAGCGTGCGCCGATCAATGCCGAGGATCTCCGCCGCCCGCGTGTGGTTCCCCCCCGTCTCCTCGAGAATGCGCAGGATATGCCGCCTCTCCACCTCCTGCAGCGTGCGCGGTTCGCGCTCCGGAGGCGCCCACCGCTCCGTCGGCGCGATCCCGCTGATATGCGGGGGGAGATCGCGAATCGTGAGCACCGGCTCCGTACTCATGGTGAGCGCATACTCGACGGCGTTCTGCAGCTCGCGCACATTCCCCGGCCAGGAATAGCTCATGAGCAGCCGCAGGGCTTCGGTCGAGAATCGGCGCACCGGCTGATTGTTCTCCCGCGCGTACTGCTGCAGGAAATGCTCGACCAAGAGCGGGATGTCCTCGCGCCGCTCCCGCAGCTCGGGCAGATAGAGCGTGACGACGTTGAGCCGATAGTAGAGGTCCTCGCGAAATTCCCCGCGCCGCACGGCCGCCTCCAGGTCCTGATTCGTGGCCGCGATGATCCGCACATCCACGGGGATGTTCTCTCGCCCCCCCACGCGACGGATCACCCGCTCCTGCAACACGCGCAAGAGCTTCACCTGCAGCTCCGGCTTCAGGGCCTCCACTTCGTCCAGAAAGAGCGTGCCCCCGTGCGCGACCTCGAACAATCCGGGCCGCGACTCCGTGGCTCCGGTGAAGGCGCCGCGCACATAGCCAAACAGCTCGCTCTCCAGCAACGCCTCTGGCAGCGCGCCGCAGTTGATGTCCACAAACGGCCCCTTCGCGCGCGGACTGTTGTAGTGAATGGCGCGGGCGACCAGCTCCTTCCCCGTCCCCGTGCGCCCCACGATCAACACGGTGGCCGAAGAGCGCGCCACGCGCTCCAGGACCTTGAACAGTTCCTGCATCGGCTTGCTCTTGCCGATGATGTTGCCGAAGCGATACCGCTCGGTGAGTTGCTGCTGCAGATCGGCCACGCGCGTCTGCAGCCGCCGCCGCTCCAGGGCGCGCTCAATCCGCATCCTCACGTCCTCAAGCTGCAGCGGCTTGCTCAGGTAATCATCCGCCCCCATGCGCACGGCCTCCACCGCCGAATCAATCGAGCTGAAGGCCGTCATCATGAGGACGATCGTCACCGGAAACGCGCGCTTGATCTCCTGCAGCAGTTCGATCCCCGAGCGATCCGGGAGCCGAAGGTCGCTCAGGACGATGTCGAAGACGCGCTCGAGCATCGCCTCCAGAGCCGTCCGAGCATCCGCCGCCGTCTCGACCTCGAAGCCCTGCTTGCGCAGAAAGCGCGCCAGCACCTCGGCCAGCTGCACATCATCCTCGACGATGAGGACGCTCAAGCGCTCCATAGCTTCACCCGGAAAGTGTGTCCGAGCCCTCCGCCCGCGCGCAAGGCGCGCGCTCGGCCACGCTCCCGGGATCCTCGATGCGGATCGGCTCCGCGCGCAGCGGCAATCGCACGCGGAAGCGCGTCCCCCTCCCCGGCGCACTCTCCACCTCGATCGTCCCCTCGTGCGCCTCAACGATCTGACGCGCGATGGCCAGCCCCAACCCCGTCCCCCCTCGATCCGCCCGCGTGGTGAAGAAGAAATCGAAGATGCGCGGGAGATACTCCGGCGGGATGCCGACGCCCGTATCCTCGACCGTGATCTGCACCTGCTTCGGCGCGCCCGAGCGCACTTCCGTGCGCACGCACAAGCGCCCGCCCTCCGGCATCGCGTGAAGCGCATTCGTGAAGAGATTGAGCAAGACCTGCTGGAGCTGATGCCGATCGGCCCGGATCGGCGGCAGCTCCGGCTCCAGATCCGCGACGACTTCGATCCGGGCCGCGCGAAAGCTGTACCGCAGCAACGCGAGCGTCTCCTCAATGAGCGCGTTCACGTCCAGCTCGCGAAAGGCGGGCGGCGCCTGACGGACGAAATCCAGAAGCTGGCGCAACATCTCTGTGAGGCGCCGCGCCTGCGCCACGATGCTCCGCAAATCCGACGCCATGGGGCTCTCCGACGGCACATCCAGCAATAACGCCTCCGCGATATTGGCGATGATCGAAAGTGGCGTGGCCGCCTCGTGCGCGATGCCAGAGACGATCTGTCCCGCCAGGACCATGCGCTCGGCATGCCGCGCCTGCCGCTCCAGTTGCCGCTCCACGGTGACATCCCGAAAGATGTGCACCAGCCCCAGGACCTCTCCGCGCACCGACCGCACCGGCGTGATGAGGACGCGAAACGTGCGTCCCGTCGCAGCCTCCACCACGTCCTCCTCCTGCGCCTGTCCGGTGGCCACGACCCGCTCATGCAGACATGGCCCCGATCGCCCCAGCCGCTCCCACAACAGACGACAGGATTGCCCCAACCAGCGCTCGCGCGAGAGGCCGAAAAACCGCACGAGCGCATCATTGGCCTGTTCGATGATCCCCTCGGGCGTCGTCAGCACCAGACCATCCGCGATGGCATTGAACGTCGCCTCCCACTGCGCGCGCGCCGCTCGCACATCCTCGAGCAGGTGCTCTTGCCCCGAGAGCGCGCGCTCCAGCAGCTCCGTTCGCTCGGCGATCCGCTCCTCGAGCAGTCGCTCCAGACGCGCGCTCACCGCCGCCCATACCCGCACGCGACACGCCCATTCCGCTTCATCCTCCGCTGGAAGGACATCATCGGCTCCCGTCTCCCATACCAGCAGCTCGCTCCCCCCATGAAGGAGAACAGGGAGCAGGGCCGTCCACTCATGCTCCCGCACGCGAGCGATCCAGGATCGGAGCTGTTCGATCGGCACGCGCGCTTCGATGAGGACAAGGCGCGCCTCGGCCGGCGGCGCATGGGGATTCGCCTCGATCTCCCATCGAAGGGCCGAAAATCCGAGCTGCTCCAGGCGCGCGCAGAGCTGCGCGGCCGCGACGGCATCCGCCGCGACGACGAGCACCGACGCTCGCCCCCTCGACTCCTCGTCCATGCGTGATGTCGGGCCGGCCCGACGACGATGCGGAGTCGCCCGCCTCCGCGGCCGCTCCCCCGATGGCCCTCACTTGTGCAGGAACGCCGCCACGCCTCGCGCGAAGTCCTCGGTCAAGCGCGCCAGCACGTTCACATCCACGGCCGCCCGGAGCGCCGCTTCGAAACTCAGGCCGTCAATCTGATAGAGAATCTGCTTGGTCAAGCGCATCGCCTGCGCCCCCTGCGCGGCCAGCTCGGCGAGCTTCTCCTCGCACTTCTGCTCGAACACCGCATCCGGAAAGACGAACGTGACCAACCCCAGGCGCTCGGCCTCCACGGCCGTGATCCGACGTCCGCTCAACATCAGCTCCGCCGCCTTCTTCTCCCCCACCGACCGCCGCAAGAGCACGCTGACGATCGCCGGGACGAATCCGATCCGAATCTCCGGATACCCGAACTCCGCACTCTCGGCCGCCAGAACAATATCGCAGGCCGTCGCCAACCCGCACCCCCCGCCCAACGCCCGCCCGCGCACCACCGCTACGATCGGCTTGGTCATCCGCCGCATCTGGAGGAAGAGCCGAACCAGACGTTCGGCATCCTGCATCTTCTCGAATACTGCCGGCTCCGCCGCTTGCCGCAAGGTCGTCAGATCCAGTCCCGCGCAGAAGTCTTTCCCCGCCCCACCGAGCGCGATGACCTTCACCGTGGCCTCCTCCTCCGCGCGCGCGAACGCTTGCGGCAACTCCTCCAGCGTCTGCGGATCCAGCGCATTGCGCTTCTCCGGCCGATTGAGCGTGATCCGCGCAATAGCATTCTCCACGCTGTAGAGCACGCGGTTGAAAGACGTCATCGCCGTCACCCTCCCTCCTCTGTGAGAATCCCCAAGCGACGCGCTTGCTCATCCTCCACTTCGATCTCCATCCGCAGCAGGGCCGCGCTCAACGTCTTCCCCTGCGCATCGAGCCGCAGCGAGATCGTCCCCCCTCCGCCGAGCGCGCCATGCAGGAGGAAATTGAGCGCCCCCAGGTTCGGCAACTCGAACCGTTCCACCGGGCCGCGACAGAGGCCGCGGAAATACTCCTGCACGCGCTCGGCCGTGACCTGCTCGACGAGGATCGGATAGTACTCGGGCTTGTAGGCGATCAGGCCGATATTCGCCACATCCCCCTTGTCGCCCGAACGCGCGTGCGCCAGTTTGTAGAGCGGAACCCTCATCGCCGTCGCGCTCCCGACAGCCTATTATACACCCAGGCCAGAAGAGCCCCCGCGACGAACCCGTAGATCACGCTCCAGACGAATCCGATCACGCTCCCCAGATAGGTCACGCGATAGCCGGGATAGAGCAAGCCCAAGCGGCTGAGATGCTCACCCCCCGTCCCCTTGAGCGTGACCAGAAGGCTCACGCCGAGGATCACAAGCCCCCACACTATACCGACAGCCAGACCGAACGCCCTCACATGAAGCCACATCTTTCCTCCTCGTCCGCGAAATCGCGGGAGGACCATACCCCCCTCCCGCCGGTCGCTACCATAGCACCATGGCCCGCGGGCCTGTCAAGCGCCTCCCGCGTTGCCAATGGACAGGGCGATCGTGTAAGATGACGTGCGCACCATGGAAGCGTTCGCGCATAAATTCACGCCGACGATGCAGCGAACGAACTTGTTCGCCGGGTGAGGCCGATCCGGCCTCTTCGCGCGACGCAGCCTCGCATCCGCAGATGATCTCTTCGTCCCACA
This sequence comes from bacterium HR10, assembly GCA_002923315.1. Taxonomy (GTDB): domain Bacteria; phylum Acidobacteriota; class Blastocatellia; order HR10; family HR10; genus HR10. Next base: position 7,059 of record BEHM01000058.1, read on the forward strand.
AGGAGGCACCTATGGAAATGACCGTCAAACTGCCGCAGATCAAGACCGAACTCCCGGGGCCGAAGGCGCGGGAGATCGTGGAGAAGGATGCGCGATACGTCTCGCCCTCTTACACGCGGCCGTATCCGCTCGTCATTCGGCGCGGGTTCGGCGCCATCATCGAAGACGTGGACGGCAATTACTTCCTCGACTTCAACGCGGGCGTCGCCGTCTGCAATACGGGCCACGCGCATCCGAAGGTCGTGGATGCCATCGCGCGGCAAGCCGCGGAATTCATCCACCTGGCCTCGGCCGATTACTACTACCCGCAGCTCGTCCAGTTGGCGGAGAAGCTGCAGCAGGTGACGCCGGGCGACTTCCCCAAGCGGGTGCACTTCGGGAATTCGGGAGCGGAAGCCATCGAGGGCGCCCTGAAGGTCGCCCGCTACGCCACCCGCCGCGATAAATTCATCGCCTTCTACGGCGCGTTCCACGGGCGCACGCTCGGCGCGCTCTCGCTGACCTGCAGCAAGACGACGCAACGACGCGGCTTCGGGCGCCAGCTCCTCGACGTCACGCATGTGCCGTACCCGAATCCTCTGCGATTCCCCTACAAGACCGATGGGGAAGACGTCGGACAGGCCTGCATCCGCTTCATCGAGGAGGTTGTCTTCAAAACGGCCGTCCCCCCCGAGGAGGTCGCCGCCATCGTGGTCGAACCGATTCAGGGAGAAGGCGGATACATCGTCCCCCCGCGCAGCTTCTTCGAGGGGTTGAATCGTCTGCGCGAGAAATATGGTCTGCTCATCATCGCCGACGAGGTGCAATCGGGGATGGGGCGCACGGGCCGGATGTGGGCCTGCGAGCACTTCGATTTCGTGCCGGACATCATGACCATCGCCAAGGGCATCGCCTCAGGGCTGCCGCTTGGGCTCACAGTCGCGCGCGCCGAGTTGATGGACTGGCACGCGGGGGCGCACGCCTCCACCTTCGGCGGCAATCCGGTCGCCATCGCCGCCGCACTGGCCACGTTCGAACTGCTGGAGAACGGACTCATCGAGAACGCGCGCCTGATGGGGGAACGCCTGAAGCGCGGACTCCAGCAGGTCGCCGAGCGTCACGCCGACTGCGTCGCCGACGTCCGCGGTCTGGGTCTGATGATCGGCGTCGAGATCGTGCGCGACCGACAGACGCTCGCCCCAGATGTCGCGCTGCGCGACCGCGTCATTCAGGAATGCTTCCGGCGCGGGCTCGTGCTGCTGGGTTGCGGTGAGACGGCCATCCGCTTCTCTCCGCCCCTCGTCGTAGATGCCGAACAAGTGGACTTCGCCGTACACGTCTTCGAGGAAGCGCTCACAAGCGCCAAAGCCGCCCGTTAGCCCGAACGCGCCGACAGAGACCCGCGTCCGCACTGCCTCCGGCTCTTGCCGGAGGCGAGATTCTCCCCTGCTCCTTCTTTATGCGAGCCCGCGCGCGCAGGCGGCCCATGCGGTTGCGGACCATGACGCCGTTTGCACACACACCGCGTGTGCCCATGCTGATGGGCCGCCCCCTTCGGGGGCTCGGGGGATGATGGTGCCGCCGTTACCCTAGGGCTCGCCTCCGGCTCGCCCCGGGCTCTATCCGATCGCCTGCTTCGCGGGCTTAATGCGGAATGGCAGTCTCTCGAATGGCCTCGCCTTCGGCTCGCTTCGGGCGACGTTTGCACGCCTGCTTCGCAGGCTTTATGTGGAAGGCGTTGTTGCATCGCCTGCAACCCATCCTGAAATTCAGCTGCCCGCCCCGCGAGCTCCGTACGAACTCATCTCCACCTGCGGCCGGCCTGAGATCGAATCCAGTTGGTCGCCTGCCCTCATACATCTTGCCCGAATCTGCGCGCACAAAGGCACCGGATGCATACGTTCCCATTGACTTTTCAGGCCATTGGCGTATAATAGCCTCGGTCAAAGGAGGAAGGGGTCGGGCCAAATGGAGTAGATAGGCCCAGGGGAACAGGGAGAACAGGGAAATGAGCTGTTGCTGATTTTCGCGTACTCGTGTGACGGCTCCCCTTGAGCGGTCTTTTCCCTAATCCCCCAAAGATCTCAGGAGGGAGGATTATGCTTCACTGTAAACCGCTTATCCGGTGGGGAGCCGGACTCGGCCGCCGTCGGCCGCGACGACGCCCCATGAGTTCCAGACTCGGACGAACGCTTCTCACCGCCCTGGCGCTGGGAGCTGCTGCGTGGGTGCTTCTCACGAAGCCCTCTGATGGCAGTCCACTGCAAGGCGTGAGCTGTACGGTCAGCTCCGGAGTCACCATCTCGGGTACGACGATCACGGGAACAGATAACAACGATAGCATTGACTGCTCCACTTCAACAGCCAATCTCACCATCAACGGCCAGGGAGGTAGCGATACGATCAAGGGTGGGAGTGGAAATGATACGATCAACGGGGGAGGAGGCAACGACAACCTGTACGGCAACGGTGGCAACGATACGATCTACGGCGGGAGCGGCAATGATGATATCTGGGGCGGCGACGGTGACGACACAATCTATGGCGAAGCCGGCAACGACAATATTCGAGGCGAGGGCGGCAACGATACGATCTTCGGCGGGAGCGACAACGATAGAATTGACGGTGGCGAGGGAAACGACATCCTTCATGGCGAAGGAGGGCAGGACGACATAGATGGTGGTAACGGAAACGACTGCCTCACCGGAGGCGATGGACAAGACCGACTCAACGGTCAGGGAGGCGATGATCAGCTCTCTGGAGGCAACGGCGGAGATACCCTTCGTGGCGGCGAGGGCGACGATCAGCTCAAGGGTGGTCCCGGAACTGACGAATTGTCCGGCGGCAATGGGGCGGATACGTTCGATAGTGGTGATCAAGCTTCAGAACGCAAGGATTTCGACGCTTCTGAGAATGATACAGTTGGCTCCGTGACTATCCCCTGTGAGGGGGGCGGCGTGTGCGGTAACGGTATGATCGAGTCGGGCGAGCAGTGCGATGATTGGAACACGAACGACGACGATGGCTGTTCCAGTTCCTGTCAGATCGAATCCGGCTGGAGCTGCAGTGGGCAGCCCAGCTCGTGTTCACCCATTTGTGGGGATGGTGAGGTAAAAGGCACTGAGCAGTGCGACCTTGGATCGAATAATAACGGGCAGTCGGGGTCCTGCTGCACATCCGAGTGCAAATTTGCTTCGAGTAGTACAGTGTGTCGCCAGGCGGCAGGCGAGTGCGACGTGGCTGAGTATTGCACAGGCGACAGCGCCACCTGTCCGGCGAATAGGTTTGAACCTTATGGGACCTCCTGCACCGATGATGACAACCAATGCACCAACGACATTTGCAACGGCAGCGGTCAGTGCACCCACCTGAACAGACAGGACGGCACCCTCTGTGACGATAGGAACCCTTGCACAGTGAACGATCAGTGTTCGAACGGGCAGTGCAGCGGCGCGCCCAAGGACTGCGATGATGGGAAATCGTGTACCACAGACAGTTGCAATCAGAGCGACGGTGAGTGCGTTCATACGATCAACCAGAACACCTGCCTGATCAACGGGACGTGCTATAACGCCAATGACCCCGACCCGCAGAATGAGTGTCAACGTTGCGACCCACAGACGTACAAGACCTCTTTCAGCCCCAAGCCCGACAACACACCCTGCACCGACGACGGCAAAGCGTGTTCGGATGACGTGTGCCAGGGCGGCTCCTGCACTCATCCGCTGAAACCCGCGGGAACGCCGTGCCATCCCGGAGACGACTGTCCGGTGAAGGAAGCGTGCACGGGCTCAAGCCCAGACTGCCCGCGTCCGGATGAGGATGAGGATGGCGTGCGGAACGCTTGCGATTTCTGCCCGACGACGCCCACGGGTTCATGTGCGAACCACCTGACGGTGAGTGCTACTCCGTTCTCCTTGTCCAGCACAAGCAGTCAAGCGGCCGCGGTTGCGGATGAGTCGGAGACGGCGCAGGTCAATAACTCGGGACTTCTGGTCACCGACTTCGCGCTCAATCAAGT
>BEHM01000059.1 GCA_002923315.1 bacterium HR10
TGGCTCCTCCAGGTGAAGGAGATGCTACACGCTCGATTTGCCGAGCCTCTGACGCTCAGCGAGATCGCGCAGAGCGTAGGAGTCCACCCGGTGTATCTGGCGCAAATGTTTCACAAGTACTTCAAATGCACCGTGGGCGCTTATATTCGGCAACTCCGCTTAGAGTTCGCCCGTCGAGAGCTAGCCACCTCGGATGCTCCGCTGTGCCAAATAGCTCTGGCGGCTGGGTTCTCCGATCAGAGCCACTTCACTCGGACGTTCAAGCGCTACGTCGGCGTCACTCCGGCCCAGTATCGGGAATCGCTCCTTGGTCCTCACCGATCGGGCAAATCCCTCACGCGGTGCCCAGCTCCCGACCATCCCCTGCTCTTTTAGTCAGCGAGGACGGGTTATGAGGCCAACGAGGATTCAACGCATCCATGTCATTGATTCGCATACGGCGGGCGAGCCGACGCGCGTGGTGATCCGCGGTGGCCCCGATTTGGGAACCGGGTCGCTCGCGGAGCAATTGGGGCGATTTCGGCGCGAATATGACCATTTTCGCTCTGCCATCGTGAATGAGCCCAGAGGATCTGATGCGTTGGTCGGAGCACTCTTGTGTGAACCCACGGAGCCATCTTGCACAACCGGAGTGATCTTCTTCAACAACGTCGGATACCTCGGCATGTGCGGGCACGGGACGATTGGAGTGATTGTCACCCTCGCGTATTTGAACCGCATTCGGCCCGGGGCGCACCGGATTGAGACTCCGGCCGGGATTGTGGAAGCCCGGTTGAACGAAGATGGGACGGTGACGGTCAGGAACGTCCCGAGCTATCGCCTCGCAGCGAGAGTCCCCGTGGACGTCCCAGGCTACGGGACGGTGATCGGTGACGTCGCGTGGGGAGGGAATTGGTTCTTCCTCGTCGAAGAGCATGGTCTCGAACTGACGCTGGAGAACCTGGAGCGTCTGACGGACTTCACCTGGCGCATTCGTCAAGCCCTGGCGCGCGAGGGGATCCGAGGCGCGAATGGAGAGGAGATTGATCACATCGAGCTCTTCGGCCCCTCTCCTCGGGAGGGCATTGATAGCAAGAACTTCGTCCTCTGTCCGGGAGGGAGTTACGATCGCTCGCCCTGCGGGACGGGGACGAGCGCCCGAATGGCGTGCCTTTACGCGGACGGAAGGCTCAAAGAGGGGCAGGTGTATCGGCAGGAGAGCATCATCGGAAGCGTCTTCGAGGGCACGATCTCCGTCATCAATGGGACGATCTACCCGAGTATCACAGGGTCTGCGTTCGTCACGGCGGAGGCGGAATTGATTCTGGACGAGCGGGATCCGTTGTGCTGGGGAATCCGCCGATGAGTCCGCGCGCGTATGATGTCATCATCGTCGGCGCTGGCATCGTGGGAGCCGCATGTGCAGCCGAATGCGCGAAGGAAGGGATGCGAGTAGCCGTCGTCGAGTCCTCGTGTGTCGGGGGAGGGGCGACGGCAGCCGGGATGGGACACATTGTGGTCATGGATGATTCGGACGCGCAGTTCGCGCTGACGCGGTATTCGCAATGTCTCTGGGATCAACTCGCCGATGACCTCCCACCGGAATGCGAATTCCGACGGTATGGGACGATCTGGATCGCGACCGATGAGGAAGAGCTGGACCATTTGCGGCGCAAGGAGCAGTTCTACCGGGAGCGCCATGTCCCCGTCGAGTTTTTGGACGAACGGGCTCTCGCGGAAGCCGAACCGAATCTCCGCGAGGGACTTCGAGGAGGACTGCTCGTCCCCAACGATAGCGTCGTTTATCCGCCATGTGCCGCGCGCTTTCTCCTGGAACGCGCTCGAGATCGCGGAGCGGTGATCTTCGTCGGACGACCTGTGGCGAGGCTCGACGAACAGGGCGTGACCCTGCGCGATGGATCGTTCCTCCCCGCCGGTGCGATCATCAACGCGACAGGCACGTGGGCGCCGGAACTGATGCCGGGACTGGCGATCAAGAAGCGAAAGGGGCACCTCGCCATCACCGATCGGTATCCGGGTTTTGTGCGGCATCAGCTCGTCGAAGTGGGATACCTCAAGAGCGCACACGCCCATGAGGCCAGCTCCATCGCCTTCAACATTCAGCCCCGACCGACGGGGCAGCTGTTGATCGGTTCATCTCGCCAGTATGATGTCGAATCCTCCGATGTGAGTCACGCAGTCCTGGCGCGCATGCTCGCGCGCGCGTGCGCCTATCTGCCTCGGCTCGCCGAGCTTTCGATCATTCGCACGTGGACGGGGTTCCGAGCGGCGACGCCGGACAACTTGCCGCTGATTGGTCCACTCCCCGGACACGAGCACCTGTACCTCGCCACCGGCCATGAAGGACTGGGTATCACGACGTCCCTGGGGACGGCGAAGTTGCTCATCGCCCATCTCCTGAAGCGGCCTCCGGCAATTCCCCCGGAGCCCTATCTCCCCTCCCGAATGGAGAGTCTGACATGCGTGAAGTCGTCACTCTGACGATCAATCACACGCGCGTCGAGGTTCCAGCGGGCACGACGGTTCTGGTGGCGTTGCTCGCGAATGGCATCATGGCGGTGCGGCGGTCGGTGAGCGGGGAGCCGCGCGGCCCCCTGTGTGGCATTGGCGTGTGCTTCGAATGCCGCGTCACGATCAACGATCGGCCGCATTGTCAGAGCTGCCAAGTGCTCTGTGAGGATGGCATGGACGTGCGAACCGAATGAGGCTACAGCGATTCGCCACAGAGGTACTTGTCATCGGCGCCGGTCCGGCTGGCCTCGCGGCCGGGTACACAGCCGTGCGCAGCGGACGCCATGCGATCCTCGTGGATGAGAATCCAGCGCCTGGTGGTCAGATCTGGCGCGGGGAATGGACGACCCCGCGCTCCTCAGAAGCGGCGTTGTGGTTCGACAAAGTGCGTCGCGCGCCTCTCACGATCCTGACGGGAATTCGCGTCATCGCGGAAGTCGCAGAGAGGACGCTTCTGGGCGAGGATCAACAAACCGCTTATGAATTCCGCTACAAGACGCTGATTCTCGCGACGGGCGCGCGGGAGCGATTCCTCCCCTTCCCCGGATGGACGCTTCCGAACGTCATGGGCGCGGGGGGGCTTCAAGCGCTGGTGAAGATGGGCTTTCCCATTCGCGGCAAGAGAGTCGTCGTCGCAGGAACCGGCCCGCTCCTTCTCGCGGTCGCAGCCTACCTGCGCGCGCACGGCGCCCGTGTCCTCATGATCGCCGAACAAGCGCCGCTCTCCCGCCTCCTCTGGCTAGGACGAGGACTCTGGAGATTCCCCACGAAGGCATGGCAGGCGCTCATCCTGCGCGGACGGCTCTTCGATGTGCCGTATCGCTCAAGCTGCTGGCCCCTCTCGGCGAACGGCGACGGGCGGCTGCAGAGCGTCACGCTGCAGTGCGGATCCAGAACGCGAGAGATCCCCTGTGACTATCTGGCGTGTGGGTTCCACCTCGTCCCGAATGTGGAGCTGGCGCTCCTGTTGAGGTGTGAAGTGCGCGAGGGTTGTGTGCGGGTGAACGAGTTTCAAGAGACATCGCGCGCGAACATCTTCTGCGCGGGCGAGCCCACCGGGATTGGAGGCGTGGACCTGGCCCTCGTGGAAGGGCAGATCGCCGGATATGCAGCGGCCGGTCGCCCGGAGGCGGCGCGCGCGCTCTTCCCTCAACGCGACCGATGGCGGCGTTTCGCCTCCAGACTCAACCGAACGTTCGCCCTTCGTCCGGAATTGAAGAAGCTTCCAGATGCGCAGACGATCGTCTGCCGGTGCGAGGATGTCCCACGGGGACGCTTGGAGGAATACCGATCGTGGAGAGAGGCGAAGCTCCACACGCGATGCGGGATGGGCCCCTGCCAAGGTCGCATCTGTGGCCCAGCCGTCGAATTTCTCTTCGGTTGGACCATGGAGTCCATCCGACCTCCGATCTTTCCCGCCCGTGTGGAGAGTTTGATCGCATCCCCAGAACAAGGAGAGAGCGTATGGCGATGATCTGGAGAGGCGTCATGCCGGCGATCACGACCTGCTTTGATGAACATTTGCAGATTGACCACACCTTCGTGGCCAGGCACTGCGTCTGGCTAGTCGAGAACGGATGCGCGGGCGTTGTCGTGTGCGGCTCCCTGGGCGAGGGAGCGACGCTCAGCTTCGAGGAGAAGCTCGCCCTCTGGCGAACGTGCGTGCGCGCTCTGGAAGGTCGAGCGCCTGTCGTCGCCGGAATCTCCGCGTTGAGCACGAGGGAAGCAGTCGAATTAGCCCGGCGCGCTGCGGACATCGGATGCCAGGGCCTCATGGTCCTGCCCCCCTATGTCTACCGCGGAGATTGGCGAGAGATGAAGGCGCATGTCTCGGCCGTGTTCCGTGCGACTCACCTCTCCTGCATGCTCTACAACAACCCCATCGCTTATGGAACGGATTTTCTCCCCGAGCATATTCAGGAGTTGGCCGCCGAGCACGAGAATCTCCATGCCGTCAAGGAATCCAGCGCTGATGTTCGGCGCGTGACGGCGATCCGAGCCCTTGTCGGAGATCGGCTTGCTGTGTTCGTGGGGGTGGATGACCTGATCCTGGAAGGCATCGCCATGGGAGCCGTCGGCTGGATCGCCGGTCTGGCCAATGCGCTCCCCAGAGAGTCGGTCGCCCTCTTCAATCTGGCTATGCGAGGCCGCTGGAAGGAGGCCTTCGAATTGTACCGCTGGTTCCTCCCCCTGCTGCGGATGGATACGGTGCCAAAGTTCGTGCAGTTGATCAAACTGGTGCAACAGGAGGTGGGCATGGGGAACGCGCGCGTGCGGCCCCCACGTTTGGAACTGGTCGGCGAGGAGCTGGAGCGCGCGCAAGCCACAATTCGCGCTGCGCTCCAGACTCGCCCTCACGTGGGTGAAGGCTGAAACAGCCCACTTCAAAGGAGGTATACGGATGAAGCTCACCGGTGTCTCGATCATCGGTTTCCGACGAGGCGCTCCTACAGGAACATCCTTCTTCGCGGTGAATCCCACAACGGGCGAGCCTCTAGAGCCCACCTATTATTCGGCATCCCGTGCTGAACTCGAAGAGGCGGTACAATTGGCGGCGCGCGCCTTCGCTACATACGCTCAGACCTCCGGTCACCAGCGAGCGGCCTTCCTGCGCCAGATCGCCATCAATATCGAAGCGCTCGGCGACGCCCTCCTGGAGCGAGTTGCTCAGGAGACAGCCCTTCCGATCCCGCGTCTCCAGGCGGAGAGAGCGCGAACGTGTTTCCAGCTTCGCCTGTTCGCGGATCTCGTTGAAGAAGGGTCATGGGTGGACGCGCGAATTGATCGCGCCGATCCCACCCGTCAGCCCGTCCCCAAACCGGATGTTCGCTCGCTGCTCCGTCCACTGGGTCCCGTCGCCGTCTTCGGCGCGAGTAACTTCCCTCTGGCGTTCTCCGTCGCGGGGGGAGATACGGCTTCGGCGCTTGCTGCTGGAAATCCGGTGCTCGTCAAAGCTCATCCGGCTCATCCGGGGACATCGGAGATGGTTGGGCTGGCGATCATCGAAGCCGCGCACGCCTGCAGTATGCCCGAGGGCGTCTTCTCCCTGCTCTTCGACGCCGGAACAGACATCGGTCGCGCGCTCGTCACCCATCCGGAAGTGAGAGCCGTCGCCTTCACTGGATCCCGCGCCGCAGGCCTCGCCCTCATGGCGGAGGCCGCCTCGCGACCGGATCCGATCCCCTTCTACGCGGAGATGAGCAGTGTGAATCCAATCTTCATCCTCCCAGGCGCTCTTCGCGAACGCGGAGAACAGATCGCGATGGGCCTGTATGCATCGGTCACGCTCGGCGCCGGCCAGTTCTGCACGAAACCGGGAGTCGTCCTGATCGAAGAAGGGGCGGCTTCCTCCCCCTTCATCGAAAAGCTCGCCGAGCTGATCGCGCAAACGCCTCCCTTCACGCTCTTGACTGCGGGCATCGGCGCGACCTACCGCCGCGCTCTTGAAGAGCGCAGCCATCATCCGGTCGTCACGCTTCTCGCTCCTCGATCCACCTCCGCTTTGGAGGCGACATCACTGGGATGCTCCGCTTACGCCGCCCTCTTCCAAACGGACGCTCAATCCTACCTCGTGCATCCCGATCTGGGCCAAGAGATCTTCGGACCGGCGACGCTCTTGGTCACCTACTCGCGCCGAGAGCACCTTCTGGACATCGCTCGCGCGATGGAGGGCCAACTGACGGCCTCTCTCCACGGCACGGAGGACGATCTGCTCGCTTTCCGCGATCTGATCGCCATCTTAGAGACGAAGGTCGGCCGGCTGATCTTCAACGGTTTTCCAACAGGCGTCGAAGTCTGTCACGCGATGGTGCACGGTGGCCCCTTCCCGGCGACCTCAGACGGCCGATCCACCTCCGTGGGCACGCGCGCGATTTATCGCTTCACCCGCCCCGTCTGCTATCAGAACTTCCCCAATGCCGCGCTGCCTGACGAACTGAAGGACGAAAATCCGTTGGGCATCTGGCGGCTGGTGGATGGTCGGTGGACGCGCGAGCCGCTCAACGCGACGGGAGAATGAACGAGGATTGCGCGCTCGTCGTCAGAGCGAGGCGTCCACGCATCCTTCGCATCTCGCCCAGACTGAGTCAGAACGGCCGCGCTTTCATTCAAACAAATTGGCCTGCGAAGTAAGCGATCAGAACGGAACTTGGGGCGAAGCAGAACAGTACGAGGGTCAGTGCGCCGGCTTACGCGGTGGAGCGAAGCGCCATGCGGGTACGCATCGCCGGAAGATGGTGTGAGCGAGCCCCATATTGCGAAAGAGGGCCGAAAGAGACGGCTTTTCCTGCTCCTCAAAAAAGCGTCAAAGTGTGTCCTCATGCCCGTTCGAAAGAGCTCATCAAACCCACGAGCGCTGGAGAAGACAATCCCGCTCGCAATACGCGGTTCGCGTCAGGTCACGAGTGATTCTCGCCTCGCCCGATTCGCCCTCGGAGTAGAACGCGGGGAGACGATCTTACAGGTGAGGAGAGTTTGAACAAAGCCCCGCGCCCTGACAGAACATAAAAGATTAACGCCCGACCCTGTCGCCTCACAACGAGACCGTTTCCTCCAGGACCGACAAACCCCATGCCTTCGCCTGCATGATAATGCTTTACCTGGCGTCCTTGAAGATCAAATTCCAGAATCTCGATCCGCGGCAGGTCAAGAAGAACAAAGATTCTTTCCTCGAACATTGAAACTCCAGCGACGAGAGTGACCCGATGTACAATCCCGGAAGACTGTAGTGTGGACTGGTGCCCGATATTATACCGCTCCAACTCTCGTATCGGCCGATACCGGACATCTATGTCCCTTATTTTTCGGCCATCAAGCGCATAGACGTGAATCTTGCTTCGGTACGTGAACGCCGCTACAAGCCGATGCCGATCGCATGCGAGGAGGGCTCGATTATCGATAGCTCCGATACCGTTACTTTCTGCTCGGCCAAAAGAACGGAGGAGCCTACCCGAGAGGTCGAATTGCATGACGAGAGGATACGCGCGCCCGCGCGGAGGGTAAAGAAATATGGGATTCACGTACATCCCGTCATCGCGACAGAGAGTTATCGAATGAGCGGCAACGAAGGCCTTAAATTTCCCGATCCACTCTCCTGCGGCCGAGAAGACGTTGAATCCGGTCAGATCTAATACGTACAAGGTTCCATCGACCGGCGTTGCCCATGAGGGTCTGTTAAGCGGCCGAAAAGGTTGGGAGGGGATCTTTCTGAGGACCTCAAGATCCGGCGAGAGCTCAATCACCTGGTTCCCGGCGGCATCCGTTATATACACGGTTCCTTCCGAGCCCGAAGAAATCATGATAGGAGTTATGATGGGAATCGTGCCCCTCTGTCCGTCTAAAGGGAACACCTTCATCAGTTCGAGCTTCATCCAGTTGTCGTCAGCGGGAAGCCGGGCCAGGAGATCCCTCTTCAGGACGTTCTGATCAATGACGGACTGGGGGGCCCTCGCCTCCGTCTGGGGTCGCGGTTTCAGCTTACCATCGAGCTCCTGCGAACCTCGACATGAGATCACCAACCATAATGATGCTAGCGTGACGGCGAACCGTATCACGGCTTTCCCTCGAACGCAAAGGCCGCACGCACCCGATCAACCTCATTCAATTTCGCTTCATCAACGATCTCACGAACACGACCATGCGCATCGACGACCATCATCACAGCGCGACTCTGCCATCTCTCCGATCGCGGCATCGAACGAGTCCACCAGGTGCGGAGACGCTGGTCGGCCCAGGAGACTTGAACCGGAACCCCTGGCAGCTGGAATTCAAGCACTCGCTTGAAGTTCTCCAGGTCGGCAACTTCAAGGTCCCCGTCCAAGAGGATACTGAGGAGGTGAACTCCATTCCCCCTTTGCTCATGCACCGTTTTGAGCGCCTCCACCAAAGCGGCCCCCGGACACGTCGTTGAGTAATTTTCCAGAAGAACGATGACAGATGGACGCGATTGTCGCGCCGCTGGTGTGATCATTTCTCTAAGTTGTTCCAATCCGGGGATATCGCCCAGTCTCGCGTGCCGAGGGATGGATGAGAAGGGAGAAAGCTCTCGGATCGTCTTCGGAGGAAAGAAAAGGATCGCCGCCAAGAGGTAATTCGCAGCGAGAAGCAGAACGATAGATATCAAGTGTCTTCGGACAGAAACGTCACTTCCGCCCATACGCCGGACCACGCTCAAACGAAGACGTTCGCTTCTCCCTCGCATGACGGAGTATTCCGTCACAAACGGCGAGCTGGGCGAGAGCGCGCAGGGCTGCCGATTTCAAACCGGTGACGATCAGCAGAGTTCGCTCGAAATCTTTTTGGGCCAGTCGGGCCAAAATCTCCTCAAAGCTCACCATCCTCATCCCACCGTTGGTGCTCGTCGGATAGCCGATCATAGGCAGCCTTCGCCAAGTGAACCCATCGTGAGCAGCGGTGTCGTCTTTCTTTTCGCTCGATCGGTTGAGCCAGGAGATGATCGAAGCCGTGAGCATAAAGGCCGAGTCCTCGTCCAAGGGGACAAGAACGTCCACAAGCAGTGTGAGCGATCCAGCAGCCTCCCAGGGATCGGCGGTGAGTTCGCGACCGGACCAACATCGCTCAGCCTCGGCAATGACGGCACGAGCCTGCTCGGGGTTCTCTTGCTTCACGAAAGCTCTAGCAATCTCAGCGTAGACAGGGGTGATCTTGCCGCACGTCTCCTTCGGCAGCTTCCGAAGAACGTCCAGGGCCTGAGCGGTGTCTCCAGCACCCACTGCTGCTTGCGCCCTTGCGATGCGCAAGGCCGTGATCATGGCCTCGCGATGGCGCTCATCTTGAATCTTCTCGGCCAGGGAAAAGGCTTGTATCAGATCCCCCTTCCTCCTGGCACGCTCGGCCGCCAACCAATACAACACGTCCCGCGCGCGTTGGCTTGCCGCTCTGTTGGCCTTAGAAACAAGCTCTTCAACCGTTACGTCCGTATCGGCGGATCCGCTATAGCCTAAGGCTATTTGCTGAAGCTCATTCAGCGAACGAAGTTGCGAGAGGAGATGTCCCTGAATACTCGGCAACAGCTCCGGAAGATACTGCTCATAGAGTGGGATCAACTCCTTGAGCAATGAAACGATCGTCGGCACGCGAACCCATTCGAGGGCGACCGGCAACGGCTCTGTCGCTGAAAAGCGGATTCCCTGACTGAGTCGCCTTTCGAGAATCCACAACAGTTCTTTGAGTTGCTCTGGGCTGTAAAGAGGAGGATCTAAACTCCTGGTTCGGACAACCGCCATCAACATCGTCTCCAAGGTTGACCCCGAAAACCTTTGGGCCCGAGCCCACGCGAAGGCCAAGCCGTACAGTCTCCTGGCTATTTCCGGCTCCCTCGATGCAAAGACGTCGAGAAAATTGGCGAAACTCGGCACGACCTGATAGCGCACGGCCTCTTCCACCAATGCCGCCGCTGCTTTGAGATCGGTCAGCGATACCAAACCCGCTTCTTGGATAAGAGACTCGGCCCGTTCTCTGCGTTCCTCCTCAGAAAGATGCCGAGAAGAAGGATCATGATCTCGCACCACCTCGGTCACCTCCCTGGTAAGCCGCTCCGCCAGTTTCGGATCTCGACGGGCCAGCTCCGATAAAACACGAAGCCGGAGTTGCCGGCGAAATTCTCGCTCCAAACGAGGCGTCTCCTTACTGACCGGCGGAATGGCCCGAAAGGCCGCAAGATAGCTGTCTCGGGCGAGTTGTTCGTCATGTTCCCATAGAAGATCAGCCAGCTTCAAAGAGACCACCACGCGATCACGGAAGTCGTTCCATTGTTTGACTTCGTGACTGAGGCTCTCGACCAGATGCCAAGCCCTTTCCTTTTGAGCCTCCCTGTCGCCCTCCTGCCCAAGAGCGAGAGGAAAGAAGCTCACTGTCATTACCCAAAGACCGAGGCCCTTCCGAACTGATCCCGTCATGTCCATTTCCCTATTATGTTTTCCCCGCAGGCGCCCAAAGTCGGTTTATGCCATAGGTGGGTGTTCTTTGAATCCACCCGCGTATGATCCGCGTACCTCTCAACTTTCGGACGAGGAGACGGACACGTCACAAGACCAACCGACCTGCCGTAACTGCACGTTTTACGGGCGGCGTTCGTCATGGGCATCCCAAGCTGCCGCACCGAATCCATCGCCCATCATAACAAATGACCGCGCAGGGATTCACGTACCCCTCGCATCCTAAAGGACAGGCTGGACACCCGGCATCCGCACAGCGCGCCCATAACAAAATATCGTCTTGGGCTGTCGCCCTCGACGGGCCTCCGGCCGAAAGAAGCATCAGGATCAAGGTCATAAGCAGGGCCACTTCGATCATCCGGAGTCCCCTTGTCCCCATGCACTTCCAAATCCGTCTAAGAACCGGCAACGACCATACCCAGCGCTTCATTTCGACACCTCCTTCGGACTATGCTTTTCTCGTCATGGCCCTAAGTATACTGTCTGTCTGTCTGTCTGTCTGTC
>BEHM01000060.1 GCA_002923315.1 bacterium HR10
CGTGTACGTGGATGGCTTCGTCGTGCATCGCTCGCAAAAGAGCATTGATATTGTCTCGATCAGCCGGTACGTCAAGTTCACCTTCAAGCGGCCCGTGGAGTGACCATGGCCGGGCGCCCCTCGCGTCGCGGGGCGCCGCCGAGGTGAGCGCGCTCTTCCCTGCGGGTGCCGATGCCGCCGCGTATGCCGTTCCTTCGTCTTCCAGAAGGAGACCTGTACTATCGCCGTGCGGGAGCTGGGCCGCCGGTGGTTCTGGTCAACGAATGGCCGTTCTCCCATCGGTATTGGGAGCCGCTGGCGAATCGGCTCGAGCGCGCCTACAGCGTCATCGGGTTTGACCCTCGAGGTCTCGGACGCAGTCGAGCCTTCCCGCCGACGGCCGCGTGCGATGTGGAGGCCCATGCTGAGGACCTGCATGAGCTGATCACCGCGCTCGGACTTGGCGAAGTCCATCTGATCGCCCATGCGCTCGGCGCGATCCCCGCGGCCTTATGCCTGCAGCGTCATCCACAGGACGTGCGCACGTTGGCGATCCTCACCCCCTCACTGGTGCCGGGACGACCGCAGGCCCTGGGGAGATATCTCACCTCCGCGCAACTGCTGCTTATGTTGAAGAACCTGGCCGCTGTGCCGCTCCTGCGCAACCTCATCTTTCGGCGATATGCCCTCGGGCGCCTCCCGAGGGCGTATCAACAAATCCTGGCCGAGGACCTCCTTCACGTGAACGTGCGCGCGGCGTGGGAGCTGGTGCATTCGGCGACGGAAGAGATCATCTTGCGCCGATTTCTGGAGGCATTGGTCATGAGCGCGCGTCCGGTGCTGCTGGTGGCGTGCCGAAGAGATGCCTGGAGATCGGTCGAGACGGCGCGCTGGCTCTTCGAGCGCCTTCCGGCGGGAATGTTGGTGACCATGGCCACTCCGGCTCATTTCCCCATGCTCGAGGCTCCGGAGACCTTGAGTCGCGTGCTCGCGGAGTTTTACAGAAGGATCGGCGCGTGATACACTGATTCACGCGATGGTCGCGCGAGAGAACTTTTGAAACTCGCTCCCCCATCAGGGCGTAGTGAGAAGCGGTGGGATCGAACGTTGGAGGGAGGCGAAGATGCCGAACGAAAGGATATGCACGGGCGTGACGCCGATGGAAACCTCCCGTCGTCTTCGGGAGATGCGGGTTTTGGTCGTCGCTGGGACGGCGAATCGTCAAGCCGAACTCGGTCGAGTGATCGAACGGCTCGGCTGTCAGGTGACGACCGCGGATTTCCTGCACCTGGAGAGTCTCTCCCTTGAAGGCGAAGCGTTCCATCTGGTGGTCGCCGATCTGGAGCGGGAGAGCCTACCTTTTGGGGGAGCGCTCGCGCAGCTTGATCCACAGAAGATCATCGCGCTGATTCCCGAAGTCTGGCCTGAGCACGGGATGCGGGACCTGGAGGGGGCCGTCGGTCGCTATGTGATCAAGCCGGTTCATCCGGAGGAGTTGCTGCAAGCGGTGCGCGATCGGTTGGAGGTGATCGCGTTGCAGGAGACGACGGCGCGCTTGAGTGCCGAATTGCGCGCCCGGTATCAGATCGAGGACCTCATCGGCATCAGTCCGGGAGCGGAGATGCGGCGGGCGTTCGTTCGAATGTTCGCGTCTGTGGCGCATCCGCTCTTTCTCTCCGGGGAACGCGGCGTGGGCAAGCAGCGGCTCGCGCAGACGGTTCATTACAGCGGTCCCTGGGCGATGACGCCCTTCATCCTCGTGGATACGGTGCACGTGCCGGCGAGCGCCTTGTCGGGATTGCTCTTCGGCGATGCGGGATGGGCTGCAGATGAAGCGCTGTCGCTCGGTCGCGGGATAACGACGCTATTGAGCGCAGGGACGGTGTACATCACGGAGGTCTCGTTCATTCCCCTCCCGCTTCAGTACCGCCTGGCGGCGATGATTCGGGAGCAACAGGCGGCCGGAAGCGACGCCTCGGAGGTCCCGTCGGGGGTGCGCTTCATCTTCGGCAGTCAGTGGGCGCCGGAGCAGTTGCGGCGCAAGGGCTTGCTGGTCGAAGACCTCTATCAGGTGATCCGAGACGCGCACCTGGCGATCGAACCCTTGCGCGCGCGTCCGGAGGACATCCTGTATTTCGTGGACTACTTCATAGAGCGGATCTGTCAGCGGCAGCAGCGGGAGCGGCGCGTCGTGACTGAAGCCGCGCTGCGTGCGCTCGCGCGCCACACCTGGCCGGAGAATGTGGACGAGCTGCAACGCGTTCTGGAAGCGGCCGTGCGGCGCACAAGCCCGCAGCCGATTGACGTCATCCACTTGCCCGAGCCGATCGGGCATCCCGCGCCCCGTGTCCCTCAGGTCCCCTTTCCGGAAGAGGGGATTGACTTCTACGAGGTTGTGGAGGAATTCGAGCGCCACTTGATCGCGGAGGCACTTCGGCGAACCGGAGGGAATCAGCGGCGTGCGGCGCGACTCTTGCGCTTGAAGGAGACGACGCTGGCCGCGATGCGGAAGCGTCTGAAGGTCGAATTCGATCGTCCGTGACGGCCGATGAAGCATCGTCAGGACATCACGCCGGAGACATCGCAGGCGCCCGAGCGCGCGCCGGAGGAATTCCCGTGTCTTCTGGAGCAGCGCATCCGACCGGATCGCCGATATGTTCGGATCGGCTTCGCGCTGACGCTCCTTCTGCATGGCTCGCTCCTCGGATATGCCCTTTACGACTCTTATCGCGCGCTCTCTTCCTGGAGGAGTTGGATCGGTCTGGAGATCGTGAGCGAGCCGGGAGGATGGCGGGGCCTTCGGCTCTCGGATCGGATCCTGCTCGGGACGCCGCTTTACTATCCTCCGGGGTTGATCGCCTCGCCGTCGGAGGAGGCCCAGCAGCGACGCCGGCGTGAGGAGGCGGCGCGCCGTCTGCGCGAGCACCTGGAGCAGCGGGCGAAGGCGAACGAAGCGGAGTCCTCGCCGGAGCTGCCGAAGACGTGGGAGGAATTGGAGCAGCGGGTCAAGGCCGAGGCGCGGAAGTTGAACATCGGGCCGATCCGCGAGGCCATCCTGGAGATCTATCGCGCGAAGCAGGAGGGGCGCCTTGCGTTTCAAGACATCACGGTCGCCATCTCCTTCCGCGTGCAGCCGGATGGGCAACTGACGGACATCGCGCTCGTGGAGCCCTCGGGCATCCCTCAGGTGGATGCGGCGGCGTTGATGATCGTCGAGGAAGCGAGTCGAGCGCGCGTCCTCGCCCCGCTCTCCATCGCCCGTTCGGTGACCGTGAAGCTCATCGTCGCTGAGATGACCGAGTTGCGCTTCATCGCCGTCTCACCATCGGAGGCGGGGGCGGCTCAGCTCGTCAGCCAGTTGAACGGCTTGCTCGTGCTCGCGCGGTTGAACGCTGGCAAACTGGATCCTCAGGCGGCGGCGATCCTCTCCCGATTGAGCATCACGCAAGAGGGGCGGAACGTCATCGCGAGCGTGAAGATCCCGCGCGCCGAAGCGACCGAGATGTTGAAGAGCCGGATCGGATCCGAGGAGTGACGCGTCGGCCGGCTCGAGGGGGAGCTGATCTTCCAGATGGGGGCGGAGGATGAAGACCATCATCGAGCCATTCCGCATCAAGGTCGTCGAACCGATTCGAATGACGACGCGCCAGGAGCGCGAAGCCTATTTGCGCGAGGCCGGGTACAACCTCTTTTTGATCAAGGCCGAGCACGTCATCATTGATCTGCTGACCGATAGCGGTACGGCGGCCATGAGTTCCGAGCAGTGGGCGGCCATGATGCGCGGGGATGAATCGTATGCCGGGAGCGCGAGCTTCTATCGGTTCGAGGCCGTCGTGCGCGACATCTTCGGGTTCAAGCATGTCATCCCCACGCATCAGGGGCGAGCGGCCGAGCGCATCCTCTTCTCGATCCTGTGCCGGCCCGGTCACATCGTGCCGAGCAATACGCACTTCGATACGACGCGGGCGAACATCGAATACGTGGGCGCCGAGGCCGTGGACCTGCCCATCCCCGAATTCTACAAGCCCTCGGTCTTTCATCCCTTCAAGGGGAACATGGACACGGAGGCCTTGCGCGCGCTGATTCGACGCGTCGGGCCGGAGCGTATCCCTTTGGTCATGCTCACGGTGACGAATAATTCCGGCGGGGGGCAGCCCGTCTCCATGGCCAATATCCGCGAGGTGAAGGCCATCTGCGCCGAATACGGGATCCCGCTCTATCTGGACGCCTGCCGCTTCGCCGAGAATGCTTATTTCATCAAGCTGCGCGAAGAGGGGTATGCGCAAAAGTCCGTGAAGGAGATCGCGCGCGAGATGTTCTCCTACGCCGACGGATGCACGATGTCGGCGAAGAAGGATGGGCTGGCCAATATCGGCGGCTTCCTCTGCACCAATGACGATCGCCTGGCGCAACAGGAGAAGGACCTGCTCATCCTGACCGAAGGATTCCCCACGTACGGCGGGCTGGCCGGCCGCGATCTGGAAGCCATCGCCGTCGGATTGCAGGAGGTCCTCGACGAGGACTACTTGCAATATCGCTTCGCCTCGACGCGCTACTTGGGGCGGCATCTCACCGAAGCGGGTGTGCCGATCGTGCAGCCGCCGGGTGGTCACGCCATCTACATTGACGCCGGGGCGATGCTCCCGCACATTCCGCCGCTGCAGTATCCGGCACAGGCGCTCGCCGTCGAACTCTATCGCGAGGCGGGCATTCGCTCGGTCGAGATCGGCTCGGTCATGTTCGGCAAGCGCGATCCGCGGACGGGAGAGGAGATCCCAGCGCCGATGGAATTGGTGCGGTTGGCGATCCCGCGCCGCGTCTACACGCAGAGCCATATTGATTACGTGATCGAGGCGATCCTGGAGGTCTACAAGCGACGCGAGACGATTCGCGGCTATCGCATCGTGTGGCAGGCTCCCTTCTTGCGCCATTTCACGGCGCGCTTTGAGCCCCTCTGATCAGCGAGCGAAGTACCCGGGGCGAGTCCGCACGCGCGCGCCCGCGCGGGCGACGCGCACCTGGATGCGCCGCCAGCTCCCGTCGCGCTCGGCGCGCGTCGGCGTGTACGCGAGGCTGTAGATCGTCCGCAGGTCCGCGGCGATCTGCTCATAGACCCCCTCCAGTTGGCTCACGTCTCGAACGCGATAGAAGCGCCCTCCCGAGAGATCGGCCAACTGGCGCAGGTGCTCCTCGGCCACGCGCGTGGCGGCGCGCACCTGCTCGCGTCCGGATTCATGCAGCGTGGCCGCCAGCTCCGCTTCATTCTCGAACATGATCGGATAGATCAGCGCATCGGACTGCAAGACGCCGAGGATCAGGTCTTGAAATCTGAGAAAAGAGCCGGGGCGTCGCAAGGGGTCATTCCACAGTGGTGTGCCCTGATAGGCGAAAGAGCTGTCGCGCCCATCGGTGAGGACGACGAGCGCATTGCGTTGACCTCGAACCGGACCGAGCACTTCCGCGAGCGCGTATCCGATGGCGTCATAGAGCGCCGTGCTCCCCATGGGGGGGACGATGTGCTCCAGCGCGCGCCGGACCTGATCGCGATCCTGCGTGAGCGGCGCGACGATCTCCACATCGCGCGCGAAGAGCAGCAGGGCGATCCGATCCTCCGGACGCATCACCTCGAGGAAGCGAAGCGCGGCCTCTCGGATCGCCTCCCGCTGCCCCCGCGTGCTCCCGCTCACATCTACCAGGAGCACGAGGTTGAAGGGGCTCGTCTCCACGGCGAAATGACGAATCTCCTGAGGGACGCCATCCTCCCAAACGGTGAAGTCCGTGGCCGTGAGTCCGCTGAGGACTTTCCCCTCGGCGTCAGTGACGCTCAGCAGGAGATTCACCAGAGGCGCTTCCAATCGGATGGCCTCTTCCTCCTCACTCGAAGCCGTCGGCCAGGGGACCGGCCCCTCCGCCTCCACCACACGCGCGAGCCGTGGCTCCAGGGTGCGCAGCGTGGCTCCCAGGATGCTCTGCCGATTGCTGGCCAGAGCGCGCGCGGCGCGCGTCATCGGCTGCGGGGGCAACATGCCGATGATGACGCGGCCTGACGCCGTCGGCGGTCCGAGCTCCACCCATCCGTTGAGGGTGCGCACGTGGACCGAGAGCTGACCCTGACCGATCTTCCCCGCCAGGACGGCCGGGGGGGGCATTGCGCTCGGCGTGGATGAGCGAGGGAACACCGGGTGCGTCACCCGCGGGAGCGCGGGTCCGGCGTAGCGCACATACCCCTCCGTCCACACCAATTCGGCCTTGAGGTCCTCGGTGGGAATGCCCAGGATGACGTCTCCGCTCATCGTCTCCACGCGCACTTGGCGGGGTCGGCCATGCACCTGCACGGTTCCCTCCTCTGTTCTCGCTTCCAGCCGCAGGCCCGCTGGGACCATCAGATAGACATCGAGCGTCTGGTCCTCATTTCGGGTCGTGCAGTGGAGGCTCACGCGATCCGTCCCCACTTTGAGTCGCACCATCTCCTCCGCGATCGGGAGATTGCTCTCGACGCGGAGGACGATCCGGTCGCGAGGGCCTTCGCGAATGAGGATCCGTCCATGCGGATTCTCGACCTTGAGTTCGCCGAGCGGCGGGAGTCGCTTCTCGAAGACGGCCACGCGGGGAATCGGCGCTTGAGCGGCAACGCCCCCTTCTGCCAGCGGCGCGCCCAGATGGGGTTCATTCCCCCACAAGAGTCCCGTGATGAGCCACGCGCTGAGGATGACTCGCCGTGCGATGATCGCTCGTCCTCCCAGTCCCCGAACCGCCGCGCTCACGGCTGGCTCACCGGGGCATAATAGCCGCGCCGAGCGTGCACCTTGAATTTCTTGCCCCCCTCGCGAGCGACCTCGATCTTAATGCGCCGCCACTTCCCATCGCGGCTCGTGTTCGTGGAGATGTACCCGATGTTATACTGCTGGCGCAGTTCGCGCGCGATCGTCGCGCAGACGGCTTCGAGCAAGGACGCTCCCATGACGGTGAAATGGCGACCGCCCGTCAGCTTCGAGAGCTGCTGGAGGATGGCGATCCCCTGCTGCTCGAAGTAGGTGTTGTAGAGCGTCGGATCGGGCGTCCCGATCGTGTAGATCTGCACGTCGGATTCTTTCAGCAAGCGCGAGAGCGCACCGTAGCTATAGCGCGAGCTATTATCCTGCCCATCGCTGATGACCAGGAGCACGCGTTTCCCGTGCCGGGCATGGCGCAGCTTCAACACGCCTTCGTAGACAGCGTCAAAGAGCGCCGTTCGACCCTGGGCGCGGAGGAAGGGGAGGTAGGTGAGCAGGACCTCCCCGTCGGTGAAGTCCGCCAAGAGCATCACCTGCTTGTTGAAGGCGATGGCGAAGAATTCATCCTGCGGATTGCTCCACTCGATGAAGCGACGCACGGCCTCGCGCAAGCGCGCGATCTTGCTCCGCATGCTGCCGGAGACGTCCAGGATGAGCCCCACGCTGATCGGAATGTCATCGGTGCTGAAGAACTTGACCTGCTGCGGGACGTCGTCCTCGTAGACGGTGAAGTGGTCCGATTTCAGTCCCGTGACGAAGCGGCCCAGTTGATCCGTCACGCTGATGGAGAGCAGGACCAGCTCCGATTTGAGCCGGATGAACTGCTCCTGCAGCGATTGATCCGTCGCGGCCGTCGTCCTGGTGACTTGACCCGAGGCGCTCTGTGATTCGGCGGACGGGGCCTTCGGAGCGTCCGATGGCGCCGGCCGATCTCCCGCCGAGATCGAAGGCCCCATCGGCAGAAGCAGAAGTCCGACCGCTGTGCACATGAGCGCCCGCCATCGCCTGAACATGAAGGGTGAGACGGCTCCCCTGACTCTTGGGCTCATCGTTCCCTCCTTAGTTCCGGTCTTTCGCTTTTCAACCTGTTCCGGCGCGGGCTCCTAATGATAAAGACGATCACGAGCCCGCGCAATAGGAATTTTCGCCGACCTGCATCTCAGCGGGGCATCGGCCCTGAGCCGGTCAGGAGCAGAGGCGCGACCCGCGCTTCTTCCAGATCAAGGCGATCCAGCGCCTCAGCGAGCGCTTGTTGCAGGGGCGCGAAGAGATGAGCGCCTTCGAAGGGCTCGCCCTCCCCCAGATGGCCTCGAAGCCGCAACTCCCCTCGCTTCCGTCCGCGCCCATCCGTCAGCGGGAGACGCACGCTCCAGACAGGGGTAGAGTCATCCGAGGCCGTGCCCTGAGGCGCTGAGAGCACCCAGCGGCATTCGGGCTGCTCTCTCCATCGAAGCTCGGCGACATCCACATCGCCGAGCTCGAGCAGTCGCGCGAGCGCCGCGCGCAGCTCGTTCGGCGATTCGGCCTGTCGCACCTGCGCGATGGCGCGCCGCCATTGGATGTTCTTGGCCAGGACGCGATGATGTCGAAGCGCTCTCCTCGCCGAGTGGAGCAGCTCCTGGAGTTCCGGATACCCGAGCGACTGAATGAGGACGAAGACCGCGGCGCCGAGGATGAAGAGAAGAACGCCCATGAGCTTCCCCTGAGGATTCAGGAAGAGCAGGCTGAATAATCCGCACGCCGCACACGCCGCGTAGAGCAGGATCACGACCTGCCGCCGGGTCAGGCCGCGCCGCAGCAGCATGTGATGGATATGCTCCAGATCGCCCTGAAAGAGCGGGCGTCGGCCGAGCGCTCGGCGCACGAGCGTCCAGAGGGTGTCCACGATCGGCACGCCGAAGGAGACCAGCGGGATGGCGACAGCGACGGCCGTCGCGCTCTTTTGCGAGCCCTCAATGGCGAGCGCGCCGAGCAAGAATCCCAAGAAGAGGCTCCCGGAATCACCCAGAAAGATCGTCGCCGGCGTGAAGTTGTACCGGAGGAATCCCACGATCGCTCCAGCGAGCGCCACCGTGAGTAGGATGAGCAGGGGTTGCTGGTAAAAGAGCGCGGCTCCCAGAAGCGTCAGCGTGGCGAACAATGCCGCGCCGGCCGAGAGCCCGTCCAGACCATCAATGAGGTTGAAGGCGTTTGTGATGCCGACCAGCCACAGCAGCGTGAGCGGCAACGACAGCAGGCCGAGCTCGATCGTCCCCCCCCACGGGTTCCAGATTCGGGTGATCTGAATGCCGGAGGCATACAGCATGAGCGCCGCCGCACTCTGCACGGAGAATTTGATCCGCGCATCAGCGCCGCGCAGATCATCGTACACGCCCAAGAGGAGGATGAGCGTGCTCGGCAGCAGGAGCTTCGCGATCTGCAGCATCTGCGCCCGGAAGTGCCGGGTGACCTCGTTCTCCACGGCGAACAATCCGGCTAGCGCCAGCAGAAACGCCGCGTAGATGGCGAGCCCGCCGAGCCGGGGTGTCGGCCGGTCGTGAATCTTTCGCGACCGATCCGGCCGATCCAGAACTCCCCATCGAGTCGCCAGACGGCGCACCAGAGGTGTCAGTGCCAGGGAGAGCCCGAGAGCCAGAAGGAAGAGCGCTAAATGCGTCTTCATCGCCTCGCTCGTCACGCGCTGACTGCTCGCGCATGTTCGGTCATCGCCACGGCCGCCGATCGGCAGCCCCATCACCCTATCACTGCGGGCTTTCGATGTCAAATGAAAATCGGAAGCAGGCTCCGACGGTTCGCCCGGCCCGCGCGAGTGTCACGGATACCGTTTCCGCGATCCGTTTGGTATCATAACGTGTCTTGATCTTGTGTCTGGAGCCGCCTGTGATGAGTGTGAGTTTGGAGACGATTCGCAGCTTGTGCAAGCGCCGGGGGCTGGTCTTCCCCTCATCGGAGATTTACGGGGGGATCGAGAGCATCTGGGACTATGGGCCCCTGGGCGTGGAGTTGAAGAACAACATCAAGCGGGCCTGGTGGCGCGCCGTCGTCTATGAGCGGGACGACATCGAAGGTCTGGATGCCGCCATCTTGATGAATCGGCTCGTCTGGAAATACTCTGGCCATGAGGAGACCTTTTCGGATCCGCTGGTGGACTGCCGGGAGTGCAAGCGCCGGTTCCGAGCCGATGATGTGCTCGCCGAGTCACTGGAGCGCGCGATGGAGCCCGTGCTCAAGTCCTTTGGGGAGGCCATGTCCCGAGGAGCCGGAGAGATTGAGGCGTTCTTGAACGAGGTCGAGCGTCGGGAGAGAGCGCGCGGGCGCACGTATCCGAGCCGATGGGCGTTGGCCAAGGAGGTGTTGGAGGATCCCGAATACCGGGAGCAGCTTCGACGTCGTGTCGAGCAGGCGGTCGGGTCACCGCCGCCGCTGCCGCCCGATTCCGGCCTCTCGCAGGCGTGGGTCGAGGCCCTCGAACACGTGAGGTCGCTGCTCGGCGAGCGACTCGAGGCGATTCGAGCGATCGAGGCGAGTTTCGGGCGGACCTACGAATCCGAGCGACAGCTCCTCCAGCAGGCGCTCACCACCTATCGGTCGTGGACGACGGATGTCGTGAAGGCCTCCTGGAGCGAGCTGTTCGTGCGTTTGAATGAGCGGAAGGCGCTCGAGTGTCCGCATTGCGGGGCTCGAGGGGCTTTCACCCCACCCCGGCGATTCAACCTGATGTTCAAAACGTTCATGGGGCCGGTTGAGGAGGAATCGGCGCTCGTTTACCTGCGGCCCGAGACGGCGCAGGGGATCTTCGTGAACTTCCTGAACGTGCTTCAAACGGCCCGACGAAAACTGCCATTTGGGATCGCGCAGATCGGCAAGGCCTTCCGCAACGAGATCACGCCCGGGCAGTTCCTCTTCCGCGTGCGGGAATTCGAGCAGATGGAGATCGAGTACTTCGTGCCTCCGGGCGAGGACGAGCGGTGGTTCGAGCATTGGGTCGAGGAGCGTTTCCGCTGGTACACGCGTCTGGGGTTCCGCGCGGAGAACCTGCGCTGTCGGGAGCAATCGCGCGAGGAGCTGGCCCATTACAGTAAGCGCACGGTGGACATCGAGTATCGGTTCCCCATGGGGTGGGGGGAGATCGAGGGCATCGCCAATCGCACCGATTACGATCTGCGCGCGCAC
>BEHM01000061.1 GCA_002923315.1 bacterium HR10
TTGAAGAGATAAACCCCTGTGGCGATCAGGAACACCCGCGGATCATGCGCCAGACGGCAGTCGCGTAGAGTCTCCTCGCGCGGTTCCTCCTCGTAGTGGAGGACGCGCCAATCGGACAGATGGGGAGACGTCACGTCCGAGCCGGCGATCTTCACGACGCCTCGCGTGCGCGCCAGCGCCTCATCCGCCAGAACGACGACCAGCGTGAGATCGGCTGCCGCTTCCAGATGAAAGGCGACGACCTCCTGGAGCGCGAGAGTGCTCACGTGATCGCCGGGGAGAATCAGCACATGTTGTGCGGGCCACGGCTCGAAGTGTCGCCAGGCGCGTCGGATCGCATCCGTGGAGCTGCGATACCACTGGTGACTCTCCCAAGTCTGCTCGGCCGCGATGATCTCGATGAATTCGGTGGATTCGGCGAACCGCCCCAGCCGGTATGTCTGCATCACATGCCGATTGAGCGAGACCGAGTTGAATTGCGTGAGCACGTAGATGCGGCGCAGCCCGGCATGCAGGCACTGGCTGAGCGCCAGATCAATGAGCCGATAGTGCCCCAGAAACGGCAGCGCCGCTTTGGCGCGCTCCGCGGTCAAGGGGAAGAGACGGGCACCCTGCCCGAGCCCTAGCACGATCGTCAACACGTGCTGCCCGAAGGCGCCTGTGGTCGCCACCCCCTTCATGCCGCTCCCATTGTAGCCCATGGGCGCGCTCAGGCGCTACGACCCTTCCTCGATCTCCGGCGCATTGGGAATAAATCCCCGGCATCGGTGTGTATTCTGGTATGGAAGCTTTCCGAAGAGGGTCCAGGCCGTGAGGAGGACAGACATCATGAACGGAGGAGACATGCGGCGTGCGAAGCTACTTGCCCTGGGCCTGATCATTGTGGGCTTCGGCCTGGGGCTCGGTGGGACGAGGGCCACGTCCTCTGTCCCGCAGAAGTTTCAGATTCGCATCCCTTTGGGAATCCCGGCCGACCTCTGGGAGATGATGATCCCCGCGGATAATCCGATGACCGAGGCCAAGGTGGCCCTCGGACGCGACCTCTATTTCGATAAGCGGCTCTCGGTGGACAACACCGTCAGTTGCGCGACCTGCCACGATCCGCGGTTCGCGTTCACCGATGGCAAGCCGGTCTCCGAAGGGGTGGGCGGGAAAAAAGGCGCGCGCAACGCGCCCACGGTCTTGAACGCCATGTTCAATGAGGAGCAGTTCTGGGATGGGCGGGTGAAGACCCTCGAGGAGCAGGTCTTGCAACCGCTCATCAATCCCGTCGAGATGGCCATGCCCTCGCATGAGGCGGTCGTCGCCAAGGTGCGGGGGATTCCCGAATACGCGCAGCGCTTCCGAGAGGTCTTCGGCGGTCCCAATCCCGTGACCATTGAGAACATCGCGAAGGCGATCGCGGCCTTCGAGCGCACGCTCCTTTCGGGAGATTCGCCCTTTGACCACTTCATGGCGGGCGATCCCAAGGCGATCAGCGAGGCGGCCAAACGCGGATGGGAACTCTTCAAAGGGAAAGCCCGCTGCATCACCTGCCATGAGTTCAATCCGTCCTCGCCCTTCTTCACCAACTTCAAATACCACAACATCGGCATCGGCATGAAGGCCACGCGGAATTTCGAAGCGCTCGCGCGGCAGATTCAACAGATGGCGCAGGAGAATCGCCTGACGAAGGAGGCCTTAGATCGGCTCGCCCTCACCGAGGGCTTCTCCGAATTGGGCCGATTTCTCGTGACGCGTCAGCCCAAGGATGTGGGCGCATTCAAGACTTCGCCATTGCGCGACATCGAGCTGACGGCTCCTTACATGCACGATGGGAGTCTGAAGACGCTCCGCGAGGTGATCGATTTCTACGACAAAGGGGGTGAGCCCAATCCGAATCTCGATGGCGGGATTGTGAAGCTCAATCTCACTGAGCAAGAGAAGGCGGATCTGGAGGAGTTCCTGAAGAGTTTGACCAGTGATTGGGTGCGGCGGGTCGCTCGCGGAGAGATCAAGTTGGCCGCCGGACCCACTTCCGGGAATCCGACGCCGACGGTGGCGCGCGATTCTCGGTCCTCGAGGAGGTGAGCGTTATGTGGCCCTTGAAATGGAAGACGCGAGAACGGGAATATCGTCGGCAGCGCGAGGAGTTCTTCGAGGCCGTGAAGCGACTCAACCGCCGAGAGTTCATGAAGATCGCTGGTCTGTCGGCGGCGGTCTTCACGGCGAAGCAGATCGTTCCCCCGCATTCGTTCCAAGTCGTGGACGTCGTGCGGGCCGACCCGCAGGAGAAGCCGCTCTTCCGCTTCGCCTACATCTCCGACACGCATCTCTACGAGCGAGAGTTGAACGAGCGCTTCGTCAACGCGGCGCTTCGGGCCGTGCGCGACGTCAATGCGCTGGATCCGCCTCCGGATTTCGTCCTCTTCGGAGGAGACCTGGCGCAGCTCGGACAGCCGAAGGAGCTGGAGTTGGGGAAGCAGATCCTGAGCGAGCTGAAGGTGCCCGTGAAGATGATGGTCGGCGAGCACGATTGGTTCCTCGACATGGGGGAGAAGTGGCGTGAGCTGTTCGGGCCCGAGAATTACTCGTTCGACCACAAGGGGGTGCACTTCATCGTCTTGATGAGCGTGAACGAGAAGGACTTCTGGACCGAGCGGAAGATGACGCCGATGGAGCGCATGCTCACGGTCGCGCAGCTCGACAATCCCATCCAGAGCCGGTTCGAGGTGGGCGAAGAGGGGCGCGAGTGGCTGCGGCGCGATCTGGCGCGGGTCTCCAAGGACACGCCCATCATCATCTTCTCCCACTCGCCGCTCTACAAGTACTATCGCCCGTGGAACTTCTGGACCGAAGACGCCGAGGCGATTCACGAGATGCTCTTCCCCTTCAGGTCGGTGACGGTCATTCACGGCCACACGCATCAGTTGCTGACCCATCGGATTCAGAACATTCACTTCCACGGGATGCTCTCGACGGCGTGGCCGTGGCCTTACGCTCCGGAGGGCTTGCCCAAGTTGACCCTGCCGATGGAGCGGCCCGATCCCTTCGATGAGGCCGACGGGACGGGGTGGGGCACGGTGGACGTGCATCGCGATGGCTATGTGGACAAGCACTACAACCTCTGGAGCCGAAATCCGATCACGGTCGCCAAGGCGTATCTGGAATCGTGGGGCAAGGAGGCCATCCCTCCGGCCCCCGAATTTCCACCGTATTAGTGGAGGAGGGGGCGATGAGGACGGTGAAACTGTTTCTCTTGGTCGTGGGGATCCTGGGGATCGCGCTTGCCGCGGCATCGTGGGACCGGCCGGCAGCTGGCGCGCAGGAGTCGAAAGCGTCGGGCGGCTCCGATCGCCTCGTCGTGCAGCTCTGTGACGGCGAGACGAAATTGGAGATCGCCGATGCGCGCGCGGGCGAGGTCCTGCCCCCCGAGAAAGCCCGCGAAGTGGCGCGCCGCATGATGGCCGCCTACGCCGAGCAGCAGGCCAAGCAGGTCTCCAAATGGACGGCGCGCGATCGCCTGACGTGGGAGCGCGAGCAAAAGCGCGTGATCGAGGAGGGGTACAAGCTCTTCCATGACTGGAAGGCACTGGGGGGCACCATCGGCATCTCCTGCGATATGTGCCATCCGGATGCGGCGGCGACACATCCGGAGACCTATCCGAAGTTCCAGACCCAGCTCAAGCGCGTGGCCACCTTGCGCGACATGATCAACT
This sequence comes from bacterium HR10, assembly GCA_002923315.1. GTDB lineage: Bacteria > Acidobacteriota > Blastocatellia > HR10 > HR10 > HR10. Next base: position 3,699 of record BEHM01000061.1, read on the forward strand.
GGTGCATCGAGAATCCCATGAAGGGGAAGCCCTTGCCGCCGGACGATCCGCGCATGATCGCGCTTGAGGCCTATATCACGAGCACGCGCAAGGGAGTGCCCCTCGAGCCCGGGAAACATTGACGCTCGAAGGGCTCGGCGCGCGCCCGCGCACGCCCCGTTTCGGATGTGCGAGCGAAGGGGGCCTGACGGGCGCGCGCGACCTCTGGGCCAGTGGTTGAACGGAATCGCCGACCGGACCGGTCGGCGGTCACACTCCTCAAGTCCCTCCGAAGCCGATAGTCACCCGCTCGCCTTCCACGATCACGGGTACGCTGCGCTTGCCCCCGGAATAATGGAGCATGCGTTGGAAGGCCGACTCGTCCTTCTGCACGTTGAAGTAGTGGACGTCATAGCCGCGTTGGCCGTAATCCTCACGGGCGGCCGTCGTGTACGGTCAGGTGTCTTTGCCGAAGATGAGCACGATCTTCTTCTGCTCCATCGCTCTTCACCTCCGCTAGGTGGACATCTGGCTCAGGGCGAGGCCTGGAGGCGATTGAGCCGATTCGCCTCATGGTATTCCTGCAAGCAACCGACTTCCAGCTGCTCCTTCTGCAAGGCCTCGATGGCCTCGACCGCCGCGCGGGCTCCCGTGAGCGTTGTGATGCAGGGGACGCGATACTGCACAGCCGCTCGGCGGATCGAACGGTCGTCATAGAACGAGGCGCGCCCGAGCGGCGTGTTGATGATCAGGTGAATGTGTCGGCTCTTGATGAGATCCACGACGTTCGGGCGCCCCTCGTTCACCTTGTAGACGAATCGGGCGTCGAGACCCGCGCGCTGCAAGGCCTCGCGCGTGCCGCGCGTGGCGATCAGATCGAATCCCAGGTCGCGCAAGCGTCGGGCGATGGGGATGACATTCGCCTTGTCGTTGTCGTTGACGCTGATGAAAGCCGTCCCCTGGCGCGGCAGGTGCGTGCCCGCGCCATACTGCGCCTTGAGGAACGCGCTGCCGAAGGTCGAGGCGATGCCCATGACTTCACCCGTCGAGCGCATCTCCGGTCCCAGTACCGGGTCCACGCCCGGAAATCGCGCGAAGGGGAAGACGGGCGTCTTGACGTAAAACCGATCCACCGTCAATTCGTCGGGCAGGCGGAATTCGTCGAGCCGGTGTCCGACCATGAGCAGCGCCGCGATCTTGGCCAGCGGGACACCCGTCGCCTTGCTCACGAAGGGAACGGTACGCGAGGCGCGCGGATTCATCTCAAGCACGTAGACGGTCCCATCTTTGATCGCATACTGGACGTTCATCAAGCCGACGACATGCAGGGCTTCGGCCAACCGCCGCGTGTAGCGACGGATCGTCTCCACGTGCTCGGCGGGGATCATGTAGGGCGGGAGCACGCACGAGCTATCGCCAGAGTGGATCCCCGCTTCCTCGATGTGCTCCTGAATTCCAGCGATCACGCATCGCGATCCATCGGCGAGGGCATCCACGTCCACCTCGAAGGCGTCTTCGAGGAATCGGTCAATCAGGACCGGATGCGCTGGGGAGGCGTCAACGGCCTCGCGCATATAGCGCTCCAGCGCGCGCTCGTCATAGACGATCACCATGGCGCGACCGCCGAGCACATAGCTGGGGCGGACCAGGACCGGATACCCGATGCGCGCGGCGATGCGCTTGGCCTCCTGGATGCTCGTCGCCGTCCCGCTCTCGGGCTGTGGGATGCCCAGCTCGCTGAGCAGGCGACCGAAACGCTCACGATCCTCGGCCAGGTCAATGGACTCGGGCGACGTGCCGATGATGCGCACGCCCGCGCGCCAGAGCTTCATGGCGAGATTGAGGGGCGTCTGCCCGCCGAACTGCACGATGACGCCCTCGGGCTGCTCCCGCTCGTAGATGTTCATCACGTCCTCGAACGTGAGCGGTTCGAAATAGAGCCGGTCGGACGTATCGTAATCGGTCGAGACCGTCTCAGGATTGCAATTGACCATGATCGTCTCGTATCCGGCCTCGCGCAGGGCGAAGGCCGCGTGACAGCAGCAGTAGTCGAATTCGATGCCTTGCCCGATGCGATTGGGGCCACTGCCCAGGATCATGATCTTGCGCCGAGAGGTCGGCGGGGCCTCGTCTTCTTCTTCGTAGGTGGAGTAGAGGTAAGGCGTGTAGGATTCGAATTCCGCGGCGCAGGTATCCACGCATTTGAAGACGGGGCGGAGGCCCAGTTGCTGGCGCCTGCGGCGGACGGCCTCGTCGCTCGTCCTCCAGAGATCGGCCAGGCGGGCGTCGGAGAAGCCCATGCGTTTGGCGCGCCGCAGTTCCTCGCGCGTCACGGTCTGCAACGTCTTCGCGCGCAGGCGCTTCTGCTCCTCGCCGATCTCGCGAAGCTGTGCGAGAAACCAGGGATCAACTTTCGTCAGCTCGTGGATCTGCTCGATGCTCCAGCCCCGGTCCAGGGCATAGCGAATGTAGTTGAGGCGTTCCGGCGTGGGGATCGCCAGGCGGCGGCGCAGCTCCTCCTCCGGCAGGTCGCGGTCAAAGCGGAAGAGGCGGCCGGTCTCCAGAGCCCGTATCCCCTTCAAGAGGGCCTCCTTGAAGGTGCGCCCGATGGCCATGACCTCGCCCACGGACTTCATCTGCGTGGTGAGCGTCGGATCGGCTGCCGGGAACTTCTCGAAGGCCCAGCGCGGGATCTTCACCACCACGTAGTCAATCGTGGGTTCGAAGCTCGCCCACGTCTTGCGCGTGATGTCGTTGGGGATCTCGTCGAGCGTGTAGCCCACGGCGAGCTTGGCGGCGATCTTCGCGATCGGGAAGCCCGTCGCTTTCGAGGCGAGCGCCGAGGAGCGCGAGACGCGCGGGTTCATCTCGATGACGCGCAGCTCTCCGGTTCGGGGATTGACGGCGAATTGGATGTTGGATCCCCCCGTCTCCACGCCCACCTTTCGAATCACGGCAATGGCCGCATCGCGCATGCGCTGATACTCCCGATCGGTGAGCGTCTGCGCCGGAGCCACCGTGATGGAATCCCCGGTGTGAATCCCCATGGGATCGAAGTTCTCGATCGGGCAGATGATGACGACATTGTCGGCGAGGTCGCGCATGACCTCCAGCTCGTACTCCTTCCAGCCGATGATGGATTCTTCGACAAGGACCTCGTGAATGGGCGAAGCCTCAAGCCCGCGTTCGACGATCTGGCGGAATTCTTCATCGTTATAGGCGATCCCTCCGCCCGTCCCCCCCAGGGTGAAACTGGGGCGGATGACGATCGGGTAGTCGAGATCGGCCGCGATCTCCCACGCTTCCTCGAGCGAAGAGGCGAATCCGGCGCGCGGCATCTCCAGACCGATCTCCGCCATCGCCTGCTTGAAGAGCCGCCGATCCTCGGCGATGCGAATCGCCTGCAGGTTCGCTCCGATCAGGCGGACGCCATACGCGTCCAGGACGCCTTGCTCGGCCAGCGCGACCGCCAGGTTCAGTCCCGTCTGCCCACCCACGGTTGGCAGCAAGGCATCCGGACGCTCCCGCTCGATGATCTTCGTCAGCACCTCGACCGTCAGCGGCTCAACGTACGTCCGATCGGCGAATTCGGGATCGGTCATGATCGTCGCCGGGTTCGAGTTCACGAGGATGACCTGGTATCCCTCGCTGCGCAACGCCTTGCAGGCCTGCGTCCCCGAATAGTCGAATTCGCAGGCCTGCCCAATGACGATCGGCCCCGACCCGATGATGAGTATCTTCTCGATATCCGTCCGCTTCGGCATAGCCCGTCCGCGTAAATGGAGAGTATGGCGTATCGTGGTTCGAGAGAGCAAGAGGAGGGGCGGATCCTGGTCTCGCGCGGTTTCCGTTCCCTTATTGACAAATCAGGCCGCTTTATGCTATCTAGTGGCGCTGCCATGAAGATGCGGAAGCGCCGGTTGTGGTCTTTTTTTCTGCCGCGAGGGGAAGAGCGTATGCTACGACGGGTCATCAGCGGACTCATCGGGATACAGCTTGGCCTGTTTTCGAGCATCGCGGTCTTGTCGCCGGTGAGGGGGGAGGTCGAAGCTCGTGCTGCGGCTGCGCCACAGGGCGAGTTGCGCCCGGAAGCCTCTCCGCCACCGGTTCAGGAGGCGCAGATCCATGCCCTCATCCAGCGCGCTGAGGCTTTGTTCCGACACGGGGAGGCGGCCTACCGCCGGGGGGATTTCGTGCGCGCGCGCGAGGCGTTCGATCGCGCGGTGGACGTGATCTTGGAGGCGCGCGTGAACGTGTCTGCCTATCCTCAGCTCCTGGCGTACTATCGTTCGCTGATCGAGCGCATCCATGCTTATCAGCTGGAAGCCGCCATGCAGGGCGCGGAGTTCCGGCAACAGTATGAGCCCTCACTCTTGGAGGAATTGGCCAAGATCGAGTTGGGGAGGGAAGATATCGAGGCGGGGGAGCGCGAGACGGAGGAGATCACGCTGGACTTTCCGGTGACGATCACCCCTGAGGTTCGACAGTTCATCCACTACTTCACGCGGAACCCCAAAGGGCGGGCGACGATGGAGGTGGGCTTGCGGCGCGCCGGGCGATATCTGGAGCTGGCGCGGCGTATCTTCCAGGAGGAAGGGGTCCCGCTGGACCTTGTGTGGCTGGCTCAGGCCGAGAGCAATTGGCGCCCCCATGCCCGCTCTCCGATGAATGCGCAGGGGATTTGGCAGTTCATTCCAGGGACGGGGGCCAAGTATGGATTGCGGCAGACCAGTTGGTTGGACGAACGTTCCGGACTGGAGCAGCCCACGCGCGCAGCTGCCCGCTACTTGAAGTTCCTCTATGAGCGCTACCTGGATTGGCCCCTGGCTCTGGCCGCCTATAACTGTGGGGAGGCGACCGTGGACCGAGCGATCGCCGCCTCCGGATATGCCGATTTCTGGTACCTGCACCGCCATCGCCTGCTGCCGGCTGAGACCCGCAATTATGTCCCCATCATCTTGGCAATCATCGCGATCGCGAAGAATCCAGAGCGGTACGGCTTCAGCGACATTGAGCCGGAGCCGACTCTGGAGTATGAAGTCGTGCCCGTCCAAGGACCGATTGATGTGCGTTTGATCGCCGAAGCAGTGGGCACGACGCCCGAGCACATCCGTGACCTCAATCCCGAGCTCAAGCGTGGATACGTACCGTTGGGAGAGAGCTACGCGGTGCGTGTGCCGGTCGGTACGGGCGAGCAGTTGATCGCCCTGCTGGAGCGTGTGCCCGTGGGGAATCGCGATTCCTGGCGCATCCACAGCGTCGCGGAAGGGGAGACGCTTCAGAGCATCGCCGAGGAACATCGCGTGAGTGCCGAAGAGATCGCGCGGGTGAACGATTTGGAGCCTCAGGTGAGACTCCCGGCGGGCACGCGATTGATCATCCCGACCTCGGTGCGACGCCGGCCTCTTGAGAGCGTGCCGGGCGTGGAGCTGACGCGCCTCTCGGTCATGCGCCTGACCATCCGCGTGCGTCCGGGAGATACGATCACCCGCATCGCGGCGCGCTACGGCCTCTCGGCTCGCGAGATCGCGCGCCTCAACGGCTTGAGCCCGCGCGCGAAATTGCGCGCCGGTCAGACGTTGGTCCTCGCTGTGCCCTCGGAGCGAGTGAAGCGCTCGAGCGCGTCCAGGACGTCTTCTCGAACCAGGAGTCTCGCCCCCGCACGTGGACGTCGCCTCGCGCATCGCGTGCGTCCGGGGGATACGCTCCTGGAGATCGCCAATCGGTATGAGGTGACGGTCGCTGATCTTCGTCGGTGGAACCGCCTCTCGGGCGACCTCATCAAACCCGGACAGATCTTGGTGATCTATCGGCAGTGAGGAGACTCCTTCTCCCTGTCCAGGCACTGGCGGAGGGCGCGCGCCAGTGACTGCAGATCATAGGGCTTCAGGAGCCATCCGTCGGTCGCCTCCCAGGGGAAGTCTGTGAGCTGATCCTTCGAGCCATAGCCCGTCATGGCGAGAATCCGCACCTGCGGGTTGATCCGGCGTAATTCTTCAAGGACGTGAGCACCACTGATCTCCGGGAGCACAACGTCCAGGAGGACGAGCCGAACCTCTTCGCGATGTCGGGCGTAAACCTCAATGGCTTCTCGACCATCGTGCGCGATCAAGACGCGGTAGCCGAGGCGCTCAAGCAGGCTCTGCCCGAGTCTCAAGATCGTCGGATCATCCTCGACAAGCAGGAGCGTCTCGCCACCTCCGGCGGGTATCTGCTCTTCTGCGTCAGTGCTAGCGCGAGCCGTCGGCTCTTCAACGATGGGCCAAAAGATGTGAAAGCTCGTGCCCTGTCCCGGTTCGCTCTCGACCTCGATCCATCCGCCATAAGAATGGACGATCTCTCGGACGATGGAGAGACCGAGGCCGGTCCCCGTTCCTTTGGTCGTGAAGAAGGGGTCGAAGATGCGGGGCAGGATGTCAGGGGTGATCCCGGCGCCTGTGTCGCTGACAGAGAGGCGGACGTAGGGGCGATGTTGCACACGTGTGCGAATCAGGGCGCGAAAAGTCTCTGGCCAGACTCGCTCTGTATGAATGCGAAGGCGTCCACCCTGCGGCATGGCATCGCGTGCGTTGAGGATGAGATTGAGCAAGACTTGCTGAACATGGATCGGATTGGCCTCTATGGTGATCGCCTCAGGGGCCAGGTCGAGTTCAATCTGGATGCTCTCGGGGATCGTGCGACGCAGAAATGCCGCGAAATCCTTCACAAGGGCGTTGAGCGCGCACGTTCGCTCGGTGCTCTCCTCGGGACGGCCCAGCAGCAACAGCTGCCGCACCAGGTCGCGCGCGCGTTGACTCAAGGTGAGGACCTGATGCAAGTGGAGGACGGTCTCATCGCGATCCCCATGCTCCGATTCCAGTTGCGCGAGCGCCAGTTCCGTGAACCCCAAGATGCCCGTGAGTAGGTTGTTGAAATCATGAGCGATACCGGCCGTCAGGGCACCGAGCGCTTCCATCTTCTGCGCGTGCAGAAGCTTCCGG
>BEHM01000062.1 GCA_002923315.1 bacterium HR10
CACCTTCACCTCCCGAAACGCCACCGCCCGCACCGCCCCCTCCCGCACCTCCACCTCATAACTCCGCCCCGTCCGATTGTCGATGATCGTCAACGTGTCTTTGCCCATGACCTCCTCCCGTTATGAAGTCTCGACCTGCGAGAGTGTGATTTTATCAAGCTTCCTCGGCAAGAGACCACCCCGGGCCGAACAAAAGCTGTGAAGGACCCGCTTCCGCGACTCCGCCAGGGACCTTCACTCATGTCCCGCGAGCCGGGATTTCATAAACCCGCGTCGTCACGACTCCCTCGATGCGGACTTCCCAGATCGGCCGATAGCGCCGCTCCAGCTCTTCGAGCCACCGCTGATTCTCGAAATACCGACGTCCCTTTTGAACGATGACGTACAGCGGACGCGAGTCCCGAGCGAGCGTGAACTCCGAACTGGACAGTTCAACGCCGATCAAATCCTCACGTCCGAACCGACCGGCGTAAAACCGAACGACTTCCGGCGCATCATGCCCGACGCGGCTGCCGCGCGGCGCTCGCGCGGCGATGAAAGCGATCGCCTCCCGCATGCCGGCATCGTAGATCTCATCATGGGGGAAGTAGTAGGCCCGCCTCTCCGCTCCACCGCCGAGCGCGCTCACATAGAAGGAATAGTACGGACTCGCCTGGACAGCCGCCCATGCGGGTGCGCCCAGAAAGAACGCGAGCGCCAGGGCCGCAAAGCCGCGACGCACGAACGCTCCCGAGAGCCTCCGGCTCCCCTCACGGATCACCAGCGCGATTCCCACGGCTGCCGTCATGTAGACGAGCGGCATCAGGCTCAGCGTATATCGCAGCCACTTCCCGCCAAAGAGCGTATACGGGACGAACCAAAAGACGAGCATGAATCGCAAGAAGAACGGCCCCTCTTCCTTTCGCCCCCACACGACGAAGAGGAGCGCCAGAAGGAGCGAGACCAGCGTGAACGCGGCGACGCGATACACGACGGGTGTGAAATGCACGAGCGCGAGCACCCCGCCCCCAATACTGAGCGCCAGCAGAACCTCCACGCTGATCCCACCAAGGAGCGCGCTCGCGCGATCTCGCCAGGTCTCCGCCTTCGAGAGGCGTTCGCTCCGCTCTCCGGAGGACCAGGCGCGACGGAGGATCCACAGCAGGCCGATCGCGAAAGCGAGCAGGACCGGCGGCGGCACCTTCACCAGCAGGAAGAGCCCGTAGAAATAGAGCGGCGTGCGATTCGTGAATTTCCACGCGTTGTTATAGTACAGCTCCCCCATCATCTCGTATCCGTGATGCGGGACCGTCGTCTCCGTGAGATAGACGGCCAGATAGCGCAATGTCTCCGGATGAAAGAGCATGGGATTGGCAGCGATGAAAGCGACGGCGAAGGCGAGGAAGAAGCCCGTCATCGCGCGCCGTCCAAGCGGCGCGTTCGTCTCCAGATCATGCGGGCGCAGATAGTTGTAGAGGAAGATGAGCCCCATGTAGTGGGGGAAGTACTTCGAAGCGAGCATGAGCCCGAAACTGGCGCCGCTCAGCCGATAAAACCATTGACGCCGCGCCGTATCCACCGGACCTTCATGCTTCGCCTTCATGAAGAAGAAGAAGGCGAGCCACATGAAGAAGACCAGGAGCGTGTCCTCCTTCGCCACCCGATTGACGGCGATGGCGTTGAGCCCGGTCGCCCAAAGGATGGCCGTGAGCCAGCCCACCAGAGGATCGAACATCTCGCGAGCGAAGAGGAAAAGGACGAGCGTCGTCAGGGCGCCCACGAGGACATTGGGGAACCGAAGCGCCGTCTCCTCGGAGATGCGCCAGCCGGGACGATGCGCGGCGATCGCGCGATTCCACCACTCGGCGGCGAGAACAGACATGAGGATGAGCGACTTCATGAGCATCGGATGCTCGGCATTCGGCGTGAAATCGCCGCGCCGATAGGCCTGGACCGCGGCGATCTTCCGCGCCTCGTCTTCGCTCACTCCGACGGCATCCAAATGCACACTGCGCAGAGCGAAGGCCAGCAGGACGAGCCCGATCAGAGCGAGCGTCCCCCGCCTCCTCCGCGAGCGCGCATCGGGCGCGAGGGCTTGTTCCTCCTGAGCACCAATGAGGGGGACAGGAGCGGGCATCGGGCTCCCTCAGAACTCGATCTCGAACTTCCCGCGGAAGGTGCGCGGCACGCTGTTGTAGAATGTCCCGAACGCCGGGCTGTGGATATTGTTCTGCACGTCGCGCGGGTTCCAGTGGTTCGTCACATTGAAGATCTTCACCCCCAAGCGCGTTCGATACTTCTTCCCGAAGAAGGGGATGGTCACGCCTTTGGTGATCTGCAGATCAAGCGAGAAGAAGCGCGGGAAGCGCCCTCCCCGATTCCTCGGCCCGACGAAATTCTGCTCCTCATCCACGAGCGAGAAGGGGAACCCATCCCGCCAATCCACAACGGGCGAGAGCAGCAGATCGAACGGCAGGCGAACATCCCCCCACAGGAGCACGCGATTGGGCGCGTCGAAGGGGAGTCGAGAGTACTCGTTCGGCCGGATGATCGGATTGTGGAAGTTGCCGATGTAAGCGGAGAAGGCATTGAGATCACCCTCGGCGCGCGAACGGACATAGGCGAGGAAGAGCTCATGTCGCTCCTGCAGGCGGAGCCGTGTGAGGATTTGAAATTCCCGATAGCGCGAGCGCCCGCGGTTGCTGAGCACCAGTGCGCTCTCCCCAGTCGGCAGCCTCGTGGGCTCCAGGATGAAATCCCGCCGCGAGCGCCGCTCCTCATATCCGAAGCGCACGAGCACGCGCCGGGTCAGCTCCCGATCCACCTGCACGCTCCAGGCCGTGCTCCTCGGCGTGCGCAAGCTCCCGCCCTCGACGATGTTCGAAAAGACGCGCGGGCCATCGGTGATCGTTCGACCGTCGGGACCAAACCGTGTGACCTGCATCGTCTGATACTGCTCGAAGGCCCCGACGTTGAGCGGGACCTTGTCGTAGAAGAGGCCGACCCCCCCGCGCACGATCGTGCGCGGATCGGCGAAGGGGAGCAGCACGAAGCCCACGCGCGGTGCCAGATTGTTCTCCCCCGCGATCCCATCGCGATCATACCGAAGCCCCCAATCGAGCGTCAGGCGCGGATGGACGGTCCACTTGTCCTGCCCGTAGAAGGTCACTTCGGTATTCCGACGCTGCAAGCGCCCCTCGCCGAGAAATATCTCCAGCTGCGCGAGCGTCCCATCAGCTCGCAGGATGTGCACCGGATCACTCCGATCAAGCCCCGTGAACGTATTGACGGCGACATGGCTCCCGATCTTGAACGCGTGCTGCCCACCCCAGGAGAACGTCGGCAGATGGTAGACCTCCGCCCACTCGTAGCGCCGACTCTCCCGATGCTGCCGATTGAACCATCCCCCCGCATTCCCATTGGGCGTGATCCGAAACGGCGGCGGACTGTTGCCGTAGATGTCCGCATCGAAATCCTTGAGGCTGAAACTCGACTGCAAGAGCGAGCCGTTCGAAAAAGCCGCCTGCTCGTGCACGGCCACGAACCACCCTCGCTGATGGAAATTCGGCGTCGTCGCCATCGGATTGAACGTGTTCAGATTGACGAAGTCGAGCTTCTGCGGGAAGACCGAGACGATGAGTGTCAGACGATGCGCCGAGGTCAAAGCGGCGTCGAAGCGGGAGAACGAGTCGAACGATTCCAGCCGCGTATCGTTCTGCAGATCGGGCAGACTCGGGATGCGGGTCCGCACGAAGCGATATTCGAGGCCCTGGAAGAAGAAGAGCCGATCTCGCGCAAGCGGCCCGCTCAGGGCAAAGCGCGGCGTCGCTGACTCGATCCCCATGATCGTCCCCGCGCGCTTGCGCAAGCGCGGGACGAAGTTCGTCAGCAGATACTTCCATTCGTTCGTCCCCGCGCGCGTCTCAATGGCCGTGACCGCTCCGGTGAATTTGCCGAACTCCGCCGAATACGGATTCGAGTAGACCTGAATGGTCTCGACGGCCTCGATCGGCAGCTCAACGGCGGCTTGTCCCGTCACCGGGTCCGTGGCGTTGATGCTGGAGACGAGGATACCGCTTTGAGCCGCGCGCGCGCCTTTGACATTGAGCAACCCGTCGGGACCGCGCACGACGCCCGGCAGCAGCGGGAGGGCATCCTGGAATTTCTCATTCACCAGTGGCGCATTCCGCAGAAGCGGCGCGCCCAACTGCGCCGGGATATTCGACTCCACACGACGAAGCTCATCCTCACCGGCCGTGATCGTCACGGCCTCGCGCACGGCCTTCGGCTTCAGCTCGATCGGGACCTCCACGATCGCCCCCAGCGGGAGCATGATCTTCTGCGCGAACCGCTCGAATCCCTCCACTTCGACCGAGAGCACATAATCGCCCGGAGGGAGATCGCTGAAGCTGTAACTCCCATCGTCATCGCTGATCGTCTGCGCCACCTTCCCCGGCAGGAATTCTCCACTGAGGACTACCAAAACCCCCGCCAACGGCTCGCGCCGATCGGCCGTCACGGCGATGACCTTCCCTTTGATGCGTCCGACCTGAAGGGCAGCGCGCCCCTCGCTCTCTCCGGCCATCGCCCATCCCAGGCCGACGATCAGCAGCAGAGACATCCAGCGCCGTCGAGCCGTCCACGACGCTTCCTCCCCGAACACCTTCATGGTTCGTCCACCCCCCACTCACGTGCGCGCGAACACGCGCTCACGCGAGGATCGCGATCTCCGGCTCCAGCCGAACGGCAGCCGTGATCGAATTCGAGATGAAGCAGTTCCGCTCGGCCTTCTCCAGGAGCCGCTCGGCCCGCTCCTGTTCGGACGCGGAGCGGACCTCAAGCACGGGTTTGATGAGGATCTCCGTGAATCGGTAGCCCGCACCTTCGATCTTCTCCAATCGCCCCCGCGCATTCACCCGCAGGCTCACGATGTCGAACTTGGAGAGCTGCGCGATCGCCAAAAACGTGAGGACGAAGCAAGTCGCGACCGAAGCCACAAAGAGCGTCTCCGGTGTCCACATCCCCACGTGGCCCTGAAATTCCGGAGGGGATGAGACCGCGAGCTGAGGCGCTCCCGGCGATCGAACGTCCGTCCGACGCTCCCCCACCCATACGACTTCCGTCTCGTACGTATGCGCTGTCGTCATGCTTCCTCCTCCAGAGCGCGCGAATGCCTGATCGTCACATCGCGACGCTCACCTTGCAGTAGACACGATCCAACACCGCCCGAAAGGTTTCATTGTAAGCCATCCCCTGCTCCCCCGCAAAGCAACGACTGGCCTGGCCGCGGACAGGTGACGCCATCCCGGTGTCGCGCAAAAATGCTGGGCACCGATCTCACCTTGTGCCCGGAGACTCCACCATTGTGCAAACGACATGCTAAAATTTCGCCCTCATGCAGGGCGACGTCGGACGAGAAGGCCGTCCATTGCATCCGGTCTGGCGCGCGTTTTTGATCCTCGTGGGCACAGTCGCGTTGATCTTGGGCCTCATCGGCATCTTCGTTCCCGGACTGCCGACGACCCCCTTCCTTCTCATCGCCAGCGGATGCTACGTGCGCAGTTCCGAACGACTCCACCGCTGGCTCACCAGCCGCACGTGGTACGCGGAATCGGTGGGCGTCTTCATGGAGAAAAAAGCCCTCCCGCTGAGGACGAAAGTGATCGCGCTCGCTCTGGTCTGGACCTCGCTCGGATACCTGGCGCTCTTCGTCGTCGAGAGCTTCGCCACAAAGGCCCTGATCCTGACCCTCGCCCTGGTCAAGACCTTCCTCCTCTCGCTCATCAGGACCGCCCGCTGAGCTCTCCTGAAGCCCCCGCTTCCCTCTCGCGCCGGTTCGGCCCCAGACTCAGCCTGAGGTCACCGTCGTCGTCGCGTATCGGCGTCCATCCCCCTCGATCGTGAGCGTGTAGGTCCGCAGCGGCATCAGGCCCTGCAAGATGAAGCGCCCCTGCCCATCGGTGAAGATGAATTCCACATCGCGTCGCGGGTCATCACCCTTCAAGATGAGCCGAATGACCTCATGAACGGGATCGCCCGAAGGGAGGAAGACCTGCCCCCGTATGCTCACCTGAGCCCGTCCTTCGACCAGAGGCCAAAGCCCAACCCCGAGAAGCACAAGGCCCCGGAACCACAGTGCGGCAACTCGATAGCTCCTCATGGGAGGGATCTTACGTGACAACTCCCGGAGAAAGCAAGCGCCCTCCTTCGGTGCCTCTGACCGCCGTGCGCCCGCGTGAGCGCCCGAGGATTTCCAGAAATTTGGAAGAAGCTTCCAAATTTTCGGAAATTCGGGCCAGGGTCCGAGACGGGTTCAAGCTGTCAAGCGATTGATAGCGCAAGCCTTAGAGAGCGCGCGGTATTTGGTACGCAAATTGCTTAAATCTATTGTGCATCATGAATGCGCCAAACTCAGCCAGGAGGATGACGATGCGAAGACGAATGACGCGAGTGCTCTCACTTCTTCTGCTGCCGTTACTTCTGACCGCGCTCCCGAGCGCGAGGGCTCAGACGGCGACGGGGACGATCACGGGAATCGTCACCGATGCCACAGGAGCCGTCGTCGCTGGAGCGACGGTGACGATTCGAGAGGTGAAGACGAACCTCTCGTACACGATCACGACCGATTCCACGGGCCTCTATCGGCTCACGAATTTGCCCCGTGGCTTTTATGAAGTGAAGGTCGAGCAGACGGGCTTCAAGACGGCCGTGGTGAGCAACATCGAGCTGACCGTGAACGAGATCAAGCGCGTGGACGTGACGCTGGAAGTTGGCGAGATCGCCGAGACGGTCACGGTCACAGGCGAGCTGCCGTTGATCAATACAGAGGAGGGGCGGCTGTCAGGATTGGTGGACAAGCGACGGATTGTGGACCTGCCCCTGGTGACGCGCGATTTCACACAACTGGCCCTGTTGCAGCCGGGCGTCGTCCCTGGCGGTGTCGGCAGCAATACAGGTGGATTCTCCATCGGAGGGGCACGCAGCCGGGGGACGAACTTCCTGGTGGACGGGATCGAGAACAACGATCCGATCGTGGCGGGCTTCACCCAGATCACCGTGCCCCTGGACAGCGTGGAGGAGTTCCGACTCATTCGGAACACGTTCGGGGCCGAGTTCGGTCGGCTCTCCGGCGGTGTGCTGAGTATCGTGACGAAGGCGGGGACGAATGAGTTCCACGGGACGCTATGGGAGTTTCACCGGAATCGCTCGCTGCGCGCCCGGGAGTTCTTCGAGCGGGAGAAGCCGCCGTTTGTCCGCAATCAGTTCGGCTTCGACGTGAGTGGGCCGTTCATCAAGGACACACTCTTCGGCTACGGGTCATATGAAGTGACGACGTTGCGGTCTTCGACGACACAGCGGGCGCGCTTCTTCACTGCTGACGCGGTTCGGGCGGCGACCGGGCCGATCGCTCGTGAGCTGCTCCAGAAGTATCCGCGTCCTCCGGCCACGGAGAATCCGCGCTTCGTCACCGTGGGGAATGAGCAGATTCCGGTCTCGGCCGAGACGGTCATCACGCGGCCCAGCAGCTCTGACACGCATGCCTTCGTCATCCGCGTGGATCATCAGGGCTTCAACGGTCGGAACCGGATCAGCAGCCGCTACATCTTCAACCAGACGAACAACCTGGCGCCGCTGGCCTCGAACTCGTTGCTCACGGAGTTCTTCGGGCTGGACACGAGCTTCCGCAGCCAGAATTTCGGTTTGACCAACACGACGACGATTCGACCGAACATCATCAACGAGCTGAAGTTCGGCCTCACGCGCGATGCTTACGATTGGCGACCGCGCAACCCGCAGGTCCCGACGATCACGATCACGGGCGTCAATGGCTTCGGCGCCGCCACGAACATGCCGCAGAACCGATTCCCGGTGGTGTTCCAGATGGACGAAGCCCTCTCGATCATCAAGGGTTCGCACGCCGTGAAGACGGGCTTCCAGTATCGGTTCATCAAGCGCGTGCGGACGTTCAACGCGTTCTATCGCGGAGCGTACAGCTTCGCGAACGAGGCCGCGTTCCTGGCGGATCAGCCGCTCACCTATAGCGTGCGGATTGATCTGACGACGGGAGATCGCGCGGACGGCTACCGCATCTACTCGCGGCATGAGCTGATGGGCTTCCTGCAGGACGACTGGAAAGTGCGTCCGAACTTCACGCTCAACTTCGGCGTGCGGTACGAGAATTTCCGCCCGCCCAAGGAGCTGACCAATCGGATCGCGCAGGTGCTCATCCCGTCGGGAGCGACCATCTATGACATCTTCTCGACGCTGCAGCCGCGGCCGACGAAGTTCTTCTACCACTCCGATGACAACAACTTCGCGCCGCGCCTGGGCTTCGCCTGGAGCCCGCGGGGACCACGCTGGCTGACCGGCGGCGAAGGGAAGATGGCTATCCGGGGCAGCTATGGGGTCTTCTACGAGCGACTCTTCCAGAACATTGACGAGAACATTCAGTTCAACCCGCCGTTTGGCGCGACGCTGACCTTCGACACGCGGGCGCGCCAGACCTTCGTCTACTCGATCCCTTCGTGGGTGCCCCCCGGATTGAAGGGCGCAGCCCCACCGCGCGGGACGGCGCTGAATCCGGTGTTCGATCCGAACCTGCGCACCTCGTACATGCAGAGCTGGTTCTTCGGGATCCAGCGCGAGCTGCCCGGCGAGTTCTCCTTCGAGATCACCTACCAGGGGACGAAGGGGACGAAGCTGCCGCTCAACCTCAATATCAACCGGTTCGACGGCGACCTGCTCGATGGCGTGCTGGATCGCGTGAATCCCCAGTGGGGAGCCGTGGGGCTGGCCGGCAACCGCGTCAACTCGATCTACCACGCCATGCAGATCGAGGTGAAGCGGCGCTTCAGCCGAGGCTTCACGATGCAAACCGCCTGGACCGTGTCGAAGATGATTGACGAGGACTCGGACTACTTCGCCTCGGACGGCATCGTCTCAGTGACGAGCATCAAGCGCGAGCGCGGACTCTCGCGATTCCACGTCCCGCAGCGGCTGGTCATCAACGCCATCTGGGACATGCCCTTCTTCCGTGGGCGAGGCGGCGTGCTCGAGCACGTCCTGGGAGGATGGACGATCTCGGGGATCGCCACTTTCCAGAGCGGGCGGCCGTTCAACGTCTTCTCCAGCGCTCCCTATCCGCGCGGCGACTTCAACGCCGATGGGACGACCAACGATCGGCCCAACATCAAGACGGATAAGAAGGGAGCGATGCTGGATCGGAGCCCCGCGGATGGGATCCTCGATCCCAATGCCTTCGATACGAATTTCCGAGGCATTGGGAACCTCGGGCGGAACGTCTTCCTCGGCCCGGGCTATGCGAATCTCGACTTCGCCGTGTACAAGAACTTCCGCCTGGCTGTGCTCGGCGAACAGGGCCGATTGCAATTCCGCGCCGAGATGTTCAACCTGCCCAACCGGACGAACTTCCAGGATCCGACGGGCAACCTCGCCAACACGCTCTTCGGGAAGTCGAACGCGACCTTCGATTCGCGCCGCTTCCAACTGGCGTTGAAGCTCTACTTCTGATTCCGACCCGATGCGCCCCGTGAGAACTCGAGCTTCTCACGGGGCCACCTGAAGGGGCGAGCCCCGATGGGCCCGCCCCTCTTTTTTTGACCACAGCGGAGGCGATCATGTCGGTGTCGGCCGTCCTCGCCTTCGAAAATTCGGGAGACTTCCAAAAATTCGGATGAGGTTTCCAGAAATCTGGAAGGTGGGGCGCGGTCGCACAAGGAGAAAGTCATTGAGTTCCCACGGCTTACTCAAATCCGCCTGGTGCGGCACGAGATTTGCGTGCTTCTCTGGCGATGCCAGTGAACACGAACAAGGAGGTGTCTTATGCCTAAGCCTCTTGTGACCCTGCTTCTGTGCAGCGTAGCCCTTGCGCTCACCGGAGGTCGGACGGTGAGCGCGCAGACGCAGGCGACCGGGACGATCGAAGGCGTCGTCCGCGACGAACGGGGCGCTGTCATCGCCGGTGCGAAGGTGAGCGCGCGCCACATGGGGACCAATGCCGTGCGCGAGGCCACGACGGATGCTTCCGGCCGGTATCGGCTCGTCTTTTTGCCTCCGGGCTCGTACGAGGTGACGGCCGAGATGCCCGGCTTCGCGACGGTGACGCAATCGGGGATCACCGTGCTCGTCGGCGGGACGGCTACCGTGGATCTGACGTTGAAGGTCGCCCCGGTGGCCGAGACCGTCACCGTCACGGCCGAGGCGCCGATCGTCGAGCCCGAACGCACGGAATTCACCTCGGTGGTCAACGAATCGGCCGTTCATAATCTGCCCATCAACGGGCGGCGGTGGGAGAACTTCGTCCTGCTCACGCCGGGGGTGAATCCGGACGGCACCTTTGGACTCGTGAGCTATCGCGGGATCTCCGGACTCTACAACAACAATACGGTAGATGGCGCCGACAACAACCAGGCGTTCTTCTCCGAAGCGCGCGGGCGCACGCGCGTCGTCTACACGATGAGCCTCTCCTCGATCAAGGAGTTCCAGGTCGGCTTGAGCAATTTCTCCGCGGAGTTCGGGCGCGCGGCCGGAGGGACAGTCAATGCCGTGACCAGATCG
>BEHM01000063.1 GCA_002923315.1 bacterium HR10
GATCACGTTTCCGGCGGGCGTGACCGAACAGCGGCTCAGCTTGCGGCTCTTTCTGCCCGAGCGCGCCGATGAACAGGTGCGCATGGACGAACCGCTGGAATTTTGGGCCCTCGTCGGCGAAGAGGGGCCGATGGCGGCCTTTCGGGAGGATCGTCGGTACACGGCCCGCGAGCTGGCGGCGGCGCGCGTGGGGCGCGTCCGTCTGGTGGTGATCCCGCGCGGCGTGGGGCGGATTGAGCTCTCGGCCGCGAGCCTCTTCTCCGAGATCACGGTGGGGCAATCGGTCGAGACCCGCCTCGTGCTTCGCAACGCCGGGACGCGCCGATTGGATAACGTCCTGCTCTCGGCCGAATATCCGCTCAACTGGCGCGTGGAGCTGGAGCCCGACCTCATCCCGGCGCTGGAGATCAATCGCGAGGCCGAGGTGCGGCTGCGCATCATTCCCCCTCCGGATGTGCCCATCGGAGAATACGAGGTGCGGATTAAGGCGGAGAGCTCGGCCTACGGACGGCGCGTGCAGGCTGAGGACAAGATCTACCGGGTGAGCGTGAAAGCGCGCACCGAGCTGTGGACGACGGCCGCGCTGATCGGCGGCCTGCTCGCGCTGGTCATTGGGATCGTCATCTTCGGCGTTCGACTCACGCGACGATAAGGTCGGGAGAAAGGGCGATGATCGAGGCCATCAATTTGACCAAGCGGTACGAGGATGGGACGTTGGCCCTGGATGGGCTCACGTTGAAGGTCAATCCCGGGGAGATCTATTGCCTGCTCGGGGAGAACGGAGCGGGAAAGACGACGACGATCAACCTCTTTTTGAACTTCATTGAGCCGACGGCCGGTCGGGCGCTCATCAACGGCATTGACGTGACGCGTGATCCCCTGGAGGCGAAGAAGTACGTCGCCTACTTGCCGGAGAACGTCATGCTCTATGGGAACTTCACGGCGCGGCAGAACCTGGACTTCTTCGCGAAGCTGGGGGGCCGGCGCGACCTCCGCCGGGAGGACTACTATCGCGTCATGCGCGAGATCGGGCTGCCGGAGAAGGCGTTCGAGCAGAAGGTGAAGGCATTCTCCAAGGGGATGCGGCAGAAGCTCGGTCTGGCCATCTGCATGATCAAGCAGGCGCCGGCGATGCTCTTGGATGAGCCGACGGCGGGATTGGATCCGGCCTCGGCGGCCGAATTGCTGCACCTGCTCCGGCGATTGCGGGAGCAGGGGCGCGCGATTCTCATGTCCACGCACGACATCTTCCGGACGAAGGAGATCGCGGATCGCGTGGGCATTCTCAAGCAAGGCCGATTGGTCGTCGAACTGACGGCCCGCGAGCTGGCGCACGAGAACTTGGAGCGGCTGTATCTGGAATACGTCGCCGGAACCACTCTTCCCCGAGCGGGAGACGCTGCGTAGCCTCGGGACGGTTTGAAAGGGCGCTCGCGTCTCGCCTCGAACGATGACATCGCCCGCTGTGGGTGGGAGCACCTAGCGCGAGGACCCGGAGCGGTCGTATCTCGATCCCATGATGGTGGGCGTTGAAGTGTGAGCGCCGGCTTCGCGTGTCCGGCGGGCTTCCGCTTCGGGAGTGCCGCAGTGCGGAGGCGGATCGCTCTCCTCCCTCGTTGCGCTCGCGTGATGGGGGCGTATAATGTCTCCCGATCGGTAGAGGCTCAACACGAGCGTGTTGAGCGCGGCTTTGGGAAGGGAGCGATGATGCGCTTCGAACGCGCCAGCGATGCGGAATTGGTACGCGCGTGCATACGGGGCGAGGCGGCGGCGTGGGAAGCGCTGATCACTCGCTACGAGCGCCTCATCTACTCGATCGCGCGCGCCCAGCATCTGACGGCCGACGAGGCAGATGAGGTCTTTCAACAGGTGTGTTTCCTTCTGCTCACGCACTTGGAGACGCTCAAGGACCATTCTCGGCTGAGCGCCTGGGTGATCACGACGACTCTGCGCGAATGCTGGAAGCTTCGGCGGCGCGTCCGCGAACGCGAGGATGAGGCGGATCCTGATTCGCTCGTGCACATTCCCGATCCGCAGCCGCTGCCGGATGAGGTGATCGAGCGGCTCGAGCGGCAGCACCTGATCCGTCAGGGATTGGAGGAGCTCCCCGAACGATGTCGTCGGCTCCTTGTGCTGCTCTTCTATGAGAAGCGGTCCTACGAGGAGATCTCCCGCGAGTTGGGACTGCCTCCATCCAGCATCGGACCGGTTCGGGCTCGGTGTTTGAAGCGGTTGAAGAAGGTGCTCGAGCGGTTCGGCCTGTTCGCCGATCGGTGAGGATACCGATCGGCCGACGCGATTTTTCGCCGGATGTATTTTTTCGCGGCCCGGGAATCTCTGTAAGTATGGGGGGGGGACGAGGATGCGCTGTGGGGATTACGGACGTTTGATCGCATGGGTCTGTGGTGAAGTCCCCGAGGCCGAGCGGGCGCGCATTGAAGCGCATCTTGAGGAGTGTGCGGCCTGTCGGCGCGAGGCGGGTGAGCTGGAAACCCTGATCCATTTGATGCAGACCGATGAGAGCGTCGAGGCGCCTCCCGAAGTTCGGGCGGCGGTCCTGCGGCTGTTCGAGGCGAGTCGGGGGGCGACGGCTTCCGGGATACGGCGGTGGATCGCTTCTTTGGTGCGCGATACCTGGGCGAGGCCGGCGGTGGCGGGAGTGCGCGGTCAAGGAGAGGCGGCGCGTCAGATGCTCTATCGAGGCGGCGGCTATGAGATCGTCCTGGCTCTGGAGCCGATCGAAGGGAAGCGAGTTCGCCTGATCGGACAGATTCTTCCCCTTTCGGATCGGCCGGAAGAAGTCGCCGGACGCGAAGTCTTCCTGCGGCGGGGGCGGGAGCCGATCGCGCAGGGGAGGACGAATCATCTGGGGGAATTCGAGTTCGCAGCGATCCCCGAAGGGATCTACCAGTGGGAGATTCGCCTTGAGGGAGAAGAGGTGTGGATCCCACAACTCGATGTCCGGACCAGAGTGCGCCATTAGTTCGGCCCGGGCGCGCGCGGCGTTCGTGGAGCAACTGAGTGAGTGCGCGACGCTGGAGAAGGCGCGGCGGATACTTCGGAAAGCGCGCCAGGTCGTGGATCTTGCTCTGTGCGAGGCCCTGAAGGCGCGGGTTGCGCGCGAGGTGCGGACCGATGTGAAGCGAGCTCAAAAGCTCGCGGCGCTCTGTCAGCTCGTGGCCCGGCGCGTGCGCGATCCGAGGGCTCGGGCTATGGCGGCGCATGCGCGAGCGATGGTGTTCGATAGTGCGGGGGACTACCGTCGTGCGCTTTCGCTCTATGAGCGGGCCGAACGCCTCTACGAGCAAGTGGGAGCTTCGCTGGAGGCCGCGCGCATCCGGCGCGCGAAGATGGGCGCGCTCATGTATCTGGGACGCTATGCGCAAGCGCTCTCTGCGGCGCGCGCGGCGTACGTCGTGTTCGCGGCCCATCGGCAGCGCCGGTTGAAGGCTGAGGTGCTCGCGAATCTCGGGGCGATCTATCATCATCTGGATCGGTATCCGGAAGCCCTCGCCTGTCTTCGCGAGGCGCGGCGGAGGTTGAGTTGGCCCCGGGACGGTGTGGCGCGCGCGCATGTGGAGTTGAATCTGGCGATCGTTCACGCCTGTCTGGGGAACGTCGAAGCGGCGCGGCGAGGGTTCGAGCAGGCGCGCGCGCAGTATGAGCGGCTGGGCCTCTCGCTGATGGTCGTGCAGACGGAATACAATCGCGC
This sequence comes from bacterium HR10, assembly GCA_002923315.1. GTDB lineage: Bacteria > Acidobacteriota > Blastocatellia > HR10 > HR10 > HR10. Next base: position 3,713 of record BEHM01000063.1, read on the forward strand.
GTCGCTTGAGCTGGGGCTGGGGAATCTCTACGATGCCTTGCGCTTGTTCCTGCGCGCGAAGACGGCGGCTCAGGCCCTGGGTGAGCGCACGATCCCCTCTCTGTGCGATTTGGATCTGGCCGAGGTTTACCTCCACCTGAATGCCTTCGCGGAAGCGGTGGCGTCGGCCGAGTCGGCCCTGGAGGCCTTCGAAGCGGCGGGGATGCCGGCCGAGCGGGCGCGCGCGCGTCTGCTGCGGGGGCTAGGACGCTTGCACATGAAGCAATGGGATCGGGCTCGGGAGGATCTGAAGCGGGCGCGCGAGGAATTCTCGACATTGGGGAATGAGGTCGCCGCCGCTTTGGCCGATTTCTATCTGGCCGAGCTCTTCCGGCAACAGGGGAGGTGGCGCCAGAGCGAGCGGCTGGCCGAGCGCGCCTATGCCGTCTTCCATCGGCATCGCCTGGGGGTGAAGGCGGCAGCCGTTCTGCTCCATCTGGCTCTTCTGAAGAGAGCGCGCGGCAGCGAGGTCGAAGCTCGACGTCTGGCCGCTCATGCGCGTCGCCTACTGCGACACCGCTCGGCACCTTGGGTGCTGTGGCGCGTGCATGCTCTGTGTGGGCAGCTCGCTGAAGCGCAGGGGTATCGCCGGCGCGCCATGGGACATTATCGCGAAGCCCTGCGCGCGATCGAACACTGCTGCGCCCACCTTCCCGTGGATGAGATGAAGGCCACATTCTTGTCGGACAAGCTCGCCGTGTATCAAGCCCTTGCGCGGATGTTCGCCGAGGAAGGAGATGAGGAAGAGGCTTTCACTTACGCCGAAGCGGCCAAGGCGCGTGTGCTCCGCGAGTCGTTTCAGGCGGCGACTCTCGCGTCGGAGACCGATCGCTCACAGGTCTCCCCTCATGGAGGGGGGCGCTCGTCACGGATTCTGGCTCGGTGGCGACGTCTCCGCCAAGAGCTGGACGCCGCCTATACGCATCTGGACCGCTTGCGCTCGTATGGGCAGGTCCGTCACGCGCGAATCGCCGCTCTTCAACGAAGCATCCGAAAACGGGAAGCCGAACTGCAGCAGCTCCTTCCTCACCTCCGGTGGGCGGAGGCGGCTCGGGAAGCATCGCTGCCAGAGCACCCGATCGAGCTATCCCAGCTTCGGGCCGCACTCGCTCCCGACGAGGTCGTGATCGAGTATATCTGGCTCGATGGTGTGGTGAGCGCCTTTCTCCTGGAGCGCGAGCGGCTTCGGCTCATGGGGCCGTTGACGACCTCGGAACGGCTGGAACCGTTGCTCGCTCGGCTGCGCTTTCATGTGAACCACCGCGTGCTGGATGACACCTATGTCCATCGCCATGCGCGGACGCTCGAGCGAGCCCTTCGGGAGACGTTGAGGGCTCTCTACGAGGAGCTGCTGGCGCCGCTTCGAACGGAGATCTTCGCGAAGCGCCTCGTCATCGTGCCCACGGGGATCTTGCATTATGTTCCCTTTCACGCGCTCTTCGATGGAACAGCGTACATGATGGAGGATCACGAAGTCACCTACAGCCCGAGCGCGATGCTCTTCCGACTTTGTCGGGAGCGGGCATCGCAGCAGGGGAGCGTTTCCGGAGAAGGGGCGCTCCTTGTGGGCGTTCCGGATGAGCAGACTCCGCATATCGAGGAGGAGGTTCGGCGGCTCGGACAACTCATCGCGGATGCGCGTCTGCTCCTGGGAGAGGCAGCAACCAGCGCGCGGTTTCTCGAAGAGGCCCCACATGCCCGTCTTCTGCATGTGGCGGCTCATGCCGTCTTTCGCGCGGATAATCCTCTTTTCTCCGCAGTGCGCCTGTATAACTCGTGGCTGACCTTTTATGACCTCTGGCAGCTTCGCTTCCGCGCGGAGCTGGTCGTCTTGAGCGGCTGTCAGACGGGGCTGACGAGCCTCTCTCCGGGCGACGAGATGATGGGACTCCTGCGCGGTTTTCTCGCCGCTGGTGTTCCTTCCCTGGTGTTAAGCCTCTGGGCTGCGCATGATGCTTCGACCACGGAGTTCATGGAAGCGTTCTATCGCCAGCTCTCCGATGGGCGCTCGAAGCGAGAGGCGATCGCTCGAGCTTACCGCGAGATGAAGGAGCGGTATGCCGATCCCTATTTTTGGGCTCCCTTCTTTCTGATGGGGAGTCCCGAGTGAGGAGAAGGTGCGATGAGGAAGATCATTTCCAGCGTGTTGGTGGTCGTCGGGATGCTCTTCGGTCGCTTGGGGAGTCTCCCATCCTGGCCCGAATCGGGTGTCCTCTGTTCTCGGCTCGAAGGCCGTAACATTGCGGCTGAGGACGATGATCGGCAGGAGGCGGAACAGAAGATTCAACGCGCGCAAGCGGCCATAGCGCGTGCGCAGGCGGCTATCGAACGGGCGCGTCAAGCGGGAGCCGATGTCCGAGCCGCCGAAGCCAAACTCGAGCAAGCGCAAGCGAAATTGGCCGCCGCGCGCGCGGCGTTCGAGGCCGGTCAATATGAGAAGGCAGCCGAAGAGGCCGAAGAGGCCGAGGAGTTGGCCGAAGAGGCTGAAGAGCTGGCTCAGGACGCTGAAGAAGATCTCTCGGATCGGCATCGTGCCGTCGAGGCGCTTCAGGAAGCCGAACAGGCCATAGCGCGTGCGCAGGCGGCTATCGAACGGGCGCGTCAGGCGGGAGCCGATGTCCGAGCCGCCGAAGCCAAACTCGAGCAAGCGCAAGCGAAATTGGCCGCCGCGCGCGCGGCGTTCGACCAAAGCGAGTTTCAGCGCGCCCGAGAATTGGCCCGAGAAGCCGAAGAGCTGGCCGAAGAGGCTCGGGAGCTGGCCGAGGGGGAGGATTCCCGGGACTCGGTCGAAGATGAAGTCGTCTTCGAAGCGACCACTCCCGCTCAGGTCGAGACCATCGCCGCTCGATATGGTCTCACCGTCCTCGAGCGGATCGAGGGAACGGGGATCGCGCGCGCTCGGATCCCTCAGGGGGCGAACGTTGGACAAATTCTCGCATCTTTGAGGACGGATCCCGATGTCGTTCAGAGCGAGCCGAATTTCCTGCTGCAGACGCCGGAGGTGGCGCAAAAGACGGTCATCTTCATTGATCAGAAGACGGTGATCTTCATTGATGGCTCTTCTCCGGCGGCTTATTTCGATCAATCGGCCGGAGCGCGCATCGGGCTCGCCGCCGCCCATCGGATCGCGCGGGGAGCTGGCGTGACCGTCGCCGTCATTGACACGGGCGTGGATCGCACGCATCCGGCCCTTCGGCATCGGCTCGCTCCGGGCATGTTCGATTTCATCGAGGGGGATGCCGATCCCTCAGAAGCGGCGGGAGGCCCGGGCTTCGGACATGGGACGTTCGTGGCCGGGATCGTCGCCCTCGTGGCTCCGGAGGCGAAGATTCTGCCTCTGCGCGCCTTCACGGCCGAAGGCGTGAGCACGAGCTTCACCGTCGCGCGCGCCATTCGCTACGCCCTCGCGCAAGGAGCGCAGGTGCTCAATTTGAGCTTCGGCATGCTGGGATTCTCGCGCCTCATTGACGGCGCATTGGAAGAAGCGCGGGCACGTGGTGTGATCGCCGTCGCCTCGGCGGGCAATGACGGACAGGAGGTGCCCCACTATCCCGCGAGCGACGAGTCCGTGCTCGCCGTAGCAGCGACGGATGCCGCCGATCGCAAGGCGAACTTCTCCAATTACGGACGTCATGTGGATCTCTCGGCTCCGGGCGTGGGCGTCTACAGCGCCTATCCTGGTGCGCTCTTCGGCTGGGCGAGCGGAACATCCTTCGCCGCAGCCTTTGTGAGCGGAAGCGCGGCCCTCGTCCTCTCCGCTCTGCCCGCTTCGGTGCGCGCGCGCAGCCGAAGTCAGGTCATTCGAATCTTGCAGGATTCAGCCAGCGATATTCGAGGGGTGAATCCGCGCCCCTACTGGGGGAAGCTCGGAAGCGGAAGGCTCCACGTGGGGAATGCTCTCGCCCTCCTGGCACGATGACCCTTCGGGGCGCTGTATTTTTTGGCGGCATCGGCGCTCTATTCCCTGTGGAAGGAGAAATCTCGCGTGATGGAGGGAGAAGAGATGATGAACAAGAAACTTGTGGTAATCGGCTTAGGATTGCTCGTAGCAACCGCATGGCCGGCCTCCTCGGCCTCCAGGCGCTCCCCATCCGTGCCCAATGGGGCCGATTTCGAGGCGGCGCTCGTTCGATGCGCGGACGTGATGGTGCCCAGCCCGCTTGCAAACTGCGGGACCGATCCTCTGGTGCGAGGGGAAGCGGAGATCAAGAAACAAGGGGACATCGAGATCGCCGTTGTGGGAGCTGCGCCCGCGTCCACATATGATGTGGTCTATCGTTCCCTCGATGCTTCGACCGAACTCCCTTTGGGGACGCTGACAACGAATAATTCGGGCAATGGCATGCTCAAGCGGCGGGGATTTTTCCCGGTCGGCACGACGGGGGCCGGCACGATCGTCTTGAAACGAGATGGGCAAGATCAGTTCCTCAGTGGATTCGATGCTTCCAATGCTGAGGAGACCCAAGAGTTCGAAGCCGGTCTGATCCGATGCTCGGAGGTCACACAGCCCGCCTCGCTTGTCTCCTGTGGGGCGGATCGGCTCCTTGTGGGAAAGGCCGAGATCGAAGAGGAGGGAGAGGTCGAGGTGACCGTCGTCCAGGCCGAGCCCAATCAAACGTATGACGTCCTCTACCGATCTCCGGACGGCTCGACCCAAATGCTGTTGGGCTCCCTTGCGACGAATCGGGCCGGGGACGGAAGGTTGAAGCTTCCGAACTTCTTCCTCTCGGAGATCGGCTCTGGAAACATTGTTCTGCGGCGAAACGATCAAGATCAATTCGTGACGGGGTTCAAGGTGAACCAAGGAGGCAATGGGCGCAGACGCAGATGATTCGCCTTTCGGTTCGACCAGAAAGAGGGGCTTCACCCGAAGCCCCCTTTTTTTTTCATCACAGGAGGCCTTTCGCCCTGAGGAACGCTCGGATGACCTCGCGCGGGTCGCGATGTTCTCCATCCACGGCGTAGTTCAATCGGCGCATCTCCTCCGCAGAGATGCGCCCCCCCAACTGCTCCAGGAGGGCGCGGAGTTCGGAGTGGCGGCGCACGGTCTCGACGCGCACGATGGGCACGGCCTCATATGGGGGGAAGTAGTGACGATCGTCTTCCAGAGCGACGAGGTCGAGTGCAGCGATCACGCCATCGGTCGAATTCCCGGCCACGACGTCCACCTGCCGCTCCCGAAGCGCGCGATAGATCAACCCGAGGTCCATGATGCGGGGCGGCTCGGCAAAGCGCAATCCGTAGGTGCGGGCCAATCCGGGGAAGCCATCGGCGCGCTCCATGAATTCATAACCGAAGCCGGCGCGCCAGCGCGGCGCGTGCGGCACCAGATCGGAGATCGTGCGCAGGTTCAGCCGGCGCGCGTCCTCGCCGCGCACGACGATGGCGAAGGTGTTCTCGAAGCCCAGCGGTCGCAACCATTCGATGCCGAATTGCGCGAGATAGGCGTCGCGCACCTGCTGATAGGCCTGGCGGGGATCGCGCACGGGCGCGCGGTTGAGGATGGCCGTGAGCGCCGTCCCCGTGTACTCGACGTAGAGATCAATCTGGCCGGAGACGATCGCGCGATGACAGATGAACGTCCCCCCGAGGTTGAGGCGGCGCTCGACACGGAGCTTCGTCTTCGCCTCAAGATATTGGGCGAGCAGCTCGCCGAGCAGGATCTGCTCGGTGAAATTCTTCGAGCCGATGACGATCTTCCCTCCCGAGCGCGAACAGGAGGGGACGAACGGCACCAGAAGAAGCAGCATGAGGAGGGCGCGGGCGATCATCGCGAACGCTCCTCTCGGCGGAGTCCCTTCGGCGTGAGTCGCCGTTCCACATGGCCGAGAGCGAAGTCGGCCGCGAGCGCCAGCAGCGCGGCCGGGACGGCGCCGGCGAGGATGAGCGTGTTATCCACCATGGCGACGCCGCGAAAGATGAGGACGCCCAAGCCTCCGGCTCCGATGGCCGCGGCGATCGTCGCCGTGCCGATGGAGACCACGAGCGCGACGCGCACGCCGGCGAGGATGACGCCAAGCGCCAGCGGGATCTCGACGCGCCAGAGGAGTTGCCGATCCGTCATCCCCATGGCCAGCGCGGCGAAACGGACATGGGGATCCACGGCGGTGATGCCCGCATAGGTGTTCCGCACAATGGGCAGCAACGCGTAGAGGACGAGCGCGACGATCGCCGTACGCGCTCCGATCCCGCCGATCCCCGGGATCGGGATGAGGAACCCGAAGAGCGCGAGGCTGGGGATCGTCTGGACGGCGTTCACGAAGGCGAACAGCGGCTTCCGCCATCGCGGTCGTCGCGTGAGGACGATGCCCACGGGCACGCCCAGGGCGACGGCGATCCCCGTGGAGACAGCGATCAACAGGAGATGCTCCACCGTCAGGCGGAGGATGTCATAACGAAGGAGGACATCGCTCATCGGCATAGCCTCTCTCATCCTCTTTTGCGCGCGTCGCCGGCGGTCTCGCGCAGAACGCGGAGGAAGCGGTGCGCCTCCTCCAGCTCGAGCTGCAGGAACTCCGATGGGGAGCAGAGCGCCAGGAGTCGGCCTTCGGCCAACAGGGCGATGCGCGTGGCCAGGGCGAATGCTTCATGAACATCGTGCGTGACCAAGAGCGTCGTCTTGCGCAAGCGTTCATGAAGGCGGTGG
>BEHM01000064.1 GCA_002923315.1 bacterium HR10
CCAGCTCGAACTCGGCGAACTCCTTCTCGGCGACCAAGCGGATGATCTCTTTCAGCTCTTTGATGTTCATCGTCAGATGGCGAGCAACTCCTTCGGCGTCGGCGTCAGGATCTCACTGCCGCGCTCGGTCACGATGACCACGTCTTCGATGCGGACGCCTCCCCATCCGGGGAGATAAATGCCGGGCTCGACGGTGACGACGGCGCCGGCGGGCACCGGCGCGTCGTTCTGGCGCGAGAGGCGCGGCGCTTCATGCACCTCCAGACCGATGCCATGACCGGTCGCATGTCCATAGAACGCCCCGTATCCGCGCGCCGTGATGAGATCGCGCGTCAGGGCGTCAATCTCACGCGCGCTCATGCCAGCGCGCATCTCCGTCTCGCACCGGAGCTGCGCCTCCAGGACTGTCTGATAGACCTCACGCGCCCGCTCGTCGGGTAGGCCCACGTAGACCGTGCGCGTCATATCGCTGCAATATCCCTCCACGACCACCCCGAAGTCAATCACGACGAACTCATTATATCCGATCCGCTTCTCCGAAGCGACACCATGCGGCAAGGCCGCGCGCTCCCCCGAAGCCACGATCGTCTCGAAAGCGAGCCGTTCAGCTCCGGCGCGCCGCAGCCGGTACTCCAACTCGGCGGCGATGTCCCGCTCTCGCACGCCCGGGCGAATCTCAGCGAGGCATTCGGAGAAGACCTGAGCGGCCAACTCGACGGCCTGACGAATGGCCCGCTGTTCCTCGACATCTTTCACCATGCGCACCTCTTCGACGATTCCGCGCGTGGGCACCCACTGAACGCTCCCCTCCAGCTCGCGAGTCAAGAACTCGTATCGCGCGACGCTCAGCCGCTCAGCCTCCACTCCAACTCTCCGCAGCCGCTCTCTTCGGATGAGATCAGCGACCGCGCGCTCGTGCGAATCCTCAGCGGGGAAGAGGCGAGCGGCGACTTGACTCTGAGCCTGAAGCGTATATCGGGAGTCCGTGATGAAGTAGGTCGCCTCCAGCGTCACCAGGGCGATGCCGGCGCTTCCGGTGAACCCCGTGAGGTACCGAACGTTCGGGATATGCGTGACTAGGAGTGCCTCCAGCTGTCGCTCGGCGAGGGCGCGCCGCACCCGCTCCTGCCGCGCGAGGAGATCCATGAGCGCTCCTCCGGTTGCTGGCGTCCGAGGGTCGTGAGGCCCACGCTCAGGAGGCTTTCTTCTCCTCCTTGACCAGCTCGATCAGGGCCAATTGCGCCCCATCCCCCTTCCGCATCCCGAGCTTCAGGATGCGCGTATACCCTCCCGGTCGGTCGCTGTACCGCGGACCGATCTCGTCGAAGAGCTTCTTGAGCGCCCTCACGCCGGCCGTGCGCTCGATCGTTCGAACCGGCTCCTTCTTGTGCTCGCGAAAGCGGACCTGCGCATGCCCCCCGATGAAATACCGCGCGGCCAATCGGCGATAGTGAAGCGCCTGCGCCGGCGTCTCCGCCCGCAGACTGCGCCGCGCCAGCGTGATGGCGCGCTCCGCGAATCGGCGCAACTCCTTCGCCTTGGCCAGCGTCGTCACCAACCGCTCCTCGATGATGAACGACGTGCAGAGATTGCGCAGCATCGCCAGGCGATGCTCCGTCGGCCGTCTCAGCTTCCGATGATCCACGCGATGGCGCATACGCCCCCTCCCTATCGAATCACCCGTCCCTTCTCATCGAGCTTCATGCCGAGCGAGAGCGGGGGATTGAGGCTGGCCAGGACGCTCTTCACCTCATTGAGGGACTTCTTGCCGAAGTTCTTCACCTGCATGATCTCGGCCTCAGTGCGCTGCACGAGATCACGCACAGTATACACCCCCGCGTTCTTCAGACAGTTGAAGGCGCGAACCGACAGCTCCAACTCCTCGATCGGGCGATTGAGGACCTCCTCAGGGATCACCGGCGGCGGCTCCGGGGCCGGCGCGACGACCGGCTCAGCTTCCTCTTCCTCCTCCTCGAAGTTGATGAAGATGGCGAGATGATCCTTGATCAGCTTCGCCGCCAGTCCCAGGGCATCTGCCGGTTTGATCGCCCCGTTGGTCCAGATCTCCAGGATGAGCTTATCGTACTCGGTCACCTGACCGATGCGCGCGGGCTCGACAGTCATGTTCACCTTCCGGATGGGAGAGTGGACCGAATCCACGGGGATATAGCCGGCCGGCAGATCGTCATCGAAGTTGCGCTCGGCGGGCACGTAGCCGCGCCCCCACTTGACGCGCATCTCGACATTGAGCGAGCCGCCCTCGGCGATCGTGGCGATGTAAATGTCCGGATCGAGGACTTCCACCTCACTCGGCGTCTCAATGTCGCGCGAATAGACCTCACCGGGGGTATCCTTCTGCAACCGCACCGTCACCGGTCCGGCCGTGTGTAGTCGAAACGGAATGCGCTTGAGATTCAGGATGACATCGGTGGCGTCCTCGAGGACTCCCGGGATGGGGGAGAACTCGTGCAAGACCCCCTCGATGCGCACGGCCGTCACGGCCGCTCCCTCGATGCCTGCCAATAGCGCCCGTCGCAAGCTGTTGCCGATGGTCGTCCCGAATCCGCGCTCGAAGGGTTGCGCCGTGAACCGTCCGTAGCGGTCGGTGAGGGTCTCCAGATCACACACCACGCGTCTCGGTCGTTGGAAGCCCGTCCAATATGGCATGCTCATAGCTCCCTACTTCGAGTACAATTCCACGATGAGATTCTCGCGAATGTCGGACGAGATGTCGGCCCGCGTCGGCAGAGCGACGACGCGCCCGCGACACTGCTCCGCATCCACCAATTCGAGCCACGCGGGACGTCCGGTTCGCCCGGCAGCCGTTTGGATCGCCTCCTGCACATGCACATTCTTCCGCATGTCCGGCGCCACGCTGATCTCATCGCCCGGCTGCACGCGGAAGGAGGGGATATCCACCGTGCGCTCCACCCCTTTGCGCTTGACCAGAATGTGCCCGTGATTCACCAACTGCCGCGCGTGCGCCCGCGAGAGTGCGAAGCCCAGGCGATAGACGACATTATCCAATCGCCGCTCCAGGAGCGTGAGCAATGCCTCTCCGGTCACCCCCTTGCTGCGCGACGCCTCCTCGAAATAGCGCCGGAACTGCCGCTCCAAGACCCCATAGATCCGCTTGACCTTCTGTTTCTCGCGCAACTGCTCGGCATAGCCGGTGAGCTTGGCGCGACGCATCTCGCGGCCATGTTGCCCTGGAGGGAACGTCCCCCGCTTCTCGATCGCGCACGAGGGCTTGAAGCACCGATCTCCCTTGAGGAAGAGCTTCATGCCCTCCCGACGGCACAATCGGCATACCGGTCCCGTATATCTCGCCATACCTTCCTCACCCATGAGCGCACGGGATCATCCGCGCGCTCACGCTTCGTCAGAAAAAATGGAGTGACCTCGCCCTTCCCCTCACGCGTCGGCTCATCATACCCGTCGCCGCTTGGGCGGACGACATCCGTTATGAGGGATGGGCGTGACATCGCGAATGACCTTGATCTCCAATCCCGCCGAATGCACGGCCCGAATGGCCGACTCGCGTCCTGATCCCGGGCCCTTCACCCACACCTCGCAACTGCGCATGCCACACTGCTCGCGCGCCATGGTCGCCGCGCGCAAGGCCGCCTGCTGCGCCGCGAAAGGCGTTCCCTTGCGCGAGCCCTTGAAGCCCAAGGTCCCGCCGCTGGCCCACACGAGCGTGTTCCCCTCCAGATCGGTCACGGTCACGATCGTGTTGTTGAACGTGGACTTGATGTGCACGATCCCATGTGGCACGATTCGCTTCTCTTTCTTCTTCGCTCCCCGTCGTTTCGCCGCCCTCGCCATAGTCGTCCTCCTGGCCCCTCACTTCTTGCCTGGCGCCTTCTTCTTCGGCACGGTGGCCCGACGCGGCCCCTTCCGCGTGCGCGCATTCGTATGCGTGCGCTGCCCGCGAACGGGAAGCCCCAAGCGGTGGCGCAATCCCCGATAGCACCCGATCTCGATCAGGCGGCGGATGTCCATCTGAATCTTCTTGCGCAAATCGCCCTCGATGTTCCCCTCCTGATCAATGATCTGGCGGATACGGGTGATCTCCTCGTCGGTCAGATCGCGCACCTTCTTATCCGGATTCACGCCCGCCTGCTGCAAAATGCGCGCCGAGCGCGAACGCCCGATGCCGAAGATGTAGGTCAAGCCGATGAGCACCCGCTTATTGGGTGGAATCTCCACGCCCGCGATTCGTGCCATACGTCGTCACCCCTGTCGCTGTTTATGTTTCGGATTCGTGCAGATGACGCGCACCACCCCCTTGCGGCGGATGATGCGACAGCGATCGCAGATCCGCTTGACGGAGGCCCTGACCTTCATGGCGCTTCCCTCCTTGACGCAAGTCACAAACTATACCACAAAGTGGCAACGGTTGCCAAGCATCATCCGGGCTCAACATCGAGCGTCGTCAGGATGACCGGACCTCGTTCGGTGATGGCGATCGTATGCTCGAAGTGCGCCGAAGGCCTCCGATCCACGGTGCGAACGGTCCACCCGTCCTCGGCGATCTCCACCTCATGCGTCCCCAGATTGAGCATCGGTTCGATGGCCAGGACCAGTCCCGGCCTCAGGCGCAAGCCGCGCCCCGGCGTCCCGAAGTTCGGCACCTGCGGGTCCTCGTGCATCTGACGCCCGACGCCGTGCCCGCAGAAATCCCGCACGACCGAATACCCGTGCGCTTCCGCATACGATTGGACGGCGTAGGAGATGTCGTAGAGCCGGTTCCCCACTCGCGCTTGCTCGATGGCCCGATAGAGGGCCTCCTCTGTCACCCGCAGCAAGCGCTGCAACTCCTCGGAGATCTCTCCGACGGGCACCGTGATCGCGGCATCCGCCACGTACCCATCGAGCGTCACCCCGCAATCAATCCCTACGATGTCCCCGGCCTGCAGCTTCCGATCCGAGGGGATGCCGTGCACAACCTCCTCGTTGATCGAGGTGCAGATGGAGGCGGGAAATCCCCGATACCCCTTGAAGGTGGGAATCCCCCCGCGGGCGCGAATCTTCGCCTCAGCATAGCGATCCAGCTCGCGCGTGGTCACCCCCGGCTGCGCCATCTGGCGCAGATCGCGCAGGACCTCGGCGACGATGCGCCCGGCGCGCCGAATCTTCTCGATCTCCTCCTTGGTCCGACACACGACCATGGGCGTTCAGTGCGGATCGTCTCCGGCCACCTCCGCGCGCACGATCGCCTCGATCTGCCGGAAGATCTCCTCGATCGGGCGCTCTCCGTCCACCTCGAAGAAGGCCCCGCGCTGCCGATAGTAATCGAGCAGCGGCGCCGTCTTCTCCAGATACACATCATAGCGCTTCTCGATCGCTTCGGGGACGTCGTCGGCTCGCCGCAGCAAGGGTGTGCCGCAGCGATCGCACACCTCGTCCTCGCGCGGCGGCCGGAGATATACGTTGTAAATCTCGCCACACCGTGGACACGAGCGCCGACCCGCCAAGCGCTTCACCAGAGAATCTCGCGAGACGACGATATTGATGACGATCACCCGCTTCCCCTGCTCCCGGGCCAGCGCGTCGAGAAACTCCGCTTGCGCCGCCGTTCTCGGATAGCCGTCGAGGATATACCCTCGCTCACAATCGGCTCGCGATGTGCGCTCGCGAATGATCTCCACCAGGATCTCATCGCTCACCAACTGACCGGCCTTCTGTGTCTCGCGGACCACACGGCCCAACTCCGTCTCCGTCTGAGCGATCTCGCGCAAGATGTCACCGGTCGAGATCTGCGGCCATCCGAATCGCTCGGCGATCAACCGCGCTTGTGTGCCCTTCCCGGCTCCGGGCATGCCCATGAGGACGACGATCGCTCCCACCGCGCCCCCTTCATCCAACGCGCCGACCGCGCAGGCGCCGACCGCGCGTACCGAGGAAGCCATCGTAGTGGCGCATGATGAGCTGCGACTCGATCTGCGCGATCGTATCCATGGCCACGCCGACGACGATCAGCAGCGAGGTCCCCCCGAAGTAGAACTGAAAGCCCAGGCCATCTTGAATCCAACTGAGCCCCGGCGTATTCGCCAGGATGTTCGAGAGCCACGGACCGATCCACGGGATCTCCTGCACCTTGAACCCCGTCAGGATGAGCTGCGGGATCAAGCAGATGATCGCCAGATAGAGCGATCCGACGGCCGTCAGCCGCGTCAGGATCTCGTTCAAATACTCGGACGTGCGCTTGCCCGGTCGAATGCCCGGAATGAATCCGCCGTGCTTGCGGAGATTATCGGCGACTTCATCCGTGTTGAAGATGATCGAGACGTAGAAGAAGCTGAAGAAGACGATGGCGATCACGAAGACGAGGTCATAGAAGGGATGGCCCGCGCGATTGAAATTCTGCACATGGCGCTGCAACCACGTCCAATTGGTGAACTGGGCGATCGTCTGCGGGAAGGAGAGGACGGAGACGGCGAAGATGACTGGGATCACACCGCCCATGTTCACGCGCAGCGGCAGATGCGTCATCTGTCCACCGAGCATGCGCTGCCCGACGACGCGGCGCGCGTAGCTGATGGGGATCTTCCGCTGTCCGCGCTCCACGAAGACGACGGCGGCGACGATCAACACGCCGGCCACGAGCATGAGCAGGATGCCGAGCGTCGTCAACGGATCGGCCCGGCTGATCCGCTCCCAGATCTGCGCGAGCGCGCGCGGGAGTCCGATGACGATCCCGGCGAAGATGATGAGCGAGATGCCGTTGCCGATGCCGCGCTCGGTGATCTGTTCCCCGATCCACATGATGAAGATCGTCCCCGTGGTCCACGTCAGCGCGGCCAGGGGGATGAACGCCCGCGGACTCAATCCCGTCACCAAATCGGGCTGCTGCGTGAGCCAATAGGCGATCCCCGTGGACTGGATCAGGCACAGCAGCACGGTCACATAGCGCGTGTACTGATTGATCTTGCGGCGCCCGAGTTCCCCCTCCTGCTGAATCTGCTTCACGCGCTCGGAGACGACCGTCATCAGTTGCATGATGATCGAGGCCGTGATGTAGGGCGTCACCCCGAGGGCGAAGATCGAGACCACGCGCAGATTCCCGCCGGTGAAGAGATCGAGGACGCCGAGCAGATTGCTCGCCACATCGCGCCAGAGCCGCTCGAGCACCACGCGATCAATTCCGGGAGTGAGGATCACCGATCCCGCGCGATAGACGACGAGCATGGCGAGCGTGTAGAGCAGGCGCTTGCGGAGATCGGGGATGATGAACACATTGCGGAAGGTCTTGATGAGATTCTCCAGCATATCCCCCTCCGCGGTGAACCGCCCGATGCCCTGCCGGCGACTATCGGGCGATCACCTCCACGCTCCCTCCGGCGGCGAGGATCTTCTCTCGCGCCGAGGCGCTGAAGCGATGGGCCACGACGCGCAACGGTTTGGTCAGCTCGCCTCGCCCGAGAATGACGACGCCATCACCGATCTTCTTGACGATCCCCCGCTCCTGCAGGACCTTCGGCGTGACCTCCGCGCCCGCCTCGAACCTGGCTTCCAGCACATCGAGATTCACTTCCGCCCACTCCTTCTTGAATTCGTTCGTGAACCCGCGCTTGGGCAAGCGACGGATGAGCGGCATCTGTCCGCCCTCGAATCCCGGCCGCAGGGAGAATCCCGAACGCGACTTCTGCCCCTTATGCCCGCGCGTGGCCGTCTTCCCATGACCGGATCCGGGCCCGCGCCCCACGCGCTTGGGGCGATGCACGGCCCCGGCCGGCCTCCTCAGGTTGTGCAAGCCCAGGACCATATCTCCCTCCTCGCGGTGGTCCCCAGGCGATCGCTCGATCGCCTGGAGTGCCCCTCATGCCTTCGGCTCGTCCTCCAGAATGCGCACCAGATGCGGCACCTTCGCCACCATGCCACGAATGGCCGGATGATCCGGACGCTCGACGATCTGATTGAGTTTGGTCAGGCCAAGGCTCCGCACGATGATCTTATGCTTCTTCGGATGCCCGATGACGCTCCGATAGTACTGAATGCGGATCGTCTTGACCGGCTTCTTCGCCTCGCTCATAGCCCCTCCCGCTGAGAGCGCGCTCACAATTCGGCGACGGCTTTCCCGCGCAATCGGGCGACCTCCTCAGCGCTGCGCAACATGCGGAGTCCGGCGAAGGTCGCTCGCACGACGTTATGCGGGTTGTTCGAGCCGATGGACTTAGTGAGCACATCCCGCACGCCCGCCGCCTGCATGATGGCGCGCACAGCACCGCCGGCGATCACCCCTGTCCCTTCCGACGCCGGACGCAGGAGCACTTTCCCCGCGCCGAAGTGCCCGATCACCGGATGCGGGATCGTCGTCCCCTTCAAGGGGATGCGGATGAGGTTCTTCTTGGCCGCCTCGATGCCCTTTTTGATCGCCGCGGGCACCTCGCGCGCCTTCCCCAGGCCGAAGCCGACGATCCCCTCCTGATTGCCGACGACGACCAGGGCGCTGAAGGAGAGATTCTTCCCTCCTTTGACGACCTTCGCCACGCGCTTGACTGAGACGACGTATTCCTTCAGGTTCAACCCTTCGGGCGAGATGATCTCGCGCTTGGCCACCGCCATAGGATGCCTCCTCGGCTCAGAACTCCAGGCCCGCCTCGCGCGCGGCCTCCGCCAGCGCCTTCACGCGCCCATGGTACCGATAGCCGCCGCGATCGAAGACGACGCGCGTGATCCCCTTCTCCAAGGCGCGCGCGGCGATGAGCTTCCCCACCTCGCGCGCCGCGGCCACATTCCCCCCATAGCGGGGGCGTCCGTTCTGGCGCAGCGCGCGATCCAGCGTCGAAGCCGCCGCCAATGTGATCCCGCGCTCATCGTCAATGATCTGCGCATAGATATGGCGCAAGCTGCGGAAGACGGCCAATCGCGGCCGTTCGGCCGTCCCCCGAACCCGCTTCCGAATGCGCTTGTGAACGGCCAGACGTCTCTCGCGTCGCGTCCTCTTCTTGATCATAGCCCGACTACTTCCCGGTCTTCCCCGGTTTCAGCCGCAACACCTCATCGGCGTATCGGATGCCCTTGCCCTTGTAGGCATCCGGTTGCCGCAGGCTCCGAATATTCGCCGCGATCTGTCCGACCAGTTGCTTATCAATGCCCGAGACGATGAGCGTCATCTGGTACTCGGGAATCGGCTTGTTCCGGCGCTCGACCTTCACGTCAATCCCATCGGGGATGGGGAACTCGATCGGGTGCGAATACCCGAGCGAGAAGATGATCCGCCGCCCTTGCACCTCCGCCTTGTAGCCGATCCCGACGATATCCAGCTCTCGGACGAACCCTTCAGTGACGCCGCGCACGGCATTGGCCGCCAGCGCGCGGGCCAATCCGTGCAGGGCTTTCGCCTCATCGTCCTCGCGCTCGGCCACGAGCACGCCATCTTGGAGACGGAAGCGAATGCCGGGGGGGATGGGCGTCCGCAGCGTCCCCTTCGGCCCGCTGATCTCCAAATGCGTCGGAGCGATCGCGACCGTCACGCCCTTCGGAATGGGAATCGGCTTCCGTCCAATCCGCGACATGCTCGATCACCTCCTTCGCGGCGCGCGGCGTGCTTCAATATCAATAGACGCAGCATAAGACCTCCCCGCCGACGTTGCGACGGCGCGCCTCGCGCCCGGTCATAACCCCTTTGGGCGTGCTGAGAATGGCGATCCCCAAGCCCCCGAGCACCCGTGGGATCTCCCGCGCACCCACATAGATGCGCCGCCCAGGCTTTGAGACCCGCTCCAGATTCAGGATCGGCGACTCCCCCTCGGGCCCATACTTCAGATAGAGGCGCAGCGTCTTCTTGGCGCCCTCGCCCATGACCTTGTAGTTGCTGATGTACCCCTCCTCCTTCAGGATGCGCGCGATCTCCACCTTCATCTTCGACGCCGGCACGTCCACGCGGGGATGGCGCGCCCGCACGGCGTTGCGAATTCGCGTGAGCATATCAGCGATCGGATCGGTCATCATGGCCGCCCCTCACCAACTCGCTTTGATCACGCCCGGGATGTGCCCCTCCAGCGCGAGCTGGCGGAAGCACAGCCGGCAGAGCATGAACTTCCGATAGTACCCCCGCGCGCGCCCGCATCGCCGACAGCGATTGCGATAGCGCACCTTGAACTTCGGCTCCTTCACCATCTTGGCGAACTGACTCTTTCGCGCCATATCTCCCTCTCCTACGCTCCCGTGCGGAACGGCATCCCCAGCAGCGCGAGCAGCGCCCGCGCCTCCTCA
>BEHM01000065.1 GCA_002923315.1 bacterium HR10
GTGGGGCGGTTGGAAGAGGCGATGGCACGACTGGCGGAGGCGCAGGCGCGGACGGAGGAGCGAGTGGGGCGGCTGGAGGAGCGGGTGGGGCGGTTGGAAGAGGCGATGGCGCGGCTGGCGGAGGCGCAGGCGCGGACGGAGGAGCGAGTGGGGCGGTTGGAGGAGCGGGTGGGGCGGTTGGAAGAGGCGATGGCGCGGCTATCGGAAGCGCAGGCGCGGGCGGATGAGCGAATGGGGCGATTGGAAGAGGCGATAGCGCAATTGACGGAAGCGCAGGCGCGAATGGAGGCTCGTGCGGAAGAGCTGACTCAGGCCTACGTCCACATGCAAGAGGTCATGCGCTCCCTAGTGCAACAAGTCGGTCAATTGAGTCAGCAAGTCGGGCGATTGAGTGAAGTGGTCGGGTTCACCCTGGAGGACTTAGCTCGTGAGGTCACGCCAGCTTATTTGGCGCACCACTATGGGATTCACGTGAAGGAGTTGGAGCGACGATTCTTCACGATCGAAGGTGAGGAGATCGAAGTTGATCTCTACGGAGAGGGGTGGCGCGATGGCGAGCAGGTCGTCGTAATTGGAGAGGTGCGAAGTCGGATTTACGGGCGAGATGTCGAAGCCGTCGTCCGTCGGGTGCAGGAACTGCGGCCTTATGTTGTGGGAGCGCCTGTGATCGTCTTGTTCGGGTTCGTCATTCACCCTTCAGCTCGAGAGGCCGCCCAACGATTGGGGGCCATTGTCATCTCCTCGTCGGGCCGGGGATCCTGATCAGACCCGCAACGATGGGTCGTCGGATCACCTTCAGAGGCGTGTTCTCCACACTGCGGCGGTATGGATTCGCGGCCCCCCTGACCGATTCGATCCCTTTCGATCATCGCCGCGATGCGGCGCCGTGCTTATGTGCGGCACGGGCAGGAGGGGGTAGGCTCAAATAGCCCTTGGCCATTCCGGTAGCACGCGCGGGTGAGACTTTCGGGATTCTGGAGGCGGCGCTGGGATTCGAACCCAGGTATCGAGGTTTTGCAGACCTCCGCCTTACCACTTGGCTACGCCGCCTCTTGGCCAAAATTATAATCGGCGAAGGCTCAAATTTTCAACCGCCCATTCCGAGCCTCGGGCGGCCAAGTCAGGACCCGAGTTCTGACAGTCAGCCTTCGCCGATCTTATAAGTCCATGGAGCGGGAGACGGGATTCGAACCCGCGACTTCAACCTTGGCAAGGTTGCACTCTACCGCTGAGTTACTCCCGCTCGTCATTATGTCCGTGAACTATTGTACTCACCCGCCCGCCTTTGTCAAGGGGGAGGCAGGAGGTTCATGCGGCTGGGGCTACCAGGGGCTCTTCCTCGCGGTCCCGGGGTTCACTTTGTGATGCGCTCGCTTCGGTATCGCTCAATCCGCCCCCGGAGGTCCGCGCGCTGAGCGCTCGCTTGATTCTGCTTGGCCCTTGCGCGTAGAATACGCCCTTTGACAAGCGGTATCAGGGGGGAGCGGTGAGGCCGCCGATAGGATCGCGAAGCGAACGTTCTCGACGCGCGCATTGCGCGGCGGGATGCGCGGGGATAGTTATCTTCTTGCTCATGGTGGGGGGTATGAACACGACACTCATAGAGGCTCAAGGTCTCGCTCGCGATGTTCAGGTCGCGCAGGCTGCCGAGCGGCTGCGTGAGCAGCTCATCGCGTGGCGGCGCGATTTTCACATGTATCCGGAGCTCTCGAACCGTGAGGAGCGCACCTCGCGCGTCGTGGCTGAGTATCTGCGCCAGCTCGGCTTGGAGGTGCAGACGGGGATCGCGCGACATGGGGTCGTCGCTCTCTTGAGGGGGGCGTTGCCCGGTCCGGTCGTCGCCTATCGCGCGGACATGGATGCCTTGCCGATCGAGGAGACGATTGACGTCCCATACAAGTCCCGGCATCCGGGAGTGAAGCATGCGTGTGGGCATGACGCGCATACGGCGATCGGATTGGGGGTGGCGACGGTCCTCAGTCAAATGCGGGATCGCGTGCGGGGGACGGTGAAATTCCTCTTCCAGCCGGCGGAGGAGGGACCGCCTCCTGGAGAGGAGGGGGGAGCGCGATTGATGATCAAGGAGGGCGCGTTGGAGCATCCGCGCCCACAGGCGATTTTCGGGCTCCATGTGGATCCGCGCGTGGATGTGGGGAAGATCGCCTATCACATTGGGCCGGCCATGGCGTCGGCCGATCTCATCGAGATCACGATTCGAGGGAAGAAGGTTCATGGCGCTTATCCCCATGAGGGCGTGGATGCGTTGGTCATCGCCGCGCATGCCGTCACGGCGCTTCAGGTGATCCGAAGCCGGCGCGTTGATACGTTCCAGCCCTTCGTGCTCACGCTCGGGAGCATCCATGGAGGGAACCGGCACAATATCATCACCGATGAGGTGAAGTTGCAAGGGACGTTGCGCACGCTGGACGAGAAGGTTCGCGCTCAGGTGATTCAGATGCTGCATCAGACGCTCAAGGGGGTGACCGAAGCGCTCGGCGGATCTTACGAACTGACGGTCGAAGAAGGAGCCACGGTGACGTACAATGATCCGCGCTTGGTTGAGGAGACGCTGCCCACGCTCCGACGCGTGCTCGGCGAGGGGAATCTCGTCACGCCGCGCCCGCACATGGGAGCGGAGGATTTCAGCTACTATGCGCGGGTGGTCCCCGGCTTCTTCTTCTTCCTCGGCGTGCGCAATGAGGCCAAGGGGATCAACGCGATGATCCACACGCCGGAATTCGATCTGGACGAGGAGGCGCTCCCGTTCGGCGTGAAGGTGGCCGCGAGCATCTTGCTCGATTATCTGGAGCGCCACGCGACGGCCCCCGCGCGGTGAGAAGCCCGATGGCGAGGAGGAGTGATGAGCGCATCGCGGCTGGTGGAATTGGCTCGCGCGTATATTGAGCAGGAGCAGCCCCGAAGGAGGGAGCAAGCCGAGGCGCGTGTCCTTCCCGTTCGCAAGCGGCTCACGGTCGAGGGCGAATTTCGACTCGTCCATCCCGGGGTGCTCTGGGAGGCGTGTCAGGTCTGGCTCGATGAGACGCGGCGCTTCGGGCACGACATCGTGGAGCATGTCCTGCGGCATCCCGAAGCGCAAGCCCATTTGGCGCGGACGGACGAGGTCGAGTCTTTCCGCCGGTTCGTCGCGGAGTGGCTCGCGCGTGAACTGCAGGAGTACATTATGCCGAGCTGTGTGGACTTCATGCGGGAGCGCGGCATTCAGGTGGAACAGGAGGTGCGCATCCTTCGGCATCGGGCCGAGATGAGTATCGCCCACATCACCAAGGAGCTGCTCGCGAAGATCTATCTCGCGACGCGTCGTGCGAGCGCGACCGCGTCTTGAGCGAATAGGGGGAGACAGCGCGCGGCTCATTCCGAGGAGGAGCGTCGTTGCCTCCTGAAAAGAAGTGCGATCGCGACGAGTGTCGCTCCACCGAGCAGAAACCATGGCCAGGCGTGCCGGAGCATGGGCGTAGCTGCCGATCCGAATCGCGCGCCGAGATAGCCTTCGAGGCTGTATCGCGCCAAGCGCCCCAGGAAAACGCCCATGAGGAAGCGTCCGCGCGGCATGGCGATGACTCCGGCCAATGCGACCACTGGCTTGGCGGGGAATGGAGGGGGAAGGAAGACGGCCAGGGCCATGGCCAGCAGATCATACTGATCGAGCCATTGGCGCCATCGTTCCCGTCGGGATGTCGGGAAGCGCGAGAGCATGCGCTCACCGGCGTGTCGCGCGATCGTGTAGAGGATGAGGCAGCCGAGCGTGGACCCGATTGTCGCGATACCGGCGTAGATGGGAGCGCGGGGAGGGCTCCACGCCGACAGGAGCATCACCGCGCCATCTGGGCCTCCGGCCAGCGGCACCATCGCCGAATCGAGCAGGGCGATCGTGAAGAGTCCCAGTGGGCCAAGGGTGAGAAGGGTTTCTCGCACCGAGCTCATGCGCGTTGGCGCTCGCGGTCCAGGGGGTGGAGAGGGGGTGCCGAGGGGAGGCTCGAGGTCGAACTGCTGATCCGGCGCAGCGCGCGGCATCGGATGGAACGCGCCCGCGCGGCGCCATAACCGATCGCGATCAGAGCGCCGATCCCAAGCGCGAGCGTCAGCCCGTGTTCCCGCATGTACTGCAGGACCGTGCGACCGTAGAGGAGGGCGAGGATTCCTTCGACGTAGTATCGTGTGGAGCGCGCCAGCAAGATGGTGAGCATGAATTTCGCGCGGGGGTACCGCAGCGCTCCAGCCGTCGCGACGAAGATCTTGAAGGGGGTGGGCGGTGGACAGAGTGCCGGAATGAGCAAGGCGAAGACGCCGTATCGCGCGTAGAACCGCTCGACTCGAGCGATACTCTCGGCGGAGAAGCGCCGACGCAGGAACACCTCGCCGCCTTTCCGGGCGAGGGTATAAAGGAGCAAGCATCCGAGGACGGATCCCGTCGCAGCCAGCAGCGGCCAGTAGAACACTTCCGCCGGACGATGGAGGACGCGCGTGACGACGAGCACGTCGTTGATCTCCGGGATCGAGAGGAGCGAGGAATCGAGTGTGGCGATGAGGATCATCCCCAGGGGACCGAGTTCGAGAAGGGCGTTCTTGATCGCCTCCAGTACGCCGCCGAGCATGATCTCTACTCCCGATGGCGCGATGCGCGAAAGTGCGAATTTTAGCCGCTCGCGCCAGGGCTGTCAAAAATCGGGGAGGAGTTGACGTCTTCGACTCGGGTCAGGTATCGTTTGGGCCTATGTTGGAGGGGCGAACGGGGATCATCTTCGGCATCGCGAACAAACGGAGCATCGCCTGGGCGATCGCTCAGCGCTTCGACGAGGCGGGCGCCCGGCTCGCAGTGACGTATCAGAACGAGCGGCTCGGGGAGAACGTGCGCGAATTGGCGGCGACCTTGCGGCATCCCCCGCTGATTCTCCCCTGCGATGTGACCGAGGAGAGCCAGATCGAGGCCGTCTTCGAGACGCTCGCTCGCGAATTCCAACGCCTCGATTTCCTCGTCCACTCGATCGCCTTCGCACCGCGCGAGGATTTGGAAGGAGCCTTTCTCAACACCTCGCGCGAGGGGTATCGTCTCGCCCACGAGGTGAGCGTCTATTCGCTCATCGCGCTGGCGCGCCGCGCGGCTCCGCTCATGGCGGAGCAGGGCGGGAGTATCGTCACGTTGACGTACTTGGGGAGCGAGCGCGTGATGCCGGGGTACAACGTCATGGGCGTCGCCAAGGCCGCGCTCGAATCCACGGTGAAATACCTCGCGGCGGAGCTCGGGCCGAAGGGGATCCGCGTCAACGCGCTCTCCCCTGGTCCGATCAAGACGCTCGCGGCCAGTGGTGTCCCCGGCTTCTCCCGGATGTTGAAGCACGTGGCGCAGACATCGCCGTTGCGACGGAATACCGATCCGGCTGAGGTCGCCGATGCGGCGCTCTTCTTCGTGAGCCCTCTCTCGCGGGGCATCACGGGCGAGGTTCTCTTCGTGGACGGCGGGTATCACATCATGGGGATGACGATGGCGGAATCTCCCGCTGCAGAGTGAGCGCGACGTGCTTCTCTGCGCGCGCGATCTGCGCGGGGCGCGCTCGGCGTCGCCTTGTTGAGGGCTATCGTCTCGAGGTCTCGAACAGCGCGGGCCGGGGAGCAGCCCCCTCGGCCCGCTCCAGCCGGATCAGCGGAGATATTTGCTGAAGAAGTCCAGGGTGCGCCGCCACGCGTCTTCCGCAGCTTCACGGTTGTACACTTCCGGACGCGTGTCGTTGAAGAAGGCGTGGTCTGCACCCGGATAGATGTGGATCTCGGCCGTCTTCCCCAGTTGTTTCAATTGCGCTTCCAGCTGGCGCACCGACTCCGGCGTCACGAATTGATCCCGCTCGGCGTAGATGCCGAGCACGGGAGCTTGCAACTTCTCCAGGTTGGGCTTCACATTCGGGTGCCCGCCGTAGAAGACGACGCACGCGCTCACCTGCGGATTCTCGCACGCCGCGTAGAGCGAGAGCGCGCCGCCCATGCAGAAACCGATCGTGCCGACCTTCTTCGGTTCCACCGAGGGGTGGGCGAGCAGGTATTGGATCGCGCCGCGCAGCTCCTTCTCGGCCTCATCAATTCGAAGGGCCATCATGAGCTTACCCGCCTCATCTGGTGACTTCGTCGTCTGCCCGTGATAGAGATCCGGTGCCAGAGCGACGTATCCAGCCGCCGCGAAGCGATCGCAGACATCCTTGATGTGGTCCACAAGACCCCACCACTCTTGGATGACGACGACGCCCGGGCCTTTCCCCGCAGGGAGCGCGAGATAGCCCGATGCCGTCTTCCCATTCGCCGTGAACTCAACCATGTGTCCCGCCATCGTTACTCCCTCCTGCGAGTCAAGGATCATCCGACGAAAGTGAAGTTATAGTGGTCGGCGGACGTTCGCGTCAAGCGTAAGGGCCGAATGTCTTCAGGTCCTGAAGAGAGCAGCACGTTTGGGGCTTGCCGCAGCCAGTCCCTTCAGGCATGATACTTGGCCTATGGCGAGAGGGGTGTTTCAGGAAGCGACGGTTGTGATGCTCGTGCTGACCCTCGCGTGTCTGGGCGCGAACGCGCTCGGATGGATTCGGCTGCGCGCGCTGGCGCGATTGGCTTCGGGGGCGCAAGCGACGCTTTCGGCCCGCGAGATCGCCGGTCTCGGCCAGCTGACCGGGCTGATCCGCCTGGAGGCGGCGTATTTCACGGTGCTGCTGCTCTATGCGCTCTGGTATCGGGACGTGCTCGCACTGTGGCCCGTCGTCCTCGTCGTCCTCTATCATTGGCTCGGGTGGATAGCCAACGAGCTGACGCGCACGACCTCGCGCGCAGTCGCTCACTTGCGTCGGCAGCCCATGCCCGGACCTTCCTTTCGGGAGCGGGCGCGCGTGGCTCTGGCTGTGATCGGCGCGCTCGATGCCATCGAGGCGGCGATCCTGGTGTACATCATCGTCGCGCTCGCTCAATCCCTGTATCGTTCCGGAGTATGAGATGAAGCGATCCCAACGAGCGCGGGAGGAGACTCGCGGCCGCTGTTTTGCCGAGATCTATCGCATTGTGCGGCGCATCCCGCGCGGGCGCGTCGCCTCATACGGTCAGATCGCGGCGCTGTGCCGGTCGAACGTCTCGGCGCGCGTCGTGGGGTGGGCACTCGCCGCGTGTCCGCCCGACGTCCCCTGGCATCGCGTGGTCAATCGTGAGGGGCGCTTGAGCATCGGGCGGCGCGCGCTCTGGTTGCAACAGCTGCAGCGCGATCTGTTGGAGTCAGAGGGCGTGGTCTTTCTTCGCGAGGATCAGGTGGCCATCGAAGCGCACCGGTGGCGCCCCCGGCACCCTCCTCTCGGGGAAATCCCCGCCCGCCGGCGTTCATGTTGAAAAATGGTCGGGAATTTGCCAAGCTTAGGTGTTTGGTGAAGATGACGGGACGGGGACGCACAACTGAGGATGGCGTACCTGCGAAAACTCGACTTGGCCATCGAGTCGGCGCGCAAGTTGGCGCGTATTGGGGCGAGCACCAATCTCGTTAACTTGCTGCGCAAGATGCGTCCGGCCGACGTCGCCGTCATCTTCGGGAACCTCACCGATGGGGAGCGGCTGTTCGCCCTCCGGTCCCTCCTCAAGCAAGATGGGGATTTCGTGGCCTCGACCTTGAGTGAGATGCCGCCCGAGGAGGCAGCCTCGCTGCTGGCGCATCTGGAGCCGGAGACGATCGCCGATCTCCTGCAGAAGATCCCCGTGGACGATGCCACGCAGATCACTTCCAAGCTTCCGCCGGAGTTGGTCGAGCGCGTGCTCGAATTGATGCACGTGGCGCGGTCGGTGGATGTGGTGGATCAGTTGCAGTTCGAGGAGAACACGGCCGGCCGCATCATGAACCCGCACGTCTTCGCGCTGCACGAGGACATGACCGTCGGCGAGGCCATCTCCACCTTGCAGCGCAAGAGCGATGAGCTGGAGATGGTCTTCTACCTCTATGTCGTGGACGATCGGCATCATTTGGTCGGCGTCGTGAGTCTGCGTCAGCTTCTGCTCAATCCCCCGAGCACGCCGCTGCGCAAGATCATGTCCACGGATGTCATCAGCGTGCACACGAGCACGGATCAGGAGGAGGTCGCGCGCGTCGTCTCCAAGTACGACCTGATGGCCGTCCCCGTCGTGGACGACGAGAACCGGCTGGTCGGGATCGTGACCGTGGACGATGTGATTGACGTCTTGCAGGAGGAGCTGACCGAGGATTACTTCCGCATGGTGGGATCGGACGCGGCGGAGCTGGAGCGGCGGACGCCGACGGAGATCGCGCGGCTGCGCCTGCCCTGGCTCCTGATGACGGTCCTCATCGAGCTGATCGCCGGGGCGGTCATCCACCGCTTCGATGACACGTTGGGGACGGTCATTCTGCTGGCGTCGTTCATGCCGGTCATTCAAGCCATCTCCGGGAACACGGGCTTGCAATCGGCGACGATCGTGGTGCGGGGGTTGGCGACAGGGCATATCAGCCTGAAGGACTGGTGGCGGCCCGTGGCGCGGCAGTTGCGGACGACGCTCATCCTGGGGGGGATCTTGGGCGCGCTCATCTTCTTCGTCGGCGGGCTGTGGCATGGATGGCAGCGCATGGCCGAGCGCGGGACGTGGTTCGACCCGGTGTTCGGATTCGTCGTCGGCTTCTCGATGTTCGTGGCCATCAACCTCTCGGGGTTTGTGGGGACGGTCATCCCGATGATCTCCAAGCGCCTGGGGTTTGATCCCGCGCTCACGGCTGGTCCGTTCGAGACGGCCTTCCAGGATGTCGTGAGCGTGACGATCATGCTCGGCCTGGCGACGTTGCTGCTGCAGTGGATGGCGTGAGCGTGGCGGGCGGTTTCATCTCCCCTCCACATCCGCGCAGATCTGAACGGCTTCCCCTGTGATCACCAGCTCATCGAACCCCTCGTGGAAGGAAGGTGGGGACCGGCGCAACTCCTCCACCATGCGGAGGAGGACGGCGTCGGGGACGATGCGGTGACGGTCGCGATTTCGCTGTTGGCAGATCGGGAGCGGCACGTCGAGCCAATAGCCGATGATCCATCGCGCTCCGTTCTCGCGCAGCTCGTGAAGGGTCAGACGACGAAATCGAGGATTGATGTTCGTGGCATCGTAGATGACGTTGCGGCCGGCGCGCACGGCGGCCAGCAGATTCGAGCGGGCGAAGCGGAAGACGCGCGCGGCTTCTCCCTGAATGGCCTCATCGCCGTAGAGATGCTTGCGGATCTCATCGGAGCTGACGATCGAAGCCGGAGCGTAGAGCTCGGCCAGGCGTCGCGCGAGCGTGCTCTTGCCCGACCCGGGAAGCCCGATTAAAATGTGCGCGCTCGGTCGCATCGTTCCTTCCGATCGCCGAGGCCGAGCCGATGAGACGAGCATTATATTCGGGTCGCTCGCGAGCACGCCAGCATGAGCACCGCATCGCCAGTGGAGATCGAGCTGATCGTTCGCGCCGAGCATGCCGATCCGTTTCACATCCTGGGACGGCATCCGGTCGCGCGCGAGGGGGTCTCGGGGTTCGCCATTCGCGCGTTCCTGCCGGACGCCCAGGAGGCGTTCGTCGTTGACGCGCGCTCGGGTCAGGCGCATCCGATGGAGCGCGTGCATCCGGAGGGGTTCTACGAGGTCGTCTTCTGGGGCGTGACGGAGACCTTTCCGTATCGCCTGCGCGTGGTGGAGAGCGGCGGCGTTCGAGAATGCCTCGATCCCTACAGTTTCCCCCCAGTGCTCACGGATTTCGATCTCTACCTCATCGGCGAGGGAACGCATCAGCGGATCTTCGAGAAGCTGGGGGCGCACGTGCGCGAGGTCGAGGGGGTGCGCGGCGTCCATTTCGCCGTCTGGGCGCCGAATGCGCGGCGCGTCAGCGTCGTCGGCGATTTCAACGCCTGGGACGGGCGCCGCCATCCCATGCGCG
>BEHM01000066.1 GCA_002923315.1 bacterium HR10
CCACTACGAGGAGGAACCGCGCGAGGAGACTCTACGCGACTGCCGTCTGGCGCATGATCCGCGGGTGTTCCTGATCGCCACAGGGGTTTATCTCTTCAAACGAGACGTGCTCGCCTCCCTGTTGGAGCAGACCAGCGGTCCCTTCGACTTCGGCCTGGAGGCGCTCCCGCTGGCCGTCGCCCGCTTCCGCGTCTATGCGTATTGGCATCGTGGGTATTGGGACGACGTGAGCACGATCGGCGCCTATTACGAAGCGCACATGCGGATGCTCGGGCCGAACCCACCGCTGGTCATGCACGATCCGAATGCGCCGATCTACACGCGACCGCGTTATCTCCCTCCGGCCACACTTCGGGAGAGCGAGATCGTGGATTCCCTGATCGCCGACGGCTCGCGCCTCACGGGCGCGCGCGTGCATCGCTCGATCCTCGGATTGCGCAGCCGGGTGGAGCGCGGCGCTCACGTGGATGGCGTGATCGCGTTCGGCGCAGAATTCTTCCCCTCGCCGGAGGAGCAGCAGCGGGATCGCGCGCGCGGCCTTCCGGAGATCGGCATTGGCGAAGGGGCCATCATTCGACGCGCCATTCTGGATCGCAATGTGCGCATCGGCGCCCGCGCGCGCATTGTGAACGAAGCCGGGGTGCAGCAGGCCGATGGCCCGAATTACTACATTCGCGAGGGTATTGTGATCATCCCCAAAAATGCGGTTGTTCCTGAAGGGAGCGTGATCTGACGGATCCTGGCGATAGCCCGGCACACGGAGAAGAGGCCTATGAAGCGCACGCGCGTCCTCATCATGGGAGCCGCCGGTCGAGACTTTCACAATTTCAATGTCGTCTTCCGCGACGATCCGCACTATGAGGTCATCGCCTTCACGGCGGCGCAGATCCCCAACATCGAGGGGCGGCGCTATCCGCCCGAGCTGGCGGGCGAATTGTACCCCGACGGGCTGCCCATCTACCCGGAGGAGGACTTGGAGCGGTTGATCGAGGAGCACGAGATTGATCAGGTCGTCTTCTCCTACAGCGATGTCTCGCATGAGCACGTCATGCATGCGGCCGCGCGGGCGCTGGCGCGCGGTGCCGACTTTCGCGTGCTCGGGCCGCGCGCCACGATGCTGCGCGCCGATCGGCCCGTCATCTCCGTCTGCGCCGTGCGCACGGGCTGCGGCAAGAGCCCGGCGAGCCGGAAAATCGCTCGACTGCTTCGGGAGATGGGCTGCCGCGTCGTCGTCGTGCGCCACCCCATGCCCTATGGCGACCTCTCCCAGCAAGTCGTGCAACGGTTCGAGACGCTCGAGGATCTGCGCCGCTATCAGTGCACCATCGAGGAGATGGAGGAGTACGAACCGCATCTGCGCAACGGCGTGATCGTCTACGCCGGCGTGGATTACGAACGGATTCTGCGCCAGGCGGAGGCCGAAGCCGATGTCCTGCTCTGGGATGGGGGGAATAATGATCTCCCCTTCTTCGTGCCCGATCTGGAGATCGTGCTCGTGGATCCGCATCGGCCCGGGCACGAACGCGGATACTTCCCCGGAGAAGTGAATTTCCTGCGGGCCGATGTCCTCATCATCAGCAAAGTCAACACGGCGCGCCCGGAAGATGTGGAGACCGTTCGGCGAAACATTCGCGCCTTCAACCCAACGGCGACGGTCATCGAGGCCGGCCTGACGATCGCCGCAGACGCGCCCGAGGCGATTCGCGATCGCCGCGTGCTCGTGGTGGAGGATGGACCGACGCTGACGCACGGCGAGATGAGCTACGGAGCGGGCGTGCTCGCCGCCCGACAGTTCGGCGCGCGCGAGCTGGTGGATCCGCGCCCGTACGCGGTCGGCAGTATCCGCGAGACGTTCGCCGAGTACCCGCACATCGGGCCGCTGCTGCCGGCGATGGGCTACGGCCTGGAACAGATGCGCGAACTCGAAGAGACGATCAATCGCGTGCCCTGCGACATCGTGCTCGTGGCCACGCCCGTGGATTTGCGTCGCGTCCTGCAGATTCGGCATCCGACGTGCCGCGTCTCTTACGAGCTGGAGGAAGTCGGCTCACCGACGCTTCACGATGTCTTGCGAGACTTCCTCGCCAGGATGAACCGACGATGAGCGAACGACTCGTCATCGCGCTCGGCGGCAACGCCTTGATCGCACCGGGGCAAGCCGGGACGATTCCCGAACAACTGGCGAATCTGGAGGCTTCGCTCGGCGGCGTGGTCGAATTGATCGGGGAGGGGCATCGGATCGCCCTCACGCATGGCAACGGCCCGCAGGTCGGCAACATCCTCATTCGCGTCGAGGAAGCGCGCGGGAAAGCCTACGATCTGCCCCTGGATGTCTGCGTCGCCCAGTCGCAGGGCGAGATGGGGTATCTCATCCAGCGCACCCTGCACAATCTGCTCCGTCGGCGCGGCATCGCGCGGCCAGTCGTGACCGTCCTCACGCAGGTGGTTGTGGATCGTCAGGATCCGCGCCTGCAGATGCCGACCAAACCCATCGGCCCGTTCTACACGGCAGCGCAAGCCGAGGAGCTGAAGCGAAAGGGATACGCGCTCATGGAAGACGCGCATCGCGGCTATCGTCGCGTCGTCCCCTCGCCGGCGCCGCTTCGCATCGTCGAGCAGGAGGTGATCACCCGCTTGTTTGAGGACGGCGTGATCGTCGTGGCCGCGGGAGGCGGCGGAATCCCCGTGGCCGTTGGGGATGGCAGGCTTGTGGGCATCGAAGCCGTCGTGGATAAGGACCTGGCGTCGAGCCTTCTGGCGACGGCCCTGCGGGCGGATCGGCTGCTGGACCTGACGGCCGTCGAGACGGTGAAGCTCCATTTCGGCACCCCGCGGGAGCGCGCCATCGAGCGGATGACGCTGGCCGAAGCCCGACACTACCTGGCCGAAGGACATTTCGCGCCGGGCAGCATGGGGCCGAAGATCGAAGCGGCCATCGCTTTCCTCCAGCGCGGCGGACGCGAGGTCATCATCACGCGACCGGAGCTGGCGGCAGCAGCTTTCCGCGGGCAGGCGGGAACGCACATCTATCCGGAGTGAAAGGAGGTCTCCGATGCGACACCTTCTCTCCCTGGCTGATTGGCCGCGCGAATGGATCGAAGAAACCATCGAGCAAGGCCTACAGATCAAACGCGATCCCTGTCAGGTCGCGCGCGCTCTGGAAGGGCGCGTGCTGCTCATGCTCTTTCAAAAACCGTCGCTGCGCACGCGCCTCTCATTCGAGGTGGCCATGCTGCAGATGGGCGGCCACGCCATCTTTTACGATCTCGGCACGTCCCCTTGGGGCAAGGGGAAAGAGAGCCTGGCCGACGTGGCGCGCACGGCCTCGCGCTATGTGGACGCGATCATGGCGCGCCTGTTTCAGCAAGCCGATCTGGAGGAGCTGGCCGCGCACGCGAGCGTGCCGGTCATCAACGGATTGACCGATCACGAGCATCCCTGCCAGGTGCTCGGCGACCTGATGACCATTCGCGAGAAGAAGGGCCGATGGCGCGGCCTCAAGCTCGCCTACGTGGGCGATGGGCACAACAACGTGACTCACTCGCTGCTGCTAGGTGGCGCCAAGGTCGGCCTCAACGTGAGCGTGGGCTGTCCCGAAGGCCCCGACTTCGAGCCCGATCCCGCGGTTCTCCAGCGCGCGCGCGAGGCCGCTCGCCAGACCGGAGCCGTCATCGAAGTCGTGCACGAGGCGCGGGGGGCCGTCGCTCAGGCCGACATCGTCTACACGGATACGTGGATGAGCTACCACATCCCGCCGGAAGAGCGCTCGGCGCGCGAGCGACGCCTCCGCCCATTCCAGGTGACTGCGGACCTTCTGCGTCAGGCTCGTCCCGATGTCGTGTTCATGCATTGTCTGCCGGCCGAACGCGGCGCCGAGGTGACCGAGGATGTCATTGACGGCCCGCACAGCATCGTCTTCGATCAGGCCGAGAACCGCCTCCACATCCAGAAGGCCATCCTCCTGCGCCTGCTCGGCCCGAGAGCGCCCGTCTGACGCGCATTCTGGAAGGCGAGAGCGCGGGTCACCCACTGCAGCTTCGTCACTCCGCCCGCGTCTCAATGATCCAATCGTACAGCTCTTCCAGATCGGGAGCGAAGACATTGGTGATCTTCGCCCCGCACCGTCGAAGGTCCTCCCGCAATCGGTCATCGTCGCGCTCGACGAGGAGGCGGAAGCGATGAGTCTCCCCTTCCCGAACAAACCGGAACTTCACAGCCCCCACCGTGAGGGAGCCATCGCATGTGCCTTCGATGATCCGCCACTTCGCCAGCTCCTCGCGATGGCGGAGAAGCGCGATCCGCCCGTTATCGAGGAAGGCGATGCGATCGGCCAAGTCCTCAACATCCCGCATGATGTGCGATGTCAACAACAGAGCAGGCCCGAATTCCTCGCGAGCCTCCCGGATCTTCTCCTTCAACCATCGCCGCATCTTCGGATCCAGACCGGCCGTCGGTTCATCGAAGATCAGCAGCCGGGGACGCGGAGCGAGCGCTATGATCACAGCCACCTGCGTCCTCATTCCCTTGGAGAGCTTATGAAACCTCTTCTCCGGATCCAGACCGCATTCTCCCAGCAGCCGGAGGGCATACGACTGATCCCAACTGGGATAGAACGTCTTGAACACCTCCAGAAGATGCCGGACCCGAAGCGTTTTGAAGAGGCGGGGCTCTTCAAAGAGAAAGCCCACACGCCGCTTGATCTCGACCTCATGCCGGTCCAGATCGAGCCCGAAGAATCGCACGCGTCCGCCATCCCGACGCACAATGTTCAAGAGCGTGTACATCAGCGTCGTCTTTCCCGCTCCATTGGGACCGATGAATGCTAACGTTTCCCCCACCTCCATCGAGAAGGAGACGTTCAGGTGAAACCTTCTGTATCGTTTCTCCAGCCCTTCAACCTCAAGGACTTTCACGACGACCTCCGGGCTCCCAAAGCACCCCGCGTGCTTGGCAGGTCCCCGCAGAGATCAGCGTTCCGAACGATCACGCCCGAGATGCGCGCTCCCCACCCAAGCCTCGCACACGGCCAACCGGGCCAAGAGCCGCAGCACCTCATCTCGGATTTGATGCGCGGCGAGGAGCGCATCATCGAAGTTCATGCGACTCACAGCAGAGAAAGCCTGCCACAGTTCCGGCGCCTCCCTCAAGTGACGCCGCACCTCCATCTGCATCTGCCCCCTCAGATCACCCGTCGTCGGCTTCCCGGATTCCTCGGGGAGGGCATTCAGCAGGGAAACGGCGCTCCAGAGAAACGACCAGGAGAGCGCATCGGAGATAGCCGCCGCATCGGAGGCCAGTGAGAGCAATACTCCCACGCGCACGCCGCTGGGATCCGGCGCCCCGGAGAGCGCCAGCTGAGCTTCCATCAGCGCCAGCCTCGCTAACTCCTTCTCCCCCTTCTGGAATGCCGATCGGGAGATACGGGCATACAGCGTGGCCCGAAGATGAACGTCCTCGATCTGCCGAGCGATGATCAGCGCTTCAGCGTATTGATCTCGAACCATATGAGCGTGAAGTTCCGCTTGAGCGAGAGCTGGCCAAAGCATGCGCCGAGTGCTGCCGTCCGCGACTTTCTCGAGCAAGCGTTTGGCTCCCGCGAGGTCCCCCCGGGCGAGCGCGAGAGAGAACGCCTCCTCTACCGTCTCGGTCCTCATCGGCCGGTCGCTGATGCGCGCCAAGACCGGATCAAAGCGCGGATTCGCTTCCGGCGGCAGATTGGCCGCCAACCGCGCCACAAGCTTCCTCAGCTCTTCCTCCCGCTCTGGAGCGAGCCGCGAAGCCAAGGCGGATAGCACCATAGCCACGCGCCCTTGAAAGAGGGATCGAAAACGAAGGTCTGGCTCGGTATACCCCTGGCCCCGAAGATGCGACTCGGATTCCGCCAACGATCCCTGCAGAAGATCATAGGCCGTCGAGAAATAATACCTCTGGAGCAATGCCTCTGGCGGCCTCAGGGATCGGCCGAGACGGGGATCGGGGAACAGATAGTCCACGAGCACATACAGCGCGGGCAGAGCCACAACCGTGGGTCGCTCCCTGAGGCGCTCCAACACCTGAGCGACGATATAATCCGCCAGACGGGGATCCTTCTCCCGCAACCGCAGGAGAGAAGAGAATGCCGCCGGCGACACGCTCACCGCCAAGTGCTGTTCTAACAGGGAGGCCGCGATTTCGGGATTTCGTTCAAGGAGCTGAGCCGAGAGCGCGGCCAACCGCTTCAGATTCGGATCTGTGCCCGCGATCTGCAATTGGAAAGGAGCCGATTCGCTTCGACGTCCCGCCGCGACCTGTTCTAACCACCTCCTTGCCAGCGCAGGATCTCGAGGAAAGAGATTTTTGAGGATCTCCACGCGGGCTGCCTCGCGATCGAACTCTCCTTCCTCCGCCCGCTCCACCTCTTCCCACAGCTCATGAAAGATCGCGCGAGCACGAGCCCGGTCGCTCGGCCAGAGGAGATTCGCGACTTTAGCCCGAATGCCGATGACCGCGAGCTTATCTGTCAGCCCCTTCGCCTCCGCGTGGATGTTCTCTAGCTCTTGCAATACCCGTTGACCCAGCGACAGGGTAGTCGACTCCTGCCCGAAAAGTCCAATCGGCGATACCAGAAAGGTCAACAGAATCATCCACCGAGATATGCTCTTCATGGCCCTCCCTCCCGATCTGCCGGATCATTGAATCGGTCACACATAAGAACGTTTCCGACTGAAGAGCCAGCACGACACCTCTCCCCAAAGAAGCGCCAATCCCACAAGGAGCATCGACAGCCGGAGACTCGTCCCGAACATCCTGACGAATCGGACGACAAGAGCTTCAAGCCGCACATCGAAGATGAGCGCGAGGAATATGGATGACAGAACGATCGGCGTACTCACCCCGATCACCAGCAGCGAGAAGAACAGCGAAGAGGCGTTCATGCCTAGGCCCACGGCGATGACGGAAGTCAGCAGAGAGGCTGCCATAAGAAGCAGAGGGAACCGAATCCCCAGCAGAAGGGGGGCAAGACGATCCTCGGCTAAGACGCCCAGCGCATGCAACAGGTTGAACAACAACGCCAAGACCAGGGTTATCCAGAGAGAGAACATCCAGCAGGAGAGGACGTGCCCCCAAAGAAGAAGCCGCGGCGTGATGGGCAGCGCTCGCCAGACGATGAAGGAGCCATACTGCTTCTCGGCGTGAATGGAGAGAAGGTAGAGGACAAACGGAATGAAGAGCGTATTAAAGCTCGCCATCACACTGAAGGCGAGCGAGCTCTGCGAGATTCCTCCCTCCGGGGGGAAGAACCATCTCCAGTCGGGAACGAGCATAGTCAGAAGGAAACCGCCGAAGAGCGTGAGCCCATAAAAGAGAGTAACCCATCCCACGAGGTAGGAGTCTTTCCTGATGATCCCCCAAAGGGTCGAGAGCATAGTCCCCCCTCCCTGAAATGGCCCAGATGAATGCCTCTGAGAGTGCGCACGCTTGCTCTTCATCCGGACATACCGTTGGACTCGCCGAGCGCACTGGGCGTGAGTCTCCTCTGCAACGGCGAGGTCACGCTCCATACACGAGGCACAAGGCGCCACAAAGTTGAACGAGCGTGCTGTGAACCCCGATGCAGAGAGCGCAACCCAAAGCTCCCACCCCTGTAGCCGCTGTGAGAACAGCTATCGCACATGCCCCCCCACACGCGGCAAGGCTCACGATGCTCACTCCGACTCCCTTTGAGGTCAAACACTCTAGCATACACGTCCACCTCCTCGGACCGGTGGGCCTTTCTTCTTGTTGAAGATTCGCGGATGACGGGAAAGACCTGAAGCCACCGGCGCCGATTGACTCCCTAGGACAACAGACTGAATGCTCCTCGCCCTCACTCTGCCGAGCATATCGGATGAACACTGTGGAAGAAGTCGCATGCCTCCCCTGATCCCATGCGGAAGCTCCCCGACTGGATCTGCCGATCTGGTGCATGAGCTTCACGCCCTTCACCCTCACGGCGGGAGAGACGAGTCCCTGATGCCCGGGATCACCATGGTCCCTGACAAGCATCTGGGCTCTGATCGGAGCAGATGTAAGCCCACAGGCGAGGCCGCCAATGAACGCAAGAAGCATCGCCGTTTGTCGCATCTCCCACCTCCTGAGTTCCTTCTGGCGGCCCAGATTATACTGTCTGTCTGTCTGTCAAGCTCGGATTCTCCGACGGGGTCCGCTCGCACGGACCAGCCCACGCATGGGAGGCAAAAGCAGGGCCATCTTTCTGGGGCGGTAGCGTCGTCGGTCTCTCCCCGACCGGGCCGTTGAACGCGAGCAGCGGCTCGTGCCACCGCTTCGCGGGAGCCCCTTCTCGGGGCGTGACGATGAGCTTGTGGAGATTGCAGCCACCGGATGGGGCACCCTCAGCGTAGCCGGGACCGACTCGGCCCGCTGAAGGCTTTCCCCTCCCGCTCGCTCGTCCTCACCGGGCGAGCGTGAGGACTCGGCCGGGCAGCTTCCCCGTGATCTTCCCCTCATCCACCACGAATTCGCCGTTGACCAAGACATAGCGAATGCCCTCGGCATACTGATGCGGATTCTCATAGGTCGCGCGGTCGGCGATCTTCTCCGGATCGAAGATGGTGATGTCGGCCCAATACCCCTCGCGCAACACGCCGCGATCACGCAGGCCGATGATTTGCGCCGGGAGCGACGTCATCGAGCGAATGGCGAACGGCAGGGAGATCACGCCTCGCTCGAAGACATACCGTCGAATCTTTCGCGGGAAGGCCCCGTAGTATCGCGGATGCGGAATCCCCTCACCAAAGGCGACCGTGCCGGCATCGCTGCAGGTCGCCGTGAACTCCTGCCGCATGATGTGCTCGATGTCCAGCTCCGAGAGCGAGAAGCCGCGCATACGCGCTCCGCCCGGGCGATCCAGCCCGTTCAGCTGCATCCACAGGGCCGTATCCACGGGATCTTCGCCGCGTTCGCGCGCGATCTCGCCGAGCGATTTCCCGACGAGCTTCGGATCCGAGAATTCGTAAACGATGATGCGATCCGCTCCACCGCGACGGTCAATCTCATGGGCGATGTCCGCGCGAATCTTCTCGCGCACCTTCGGATCGGCGAGGCGACGCTGCAGGTTCTCCGTGAGGCGCGCGAACACTTCGGCCCGCCCGCGCGCGAGCTGACCGAGCTGCCCGCCCACGTCCACGCCTTCTTCGGCAAGCGCCCACAGAGGGATCAACACCGTTTGTCCATCTGTCCCTGTCGTGTCGTACGGATATTGGTCGGCGTAAACGGGCAGACCTCGCTCTCGCGCTTCGGCGATCAAGCGCACGGCGGCATAGCTGCTGCCCCAGTACGAGGCCCCCTTCGCCTTCAAGTGTGACGCGACGGCCACGACACCCGATCGGGCGCTGATTTCGATCGTCTCCTTCACCGCCTGCAGCAGATCCACCGAGGGCGTCGGATCGGACGCGTTCTTCCACATCGGATCACGCCCCTCGCTCCGCTGATGCGCGATATAGAACCCACCATAGGCGGCAACGACCTTCGTCAGTTCGACCAGCTCTTCGGTCGTGCTCCAGCGACCGGGCACATACTCCAATCCGGCGCTCAATCCGAAGGCGCCCTCCTCCAATCCCTGCCGCACGAGTGCTTTCATCCGTTCGATCTCCTCCGGAGTCGCTGGTCGCCGAAAATCTTCCTTCATGACGAGGCTGCGCACCGTCCCATGCCCGACCATGAGGACGACGTTGGTCCCGATCCCCTGACGCTCATAGAGCGCCTTCTGCTCGGCGATCGGCCACGGCGATCGTCCATCTTGATTGACGACGACTGTCGTCACGCCCTGCATGATCATGTTCGGGTTCGCCCGGGTG
>BEHM01000067.1 GCA_002923315.1 bacterium HR10
GCGTCCGAGGACGCAGACCAATGGCATTATCGGCGTCCGCCGGGTGACGGGAACGGAGCCGCCACCCCCGAGCTACAGCACTGGCGTTCGGCGTCGGTAGTCGCGGGGGATGATGCGGTCGAGAGGAGGAAATCGGCGCGGCGGCGGGGCAGCAGTTGATACCCGCGCGTGAAGGGGCGGAAGCGATCGAATTGACCGACGATGCCGATGAGGGTGAAGGGGCCGGTCGGCGTTGGCAGGCCAGGGATGTCCGTCGAATCCAGGATGCGCAGCGTCGTCGTCCCTGTGCCGTCGGTGATGAGAAGATTGGCGCTGCCGACCTGGGGGATTGAGCCCTGAACGATTCTCACCCCCTCGATGCGCACAAGCCGCCCTTCGAGAGCTTCACCCACATCGGCGATCCGGGCGGGGCGAGGGATGGGCTCCGCGTCCGAATGGTCGAGCACGCGGATGCCGAATGGGGAGGGGAACGGCGGTACGGGCAATGGATTGGTGATGTCGAGTTCCAGGAGTCCATGGAAGCTCTTCACGCGTCCGGTGACCACGACGCGGTCTCCACTGCTCACGACCTGGGGGGGCAGTCGAAGCTGGAAGACACGAACTCCTCCGGTCTCATCCTCGATGAAGATCTCCGTCTGCGTTCGGCTGAACGTTCCACTGCTCACGGTCACGTGACCCATGACGCGGACGGGCGCGCCTTCGTAGCGCGGGATGCCCCAGGCATCTACGGCCCGCACGACGCCGATCGGCGTGATGCCGGCGAAATACAGGCCGCAGACGGTCGTCACATGCCCCGCCTCATCTTCAGCCGTGACACAGTAGCGGACCAGCGTCCCATCCGGCTGCCCGGGGATCTCACCGGCGAAGAGCGTCGCCGAGAGACGCAGGAATGGAAGAGGCGCGGGTTCCCCTTCGTTCGTGGAGAACGTCAAACGGGCCGAGCGAATCCGCCCGGAATCGTCGGCGATCTGTGCCGTGAGGCGGACGGCCTCTCCGGCGTGTGGGACGACGGGAGACGTCTGCACGAGGATCGTGGGGGGGAAATCCGTGCGCATGCCGCGTCGGGCGCCGTCGGTCGCGAAGGTCCACGGTGGTAAGCGCTCGCCGCGCACCGTGTAGCGACTTCCATCCGTTTCGATCTCGATCGTCCCGTGGGCGACGAATCCCTGATGGCTCACCCGACTGTCCGAAGGCGGGCTCGCCTGCGTCTGGAAGAGGAGGGGCGGGCGGGAGAGGGGGAAGTCCCCATCGGGAGGGATCGGCGTGAGCCCGCTCGTCGGCGTCATCGTGATGAAGCGATCCACGACCTCGACGCTCGGATGGCCGTAGGGATTCGTCGTCGCGACCTGGACGATGCCGACTTCGGCTTTGAGCCGAGAGAGGAACGTCACGTTGCTGCTGGTCGCGCTCCCGTGATGGCTCAGTTGCACGACATCCACATCGCCGACGAGCTGCGCGACCGTGGATTCGACATCCGTCGTGTTGTCGCCACCGCCGGTGAGATCGCCCGCGATGAAGAAGTCGAAATCCGCGTATTGGATGAGGAGGCCGATCGAGGCGCTGTTGTCCAGTTGATCGAACGGGTCGGAACGGCCGAAGATGCCGACGCGTCCACCGCTGGCGAGGTCCCCGTTGACGACCAGGCACGTCGCGCGAGCGCCTCCGCCGAGATCGAGGACGTCGCCAGCGCGCAGCGTTCGGCGGACGGCGCCGATGGCTGTCATGTAATCGGTGAAGGATCGGCTTCCGCGAGGCGCTGTGAGGTCACCGCTGTCGTACGCGAGCGTCGGCGGGAAAGCGGCGGCGACCTCATCGAGTCCGCCGATGTGATCGGCATCGTAGTGCGTGGCGATCATCATATCCAGCTGCGAGAGCCCGATGCGCCACATGAGGGGGACGATGACGGCTGCTCCGGCTCCATCCGGGCCACCATCAATGAGCACCGTGCGCCCACTCGGGGAGATGATCAGCGCGGCATGCCCGTGACCGACATCGGGAAAGATGATGCGCAGGACGTTCGCCTGCACCCGCATTGAGGGAGGCGCGAGCCCGGGGCCCGCGGCGAGGAGCCACAGGCCGATGGACGCTCTCACCTTCAATCGCGGCAGTCGCACGAAGGAGATTATAGGAGCGGAGCGCATCGAGGTTGAATCCCGGCGCACTCCTCATCGGATGTTGAGGGCAGCGCTGATGCTACGGCTCGGGGCGGAGGCCAATGAGCGTCATCGCGCGCGCGATCTCCGGATTGCGCATGAACCAGCTCCAGACCCGACCCGTGCGCAGATTCTCGGCGCTGAGCAGCGTGACGCCCACGCTGATGCCGATGACATCGGCGTTGACCCAGCCGGTCGTGGGGTTGAAGGCATCGGTGAAGCCGTAGCGGCCGTAGAACCGCTCGCCATATTGAGCGGAGAATCGCTCGCGCATGGTGCGGAGCGCCGGCAGCGCGATCTCCGGCGTGAACATGAGCGACCCGGCCGCCGCGCTGGGAACGACCGTGCCGTCAATCCGCCCGTCGCGGGGGAAGCCCGGAGGCGGCGGCCCACCCCAATCGCAGTAGCGTACCTGCCCGTTCCTCAGGCAGTCCGAAGCCGTGATGCCCCAGACGTTCTCCGAGTAGCTCGCGGGGAACTCGCGCGCCAGCCGGAGACAGAATTCTCGATGCGCCCGTGTGGCCAGAACCGAATTCTCGAACCACTCGGTGCGCCGTCCGCGCTCTTCGCGCCGAGAGCGAAAGTCTATCCACGCATGCGAATACTGGTGGATGAACAGCGGCGGCGCCCCGTAGATGTACGTATAGCCCGCGTAGGTGATCGGATTCCGTCGCCAGGCGTACCACGCCTCGGGCGAGATCGGATGCGTCGGCGAAGCGATGGCCAACAGGTAGAGAATCATGTGTTCGCTGTAGGTGTCCCAACGGAAGGGGAGAAATCCGCCCTCCGGCGTCCAGCCGTGCGCGAGTAGCGTCGGGTGTCCGTTGAGCATCCAGGGGAAATCCACCCGCTCGTAGAGGGTCGTTGCCCGGGCGACGATCTCCGCATCGGAATCGAAACATTGTCGCACCGCGAGCACGCCGCCGAGAAGCAGCGCCGTGTCGATGGAGGAGACCTCGCTCGCCCATTCGCGGGCGCCCGTCCGGGCGTTCATCCAGTGATAGAACCAGCCGTTCTCGTGCGGCGCGCGTTCGGCGAGAAAGCGCAGCGTCGTGCGGGCGCGCTCGCGCGCCTGTTCGGCGCTGATCCAGCCCCGTTCGGCGGCGATGCACAGCGCCGTCAGGCCGAAGCCCGTCGCCGCGATGCTCGCGATGTCGGTGCGACGCTCCCCGTTCGTTCCGGCACGATCGCGCACCAACCCGGTGTTCGGATCGGCTTGCTCCCAGAAGAAGAGAAAAGCCCGATGCGAGAGGTCTTCCAGGAACGCGTCGTCATCAGGCGAGAGCGGCGACGGCGCCCGCGACGACCCACAGTGCACCGGAACGATGAGGGCGACGCCGAGAATGAAGATTGCGAGGCGACGATTCACGGCACTATTGTACCACCTCGAAGCTCGCTTCCAGCCCGCCGACGGAACTCGTGCCCACGAAGACGCGGAACTCGCCCGGCTCGACGACGAAACGCATCTCGCGGTTGTAGAAGCCCAGGTGCTCCGGGCCGAGCGTGAACGTGACGCGGCGCTTCTCTCCGGGGCGCAGCGTGATCCTCTGAAATCCCTTCAACTCCCGCACGGGGCGCGTGACGCTGGCGGCCACATCGCGGATGTAGAGCTGGACGACTTCATCGCCCGCGCGGGGGCCGACGTTCTCCACATCCACGCTGACCGTCACGCGCTCGGTGGGGCGAAGGCGCCGCGCGCTGAGTTGCAGATTCGTGATCCGAAATTCCGTGTAGCTCAGCCCGTAGCCGAAGGGGAAAAGCGGCGTCACCTCTTCGTCGAGATATTTGGACGTATACGTGTTGCGGGGATCGGGCGGTCGGCCTGTCCTCTTGTGGTTGTAGTAGATCGGAATCTGGCCGACCGATCGCGGGAACGTCACGGGCAATTTGCCGCCGGGATTGACGTCACCGAAGAGGACATCGGCGACGGCGTGACCGGCCTCGGTCCCGGCGAACCAGGTTTCGAGAATAGCCGGGATGTGTTCGGCGATCCAGGGGATCGCGAGCGGGCGTCCGTTGACGAGCACGACGACGGTGGGCGTGCCGGTGGCGTGGACGGCTTTCACCAGGTCGAGCTGTCGTCCCGGCAGATCGAGCGAGGCGCGCGAGGCGGCTTCACCGCTCATCTCCGCCGATTCGCCCACGACGACAAGGGCCACATCCGATTGGCGGGCGAGGCGCACGGCTTCGTCCATCCCCGCACAGACGGTGTCGGTGATCCCGCACCCCGGAGCGGAGTGAACCTGCGTCTCCGGTCCGACCTTCGCCCGAATGCCCGCGAGGATGGTGACGACGTCTTCGGCGCGTCCATCCCCTGACCAGGGACCGAGCATGTTCCTTTGATCATCAGCGAGCGGCCCGATGACGGCCACCGAGCGCAGGTTCTTGCCGAGCGGCAAGAGGCCTCCGGTGTTTTTGAGCAATACGATCGAGCGAGCGGCGATCTCCCGCGCTGCCGCGCGATGGTCGGGCCGGAGCAACAGCGCGCGCTCGCGCGCCTCATCGGCGTAAGGCCGCTCGAAGAGTCCCAGCCGGAACTTCACGCGCAGCACGCGCCGCACGGCCTCGTCAATCGTGGCCATCGAGAGCTTGCCCTCTCGGATGAGGTGCGGCACATGCCGGGCATAGAGGCGGCTCACCATCTCCATGTCCACGCCGGCGTCCAGTGCCAGGCGCGCGGCTTCGGCCCCATCGGCGGCCAGCCCATGCGCGACGAGTTCCTCGATGGCCGTGTAATCGCTCAGGACAAAGCCGTCGAATTTCCACTCGCCGCGCAAGATGGTCCTCAGCGTGAAGGGATTGGCCGAGGCCGGGATGCCGTTGAGATCGTTGAAGGCGCTCATGATCGTTCCCACACCGGCTTCGACGGCCGCACGGAACGGCGGCAGATAAACCTCCCGCAGCGTGCGCTCGGACATATCGGTCGTGTTGTAATCGCGTCCGCCTTCGGCCGCACCGTAGCCGACGAAATGTTTGGCGCAGGCGAGGACGCGATCCGGAGCGCTGTAGTCATACCCTTGAAATCCGCGCACGCGCGCCCGGGCCATGATCGATCCGAGATACGGGTCTTCCCCCGATCCCTCGACGATGCGACCCCACCGCGGATCGCGCGCGATGTCCACCATCGGGGCGAAGGTCCAGGTGACGCCCGCCGCTCGCGCTTCGGTGGCCGCGATGTGAGCGGCACGCTCGACGGCCTCCGGGTCCCAACTG
Organism: bacterium HR10; assembly: GCA_002923315.1. Taxonomy (GTDB): domain Bacteria; phylum Acidobacteriota; class Blastocatellia; order HR10; family HR10; genus HR10. The sequence goes on from BEHM01000067.1 coordinate 5,367, forward strand.
CTCGCTTCGGCGAGGGGCACGGGAAAGATCGTGCGATAGCCGTGCAGGACATCGAAACCGAAAAGCAGCGGAATCTTCAAGCGCGATTGCTCGACGGCGATGCGCTGCAGCTCGTTGACGCGACGGGCGCCGCGCACGTTGAGGAATGCACCGACGAGTCCTCGCCGCACGAGATCGAGATGCTCGGGGCGATAGGAGCCATCGGCATCGCCGTCGAGCATCTGAAGCTGGCCGAGCTTCTCCTCGAGCGTCATCTGTCGGAGCAGAGCTTCGACCTTGCGTTCGATCTCATCGGCGGGCCGCGATGACGGCGGAAAGATGGGCGTCCCGACAAATAGCACGACGCTCATCAGACTCAGTCGCCGAATCATGCGCCCCCACGAGCGCGATCTCCTGGCGACGCGGCGATTCGTCAATGGGTGCGGGACGATCATCCGAGGCTCAGAAGCTGAATCGCGCTTGAAACTCGACGACGCGACCGGCCAGCCCGCGCGTCGCGCGACCGAAGTTCGGGCGATCGGCGAAGACGCCCTCGTCGAAGAAGCCGAGCGGTTGCAGATTCAGCTCGTTGAAGGCGTTGAGGAAGTTGAAGCGGATTTCGAGTCGGGCGGCTTCGCCGAGTCCCGGCAGGCGGGGGAGCGCCGTCTGCTTCACGAGGCTCAGATCCACGCTGCGATAGCCCGGACCGCGAAACGCATTGCGCCCGATGCCGGGCGGCCCAATGGTCGTCGTGTCGAAGTACCGGGCCCCGCCGCCGGGGAAATTCCCGCCCGGACGAATGAACGCGCGATCGCTCCGCTCGGTGAGCGCCCCGCCGAAATAGCGCGTCGGACGAATCGGCCCCCAGGGTTCGCCGTTGGCGAAGCGGAGGCTCTGACCGATCTTCACCGTGTAGGGGAAACCGGTGGAGATCGTCCAGATGCCGTTCAATTGCCAGCCGCCGAAGGCCTTGCCCCACCAATCGGTGCGGTTGTGCAGGATCGGCACATCCCAGAGCCAGGAGATGACCGTGTGATGTCGCACGTCGAAGTCCGAGGGGCCGCGCTCGGAGCGAAGATCGCTCGGAAACGTTTGATTGGTCGGCGCGCCCGGCCCTTCGTAGGAGAGCGTGTCAATGCTCTTGCTCCAGCGATAGGTGACATCCAGGCGAAAGCCGTGCGAGAACGCGTGCGTCAACCGCGCCAGCAGGGCATGATAGTTCGCATTGACATCGGGGAGGAGGAAAAAGACGGGACCGAAAAACGGATTGCGCGGGTAGAGCAGGTTCTGATTGATGATGCGAATGAGCTTGTGACTGCTGCTCGCCTGATAGCCCACAGATGCCAGGAAATCCCACGGCAGTTGAGCCTCGGTCTCCAGCGACCACAGGTAGACGTAGGCATTCGGCAGTTTCCGCTCCGTGCCGTAGATTTCGACCTGGCTGCCGCGCACGCCGCCGGTGGTCGGGTCAATGCCCTGCGCGAGCGCGGGATTGACCGGATAGCTCGTCAGCGCTCGGCCCGTTCCCAGCGTGTAGAGGATGCGACCGCCGGCGAAGGGAAAGAGCCCCTCGGAGGCCGATCCCCCGCAGCAGATGAAGTGGCGGGCGAAGAAGGGCGGATTCCCGCGCGTATTGCCGTAGAGCACGCCCGGAATGCGATTGTAGCCGATGCCGAATCCGCCGCGCACGACCAGCTTGTCCGTCCACGGCTTCGGGCTCCAGGCGAAGCCCACGCGCGGCGCGACATTGTTGCGGTCGGGCTCGAAAAGCTGGTCGCTCACGACGATCCGCGATTCGTTGAGTCGTCCCGGTGGGAAGACGAGGTTGCTCACGCGCCCGCGCTTCTCCCGAAGCGGCGTGAAGTATTCGTAGCGCAGGCCAAGATTCACGGTGAGATGGGGCCGAACCTTCCAATCGTTCTGCACAAACAGGGCGTAGTTCGCATAGCGGAAGTACCGCTGCGCATCGGCGGGAAGGCCCGTGCGCGGATCGGCATTGATCGCTTCCAGATAGGGCGCATCGTTGGCCAGGTTGTACAGCCCGCGAAAGACATAGAGCGGACGCGCCCCGCCGGCCAGATTGTTGTTGTCCTGCTCGCGCCGAATCTCCACGCCGAATTTGAGCGTCTTGTTGCTCCGCACCCAGGTGAGCGTGTCCCGAACTTCGTAGGTGTTCTGAGCGAAGATGCCCGGCGTCGTCTCGGCGCGAATGACGCCGATCTCGAGCCGCAGTGCCGAAGGGCCTTCGACCTCGACGCGAGGAATGCCCCAATTGGCCTCGGGGTTGTCCTTCACTTCGTTGAAGGAGAATCGGGTGGCATTCGCCCGCAGCTCATTGAGGAGCGTGGGAGCGAGCGTGCGAATCCAGGTCACCGTCCCCGCCGAATTGAGCGGTCGCGTGCGCAGGTCTCCAATGGGCCGCCCCTGCGCCACGTTCTTGAAGTCGTTGCGGCGCGTGATGTAGAGGCTCACGGCGAATTGATCACTGCCACGCATGAGGTCCACGCGCGTGTTGAATTGGTCTCCGCGAACGAGGTTGGGCAGCGCGAGGCGGATGAATTGAATGTCGGGGATGCCGTCGAGCCCGCCGCCCACGGTGTTACTGAGGGGCACGTAGCGGCCGAGGCCGCCCGTGAGCGATCCGATGTCCAACCCCCCGGTGACGGCCTGGCACCGCCGCGGATCGTTGAGAAAGAGGGAGCAATCCGCCGGCAGAACCGTGAGCGCGCGCGGCGCAATCCCCTCGGCTTCGAAGATCCGCGCCGTCACGCCACCGGCCCGTTGCTGCCGAACCAATTGCCGGAATTCGGGCGTCTCGATCCAGGTACTCACGAAGTCCGTGTTGTTACTGCGCAGACCCTCATAGGAGAAGAAGAAAAAGAGCCGATTCTTGACGATGGGCCCGCCGAGGCTCCCGGCGAACTGACGATAGAGTTGCTCCACGCGCACCGGCGGCGCATCTCGATTCGGATCACCCGTGATCCCGCCCCATCGGTTGAAGGCGTTCAGATCGGGATCGTTGTACTTGAGGACGGCGCTGCCGTGAAATTCGTTCGTGCCGTTTTGAGACACAACCTGAATCTGCGCTCCCGTATTTCGACCGTACTCGGCCGAATAGGTGCTGGAGAGGACGCGAATCTCTTTGACCGACTCCTGATTGGGCGTCACCACGGCCGCGCCGGCCCAGCCGAGGCTGTTGACGCTCACGCCGTCAATCATGTAGTTGTTGGCCGAGAGGCGCTGACCGTTCGCGCTGATGGGGACCTGATTCTCGACCTGAAAGATCGAGACGTTCGATCCTCCGGGGCCGGTCGTGTTGGGCAAACCCACGGATTCGCCGCGACTGCCGCGCGCCCCAAGGCCCAGCACGCCCGGCGTCAGGCGGATCAGCTCGTAGGGATCGCGCCCGAACTGCGGTAGCCGAAGCACTTCGTGAGTGGTCACCGCGCGCGTCACATCGGGATTTTCCGTCCGAAGCGTCGCCCCCTCGCCCTCTGCGCGCACGGTGAGCGTCTCGGTGATCTCGCCCGGCTCCAGGACCAGATCGAGGCCCTGAACCTCTTCGGCGCGGACGATCACGCGCTCGACCACTTTCTTCTTGAACCCCGCGTGTTCGACCGTGACCTGATACGCGCCCGGCGCCAGCCCGGAGAAGCGATAGAACCCTTCGGCACTCGTGACCACCTGCTGGGTTTTGCCCGTCTCATGATTGGTGAGCGTGACCGTCGCTCCAGCGATGACCGCGCCCGTAGGATCGGTCACCACTCCCTGAACCCCCGCTCTGAATTGGGCGAGCCCCGTGAGGACCAGCCCAAGCAGAAGCATTCCCCCACCGACGAACCGAACGACGACAGAGCCGATGCGATGCATAGCTCATCTCCTTCCGCAAAAGGCCGACAGGAGCGCCCCCACCGGCAGGGGCACTCCCGCGGAGCAACTCAACGGTGGTCGCCGACTCCGATCGTTCAGGAACCCGAACGAATACAAGAGCCGGGAGCGCTCATCATCGGCATTCGCCCGCCGTCGTCCCGCCCGTGAGGAGCTTGCCGTTCCACCGGATGTTCGTGAACGCGGCGGCAGCGCTGTTCGTCGGTATGTCCGTGTTGATCACCGTCTGAATGTAGCCCTTGATGAAGAACGGTCCGGGAATCCCCTGCTCGAGATTGGTGAATTCCAGCGCCGGACTCGTCTGATCATTCGCCCGATAGATGATCTTGCGCTTGCCGTCCATATCGCGGAAGTACCGTATCCCCATGGTGATGACGTCACCGGAATTGTAGCTCAGATCGAACTTGAAGAACGGGAACGGCCCACCGAAAGCGACCACCTCATGGGCATCCGTGTTGATGAGATATTGCCCCTCTCCGGCAACCGACGTGGTGATAATGATTCCCGCTTCTTTTCGCTCGGCGAACTT
>BEHM01000068.1 GCA_002923315.1 bacterium HR10
ACGATGAGCAACATGGCCACCGGCAGCGTCAGCGCCAATTCGATCAGACTCTGCCCGCGCTCGCTCGCTCCCCTCACGTTCGGCCTCCACCCATTCAATACTTCATCACGCATTGCGCCCGCACGACCACGGCTTGTCCATCCAAGAGGCGGCCAAAGAGGGCGTCCAACGGGGAATGGAAGGTGTAGCTCACGGTGACGCTGCTCGGCACGTTCGGCGCGCCCGGCGTGGCCTCGACAGCGACCTCCGCCGTGTCCAATCCCGCGTTGCGACAGACGTCCAGAACGACAGCGCGCATCGTGGCCGTCGTCGCCCCCGCGCGCGTCCCCACGCGCGCTCCTTCGCGCGCGGCATTGGTGATGACCTGATGAGCATTGAGCGCCCATCCGAGATGAACGAGTCCGACGACGACGAGCAACAGAAGCGGCGCAAGCAGCGCCATCTCCACAAGCGCTTGTCCCCGCACACGAGCCTCGCGCTTCATCACTCTCCTCCTACGCCAAATGGCCGCACACCAGGGGATCTCACGCCCTCGATGAACGCCCCCCGAAGAGAGGACCCCACGCGACCCCGAAGGACCGCGTGGAGTCCTCGTCGCCTCAACCAGGCGCGGTAAAGGAGGAAGAGGCCATACGTACACCCAAGGAGAATCCATCGGAAGACGGGGACCACCGCCAACCTCTCTCACCCATCTCCTCCTCCTTCGCGCCTGAGTTCATACAGCGCGCTCCGAGCCCACTTCGCGAGGCGAAATCAGAGCGCGTCCACAATCTGGTTGAAAACTTCCGTGATGCTGGTTCCGAGTGCCGACAATGCGGCAATAGCCGCGATGCTGACGAGCACCAGGATCAAGGCGTATTCCGCCATGCCCTGACCCTTCTCGTTCCTCATGCGGTTGAGCAGCTCGATCATACTCCATCCTCCTTTCCCGAAAGTTTTCGCGATGTCTCGCGCCTCCATCTTATCACTTCCTCCGGCGCGATCAATCGGATGAAGGGAGTAGATCACCCGCGCCCACGGCGTATTTTTTGCGTCCACCAACCGGAACACATATCACCGCGCGCGACGAGAAAAACCAGAGGAGAACGTCCCACCCGAGCCCGCGCGTGGTATTCACGATGAGCCCGGGGCGAGCGCAGCGAGCCCATGTTGTGAGATCAACTCCCTTCCGCGCCTTCGGCTCGCCCCGGGTTACATTCCCATGTCCGCTTCGCGGGCTCTATATGGCGACGCCCTGCCCCACCCTTCGAGACCGCATTCGGGTACCCGCTGTCCGATCTTCTTCGCAGACTCACCGAAGACGTGCGCTGAGGGCTCAAGTCGTGCTACCCTTTCTCCCTTGCGGGGAGGGATCATCGCCGATGCCGTGGATTGTGAGAATGCTGCTCCTTCTGGGCGCGAGCCTGCTGATCCTCTACGGCTACGTGATCTGGCGGCTCGCGTGGGCGCTCGCGCAGCGGACCGGGCGCTCGACCCAGCATTGGCAAAAACGCCTGTGGCCGATAGCCGCTTTGTTGAATCTCTATCCGGCGGTTGCCATCGGGGGGTATCTGCTCGACGCGTCGTTCTGGCGCACAGCCCTTCGCGGCGGGCATCCGCTCGTGGATGCGCTGCTCACCTATCCGTTTTGGATCGGGCTGCTTGTTGCGCTCCAGCTCTTCCTCATCTTCCTGCTGCTTGAGGCAGGCCGCGGGCTCGCCCGCTTCTGGATGAAGAGCGCTGACCACGGGATCGCGCGCGCGACGCTCGGCTTCACCGTGATCGTCCTCGCCTATACGCCGATCCGCGCGTATCTGGACACTCGGCAGATCCGCGTGCGCGAGCAGGTGATCGCTTCGGAGAAGCTCCCGTCTGACATGGGGGAACTGCGCGTGGTCCATATTTCCGACCTCCAACTGGATGCGCGGACCGATGCCGCACTCGTGCGGCGCTTCATCGAAAGGGTGAACGCTCTGCGACCGGATCTGGTCTTCTTCACGGGCGACCTGGTGACCTCCGGCACCGAATACATCGAACCGGCTGCCGCCTGGCTCGGAGCCGTGCGCGCGCGGTATGGCGTTTACGCCTGCTTGGGTGATCACGACTATTGGGCTGACCCGCGCCGGGTGCCGGAGAGCTTGAGCCGCCATGGCATTGTCCTGCTCGACGATGCCTCGCGCTCGATCTCGGCCGGGAACATCTCGCTTCGTCTCACCGGGGTGACGAACATCTATCGGCGGCGACCCTCGCCGGAGACGCTCGCACGCTTGGCCGAGGAGAAGCCGGCGGGACGATTCTCCATTCTCATGGCCCATCAGCCCTCGCCTTCTCTCGTCCACTGGGCGAAGGATCAGGGCTACGATCTCTTCCTGGCCGGGCACACGCATGGAGGGCAGATCGCGCTCCCGCTCTTCGGCCTCCGCCTGGCGCTCGCGCGGCTTGAGACGCCATATGTCTCAGGCTCCTATGACGTGGGATCGCTCTGGGTAAATGTGACAAACGGATTGGGACTCACCTTCGCCCCACTCCGCTTTCACGCCCCGGCGGAGATCGTCCTGCTGCGGCTCACGCCGTTGAAGGCCGAAAGCCCCCGCTGATCTGAGGCCGAGCATCTGCCTCTCCCTCTCGCCGATATGAGGGTGTCGGCTCTACGCTCGCCGCACGAATGGGATTTCGTCCTGGAAGATGAAACCTCCGGCCCGGTTGTGGATCATACGGGCGTGAACGATCACAAGGAGGAGGGAAAAGGCCATGACCATCGAGCGTTATTTGCGATTGATCGCCGGGAGTTTCGTCCTGCTCAGCCTGTTGCTCGGCTACTTTCACAGCCCCTATTGGTTTCTCTTCACAGGCTTTGTAGCCCTCAACCTGATCCAATCGGCCTTCACCAACTGGTGTCCGATGATGACGGCCCTGCGGTGGCTCGGCGTGAGAAGCTGCTCGTGAACCGGAGGGGAACATGAGACGATGGCGGAGGAGAATCGGCGCGAGCCTTCTCGCCTGGGTCATCGTCACGGTGTCGGCGCGGACCTCTGCTGCGCAGGGCCAGGCGGAGGAGGGGCTGACGCTTCCCCGCGCGGTGGAGCTCGCGCTGCAGAGGAACCCGCTCGTGCGCGCGACGGCCGCCGGTCGAGAGATGGCTGAGGCGAACGTCGCCGAGGCGCGGGCCGCGCGATTCCCCGTGTTGCAGTTCAGCGAGACGTTCTCTCACGGGAACAATCCCGTCTTCGTCTTCGGATCCCTGCTGGAGCAGGCGCGGTTTGGACCGGCGAATTTCGATCCGCGCTTCTTGAACCATCCGCCGTCGCTCAATGTCTTCCGCACGGCGCTGACGCTGCGTCTGCCGCTATTCGATCGCCTGCAGACGGAGACGCGTCGCGCGCAGGCGGATGCCGAAGCCCAACGCGCCGATGCTCAAGCGGCATGGATCGCGCAACAGATCCGCTTCGAAGTGATCCGCGCCTACTTCGGCGTACTCGTGGCCGAAGCCCGCAAGCGGGTGGCCGATGAGGCCGTGCGCATGGCCGAAGCCGACCTGACGCGCATCCGCGACATGTTCGAGGCTGGGCTGGTCGTCGTCTCGGATGTGTTGGCCGCCGAGGTGCAAGTGGCCGAATTCCGCCAGCAACAGATCCAAGCCGAAGGCGAGGTGGTGATCGCGCGCGCGGCGTTGAATACGGCGCTCGGGCTCCCGGTGGATGCCCCGCAGCGCGTCGTCGGACACCTGAGCGATCGGACGTTCGAGGTGGAGGCGCCGGAGGAATTGTTGCGCCTGGCGCTGCAGCATCGGCCCGACGTCGCGCGGGCTCGATGGGCCGTTCGCGCGCGCGAGCAGGGCGTGCGCGGAGCGCTCGGACAGTTCCTCCCCCGACTCGATCTCTTCGCGACCCTGGGGGCGACCGGACGCGGGTTGCGCAGCGGGAGCGCTGACTACCTCGTCGGCGCCAGCCTCACATTCGACCTCTTCGACCTCGGCCGCACGGCCCGCGTGCGTCAGGCCGAAGCCGCGCTCGCGCTCGCGGAAGCTGAAGAGGAACAGCTCGTGAACCAAATCCGCCTGGACGTCGTGCGCGCCTTCGAGCACTACCGTTCGGCGCGCGAACGCTTGGCCGTGGCCGCGCGCGCCGTCCAGCAAGCGGAGGAGGCGCTCCGCATCGTCCAGGATCGGTATCAGGAGGGGCTGACGACGATCACCGAAGTGCTGCGCGCGGAGACGGCGCTTGTGCGCGCGCGCATGAACGTGCTTGCCGCGCGATACGAATACCTCGTCGGGTACGCCAGCGTGCTGCTGGCGACCGGACGGTTGACCGACGTCCGAGCCTTCATCTCATGACCGAACACAAGGAGAGGCTCAAGATGGGGAAGGTACACCACGCGATCCTTCTCGCCGCCGCACTCACTGTGACGGCCGCCTGTGGAAAACGGGAAGAGGCGGCGGCTGACCGCACACCGGCGGTCGTCCGCGCCCGCCTCGAGACGGTGGCGAAGACACCGATCGAAGACACATACGAGGCTGTGGGGACCGTGCGCTCGCGAACGACGAGCGTGCTCTCGGCCAAGATCATGGGGAACGTCCTCGCCGTCTTCGTCCGCGAGGGGGATCGGGTGCGATCGGGTCAGGTACTCGTCCAGATTGATGATCGCGACGTGCAGGCACAGCTCCGCAAAGCCGAGGCCGGATGGCGCGAGGCCGAGCACGCTCGGGAGGAGATCGAGCGCGCGATTCGCGCCGCCGAATCCGCTCGCGAGGCCGCGCGCGCACAAGCAGAACTCGCTGCGGCCACGTTCCACCGATATGAAGCGTTGCGCGAGCGGCGTTCGGTGAGCGCGCAAGAGTTCGACGAAGTGCGCGCGCGCTATCGGGCCGCCCTGGCCGAGGCCGAGCGCGCCGAAGAGTTGCTCCTCTCGCTGCGCGCGAAGCGAGAGCAAGTCCTGGCGAAGATCGAACAAGCGCAAGCGGATGTGGCGGCGGCGCGCGTCGCGCTCAGCCACACGCGCGTGGTGGCACCGATGGCGGGCCTGGTCACGGCGAAATCGGTGGAGATCGGGGTGCTCGCGACTCCCGGTATGCCGCTGCTCACCATCGAGGATGACACGCACTACCGGTTGGAAGTCACGGTTCCGGAATCCCAGATCGCAGCCGTGCGCGTTGGTGATCCCGTGTCCGTGGAGATTGACGCGTTGGGATCGAGGTCGCTCCTTGGGCGGGTCGCCGAGATCACCCCGGCGGCCGATCCGATGAGCCGCAGTTCTACGGTGAAAGTGGATCTGCCGAGTGAGAAGGCCCCCGCGTTGCGCTCGGGCATGTACGGGAAGGCGCGGTTTCGGATCGGAGAACGGCGCGCGCTCACGATCCCGCGAACGGCCGTCCTCCAGCGCGGACAGTTGACAGGCGTGTACGTCGTGGATGAGGAGGGGGCGGCGCGATTCCGCCTCATCACGCTCGGGAAGGTCTACGGCGATCGCGTCGAAGTCCTCTCCGGACTCACCGAGGGCGAACGCATCGTCGCGGAGAACCCGCACGGCATTCGCGAGGGCGATCGCGTGCAACCGTGAGAGGAGGGGCGCGGATATGAGAGGGAGCGTGGGACTCGCCGGGAGACTGGCGAACGCCTTTGCGGATTCCAAGCTCACGCCACTCTTGATCGTGGCGGCGATCCTGCTCGGCATCGGGGCGACGTGGCTGCTTCCCCGCGAGGAAGAGCCGCAGATCGTCGTCCCCATGATTGACATCTTCGTCCAGATGCCCGGGGCATCGGCCCGCGAGGTTGAAGAGCGCGTGACCAAGCCCATGGAGAAGCTGCTCTGGGAGATTCCCGGCGTCGAGTATATTTACTCGACGTCCTCTCCCGGCTTCGCCATGGCCATCGTTCGGTTCCGCGTGGGCGAAGACGAAGAACGCAGCATCGTGCGGCTCAATCAGAAGATGTTCGCCAATTTCGATCTCATCCCCCCGGGGGCGAGCCCGCCACTCATCAAACCGCGCTCAATTGACGACGTGCCGATTCTCGCGCTCACGCTCTGGAGCGATCGGTACGACCACTTCACGCTCCGGCGACTGGCCGCTCAGCTTCATGATCAGATCAAGGAGATCGAAGACGTCTCGGAGGTGAAGATCATCGGCGGACAGCGCCGCCAGGTGCGCGTGCTGCTCGATCCGGCGCGCCTGGCGGCCTATCACCTGGATCCCACGCTCGTCGCCGCGCGCCTGGAGCAGGCGAATCGGCAATGGCTCGCCGGGAGCTTCGCCACGGGAAACCGCGAGGTGCTCGTGGAGACCGGTGGCTTTCTGCAGGACGCCGAGGACGTGGGCCGCGTGGTCGTCGGCGTCTTCGAGGAACGCCCGGTGTACCTGCGCGACGTCGCACAGATCGTGGACGGGCCGGAGGAGCCGACCGATTACGTGCTCTTCGCACAGGGTCCGGCGGCCCGATTCAGCCATCGGCTCGACACCGCGACCGAAGGCGAGAGGAGCGAAGGGATCTGGCCGGCCGTCACCATCTCCGTCGCTAAGCGGAAGGGCACGAACGCCATCGAGATCGCGGACCGCGTCCTCGCGAAAGTCGCGGCATTGCGCGGCACGCTCATCCCGGAGGACGTGCGGATCACCGTTACGCGCAATTACGGCGAGACGGCCACCGAAAAATCGAACGAATTGCTCTTTCACATGCTGATCGCCGTCGTCTCGGTCTCCCTGCTCATCTGGCTGGCGCTCGGTCTGCGTGAAGCCGGCATCGTCGCCATCGCCATCCCGGTGACGCTCGCGCTCACGCTCGCCGTGTTCTACCTGTCCGGATACACGCTCAATCGCGTCACGCTCTTCGCCCTCATCTTCTCGATCGGCATCCTGGTGGACGATGCCATCGTCGTCGTCGAGAACATCATCCGCCATTATCGGCTGCCGGAGAATCGGGGGCGTTCGCTTCGAGAGATCGTCGTGCGCGCGGTGGATGAGGTGGGGAATCCGACGATCCTGGCGACGCTCACGGTGATCGCCGCGATCCTCCCGATGGCCTTTGTGCGCGGATTGATGGGGCCGTATATGCGCCCCATCCCGATAGGGGCATCAGCTGCCATGCTCTTCTCCTTGCTCGTGGCGTTCATCGTCACCCCATGGGCGAGCCTGCGCCTCCTCTCGCGCGAGGCCGAGCGGGCGACCCACGAGGAGGGATGGACGACACGCCTCTATCGCCGGGCGATGGGACCGCTCATTCACGACCGACGATGGCGCGCGGGATTCCTCCTCGGCGTATCGCTGCTGCTACTGGCCGCGCTCGCGCTGCTGCCAGCGAAGATCGTACGCGTGAAGATGCTCCCCTTCGATAACAAGAGCGAGTTCCAGGTCATCCTCGACATGCCCGAAGGGACGACGCTGGAACAGACGGCGCGCGTCACGCGCGAGATCGGCGAATACCTGCGCGCGGTGCCCGAGGTGACCGATCTGCAGATGTATATCGGGACGGCGGCTCCACACAACTTCAACGGGCTCGTGCGCCACTACTTCCTCCGGCGGGGGCCGAATGTCGCCGACATCCAGGTGAACCTCATGCCGAAAGGCGAGCGCCAGGCGCAAAGCCACGAGATCGCGCGGCGCGTGCGCCCGCCCATTCAGGAGATCGCCGCGCGATATGGGGCGCGCGTGAAGATCGCCGAGGTCCCCCCAGGCCCCCCCGTCATGCAAACGCTCGTCGCCGAGGTCTACGGGCCTGATTACGCGCGTCAGATCGAGATCGCCCGACAGATTCGCGACCTCTTCGAGCGCACCCCAGGCGTCGTGGACGTGGATTGGTCCGTAGAAGATGATCAGCCGAAGTACCGCATCACGGTGGAGAAGACGAAGGCCGAGCTCAACGGGATCTCGACCGAACAGGTCACGCGCGCGGTGCGATTGGCGGTGGCAGGGATGCCCATCGGACTGCTCCACCGCGCTGAGGAGAAGGAAGACGTCCCCATCATGCTCCGACTCCCCCGCGAGGAACGCTCGAGCCTCACCGATCTCCTCTCGCTGAAACTCATGGGCGCGACTGGACGGCTCGTCCCGCTGGGTGAGATCGCCCGCGTCGAGGAGGTCGTGGACGATAAGAGCATTCACCACAAGAACCTGATGCCCGTCGTCTATGTGACGGCCGACGTGGCCGGCGAGGAGGAGAGCCCGGTCTACGCCATCCTGAAACTCAATCGCGCGCTCGATGCGCTGCGCCTGCCCGAAGGGTATCAGCTCGAACGCTATGTCGCGCGCCAGCCCTTTCTCGCCGATCGCTACGCCATGAAGTGGGACGGAGAATGGCACATCACTTACGAGGTCTTCCGCGATCTCGGCCTGGCCTTCGCCGCCGTGCTCGTGCTCATCTATATCCTCGTGGTCGGATGGTTCCAATCGTTCAAGACGCCGATCACGATCATGGCGGCCATCCCCTTCTCGCTCGTGGGCATCCTGCCCGCGCATGCCCTCTTGGGCGCCTTCTTCACGGCGACATCCATGATCGGCTTCATCGCAGGCGCGGGCATCGTCGTGCGGAATTCGATCATCCTGGTGGACTTCATCGAACTGCGACGACGACAGGGAATCCCCTTGGCCGAAGCCGTCATTGAAGCGGGCGCCGTGCGCTTCCGCCCGATGATGTTGACGGCGGCAGCCGTCATCGTCGGCTCGGCCGTGATCCTCTTCGACCCGATCTTTCAAGGGCTCGCCCTCTCGCTCATGGCGGGCGAAGTGGCCTCGCTCCTGCTCTCGCGCATGGCCGTGCCCGTCCTCTATTATCTGAGCGAACGGCGCGCACCGGCACGAGAACCCGCGTGGTCGGGAGAACGAGAATAAGATAAGGAGACGACCTATGGCAACCGAAGAATCCAAGATCACGTTCCCCCCACGGCTCATCCTCTGCCCTACGGATTTCAGCGAGCTGGCGACGTTCGCCCTGCGATACGCGGCGGAGCTGGCGCGCTGCTCGAACGCGCGGCTCCTCGTGATATACGCCGATCCATTCCTCCCCCCTCCGCATTTCACCCTCGGACAAGTCGAGGAGTTGCTCCACGCCCTGGAGCGCGCCAAAGCGGCGACGCGGCGCCATCTGGCTGAGTACGTTCAGAACATCGTCGGCGAATCGGTCCCCACCGAGACGCAGCTCGTGGAAGACACGCCCGCGCGAGCCATCCTCACCACAGCGAGAGAGCACCGGGCCGACCTCATCGTCATGGGCACGCACGGGCGCAGTGGGTTGAGCCGCGTGATGCTCGGCTCCGTCACCGAACGCGTCCTTCGGGAGAGCGATCGCCCCGTCTTGACCATCCGATACAAGCCCAACGGTGCGCCAGAGCCGCGCGTCTCGATCCGACGCTTGCTCTGCCCGGTGAATTATACCCCGATCGCCATGAAAGCCCTTCAGCATGCGGTCGCCGTCGCCCAGTGCTCCGACGCCGAACTCACGGTCGTACATGTCTTGGAAGCCGA
>BEHM01000069.1 GCA_002923315.1 bacterium HR10
GGCGAGCCAATTCACCAGGGCCGTGAACGGACGCTCCAATGCGGGGAGATAGAGCGGTCGCGGACGTCCCCGCGCGCGGGCCAGCGCGTCGGTCAGTTGGCGGAAGGTCTGCGAGCCCACGCCGGCCGAGAGATGATACGTCTCGTATTTCGGCCGCTCCTTCTGATGGAGCGCGACGATGGCGTCGGCGACGAAGTCCACCGGCACGATATCCACGCGATCGTCCGGACGGAAGGGCAAGACGGGGAGGCTGGCCAGGAAGACGAAGGCGCGCACCATATCGAATTGCGTGGTGGCCCCATAGCGGCTATCCCCGAGCACGATGCTCGGCCGAAAGATCGTGCGCGGGACATCGGGCAGCAACTCCCGGATCATGTGCTCGCAGAACTTCTTCGTCCGCGCGTAGGGATCGTAATCCGGGCGGTTCCAATCAATGGCCTCATCCTCGCGCACGATCTCGTTGCGGCGATGGCCGGCGACAGCGACGGTGCTCACGTGGCTGAAGCGGCGCACTCCATGATCCTCGTGGGCCGCCCGAGCGAGCTTGATGACTTCGAGCGTGCCCCGGAGATTGACGTTCAAGCAGCTGCGCTCGGATCGCCGATTGAGGGAGGCCGCGCAATGGATGATCGAATCCGTCGTGCGCACCAGCCGCCGGTACTCCGCCTCCGAGAGCCCCAGTCGAGGTTCCGTGAGATCGCCCACATAGAGCGTCACGCGGGTTTGGAGATACTCGTAGAAGGTGGGGAATTCCAGATGAAGCTGAAGCGCTTGCCAGAGGCGCCGGGCGGCATCCTCCGGCCCCTTCGCGCGCACCAGTAGCGCGAGCGGCTCCGCCGAGCGCTCCAGCAACAGCGCCGTGACATGAGCGCCGATATATCCCGTCGCTCCCGTGATCGTGATGGCCATCGCGGTTTGCGGATTCAGTCGCCTGAAGATCCGGCGGCCGCCCCCATGCTCGAACGGGTCCAGGAGCGAGAGGCGCGCCGCGAGGACTCCTCAAGAGGACGCCCCTCGATCAAGGGGTACGACCACCGGCGAAGGGCCGGGATGTGGACGTTGATCCAATATTCCCACCAGTCAATCCCCGTGACGTCGTATCCGAACGCCTCGCGCTCCTCCGGCGGGAGCGCGGCCTGAAGCCACTCGATGTGAGTGGCCTCGAAGACGTGCTCGTTGTGAAGGATGAACGGCTCATACAGCTCGATCAACTTCTCCACCCGATCCAGATCGCGCTCCTTGCGCAGAAGCGGTGGCTGCACGAAGGGCAGCGGCGCACTGAGCCGTTGCAGCGTTTGAATGAGGGCCTTCTGGCTGGGGACCGAGAGCCGCTCGTATCGCTCCTTGGAGACCGGGATGGGATCGAAGAGCGCGCGCAGCCGATACTCCAGCTCCCGCTGCGCGCGATAGAACTTGCGATGGGCCAAGCCCGTCAGCTCGATCGAGCGCCGCATGTTGCAGGGATTGCGCATGGAGGTCGCCAGATGATAGACGCGTTCGTGACACCGCCGACAGAGGGCAGCGGCGATCAGGATCATCCCGCGCACGACCAGATCCACGGGGATGATGTCCAAGCGCTTCCATTGATTGGACGGGAGCTGCCGGAAGTACGTCCCCAGCAGATAGGAGATCGGCGCCGAGGTGTTCACGCCCTCGTTCCAGCCGCGAAATGGCTCCGCGAGCGAGCTCTCAACGATCGAGGGGCGCACGACGGCGATGGGCAGATCCGCGCCGAGCGTGAACAGCAGCGACTCGCCCAGGCTCTTGGTGAAGGTGTAGGTATTGGGCCACCCCCACTGCTGCGCCCGGCGCATGCCGGCCTCCACGAGCTGATTGCGAATCCAGCGCAGCCGATAGCGGCGCAGGCGCGTCTCCAGTCCGGACACGCTGACCTCCTGAGCCTCACGGGCTCTCTCCAACGCCTGCCGCCGCAGTTGCTCGGTGACTTCCGAGCTCTCAGCGAGCGCCTCGATCTCGCGCACGAGCGCATGGAGCGCCTGACGCTCTCGCTCGGCATCGAAGTCGGCCGCCCCGCGAGGGGTATAATTCGGCACGGGGACTTCCGGAATACATCCATCCCGATACCCGACGACGTAACAGGTCGAGAGATGCAACAGCGCCGCGCGATCGCATCCGCGCACGAACTCGAGCACGTGCAGCGTCCCTTCCACATTGATCGCCAGCGCATCGCGGAGATCGGGATTGAAATCGGTCAATCCTGAGCAGTTGATCACCAGATCGAGCGTCTTCTGCAAGCGCGCGCGCGTCTCGGGATCCATCCCCAGACCGGGCTGGGTGATGTCTCCAGCGATGACCTCGACCCGCTCGCTCACGTATCGCCAGATGTCGCTCCCATAGCGCTGGTGGAGCGGCTCGAAGACTGGGGAATCTTCAAGCAGCGCCTGGAAGCGCTGCTGTGCTGAAGTCGAGCGATGAGGACGGATGAGCAGATAAATCCGCCCGATCTCAGGCAGGTCCTTCAAGACCTTGGCCAGCCACACCTTCCCGATAAACCCCGTCCCCCCGATGAGCAAAATATGACGGCCCGCGAGCGTCTCGCGAACCGAGAGGCGCCCCACGGGTCTCGGATTTCGGAAGAAGACGATGCGCGCGGGCGTAGGTAGCATGTCTCCCTCTCGACGCGCCGGGACAATAGCGCGCTGAATCGTCTCAGGCGAGAGCGCGAGATCGCGGCACAGCTCCTCAAGCGTCAGGCGCTGGTCGGCCTTCAGGGGTCGTAGCCGCGCCAATCCCCCGCGCGGACGAATCACCGGCTCGAGCAATCGCCCGGTCGCCAACCCGTCTCGAAATTCCAACCGATTGGCGAGGATGTATTCGACGCCGAGATGCCGCGCCAGAGGACGCAGCACATGATCCAGAGCCTGGCTCACCAAGATGATCGGCTCGCCGCCAGCCGCGACCTCCCGCAGACGAGCGACAGCCGCCGGATTCAGTCGCGGCTTGAGCGTATAGTGGAAGTACTCTTCCCCGAGCAAGTCGAGGCGATCTCGGCTGATGCCTCGCAACAGGGCGTGCAAGAGGCGCGTGGCCAGGACGCGATCGGTCGCATAGAGGACCGGACGAATCAGGGCTGAGAGGGCCAAGCCCAAGCGCCGCATCCACCGCTCGGAGAAGCTTTGCGCGTTCCACGTGAAGAAGGCGATGGGCCGTACGGCGCTCAGATTCAGCAGACTCCCCTCCACGCGCCAGAAGATCCCATCCCTCGGGATGCCCGCCATATGCGCCGTGCGCTCCTCTGCCATACGCCGATCCAGCAACACTACACCTGCCCCGCTCTCAACTCCCCCGACCATGCCCCTGAGATCGGCCCACAGTATAGCAAAGTTTGACAGAGAATCAAAGCCGGGATAAGGGAGCCGTCTCGGCCCGGCCTCCCCTCTGGCCAGACGCTGCGGCTTCGCCTACAATTGGCCAATGCGCATCGCAGGGGGAATCCTCTCTGCCACGGGGCTTGACGATCAAAAGCGAGGGAGCACGGCGATGATCATTGACTTTCGCGCGGTTCAACACTTGATTCCGGGATGGATCTTCAACGAGTACGGGCAGCTCACCGGCCGATACGTACATCGGGATCGAATTGTATGCGTCGCCGAGAATGGGCGGATTCAGGTCTGGGTGGACCGCGAAGCGTATGAGCATCAGGACCCGGACGGACTCATCTGCGACTACGATGCCCGGGACTTGCTCGGCATGTGGTGAGTCGCGTCCAAGACGGCGCGGAAGGAGAATTTTGAGTCAACGATGGCCTCTTGCTAAAATAGCTCGCGTCGGCTGGGGGATTGGGGCTCGGCGGAGCCCCCAGGAGACGGCGCTTTCTGAATAAGGATGGGGCGTATGGGAGCTGAAGGCGGCCGACTCTTCGAAGCGTTCTTGAATCAGCAGGATGAGGAGGCGTGGCAGTGCGCTCTGGCGCAGCTTGAGCCACACCTTCACGAGGTGGATCGCACGGCCACGCGCATTTGGTTTCATTTCTTCCCGCTGGCGCTCGCGCGGGCACTCCAAGAAGCGGAGGACCCCGCAGCTCTGGCCCGGCAGCTCTTCCTCGAGGGGAAATATCGGCTGGCCGATCAGATTGATTCTTCGCATCGGTTCCTCTATGGCCACCGATACTGGCCCGAGGTGAAGCGCGCGCTCATCGCCTACGCTCATCGGACGCGTGCGCCGGAGCGCATGAGTCTGGCGGATCACATTCGCGAGGTCGCCGCCATGGTGGCCGAAGAGCGACGCCTGGAGCCCTCGCTCACTCTGGGGATCACGGCCGTGGCCTTCATGACGGTGGAGCAAGTCGGTCTGGAGGCCTTTCAGGCGACTCCCGGGACAATCGCGCTCGATCCGCGAACGCTTGCGCGAACGCCGGACGAGGTGCTCGCGCGTCGCGCGCGCGATGATCGCCAGCGCCTCTTCTACTGGTGGAAGTATCCGGACAAGGTGTGGACGATCACCTTCGACGAGAACGACCCTGAGGCGACATTCCGCCTGATCAACCGCCAGCATCTGACGACAGCGGCGGCTCAGGACAAGCGTCCGCATCATCTGCGCGATCCGCGATGTGTGCCCAATGAGGGGCCGATCCCCGTGCAATGTCGGTCTGGCTCTTGCGGGTCGTGCTGGGTGGGGGTACTGGGCGGTGCGGAGAAGCTCTCCGAGATGGAGGAATATGAGCGGCGGCGCCTGCGCGAATTCGGATACATTGAGACGGACGAGCCGAAGCCCATCATCCGCCTGGCCTGTCAGGCGCGGGCGTTCGGCGCGGTCTCGATCGTGATCCCGCCGTGGAACGGCGTCTTCGGGCGCTTCCTGCGAAAGTGGAGGCAGCAGCAGCGGCCGATGGAGCTGATGGGAACCCCATGAAGCCGCACCATGTCCCTTGGCCGACTGCAGACCACCCGGAGCGCCTCCTCTCTGCTGGCGAGGAGCGCTCGAGGAGGAGTAAGGATGAGGATTCGAAAGAGGCACTCACTGCTTCTGGGACTTGTGGCCGGACTCGCGCTCGCCGGGCCGTGGAGTGAAGGGCGTGTGACCGAATCTCCGCGTCAGGAGCCTCCGTGGAGATGGCCCGAGAGTCGAGTCCTCGAGATCGCGCGACGGGTGCGCGCGGGACGCGATCTGACACCTCGGCAGTGGCCCGCAGGCGCGCGCGTCGCCGTCGGCCTCTCCTTTGACTTCGACAATGAGACGCCCGCGCTGCGAGACGGGCAGACCTCCCCGGCCCTGATGGCTCAAGGCGAATACGGCGCGCGCGCAGGCCTGCCGCGCATTCTGCGCCTCCTGGACGAGTATCAGATCCCGGCGACGTTCTTCATCCCAGCCATGAGCGCGAAGCTCTACCCCCAATCAGTCCGAGAGATCCTCGCGCGCGGCCGCCATGAGATCGGCCTTCACGGATGGATTCACGAGCGAAACTCCCTGCTCTCGGAGCAAGAGGAGCGGGAGCTGATGCGTCGCAGCCTGGACGCGCTGGAGCAGATCACCGGGCGCCGGCCAGTGGGGATCCGCACTCCCTCGTGGGATCTCAGCCCAGCGACGATGAAGCTCATTCGCGAGTTCGGCCTGCTCTACGATAGCAGCCTCATGGCCGACGATCGTCCGTACGAGATCGTGCTGGAGGGCGCGCCGACGGGGGTTGTCGAGCTGCCGGTCGAGTGGATCCTGGACGACTACCCCTACTTCGGCATGGATCGGCAATCGGCCATTCGACCGCACACGACGCCGGAGGAGGTCTTCTCGATCTGGCGCGCGGAGTTCGATCAGGCGTACGAGGAGGGGACGCTGTTCATCCTCACCCTGCATCCGCATATCATTGGGCACCGCTCGCGCATCGTCATGCTCGAACGGCTGATCCGACACATGCGGCAGCGGCCGGGCGTGTGGTTCGCCACGCACGAGGAGATCGCGCGATATGTGCGGGAGATGAGCAAGCATTCGACGCGATGAGGGGCGCGCCCGGCGAAAAGGAGGAATTCGGATGAGGCGAACGGTGGAACAAACGATCGAAGAGCTGCTCCAACTGGCCGCGAGCCATTTTCGCGTCCCGCGGGAGCAGCTGGCTCCCGATGACGACTTCTTCGAGAAGCTGCGGATTGACAGCCTGCAGGCGCTGGAGCTGCTCACCCGTTTGGAGCATCACTTCGGCATCGAGCTGCCGGATTACGAGTTGCAAGGAGTGACGAGCTTTCGGGCTCTGGCCGAACGCATTCACGCGAGGTTGTGATGCTGGATCTGTCCCAATATGCGTCGCTCGGCGAAGCGCTCCGCGATGCGCTCCAGCGGTGGGCCGATCACGTCTGCCTGATCGAGGCCGACCGCGATCGGGAGAATTGCCGACTGACCTATCGGCAATTCCAGGAACGGGCGCTGCCGCTCGTGCGCGCGCTCCAGGAGCACGGGTTCGCGCCCGATGAGCGCGCGGCCATCATCATGACCAATCAATCGAAGTGGCTGATCTCCGCCTATGCGATCTTCTACGCCGGGGGGGTGCTGGTCCCCCTCGATTACAAGCTGAGCGCTCAAGAGCACTGGGCATTGCTCCGCCATGCGCGCGCCTCGGTGCTCATCACGGAGTTCCCCTTCTGGCGCGCGCTCCGGCAAGAGGGGCGCCTCGGCGAACTGCCGCTGCGCCTGGTGCTGGTGACCGAAGCGCCGCCAGACGCCGACCTGGGCGAAGCCCTGCGGTGGGAGGAGTTCCGCGGTGAGGGCGAGCCGACCTTCGTCCCGCGCCGACGAGAAGACATCGCCTGCATCGTCTATTCCTCGGGCACGGGCGGGCGCCCGAAAGGTTGCCTGCTCACGCATGAGAACTATCTGGAGCAGTGCCGCTCGCTCACCGCGATTTACCCCTTCTCCCCCGAGGTCCGGTATCTGAGCATCCTGCCGACGAATCACGCCATTGACTTCATGGTCGGCTTCATCGGTCCCTTCGTCTGCGGGGCGACGGTCGTGCACCTGCGCACGCTCCGGCCCGAATATATTCGCGAGGCCTTCGTGCGCTACAAGATCACGCACATGAGCCTGGTCCCCCTGATCCTCAAGAACCTCGAACGAGGCTTGCGCGAGCGCTTCGCTGCCCTGCCCGCGCACAAACGCGTGGCGCTTCGCGCCCTGATGCGGCTCAATCGGTGGCTCACGCGCCGGCGACCGAATGTGCGGCTCAGTCGTCGGCTCTTCCCCGACGTCCACCGCGCCTTCGGGGGGCACCTGGAGATGCTCATTGTCGGCGGGGCCTTCAGCGAGCCCGCCACGCTCCAGTTCTTCTACGATCTGGGCATTCCTGTGGCCAACGGCTATGGGCTCACGGAAGCGTGCACAGCCGTCACGGTGAACGATCTGCGGCCCTTCCGCGCTGATACGGTGGGCAAACCGCTGCCGGGCGTGGAGGTGAAGATCCTCAATCCCGATGCCGATGGGGTCGGCGAAGTCGCCGTTCGTGGCAAGAATGTGATGGCGGGCTATCTGGACGATCCTGAGCTGACGGCCGAGACGATCGTGGACGGATGGCTGCTCACGGGCGATCTCGGATGGATAGACGAGGCGGGCCATCTGCATCTGGTCGGGCGGAAGAAGAACATGATCGTGACCGAGGGGGGGAAGAACATCTACCCCGAGGATGTGGAGACGTTCTTCGAGGGCCTGGCGGTGAAGGAGTTCTGCATCTTCGCCGCGAACTACATCTGGCCGGAGCGCCGCTTGGGAGATGAGCAGCTCATTCTGGTCCTGCATCCGTTTCCGGGGGAGGAGATCACCGAGGCCGTGCGCCACGACGTGCTCGCGCGCAATCGGCGGTTGCCGGACTATAAACGCGTGCATGGCTATCTGGTCTGGGATCGAGATTTCCCGCGAACGGCCTCGCTGAAGATCAAACGAACGATTCTGGCCGAAGAGATTCGCGCGCGCCGAAGTCGCGCTGACGTGCACTGGCTATGACCGGAACGCGATCTCGGGACGGTTTTCTGGCCGTCGTGAACCCGGCCGCAGGTGGCGGACGCTGCGGCAAGCGCGCCGAACGCGTCCTGGCCGAACTGCGCGCGAGCGGCCTGCCGATGGACATCTTCTGGACGCGCCGCCCCGGCGAGGCGACTGCACGCGCGCGCGCCGCGTATCGCGAAGGGTATCGCTCATTTCTGGTCGTCGGCGGCGATGGGACGACCTTCGAGGTGCTCAACGGCGTGTTCCCGGAAGCCGAACGCGAAGGGCAGCGTCCGCGTCTGGCGCTTCTGCCGTTGGGGACCGGCAACTCCTTCCTGCGCGACTTCCTCGTGATGGGAACCTCCCCTTCAGCGGTGCGGGCGCACTCGAGGGAGGCTGAAGATCCCCTGCCACACGTTTTGAACGCCGTGCGATTGGGACGCGCCCGCGCGTGCGATGTGCTGCGACTCGTGCATCGCGACGGTGTCCTGTACTTCCTCAACCTCCTCAGCCTGGGCTTCCCCGCCGACGTGGCCACGGTGACGAACCGATGGTTTAAACCCCTGGGCGAGATGGGGTATCTCCTGGGCGTGTTCGTCTGCTTGCTCCGCCTGAAGCGACGCGCATTCCCCGTGCGCGTGGAGGGCGCGCCTGAAGCCGACGTGCGCCGCTGCCTCTTTCTCACCTTCTCGAACAGCAAGTACACGGGCGGGCGAATGTTGATCGCGCCGCACGCGGATCCCTGCGATGGTCTGATCGAGTACGTGCGCTGGGGACCGATCGGGCGAATGGGCCTGCTCCGCAATCTGCCCGGCCTCTTTGATGGGTCGCACGTCAGCCATCCGCTCTGCGAGCGTCGTGCCATTCGACAGATCGAATTCTCC
>BEHM01000070.1 GCA_002923315.1 bacterium HR10
GGAGCGGGCGGATCTCGTCCTGCGCGGGGGGAAGATCGTGACGATGAATCCGAAGCAGCCGCAGGCGGAAGCGATCGCGATCGTCGGGCGGCGGATCGCGCGCGTCGGGAGTGATCGAGAGATCGAGGAGATGATCGGCCCTAACACGCGCGTCATCGAGTTGCGAGGGCGGCTCGTCGTCCCGGGGTTCATCGAATCGCACGGGCATTTGCTCGGGCTCGGGCAGAGCCGGTTGGTGCTTGATCTGCGGGGGACACGGAGCGCCGAGGAGGTGGCCGAACGGGTCGCGCAACAGGTGAGGGCGGCGAAGCCCGGAGAATGGATCCTCGGTCGAGGATGGGATCAGAACGAGTGGCCGCGGAAGGACTTTCCCACGCATGAGGTTCTCGATCGGGTCGCGCCGCAGCATCCCGTGTATCTGACGCGCGTGGACGGGCACGCCGCGTGGGTGAATCGCCGCGCGTTGGAACTGGCGGGGATCACGCGGGAGACGGCGGATCCGCCCGGCGGTCGCCTCATCCGCGATGCCGAGGGACGTCCGACGGGCGTGCTCATTGATCGCGCGATGAATCTGGTGGCCCGCCTGATCCCACCCCGCAGCCGGGAGGAGAATAAGCGGGCGTTGCTGCTGGCCATCGAGGAGTGCCTGCGCTCGGGGATCACGAGCTTTCACGATGCGGGGGCGAGTCGCGAAGCGATCGAGCTGTACAAGGAGTTGCTTCGGGAAGGGGCGTTGCGGCTTCGCCTCTATGTCATGATCAGTGGACGAGACGAAGCGCTTCTTCGCGAGTACTTGGAGCGCGGGCCGGAGATCGGGCTCGGCGAGCATCATCTGACGATTCGGGCGATTAAGCTCGTCGCCGATGGCGCGCTCGGCTCGCGCGGCGCGGCGCTCTTGGAACCTTATGCGGATGAGCCCACGCAGTCGGGGCTGCTCCTCCTCTCGGAGGAGGAGATCTATCAGATCGCCCGACGCGCGCTCGCCGCCGGGTTTCAGGTCAACACGCACGCCATCGGGGATCGGGCCAATCGCATCGTGCTCAATGCCTACGAGCGCGCCTTTCGCGAATTCCCGCATGTGCGGGATCCTCGGTTTCGGATCGAGCACGCGCAGATCCTGGATGAGGCCGACATCCCGCGCTTCGCTCGGCTGGGCGTGATCGCTTCGATGCAAGCGATTCACGCGACGTCGGACATGCCGTGGGTGCCCGCGCGGTTGGGCGAGGCGCGCGCGCGCGAGGGCGCCTACGTCTGGCGGAAGCTCTTGCAGAGCGGCGCGCGGATCGCCAATGGGTCGGATGCTCCGGTCGAGCCGCTGCATCCGCTGCTCGGCTTCTACGCGGCGATCACGCGGCAGGATGAGCGCGGGAATCCGCCGGGCGGTTGGTTTCCTGATCAGCGCATGACGCGCGAGGAGGCGCTGCGCTCCTTCACGCTCGATGCCGCGTACGCGGCGTTCGAGGAGCATCTGAAGGGCTCGCTGGAGCCGGGGAAGTTGGCCGATCTCGTCGTCCTCTCCAAAGACATCATGACGATCCCTCCGGCGGAGGTCCTGCGGACGGCAGTGGATCTCACCATCGTGGATGGTCGGATCGTCTATGAGCGACCATGAGGCGCGCGCGGTGTGATAGAATTCAGGTCAGGGAGGGGGGATGAGCTATGCACATCGTCCGAGGCGATGTGGGATGGATCGAGGTGATCTGCGGGGGGATGTTCAGCGGCAAGAGCGAGGAATTGATCCGCCGATTGCGGCGGGCGCAGATCGCGCGCCAGAAGGTGCAGGTCTTCAAGCCGCGCGTGGACGCGCGCTACAGTGAGAACGAGATCGTCTCGCACAGTCAGTGGCGGCTGGAGGCTGAGGTCGTCGGCTCCGCGCGCGAGATCCTCGAGCGCGTGCATGCGGATACCGAGGTCGTGGGCATTGACGAGGGACAGTTCTTCGACCTCGATCTCGTGGATGTCTGCACCGAGCTGG
The DNA here is from genome assembly GCA_002923315.1 of bacterium HR10. Taxonomy (GTDB): domain Bacteria; phylum Acidobacteriota; class Blastocatellia; order HR10; family HR10; genus HR10. The sequence continues at coordinate 1,976 of BEHM01000070.1, forward strand.
CCAATCGCGGCGCGCGAGTGATCGTGGCCGGGTTGGATCAGGATTACCGCGGGCAGCCTTTCGAGCCCATGCCCCAGTTGATGGCCGTCGCCGAATATGTGACCAAGACGCTCGCCATCTGCGTGCGGTGCGGCAATCCGGCGAGCTATTCGCAGCGGCTGGTCCCCAGCGAGGAACGGGTCCTCGTGGGCGCGGCCGGCGTGTATGAGCCGCGCTGTCGGAAGTGCTTCGTTCCGGGTGTCGCTCCGATCGGAGAAGAAGCGCGGCGATGAGCACCCTCGAGCCCTTGTGGGACCGCGTGCTCTCGATGGATCTCTGGCTGCGCGTGATCGCGAAGCTTCTGGAGATCGCGCTCATCGTGGTTCTGGCGCGGCTCGCGCTTCTGCTCAGCCGGAGGATCCTGGCGCGCGTGCTGCGACCGGTGCGGGGACGGAGGCTCACCAGCGAAGCGGCAGAACGTCGCGCGCGTACACTCCTGGCGATGGCGCAGAGCCTGATCAAATACGTCATCTTGGTCGCGGCGTTGCTCATCATCCTGGGGCGATTGGGCGTCTCCACCGGATCGCTGCTCACCGGAGGGGCGATCGCCGGTCTCGCCGTGACCTTCGGCGCTCAGAATCTGATCCGCGACTTCTTCACGGGCATCGCCCTGCTCATCGAAGATGCCTTCACCATCGGGGATCGCATCACCGTCGCGGGAGTCACCGGCGAAGTGATCGAGATGGGGATGCGCATGGTGAAGCTGCGCGATGATGATGGCACGGTGCACTTCGTCCCCTACGGGGCCATTCAGACGGTGAGCAATCGGAGCCGCGCGGTCCCGACCGGGACATCGGGCGAGCGCGTGGTCCCGGTGCCTTCGGCTTCTGAAGCTTCGCCGATTGGGGAGATCGAAGGAGGATGAGGGGGAAGCGACTGCTGGCTCTGCTCGCTCTCGGAGCCGTCTTTGGGCTCCTGATCGCCTTGCTGCTCTCCTTGCGCCATTCGCTCGAGCGCGAGCGGGCGCTCGGTCGGGGACAGCTCTTCCCCACGACGGTCGTGCACATGCTTGACGATGGGGTCGAGAGGCGGCGCGTGCCCTCGGGGCGGAAGATGCTGTTGGTTCTCTTCCGACCCGATTGTCCGCAATGCGAGCGCGAGCTCGTGCGCTTGGAGCAGGTGTGCGCGCAGGTCCCCGAGGAGCGGCTCGAGTGCATGGCCCTCTCGTTCAGCCCGGAACATCAAACGTACGCATGGCGGCAGGCGCGCGCGTTTCGCCGGTTGAGGATCGCCGTGAGCGCGGATCCGACCTTCGCCGAGCGGCACGGGGATTGGCTCCTGGCCGTCCCGCTCGTGTTCTTCATCACCGAGCAGGGGGTGATCCATGAGCGGTACGCTGGCGAGCGCAGTTCGGAATATACGCTCGCGCGCGTTCGCGAATTCGTGCGGTGAATCGGTCGAGGGGATCGAACATGGACGAACGACGTTCCCTCACGTCGCTCTTCGCTCAGGCGCTCTGGGCGCCGCGTGCTCTGGCCGCGGCCATTGAGGAGGAGCGGGTGGGCTGGCGGCGGCCAGCCCTGGTGATCATCGGTGCGCTGATGGCTCTGGATGTCCTCGCGCTCCCGCTCTTCATGCGCGCGCTGCCGCAGATGGCGCCTGCTGGGCTCACCCCGGATCTGCTCTTGCAGTTGGAGCGCACGGCGCGGATCATGCGTCCCATTCAGATCGCGCTCTCTCCGTTGGGACTCTTGCTCAAGTGGGCGTTCACAGCCGCGCTCCTTTTCGGCATGGGGCTTCTCCTGTTGCGCCCCTCTGCTCCCGCCGAAGGAGGGGGAGCGCGCCTTGTCCCGGTGAGGATCTTCTTCACCCTCGTCGTCTATGCGAACCTCGTCGTTGTGCTGGAGGAGCTTCTCAGGAACCTCATCCTCTGGCTTCGCTATTTCCTCACGGGGGCGATCGTGCTGCGTCCGGCGATCGGGCTGGATGCGCTCGTGCGCCCCTCGGACGCGGCGCTCGCCGTCCTGTTCGAACACGCGAATATCTTCGACGTCTGGTTCCTGGCGATCCTCATCGGTGGGGTCGGCGCGCTCTGCCGGTGCTCGCGCGCTCGGGCCGCGGCGTTGGTGCTCCCCGTATGGGGATTCGGCGTGCTCGCGCAGATGGGGTTGGCGCTTGTGCGGGATGTGCTCACGCGGCAGTTAGGGGGATGAGAGGCTTCAGCCCATGGCGCGCCGACGGCGCGGGCGCTCCTGAGTCCACGCGGAGATGGGGATCACCGAAGAGGGGCGCGCATCTTCGGGCAGGAGCGTCTCCTCCCATGCGGGGACTCGAGAGCCGGTGCGGAAGTGCGCGAGCAGTTCTGGGTTCTCCAGCACCTTCGCCATTCCCAGGATCACCGCCTCCAGCGGTCGCCGAGCGCGACGGACGGGAAGGCGCAGCTCTTCGCGCACGCGATCGTCCAGATGTCGGATGAGGGAGCCTCCGCCGGTCAGCACGATCCCGAACTGATGAATGTCGGCCGCGACATCCGGTGGAGCCGCCTCGATGACCGCGCGCACGGCGTTGAGGATGATCTGAAGTGGACGTTCGATCGCGCGCGCGACCTCCTCCGCCGTCACCTCGATCTCTTGCAGCTCGCCCGTGACCACCGATTTCCCCAGGAGACGCTTCCGCCCCTCGGTGAGGAAGGGAAGGGCCGAGGCGAGCTCGAACTTCACCGCTTCGGCCACTTGCCAGCCGACGAGCACCTCGCGCTCGCGGCGCAGAAGATCGAGGATCGCTTCGGTCATCTCGTTCCCGGCCACGCGCACGGCGCGCGCGACGATCACCCCGTGGGCGGAGACGATGCTCACGCCCGTCGTCCCGCCGCCGATGTCCACGAGCATGCTGGCCCGTCCATCGGGTCGTATCACGTCCGCGCCCAAGGCCGCCGCGAGCCCTTCCTCGATGAGATGAACGCGATCGGCGCCCGCTTGGTGCGCGATCTGCGGGAGGACCGCGCGCTCGACCTCGGTGGCGGAACTGGGCACACCGATGAGGACATACGTCCAGCGGCCGGAGCCACCCGCCCGCGCGCGTTCCAGAAGCGCTCCGAGCAGCGCGGCGGCGAGGTCGCCATCGGCGACCGTGCCATCGCGCATCGGGTGGCGCACGACGACGTCGCGGGGCTCACGACCGAGCATCGCCAGCGCCTCATGCCCGACGGCCACGAGCGCGCCCGTGTACTTATTGACGGCGACGACCGAAGGTTCGTGCACGAGGAGGCCGCGCCCGCGCCCGTAGATCAGTGTCGTGGCCGTCCCCAGATCCACGGCCAGCTCTTGAACGAACCACTGCTTCACATGGCGCCACATCGTCCTCCCCACGCGTCGTCCGGCGGTGGCATGCGGTCGGAGGGAAAGAGGTCGGGGGACTTCCTCACCACGGGGCCACCACGGGCTCACGATGTTCGAGCGCCTCACCGCCTCTCCCCGGGATGTTCGGCTTTCGTCCTCAGGGTGAGAGTCGGATCGTTCGCCAGAAGGAGAATCCGACGCCGATTGAGAGGGTTCACGCCTTGCGGTTTGTAGATCACCTGGTAGCATCGTTGGTTCAGCTCCTCCAAGATCTCTCGAGCGGCGCGCTCCGCATCCTTGAGGGGGTAGGCCTTGCCGCCGGTCCCCTGCACCAGTCGCGCGACCGCTTCTTCCGGTTTGAGCGCTCTTCGGCGCGTCGCCCCGCGCGTTCGATCGTCGGCTTGGAGCACGTAGACGAGGATGTTCTCCCGCGCCAGATGAGCGAGCACGACGTCGGGGGCCATCTGGCTCTCTCGATCGAAGCCGTCGGAGACGAGCACGATGACGCGCTTGGAATATCCCACCTGAAGGCGCAGCGCATCATCGAGCGTGGCTTGCAGAGCGTCCCAGAGGCGCACCTTCGTCGAACTCACGCGCTTGAGCCGCAGCCCCGCTTGTTCGAGTTTCTCCCGATCCGCTGTGAACTCCTCGAGAACTTCCGGCTCCTCGCCATACGCGATGACCATCATCTGATCGCCCTCGTAGAGATGCGCGCTGAAGGCCTTCACGACCTGAAGCAATTGTCTCGGTTCCGCGCGCAGCGAATCGCTCGCATCTAGAAGCAGCGCGATCCGAGCCGCCGAATAGTCCGGTTGCACGGCTTCGATCTGCTGCTCGATCCCGGCATCGTACAGCTCGAGCTTCTCGCGCGTGAGCTGGATCTCGTGGCGCCCGTCCTTGGGTTCCACGATCACGTTGAGGATGACGGAGGCGCCCATTCGTTCCACCACTTCGCGCCGTCCGGCTTGGGGGCTCCCCCACGCGGGTTCCAACAGGAGCAGGAGCGTACCCCCACCAGCCACCAATCGGCTCACGCGATGTGACCACAGCCGGTGCATCGTCATGCCTCGAGCCCGAGCCCCGCGTCCTTCGCCCGCACGGCGCGGGGCCTCCAATCGGTGGGCGTCGGACGCCAATGCATCGCGTCGTTCTACGCTTCGGATTTCGAGGACGTCTTGTCCCCTTCGGAAGACTTGCCCTCCTTCTGCTGGCGCTCCTTCCGCGCGTAGTCGGTGAGATACCATCCCGATCCTTTCAGGATGAAGCTGCTCTGCGAGATGATTCGCTCCAATCGCCCGCCACAGCTCTTGCAGCGGGTGAGCGGTTTGTCGCTCATCTTCTGAAGGACCTCCAGGTGCGCGCCGCATTTCTCACACACGTACTCGTAAATCGGCATCCTCGCTCCACCTCCTCACTCGGGTGTCGTCGGAATTGTTCAAACCGAAATTGTAGCAAGAGCGAACCGTTCCTTCAAGCGCGCGTCCGCTCAGGAGCGCGCGGAGGACTCCGAGGGCGCGATGGTCGCCCGCACATCCGCGCGCGTCAGGGCCCATTTCACAAGCGGCGGCGTGAGCAACGTCGTCACCATCACCATGATGACGATGGCCGAGAAGATGGACGGAGTCACGATGCGCTGCCCCTGCACGATGAGCGTCATCCCGATCCCGGCCACGATCAAGCCCACCTCGCCGCGCGGGATCATGCCGAGCCCGATGGCCAATCGGTTCACGCCTCGCTCCCACACGGCCAGCCCACACACCTGCTTGCCGAGAATGGCCGCCAGCGTCACCAGCGCCGCGAAGCCGAGAATGTCTGTTCGCGCAAAACTCGACAGATCCACGCGTATGCCCATCAGCACGAAGAAGACCGGGACCAGGACCGTCGTGAGCGGGCGCAGCGCCTCTTCCAATTCATGCTCGCCGCGGTCGAGGAAATCCCGATAATGCACCTTGTCGAGCAAGAGGCCGGCAGCGAACGCTCCGACGATCGTCGCCAGACCAATGGCGCTGGCCAAGTAGGCCATCAAGAAGCAGAAGGAAAGGCTCGTTACCAACAGCATCCCGTGCACGCGCAGTTTCGACGCCAGGTGAAAGAGGTGGGGGGAGAGGCGTTGCCCGATCCAGATCGCACCGAGGAGGAACCCCACGGACTTCACGACGATCCAGAGCGTGCTCATCCAGGGGAGTTCCGTCGCCCCGCGATTGGCTGCGCGAATGAGCCCGCTGACGATGGCCAGGACGAGCAATCCGAGGACATCGTCAATCACAGCGGCTCCTAGGATGATGCGCGCTTCTCGGGTCGCCAGCTTCCCCAGGTCTCGGAGCACGCGGGCCGTGATCCCCACGCTCGTCGCACACAGCACCGCACCCACATAGATATGCACGAACCGATGAGCCTTTGGCAACAGCCAGGCCGAGACCCCCCATCCGAGGAGGAAAGGCATGATCACACCCACTGTCGCCACTGAGAAGGCCGACAGTCCAACGGCCTTCATCTCGGCGATGTCCGATTCCAATCCCACCTCAAAGAGGAGGAGGATGACGCCGATCTCGGCCAGGAGCGCGAGAAGCTCCTCGTTCTTGAGGAATTCGAGTCCGTGGAATCCAAGCAGCGAGGCATTTCCCAGGAGCATGCCGACGACCAGCTCTCCAAGCACCGCCGGTTGGTGAAAGCGTTCGAAGACCGCGCCGCCGAGCTTCGCGCCGAGCAGGATCAAGATCAGCGCCAGCAGCACGCGCGCGACGGTTTGATGATGATCCACATCCGGCGTGGTCTCTTGTGCGAGAAGAGAAGCGGTGGAAACCGCAAGCAGAAGCAGCAGGACGCTGCCGCGGAACTTCTCCATAAGGAGAGAAGTGTACACGCGCCGCCAGATTCCGCCAAGATGCAGCGTCCTGACGAGAGGAGGCCCCGAAGGGCCTCCCCTCGACCGGGCTCACGTGGTGGCTCAACTCCCCTCGCCGTAGCGTTCCTCGTACATCTCTTTCAGGCGCTGGACGACGCTCGGATCGGCGAGCGTCGTCGTATCGCCCAGAACGCGCCCTTCGGCGATGTCGCGCAGAAGCCGTCGCATGATCTTCCCCGAGCGCGTCTTCGGCAGCTCAGCTGTGAAGAACACAGCCGCCGGACGGGCCAAGGCCCCAATGCGCGTGACGATATATCCCTTCAGTTCCTCTCCCAACTCGGTCGTCGCCGGGATGCCCTCGCGAATGGTGACGAAAGCGACCGGGACCTGCCCCCTGACGTCGTCCGCTCGGCCGATGACGGCGGCTTCAGCGACGGCCGGATGTTCCACGAGCACGCTCTCCAGCTCCATCGTGCTCAACCGATGACCGGCGACGTTGATCACATCATCCACGCGTCCCAGGAGCCAGAAATATCCGTCCTTGTCCTTGACCGCGGCATCGCCGGTGAAATACCGACCGGGAAAGCGCGACCAGTAGACCTGCACGTACCGTTCCGGGTCGCCCCAAATCGTGCGCGACATCGCAGGCCAGGGGCG
>BEHM01000071.1 GCA_002923315.1 bacterium HR10
CAGATGATTCAACGGCTGGATGGTCACCGAGCGGCCGGTCATCGCCTGAATGTAGAGGCGCAACGTCTGACTCACCCGATCGAGCGTGAGGCCTCCGGCTGTTTGCTGAAGGGCCTGCTGGCTCGCCCTCGTCTCCAAGGCGTAGTAAGCTTGCGCGCGGCGACCCTCTCTGGGGGAGAATGCCAATCCGGCTTCGGCCCACCGCACGAATTGCTCCACCGTGGCCGAGGCCAAGGCGCGGGGGCTGGAGCGGAAACATTCGATCCCCAGCACGAGACTGCGTTCGCTCACCCGGCGCACGACCTCAAGCACCCGGGGGATGAGGGGCTCCGACGTTCTCGCCTGAAGCTGCGCGAGCGCTTCCAGAACGCGTGGCGTGAGCTTCAGGAAGTTATACACGGCGGCATTGTCCTGCAGGGCGATCCTCCAGGTCAGGTCCGTCCAGCGAGCGAGCGCATCCGCCCCCGCCACGGCGAGGACGCGCGCGGCCACATGAAAGTAGTGCAGGGCGATACCACCGCCGCGTTCCAGGAACGCGTGCGTGTGATCGAGCACCTTGAGCTGATCTTCGAGGCGATGAGCCCTCGGCATGCGGGAGAAGGCCAACAGGAATTCCGTCGCCAGTCCTCCAGCCTTCTCCGCGAAGAGAGCGGCCAGCATGAGCGCCCGCTCCAGCAACCGATGCGAGGCCGCGTCCGAGAGATCGCGGGCATGCGCTCGAGGGGGATGCTGATGGCGAAAGCGCGCGATCACCTCAGGCGCGCGCGCCAAGAACTCCGCGCTCTGCGTCGCGCTGCGGCGGGCGATCTCCCCGGCGATGGCATACACGCGCGCGGCCAGCTCCTCATCTTCAATCGCGCGCACCAGCTCGGGCGCGGCCCGGAAGCCGTCCAGAGCCACCGTGCTGGAGATCAACGACTGCCGATGAGCGGTCAGCAGCAGCGCGCGCCGAAGACGCGCCGGGAGCGCCGAGAGCACCGAGGGACTGACCTGGAAGAACGCGATGGCGCTCTCCGGATTCACGCTCGCCAGACGCCGTCCGATCTCCCCCCACACCTTCAGGCTCTCCGGGTCCAGCGCCATCCCCACCTCTGGAGCCACGCGCACGAATTCGGCGGCGGCGCGCACGCTGGTGGCCGCCAGCCCCAATCCCGCCTCCAGCAGAAGGAAAGCGCGATCGGTCGGCAGCTTCAGAATGCGCCCCACCAAATGCTCGGCCTTCTCCGGTGTGACCCCCCTCAACTGTTTCTCCAAGGCCCTGCGCATCGAATCATCCATAACGCCCGCGATCCCCCCCGCCGCTTCAGATGATCGTCGTCACGATCTCGCGCAGACTGCGCTGAATCTCCGGATCGTCCGTGATCGTCTGAATGATCGCGGCCTCGCACGCCTCGTACGGTGGGATGCCGCTCCGAATGAGCTGGGCCGCGTAGACGAGCAAGCGCGTGGAGACCCCCTCCTCCAAGCCATGCCCCTTCAGGTTCCGCGCCTTCTGCCCAACGCGCACGAGATCGCACGCCGTCTCCTCGTCCACACCGCCCTCGTGCATGACGATCCGCACCTCGTTCTCGAAGGAGGGGTAGGTGAATTCCAGGCTGACGAAGCGCTGCCGCGTGGATTGCTTCAGGTCCTTGAGCACGCTCTGATAGCCGGGATTATAGGAGATGACGAGCATGAACTCATCGGGCGCTTCCAGCAACGTCCCCAACTTCTCAATGGGCAGAATGCGCCGATCATCGGTGAGGGGATGGATGAGCACGATCGTGTCCTTGCGCGCCTCGACGACTTCGTCCAGATAACAGATGCCGCCGATCTTCACGGCCGTCGTCAGCGGCCCATCGTGCCAGACCGTCTCCTCCCCTTCCAGGAGGAAGCGGCCGACCAGATCCGTCGCCGAGAGGTCCTCGTGACAGGCGACGGTGATGAGCGGTCGTCCGAGTCGCCACGCCATGTACTGCACGAAGCGCGTCTTGCCGCATCCGGTCGGGCCCTTCAACATCACCGGGAGCTTCTGATGATACGCCGCCGTGAACAACTCCACCTCGTTGTTCGTCGGCAGATAGAACGGCTCTCTCTTGATCCGATACTTCTCCGCCACTTCCCACATAGCCTCTGCTATGATAGCATCTTTGCAGAAGGCGTGCTACTACAACCAGGGGACACATGGGCGTGAAGATGCGTATTGCCGTCGCCATGAGCGGAGGCGTGGACAGCTCCACAGCGGCGGCCCTGTTGAAGCGCGAGGGGCACGAGATCGTCGGCTTCTCGCTGCAGCTCTGGAACCAGCGCCGCTTCACGGGGCCGAACGGGGAGCCTCTGCCCTCGCGCTGCTGCTCGCTCGATGACATCTACGATGCCCGGCGCGTCGCCGCGCATCTGGGCTTCCCCTTCTACGTCCTCAATCTCGAAGAGGAGTTCGAGCGGACGATCGTCCTCCCCTTCGTCCGGGACTATCTGCGCGGGCGCACGCCCAACCCGTGCGTCCCCTGCAACTCGCGGATCAAGTTCGCGACCTTCCTCCGCTTCGCCGAGCAGTTGGGCTTCGAGCGGGTGGCCACCGGGCATTATGCGCGCCTGGAGTGGGATGCGACGCGGGGCCGTTTCCTCCTCCGACGTGGTGTGGATCGGCAGAAGGATCAGTCCTACTTCCTCTTCGAGCTGACGCAGGAGCAACTGGCGCGCGCCCTCTTCCCCCTGGGGCACCTGACGAAGGCCGAGGTTCGGCGTCTGGCTCGCGAGTTCGGCCTGCCCGTGGCCGAGAAGCCGGAGAGTCAGGACCTCAGCTTCGTCCCCGATGGCGACTATGTTCGCTTCGTCGAGCAGTACGTCGAGACGGGTCTTGTGCTGGACGGCGAGGACCCGTTGGCCGAGGAGCGGCGGACGCTCCCTCGACCGCGACGTGGTGAGATCGTCACGACCGATGGGCGCGTCGTCGGCTATCATGAGGGGATTCACCGCTACACGATCGGCCAGCGGCGTGGCCTCGGCATCGCCCTGGGGCGCCCCGTTTATGTCGTAGACCTGGACGTCGCCCGCAACCGCGTCATCGTCGGCGAGGAGCGCGACCTCTACCGAGAGACGCTCCGCGTGGTCAACCCGAACTGGATCGCCATCGCCGAGCTGCGCGAGCCTCTGCGCGTCACGGTGAAGATCCGGTATCGGCACCAGGAGGCCTCGGCGACGATCGAGCCGAGCGCGGACGGTTCCGTCCTCGTGCGCTTCGATGAACCGCAGCGCGCCATCACGCCAGGTCAGGCCGCCGTCTTCTACCAGGATGACCTGGTCATCGGCGGGGGATGGATCCTCTGAGGACGCCTCTTCTCAGACGTCCTGACGCCGCAGGAACCGTTGCGTCACAGCAACTGAATCTCCGCGAACGATGTCGCATGTGCGCGGCTCCACCGAAGAGCTTCACGGGCATCACGCCCGCGGCTCTGGTGTCGAGAAGCGCTTCACGCCTGCCGTCGAATCTGTCGCGCGTTCCTCGTCAGACCGAGCGGCTCGCGAGCTGGGCCACAATGGCGCGTCCGAATTCGGCGGCTGCGTGCGGCCCGCTGGCGGTGACGATCCGCCCATCGGTGACGACGTCCACCTGCTGATAATGCGCGCCCCCGCGGCGCAGCTCACTCATGGACTCGTCGGTCACGTACACGGTCGCCCGCCGTCCGCGCAGCAGACCGGCGCGCGCCAGGACTGCGGGCGAGAGGCAAATGGCACCAATGATCTTCCCCTTCTCGTCAGCCTCCCGGAGTAACCGATGCAGCGCTTCGTCCGCCCAGAGGTGCGTCGGCGATCCCATCCCCCCGACCACGACGATGGCATCATAGTCCTCGGCGCGCGCTTCGGCGATGAGGAGATCGGGCGAAGCGCTTCCGCCCAGCATCCCGCGCGCCAGCCCCAAGCGCGTGGAGGCAATCGTCACCTCCGCCCCTCCGGCCTCGAAGATCTGCTTCGGCGTGAACAACTCCTCATCCCGAAAGTCCTCCGGGGCGATGACCATGAGGATGCGTTTTCCCTTCACCGCCTCCATATCTCCTCCCACGATCTCACGGAGAGGAAGACCCCTCCCCTTGAAGCGTTGCAATTGTCGTGCCGCTTCACATCTTGTCGCACTTATGCTCTGCACGCTCGAATGGTTATCCCCTCTCGACACGCGATCGGCTTCGCGGGGGCATGCGGGATTTCCCTCCAGGCCGGGGGAATTCCCCCACCTGATCCGAGGGGCGGTCGCAGCATTCGATTCACGGGGTCGTGACCGCGGAGACGTGCTCTCCCACAGGGCCGCGCGCGTCACCTCGAGGAGGCAACGGCACCGATGAAGGCGACGGGTTCCCCCTGCGTGATCGGTGGCGTGGCGACGATGTAGAGCACGATGCCGGCTAAGGGCGCGCGCACCTCGGCGATCGTTCGACCGAAGAAGTCCGTGATCGTGGCCAGCACGGTCCCGGCCGCGACGTATTGACCGCGCTCGACCTTCGGGAAGAGGATCCCGGTCGCCGGGCTCGTCACCACCTGCGTCGGATCGAGAAAGACGGGATGCGCGACGCGCTCGGGCGCACCCTCGAGCATCTTCAAATGGCGCATGAGGCTGAAGACGCCGCGCACGATACGCTCGATGGACTCCGGATCGGTCGCGCCCAAATATCCCGATTCGACCGTTATCGCCGGTTTGCCTCGCGTGATGGCCGTCGTCGCGCAGTAGATGGAAGCAGCCGGATCTCTCGGCCGATCGCGATCCACGACGATGTACTCGATGCCGAAAGCGAGCGCCATCTCGCGCACAGCGGCGTCCATCCGAGGATCGCCCGTGACCGGCATGTAGACGTAGGGACGCAGCGACTCGTTCCCATCCCCACAATGCACGTCAACGAGCATGTCGCACTTCTCGATCACTTCGGTCGTGATCGCATAGGCGATGCGCTCCGAGAGCGTCCCGTCTCGGCGGCCGGGATAAACGCGATTCAGGTTCTTTCGATCCACCGGACTGTAATAGATCGTCCGTCCCAGGAATGAGGGCATATTGGCGACATGCACGAGAATGAGCGTTCCCCGCAGGACTTTCGGGTCTAGCTGCGCCCGCACTCGCTGTAGGGCCAGAATCGGGGCGTACTCGTAGCCGTGATTTCCCGCCACAAGGGCCAAGACGGGACCGGGTCGCTCCCCCCGTGCGATGGTCACCGGGATCTGCGTCCCGGGATCGGTCGCGGCCGGAACTTCGATCATGCCCGAGACGACGCTGCCGGGCCGCGCGGCGATCGGCCCGACGCGAATGACATCGTCTTGCGCCGGGCGCGCCAATCCGCCGACGAAGACGAAGGACACCAGACCGCTGACCCAAAGCGCGATTCTCCCCAGGCGTCTCCACACACGCGGTCGCGTGTTCATCGTCAACCTCCTCAGAGGAAGAACTCCCCGCCTCACGTCTGCAGGAAGCGCACCCAGGCCCGGAAGACCGTCTGTCCGATTCGCTTGAGGTCGGGCACATAGCGCTCGGCTTGTCGAAGGATCTCCTCGCCGGAGAGGCCCGCCTCGCGCAGCTCTCCGGCGAAGGTCCGAACCATATCGGCGATGAGCGGCTCGGTCACCTCCAGATGAAAGAGCAACCCGTAGGCGTTCGTCCCATAGCGAAAGGCTTGACATTCGGTCAGCGCCGAGCGCGCCAGCGAGACGGCCCCCGAGGGACAGTCGAACACGTCGCCATGCCAATGATAGGCGACGAAGGACGATGGCGCGCCTGCAAAGAGCGCATCCGCACGTGCCGCCTCCGTGAGCGTGATGGGGAACCATCCGATCTCCTTCTGCGGCCCCCTCACGACGCGAGCGCCGAGCGTCGCCGCCAGCAATTGACTGCCCAAGCAGACGCCGAGAATCGGCTTCGCCTGATCGAGCGCGCGCTCGATCAGGCGCATCTCCTCGACGAGAAACAGATACCGATCCTGCTCGTACACCCCCATCGGTCCGCCCATGAGGATGAGGCCGACGGCCTCATCCAGATGAGTGGGGATCGGCTCCCCGGCGAACGCGCGAACGTATGCGGCCTCGAGCCGGGCGTCCTCGAGGGCGTCGGCGATCGTCCCCAGCGTCTCACACGCGGCGTGCTGCACGACCACGACCTTCCCCATGATGCCCTCCAGCGCGGTGATGACCCGCACGATTTTAGCAGATGTGTGCCGGGAGCGCTCAAGCTATCCGCTCACGGGATGCGCGGCGGATGGGAAGGACGCACCGAGCAGACCGTCCGCCCGCGCCTCACGATCGCTGTTCGAGCCACTGGCGGGCGACGCGAAGCGCTTCATCCAGGGTCGTGACCTTCCCATCGAGCTGCAGTTCGTACACCGCGCGCAAGAGGCGGCCCATCTCGGGCCCGGGTCGCATCCCCAACTGGAGCAGATGGCGGCCCATGAGAATGGGCTTGGGGGGGGCATGTTCCACGCCCAGGCGGCGCGCGCGCTCAATGAACCACTCCTCGGCTTCCGAGCTGGAGGCCGGCCCGCGCGCCAGCGCATCCGCCTTCGCCACCAGATACAACAGCTCCAGATCGCATCGCGCGGCCAAGCGCCGAAAGGCGCCATCGGTCACGCGCTCGCGATCCTTGTAAAACTGCGCGGGCTTCAGATGGTGAGCCACCAGCGCCAGCACCTGATGGCGCACATCGTAGCCGTTGATCGTGTGCACGTTCAACCGATCGAGCACGCGCCGGCTCGGCTCGACGCCCGCCTCCTCGTGGCCAGGCGTGCGAATGCGCCCGTTCTCTTCCTTGAGCGTGAGCGGCTTGGCGATGTCGTGCAGGAGCACGGCGAGCATCACCGTCAACCATTTCTCTTTCGGCAACTGATGCTCCCGGACCAGCTCCGCCGCCCGATCCACAGCCAGCAGCGTGTGCGTCCACACATCCCCCTCCGGATGCCAGATCGGATCCTGCGGGCATCCGACGAGCCACCGGAGATCGGGGAAGAGCTTGTCAATGATGAGCAGATCGAGCGCCGCTTGAAGCCCGAGGGAGGGTCGCCGCGCGAGAAGCAAGAGCTTCTCCATCTCCCCCCAAATGCGTTCGCTCGGCAAATCGGAGAGATCCATCGAGCGACAGACGGCGAGCGTCTCCGGCTCGATCGTGCACTCGAATCGCGCCACCAGTTGCATGGCGCGCAATACGCGCAAACTATCCTCCGGGAACGTCCGCGCATCCACCATGCGGAGGATCCGTCGCTCCAAATCGGCGCGCCCGCCGAAGGGATCAATCACTGCTTCGGTCAGGGGATCATAGAGCATGGCATTGATGGTGAAATCGCGCCGCCGCGTCGCCTCCTCGATCCGCAACGAGGGATCGCCCACGACGCGGAATCCCCGATGCCCGCGCCCGCTCTTGGTCTCCCGGCGAGGGAGGCTCACGTCCACGTCCCATCCATTGAGGCGGAGCTTGTAGACGGTGAAGCTCTCGCCCACGATGTTCACCTCGCCGAAGCGCTGGAGCACAGCTTTCACGGCTTCTGCGGGCAGCCCATACACTTCCAGATCGAAATCCTTCCACGGGAGGCCGAGGAGCCGATCGCGCACCCCCCCGCCGACCAGCAGCGCGCGTCCCCCCGCCTCTCGAATGGCGCGGCAGAGCGTGAGGATCGGCTCCGGGACATCCAACACGGCCGTCATATCGGCGGCGTCCTCCCTCAGCCCACGAGCGACGATTCTCGTCGAAATTGCTCGGCGAAGTACTCGCGGAGCCGGGCGATGGGAAGGCGCACCTGCTGCATCGTATCGCGATCGCGAACGGTCACCTGCTCGTCCGAGAGCGACTGCACGTCCACCGTCACGCAATAGGGCGTGCCGATCTCATCCTGACGCCGATAGAGCCGCCCGATCGAGGCCGTATCGTCGTAGACGACGCGCCCGGGGACCACAGCGCGCACATCTTCGGCGATCTTCCGCGCCAACTCGACGAGCTCGCTCCGATTGCGCAGGAGCGGAAAGACGGCCACCTTGATCGGCGCCAGGTCTCGGTGCAGCCGCAGCACGACGCGCTTCTCCCCGCGCACCGTCTCCTCGTGATAGGCATCGCAGAGAAGAGCCAGGAAGATGCGATCCACCCCCGCCGAGGGCTCGATCACATACGGCCGCACATGAGCGCCCGCCGCCTGATCGAAATAGGTGAGATCATCCGTCGAATGCGCGTTGCGCGGATCGGACTTCGAGTGCGCGCGCAGATCGTAATCGGTGCGATTGGCGATGCCCTCGATCTCCCCCCACCCCATGGGGAACCGATACTCGATGTCCACCGTGCGCTTACTGTA
>BEHM01000072.1 GCA_002923315.1 bacterium HR10
TCGGCCAACAGGGCGATGCGCGTGGCCAGGGCGAATGCTTCATGAACATCGTGCGTGACCAAGAGCGTCGTCTTGCGCAAGCGTTCATGAAGGCGGTGGAACTCCGCGCGCAGCTCCCATCGCGTGATCGGATCGAGCGCTCCAAATGGCTCGTCCAGCAGGAGAATCGGGGGATCGGCCGCGAGCGCGCGCGCCACGCCAACACGCTGGCGTTGTCCGCCGCTCAGCTCATGCGGGTATCGGCGGGCGAAGATCGCCGGCTCAAGCCCCACCAGCTCAAGCAGCTCGCGCACGCGCGCGGCCGTGCGCTCAGGACTCCATCCTTCGAGCGTCGGCACGAGCGCGACATTCTCCGCAACGGTGAGATGGGGGAAGAGACCGACTTCCTGGATGACGTAGCCGATGCGGCGGCGGAGGCGAATCGGATCCCAGGCCGTCGTCGGACGCCCTTCCACGAGGACCTCGCCCTCGGTCGGCGTGAGCAATCGGTTGATGAGTTGGAGCGTCGTGGTCTTCCCTGCCCCGCTGCGACCGAGAAGGACGAGCAGCTCGCCGCGCCGCACCTGGAACGAGAGCGCAGCGATCCGCGGCATCTCCCCCTCCGGGCGATAACTCACGTTCCGGAACTCGATGATGATGTCCTCGCCTGAGGTCATGCCACTTGGTCTCTCGGCGCTGCGAAGCGGATATTCTAGAAGGTCGAGAACGCGAGGGGCAAGCGAGGCGGTTGAGCAGGTCGAGATGGGCGTGCTAACGTTGAGGGAGATGAACCGGCGGGTGTGGAACGAACGCATGCTCGATCTCCGGTTGCTGGAGATCTTCTGCGCCGTGTACGAGGAGCGGAGCTTCTCGCGGGCGGCGGCGCGGCTCTATCTCACGCAACCGACCGTGAGCGGACACATCAAGGCGTTGGAGGCGAGGCTCGGCGTGCGGCTCTTCGATCGGCTGGGGCGCGAGATTCGATCGACGGCTGTCGGGGACGTGCTCTACGAAGAGGCGCGACGGCTTCCGGAACTGCGGCGCGCGATCGCTGAACGCGTGGGCCGATTCCTCGACCGCCTGGAGGGCGAGCTGCGCGTGGGCGCCAGCACCATCCCCGGAGAGTATCTATTGCCCGATGTGCTGCGACGCTTCCGGCGCGCGCATCCGCAGGTGCGCGCGATAGTGGTCATCGCCGATACGGCGGGCATCATCGAGGAGGTCGAGCGCGGGCGCGTGGAGGTGGGGCTGGTCGGCGCGCGTCACCAACAGCGCGATCTGGACTTTCAGCCCTTCGCCTCCGATCGCCTCGTCCTCGTAGCGCCCGGCGATCAGCAGTGGGCGCGCGTGCGGGTGCTCTCGCTCGCCGAGCTGCGCGATCTGCCGCTGCTCATCCGCGAGCGTGGATCGGGCACGCGCACCGTCCTGGAGCGCGCGTTGGCGGAGCTGGGTCACCGGTTGACGGAGTTCACCATCGCGGCCGAGCTGGGGAGCACGAGCGCCCTCAAGCAAGCGGTGATCGCGGGCGTGGGCGTCGCTTTCCTCTCGGCGCGCGCCGTCGAGCACGAGGTGAAATGCCGCCTGGTGCGCGTCGTGCCGGTGCGCGAGCTTCCGGTCATCGAGCGCGAGTTCTTCGTCGTGCGGCATCGCCGGCGCGCCCTCTCCCCGGTGTCGGAGGCTTTCCTCGAATTCCTCCAAAAATCGGGCGAGGGCCAGGCCTGAATGCGAGCGCGACTTGGAGACTCGCCTCCGGAGATGCTACACTCCCTGTGCTTGAGATCATCCGAGGGACTCGGTCACTGTCATGCACGCGGTCATCCTCGCCGGAGGGAAAGGAACGCGCATGCGCCCGCTGACGGTTCACCTGCCGAAGCCGGCGGCTCCGGTGGTGAACCGACCGTTTCTCTTCTACCAGCTCGATCTGCTGCGCGGGACGGGCGTCGAAGAGGTGATGGTCTGCCTCGCCTATCAACCGCAGCGGATCGAACATGCCCTCACCGAGAGTGAGGACTACGAGTTCTCCATTCGGTACGTCGTGGAACCGACTCCCCTGGGGACAGCCGGAGCGTTCAAAAACTGCGAAGCGTATGTGCGGGGGACAGCCATTGTGCTGAACGGGGATATTCTGACGGATCTCGCGCTCTCCGACGTCCTGAGGCATCATCGAGAGACGGCGGCGGTGGCGACGATCGTCCTCGTGCCGGTTGAGAACCCATCAGCCTATGGGGTTGTGGAGATGGCCGCCGACGGGCGCGTCACGCGCTTCGTCGAGAAGCCGCGCGCGAGCGAGGTGACGTCGCGGTTGATCAACGCGGGCATCTACGTCCTGGAGCCGCGCGTGCTCTCTCATATTCCGGAGGGCAAGACGTTCTCGTTCGAATACGACCTCTTCCCCTTGCTTCTGGAGCGGGGGGAGCCGGTGCAGGCCTACGTGTGGGAGGGGTATTGGCGGGACATCGGGACACCGCGCCAGTATCTGCAGGCGAATCTCGATGTGCTGGCCGGCAAGGTGCGGACCTATTCCCCGGTGCGCCCGTCGCGCGGCGAGCGATTCGATGAGACCGCGGGCATTGATCGGCTCTCGGTCGTGGATCCGAGTTGCACGGTGAAGGCGGGAGCCGAGATCGTGAATTCCGTCATCGGGCCGCACTGCTTCATCGAAGAGCGGGCGCGGATCGAGGATTCCGTCCTGTGGTCGGGGACGCGCGTCGGCGCGCATGCCGAGGTGCGCGGATCGGTTCTGGGGCGAGGCTGCCACGTCGGGCGCGCGGCTCAGATCGCCGCGGGGACGTTCCTCGGAGACAAGTCGGTCGTGACCGACTACAGCATCATGGGTGGAGAGGAGGAAACCTGATGCCGACGTCCATTCGATTCGGGACGGATGGATGGCGAGGACGCATCGCCGAGGACTTCACTTTCCGCAACGTGGAGATCGCGGCGCAGGCGTTGGCCGATTATCTGAAGGCTGCGGAAGGAGAGGCGGACGCGGATCGGCCGGTGCTCGTCGGCTACGATCGGCGATTCCTCTCGGAGCACTTCGCCGCGCGCGTGGCGGAGGTGCTCGCCGGAAATGGTCTTCGCGTCGGGCTCTATCGGCGGGATCTGCCGACGCCGTTGGTCTCCTTCGATGTGCACCGGCAGCAGGCGCGCGCGGGCGTGGTCATCACGGCCAGCCACAATCCGCCGGAGTTCAACGGCTTCAAGATCAAGGAGGCCTTCGGGGGATCGGCGCGCCCGGAGGTGACACGGGCCGTGGAAGCACAACTCGGGCGATCGCAACCCCGCCGACAGCCGCTCGAGCGCGCTCACGCCGAGGGGCTCGTGCGATGGATAGACCCCCCGGATGAGGCCTACTTCCACCGAGTGCGCGCGCTCGTGGACGTGGAAGCAATCCGTCGCTCCAACTGGCACATCGTCGTGGATCCGATGCATGGGACGGCCGATCGCTACATGGAGCGTCTGCTCGGCGGGGGGCGCTGCCGTGTGGAGACGATCCGCACCGAGCGCGATCCGCTCTTTGGGGGCGTCAATCCGGAGCCGATGCCGCAGAATCTCGGCGCGCTCTTCGACGCCGTGCGCGCGACGCAGGCCACTATCGGCCTGGCTCACGATGGCGATGGCGATCGGCTGGCTGCCGTCGGCGAGGACGGCCTGTTCATCACCCCACATCAGATCTTCCCGCTGCTGGTCCGGCATCTGGTCCGCGAACGGGGAGAGCGCGGGATCGTCGTGCGCACGTTCTCGCAGAGCGTGCTCGTGGATCGCATCGCGGACGCCCTGGGATGTCCCGTGCGCATCGTGCCGATCGGATTCAAGTATATCGCCGATCTGATGCTCACCGAGGACGTCCTGATCGGCGGGGAGGAATCCGGGGGGATCGGCGTGCGGGGATATTTGCCGGAACGCGATGGGACCTTCGCCGGATTGCTCCTGCTGGAAGCCCTGATCGCGCGCGGGCAGCGCCCCTCGGAGGCAGTGCGCGCCCTCTGGCGCGAATTCGGGGAGTTCCAGTATCGGCGCGAGGACCAACATATGCCCGTCGAGCGCGGGAAGGCGATCGTCGCCCGCTTGACGGCCGATCCGCCCGACCGACTGGCCGACTTCCGTATCGTGGACGTCCAAACCCTGGACGGAACGAAATTCCTGTTCGAAGACGCCAGCTGGATCCTCTTTCGGCAATCGGGGACGGAACCCGTCCTGCGCGTCTACGTTGAGGCGACGTCCGTGGAGAAGCGAGATCGGATCATGGACGCGGGTCTGGCGCTCGTGCGCGAGCTCGCGGCGCGCCTCTCAGACCAAACTCCAGTGGGGGAGGGCGAGGCATGAAGCGCGTCATCTGCACCTACTGCAACACGCACATCTACACGTACACGGGGCCGGATGATCCGATTCGGTTCAAAGCCGAATATTTCATCCCCACGAGCCCGGCCTACCTGCGGCCCCAGAAGGGGGATCGGATCAAATGCCCCGAGTGCGGGATCGAATTCGTGGCCTTCTCCAACCAGTTGAGCACGATTCAGATGCTCGCGGACTGGCCCTTCCAAGGCACGGGCATGCAGGAGTGGAAGAAGTGATGGCCGGGCGGCGTGGCGAGATCATCATTGCTCTTCCCGCAGGGGGAGCGCGCACCGCATCAGGGCGATAGGCGATCACGTCTGAGCGCGAGTGTTGTCTGCCGAAGCGGGTTTTCCAGACGTGTTTGACAAGCCGAAGTGCCGAGGCCTAAAATCTCCTTCTGGTTCGGAGCTGAGGGACCGGACGGTGTTGAGGGGCGCTCGTGAATGTCGGCACACCACATCGTCGCAGGGGGCCCGCCCCCCATTGGTCGAAGGGCTTGCGAGTCGCCCTCATTCTGCTTGCGCTTCTCAGTGACGGTGGAGCATTCTCCAGCTTCGCCGCGTCGCTCCCTCCTGAAGAATCCCCCCGATCGAGCGCGGTGCAATCGGCCGGGCGGCGGTATCGGCAGGCTGAGCGCTTCATGCGCGAGGGGGATTATGAGAAAGCCGCCCAGGCCTATCGCGAGCTGCTGACGAAGAATCCCAAGGATCAACCGGCGCGGCTCGGGCTCAGTCAGGCGCTGTTGAAGCTCGGGGACCTGAACGAGGCGTTCGAGCATGCGGCCGAAGCGCTGCGCCAGGATCCGCAGAGTGCGCGCGCGCGCGCGTTGATCGGCCTGGTGCTCCTGCGCTCGGGCGTCTTTCGAGAAGCGACCGAAGCGTTCGCCGCAGCGCTCGTTCTGGATGAACGCGAGGCCATCGCCTGGGCCGGATTGGCCGAGATTGACTTCTTCGAGAATCGCACCGAGCTGTCGTACCAACGGCTGCGACGGGCGACGGCGCTCGATCCGAGCGAACCCGACTATTGGATCGCCTTGGGACGGGCCGCCGCTCGATTGGAGAAGTTCCGCGAGGCGGCTGAGTACTATGAGAAATTCCTGGCTGTCTCCCCCAAGATGGATGTGGAGCGGCGGGAGCGGTATCGCGGGTTGATCGCCTTCTATCGCGCGCTATCGCTACTGGGCATCACGCATCTGCACCGTATCGAGGGGGAGCGCACGGCCTGCATCCCCTTCCGATTGCAACGGGATCGCCCCTTCATTCAAGCGCGCGCCGGAAACAACGTGCTGCTGAACCTCGTCATTGATACGGGCGCGAGCATCTCCGTGCTCTCCTACGAGGCGGCGGAACGGCTGGGCATCCGTCCCTTGGCGCGCGGGGGCGAGGCGCGCGCCGTCGGCGGCGGCGGGAAGTTCCCCATCGTCTACGGCTTGCTGGATTCGCTCGACCTGGGCGAGATTCGCATCTTCAACATCCCCATCTACATTCGCACGATTCACCACACGGGAAATCCCGAGGGTGAAGGCGAAGTCATACGGGCCGATGGCTTCCTCGGACTCTCGGTATTGGCGAACTTCCGGTTCACCATTGACTATGCCGCGCAGACGATCACCCTGGAGACTGAACCGGTATCGGCGACACCCCCGGTGCCCACAGCAGAGGGTTCGGAGATCCCCTTCCGCACGACCAACGGCGGCCTGGTCAGCGCCGAGGTCAAGCTGCATAACGGCGAGATCGTGAACTTCCTGATTGATACCGGGGCCAGCGCCACCGTCGTCGGCGCCCACGTGGTGAAGAAGTACAACCTGGAGAAGCACATCCTCCCGTCTCCGAAGATTCGCGTGCTCGGCGCCGCGGGCGTCATCGAGAACGTGGACCTGATCCTGCTGCCCTCCCTCTCGATGAACAGCCTGGAGCAACGGAACATTCGCGCGCCAGTCCTCGACCTGGGGGCGGTGAACGAATCGGCGGGATTCATGCAAGCGGGGATTCTGGGCGGGAGCTTCCTCAAACACTTCCGCGTGACGTTCGATTTCTCCCGCGCGCGGATTCGGCTCGTGCCGCAGACCGATGCCATCCGGTCCACGAACGAGCGACCTTCGGAGGGATGAACGTGGCCAAGATCAGCATCTACCTGGAGACATCGGTCATCGGCGCCTATCTGGATAACGAGGATCCGTTCCGCCGTGACCTGACCATTCGCTGGTGGGAGCATGAGCGCCCGCTCTACGACGCCTATATCTCGCCGCTCGTCGTGCGCGAGCTGGAACGGATGCGGGAGCCCCGCCGACAGGCCTATCTGAATCTCATCCGCGACATCCCCCAACTGGAGATCACCGAGGAGGTGGGCATCCTGGCCGAAGGCTATATCGCGCGCGGTATCTTCCAGCGCAAGTACATGGCCGATGCGCTCCATGTGGCCGTGGCGTCCTTTCACAAAATTGACTTCCTGGTCACCTGGAACTTCGGCTACCTGGCGAATGTCTACCGGCAAGCGCGCGTGCGACTGTTCAACGTCACGTCAGGCTTCTTCGTGCCGACGATCATCACGCCGGAATTCCTGGTCTCCGAGGTCGGATGACGATGTATCGCAAGCCGAAATTCCTGGAGGTCCTGCACGCTGTGCGCGAACAAATGGCGCGCGAGTGCGACTATGATATGGACCTCTTCATCCAGATGATCCGGCGTGAGACCAAACCCCATGAGAACCCCTCGGAGCCGATGCCTTCGAACTCCCCATCACCAGCCCCTGCCCCACGGAAGGCGAAGCGGAAGTCGTAACACTCCCGCAAAAAGGAAGCCCCCGCGCCCTCAGGCGAGGGCAAGCGCTCAACTGGGGGAGGTCTCCAAACGGGGGCTCCGTCCCGGATCAAGAGGGGCTACACCTCTTGATCCCATGGGCGATCCGCACAGCGGGCCTCGGACCGCCCCGGTTGTGCTCGGCCGCTTCGCTGTATGGTGGCACCATCCTCACGCCAGAAATACAATGCAATCCCCATGCCAGAGCATCCGCTCCCAGGGGGACAAACGATAAGTCCAAGAGCATGAGCCCGTTCCCCGCCGCCCGACATGCTCACGACCAAGCCCCGAACCTGTCGCCATCCGGCGACAGAAAGCCCCTCAGAAGCCGCCCCTCACAGACCAGCTTTCGCCCTTCAGGCAGCCGCACCAGCAGCCGAATCCGCCAAATATCCCCATGAAATCCCACAACATACGCGCGACACGAAGACGCCAGACGCCCCCACCAGTTCACCCACTCCTCCCTACAATCTGCGTCGCCACTCTGCGACAGTCCCACGTAACAGACAAGCACCTCCAGACAGGAGCCAGAACACAAAGCCAAGACGCATCAGGCATCAGGGAACGAATATCATGCCCACGCGCCGAACGACTCCTCACAGACCTCGAACGCATCACCGATAGTGGAGCGCAACCAAATACTCCGCGATCCGATGAAGGCGCTTTCTCTGCTGCCCATAGAGCGTCAACCGATAGGTCCCCGGACTCAGAAACGCGCGATCCAGCGTGAGGGTGAAATTCCCCCGCCGGTCTCGTTGCCACCCGACCGCCCGCCAGCGAACAACCCCCTGCCGATCTACCATCTCGATGGCGTAGCTCGGATACTCGGGCAGCCCCTCCCCGTTGAGAACCAGCGTGAAGCTCCTCGCCCCCGGCGAGACGGTGACGCCATTGACCGGATTCGTCTGCCCCGATCGCAAGAGCGCTTCCCGCGAGAAGACGTCGTAGACCGGAATGTTCAGTTGCGGCTCCCGTAGCCGGGCCAGTTGCGATTCCAGTTCGGTTACTCGCGAGGCATAGCCGCGCTCGACGGCGT
>BEHM01000073.1 GCA_002923315.1 bacterium HR10
GTATCCTGAAGCGTACGCGCATGACGTCGCGCGCCAGGAGGGGTCGCGATGTGGATGAGCACGGTGCTGATCATCATCGTCACGGTCGCGCTCTTTGTCACCGCCGTGTGGAAGGCTCATGGGCTTCCGACGGAAGCTTTGCGCAGCAGTTGGCAGACGTTCGTGATGACGTTCCCACTGGTCGTCTGCGCCTTCCTGTGCGAGGGACTCATCAAGTTCCTCATCCCGCCGGAGTGGATTCAACGCTGGTTGGCCGAAGAGGCCGGCTGGCGGGGGATCGCCGTGGGATGCCTGGCCGGCGCGTTGACGCCGGGCGGACCGTATACGAGCTTCCCCCTCGCCATGGTGCTGCTCAAAGCGGGAGCGAGCGCGGGAACGGTGATGACGTATCTGACAGCGTGGCAACTGTGGTCGTTCACCCGCTATCCGCTGGAGATCGCGTTCGTCGGCGCGCCGCTGACCGTGCTGCGCTTCGGCGTGACGTTCTTCGTCCCGCCGCTGGCCGGCGTGCTCGCGCAACGCTTGAGCCGATTCTTCCTGTGAACCGTTCGTCCGATGCGCCCCGCATCCGCTGCGGATTGCCCCGTGTGACGCCGACGGGATATACTCTGGCCGAGAGGAGGGCGACCGTATGATCGTGCGAGGCCCATATCCGGAGATCGCTATCCCGGAAGTCCCCCTGACGCCGTTTGTGCTGGAGCGCGCGGAGCGATGGGGGGAGAAGGCCGCGCTCATTGACGGGCCGACGGGTCGGTCGGTGAGCTATCGCGCGCTGGCCGAATCGGTGCGCCGGGTCGCTGCGGGGTTATGGCGGCGGGGATTCCGAAAGGGCGATGTCCTGGCCCTCTACAGCCCGAATCTCCCCGAGTATGCCGTCGCCTTCCACGCCGTCTCGCTCATCGGTGGGATCACCGCGACGGTGAATCCCCTCTCTACGGTCGAGGAGTTGACACGGCAACTGCGCGATGCCGAGGCGAAGTATCTGCTGACGGTCCCCTCGCTCCTGGAGAAAGCGCTCGAAGCGGCTCGCGCCGCAGGCGTTCGCGACGTCTTCGCGATCGGAGCAGCAACGGGCGCGACGCCGTGGACGGAGCTCTTCGATGACGCGGATCGCGTGCCGGAGGTCGCCATCTCCCCCCGCGAGGATGTCGTCGTGCTGCCCTCCTCCAGCGGGACGACCGGTTTGCCCAAAGGCGTCATGCTCACGCACTACAATCTGGTCGCCAATATCTGCCAGGTGGACGCCGCCCTTCACCGCGTGCGCGAAGAGGATGTCGTCATCGGCGTCCTCCCCTTCTTCCACAGCTACGGACTCCTGGTCGTCATGAACGTGATGCTCTACAAGGGGACGACCGTGGTGACGATGCCGCGCTTTGAGCTGGAGCCGTTCTTGCACATCCTGCAGGCCTATGGCGTGACGCGCGCTTATCTTGTCCCGCCGATCATTCTGGCCCTGGCCAAGCATCCGCTGGTGGATCGCTACGACCTCTCGAAGTTGCGCGTCATCATGTCGGGAGCGGCTCCGCTCAGCGAAGCCGTCGCGCGCGCATGCGCCGAACGACTCGGCTGCCTCGTCCTGCAGGGGTACGGACTGACGGAGACCAGTCCGGTCACCCACGCCAATCCCGAAGACCCGGCGCGGATCAAATTGGCGTCGGTCGGTCCGCCGCTCCCGAATACCGAGTGCCAGATCGTGGACCCGGAGACAGGCACGCCGCGCGGGGTGAACGAGCTGGGCGAGCTGTGGATCCGCGGCCCGCAGGTGATGAAGGGCTACTGGAAGCGCCCCGAGGAGACGGCCCGCACGATCACGCCCGATGGATGGCTCCGCACGGGCGACGTCGGCTACGTGGACGAGGATGGCTACTTCTACATCGTGGATCGGATCAAGGAGCTGATCAAATACAAGGGCCTGCAGATCGCCCCGGCCGAGCTGGAAGCCGTCCTGCTCTCGCATCCGGCTGTGGCCGATGCCGCCGTCATCCCCAGCCCCGATGAAGAGGCCGGGGAGGTCCCGAAAGCCTTCATCGTCCGAAAGGCCGATGTCTCCGCGGAAGCGGTGATGGCCTATGTGGCCGAGCGCGTCGCCCCGTACAAGAAGATTCGTCGCGTGGAGTTCGTGGATCAAATCCCGCGCTCGGCGTCGGGCAAGATCTTGCGTCGCGTGCTCATCGAGCGGGAGCGCGGAGGTGCGGCATGACCAATCGCGACGTCGCGGAGATGCTGCGCCAGATCGCCTTCCTCCTGGACATGGACGGCGTCCAGTTCAAGCCGCGCGCGTATGAGAAGGCAGCCTACGCCGTGGACGCCCTGGAGGAACCGATTCAGGAGCTGTACGCGCGCGGCGGCGTGAAGGCGCTGGAAGCCATCCCCGGCGTCGGCAAGAGCATCGCGCAGAAGATCGAAGAGTTGCTGCGGACCGGCCGTATGTCCTACTACGAGGAGCTGCGGCGGAAATACCCGATTGATCTGGCGTCGCTCATGGGGATCGAGGGCGTGGGACCGAAGACCCTCCGCGCGCTCTACGAAGCGTTGGGGATCACCACGCTCGATGAGCTGGAGCAAGCGGCGCGGCAAGGGCGCATCCGACAGCTCCCCCGCTTCGGCGAGAAGACGGAAGCGGCCATCTTGCGCGGCATCGAGCTGCTGCGCCGACACCGAGGGCGGTTCTTGCTCGGTGATATTCTGCCCCTCATGGAGGACATCGCCGCCCGCCTGGCGGCCCTGCGCGAGGTCGAACGCGTGGAGATCGCAGGATCGCTCCGGCGACGCAAGGAGACCGTGGGCGATGCCGATCTGCTCATCATCTCCCGACGTCCCGAACGCGTGATGGAGGCCTTCGTCACCCTCCCCGAAGTGGCACATGTGTACGAGCGAGGCGAGACGCGCAGCCGCGTGCGGCTCCGCAACGGTCTGGACGTGGACCTGCGCGTCGTGCCGCGAGAGAGCTTCGGCGCCGCCCTGCAGTACTTCACCGGGAGCAAGGAGCATAACATCGCCCTGCGGCGGATCGCCGAGAAGATGGGCCTGAAGTTGAACGAGTACGGATTGTTTCGCGGCGAGCGACGGATCGCCGGACGCACCGAGGAGGAGATCTACGAGGCCCTGGGCCTCAGCTACATCCCCCCCGAATTGCGCGAGGATCGCGGCGAGATCGAAGCCGCGCGTCAGGGCCGACTGCCGCGCCTGATCGAGTACGGCGACCTGCGCGGCGATCTGCAGGTGCAAACGAATTGGACCGATGGCGCGAATTCCATCGAGGAGATGGCGCTCGAAGCGAAACGGATGGGCCTGGAATATATCGCCATCACCGATCACACGCGCAGCCTGGCGATGACGCGCGGCTCGGATGAGGCGAAGCTGCTCGAGCAGATCGCTGAGATCCGCCGCCTCAATCAGAAGCTGAGCGGCATTCGCCTCCTCACCGGCGCCGAAGTCAACATCCGCAAGGACGGGACGCTCGACATCCGCGACGAAGTGCTCGCGCAACTGGATGTCGTCGGCATCGCCGTCCACTCCCACTTCACCATGTCGCGTCAGGAGATGACCGAGCGGATCGCGCGCGCCATGCGCCATCCCCATGCCGATATCCTCTTTCATCCGACCGGCCGCCTCTTGCTCAAGCGCGAGCCCTACGAGGTGGACATCGAGGAGATCATCCGCGTCGCCCGCGAGACGGGCACGGTCCTCGAAATTGACGCCTATCCCGAACGCCTGGATCTGAAGGACGAGCATATTCGAAAAGCCGTCGAGGCCGGCGTGAAGCTCGTCATTGATTCCGATGCGCATCACGCGAGCCACTTCCGAGTCCTGAGCTACGGCATCGCGCAGGCGCGGCGCGGATGGGCGCGACGCGAGGACATCCTGAACACGCTCCCCTGCGAGGAGTTCCTCGCGCATTTGAAAGATAGACGGCGACGCCGCGCCTGATCCTCCACGGTTTATCCCGTCCGAACGAGCGCAGGAGCCAACCGGCATGCTGAGGAACCGCTGCGCACAAGCGGTCGCGCTGAGCGTGGGCCTTCTCCTGGTGGGAGCGTGGCCCCTCCCGCTGTCCCCCACACTGGATCGCCGAGGACAAAACGCGCTGCCGGCCGAAGCCGTGCTCGAAGAGCGCGGGTCGTTCCGTCGCGAGCGCAGCGACGAGACGCCCGCGACGATCCGAATCGTGAGCTACAACGTCCACCTCGGCAAGCGACTCGAGCGCGTGCTCGAACTCTTCCGCACGCACCCGGAGCTGTCGCGCGCTGACGTGATCGCACTTCAGGAAGTCGTGCGCGAGCGTCAGCTCAGTCACGCCCGCCTCCTGGCCGAGCGCCTCGGATTCGACTACGTCTATCTCCCCGGCAAGCGCAAAGGAGGGCGCGAGATCGGCCTGGCGCTCCTCAGCCGCTATCCCCTTCTGGATGTGGAGCGCATCGTGCTCCCCCAGCAGCGTCGCCCCAACGATCTGCCGCGCGTCGCGCTGGGAGCGACGATCGAGCTCGGTGCGGTGCGCCTCCGCATCTACAACCTGCATGTGCAGGCTCTTGTGCCCGTTGAGTTGAAGGTCAAACAGGTGGAAGCTGCTCTCGAGCGCGCGCTTCGACATCCGACACCGTGCCGCCTGCTGCTCGGCGATCTGAACACGCTCACCCGAGGGGATCGGCGCGCCCTGGACCGTCGGCTGCGCGAAGCCGGATTCATCCCGGCGCTCCCCGAATCCCCGTGGACGTACCGGCGGTTCTTCATCCGCATGACGCTCGATGCGATCTACGTGCAAAACCTGCAGGTGCTCAATGCCGGCGTCGCGCACGACGCCGTGGCCTCCGATCACCGGCCGGTCTGGGCCGATGTCTCTCTCCTCACCTGCGCGCAGCCGGATGAGCCCGAGCAGCGCGCGGGCAGCCTCCCGAGCGCTCATTCGTCCCCATTTGACTTGCCTCCGCCGCTCCCCTTGCGATGAAATAAGACGGGCATGGAAAAGCGACATCACAGGGGGAGACGATGACGGAACGACCTCGAACGCCTGTTCATAGCGCTCTGCGTCTCAGGCATTCGCGCGCTCGATTCGGCAGCTGGCTTCACCACGCGCCAGGTCGCGGACGAATCCTCGGGCTCGCCGCCCTGCTGCTTCTCCTCGTCCCCCTGGCTCCGCGCGCGCGATCGGTGACGCCCGAACAGCCGTCAGCGGATGCGCATCTGGTCGTGATCTCCATTGATGGGCTCATGCCCGAATACTACCGGAATCCGGATCGCTACGGATTGAAGATTCCGACGCTGCGCCGATTGCGCAATGAGGGCGCTTTCGCCGACGGCGTGATCGGCGTGTATCCGTCGGTGACCTACCCCTCCCACACGACGCTCGTGACCGGCGCGCGTCCGCGCGACCACGGCATCTTCTTCAACCGCATCTTCGAGGAGCCGACGGCACCGCGGACGGGCCGATGGTATTGGTGGGCCTCGGCCATTCGAAGCGACACGCTCTGGGCCGCCGCGCGCCGCGCGGGGCTTCGCACAGCGGCGATCAGCTGGCCCGTCACCGTCGAGGCCGAGATCGAGTACAACATCCCGGAGATCTTCGATCCGAACGCAGCCCAAGGAGGCCCCTCGGCATGGAGGCTCGTGGCGCGGCACGCGCGACCGGCAGGCGTGGTGGAGGAAATCCTGCGCGCTGTGGAGAAGCCCGAAGCACGGGACGATGACGATCTGCGCGTGGAAGCGGCCGCGCATCTGATCACGCGCTATCGGCCGCATCTGCTGCTTCTGCACCTCATCCAACTGGACGGCGTGCAACATCGCACGGGCCCGCACTCGCCAGAGGCCTACGCGGAGCTTGAGAAGCAGG
Source organism: bacterium HR10 (assembly GCA_002923315.1). Taxonomy (GTDB): domain Bacteria; phylum Acidobacteriota; class Blastocatellia; order HR10; family HR10; genus HR10. The sequence goes on from BEHM01000073.1 coordinate 5,828, forward strand.
ATGCGCGCGTGGCGCGCGTTCTGGAGGCGATTCGTCGCGCCGGGCTCGAAGCGCAAACGACCGTGGCCATCGTCTCAGATCACGGGTTCATGCCCGTCGAACGCGAGTTCCACCCTGGCGTCGTGCTCGCGCAGGCGGGCCTGGTGAAATTCGATCCCGACGGACGCCTCACCGAGTGGCAGGCGGCCGTATGGTCGCACGGGGGCTCGGCGTCCATCTTCCTGAAAGATCCATCGAACGTCGCCGTGCGCGAGACCGTGCGGCGGCTCTTCGAAGACTGGGCGCGACGGCCAGGCTCTCCCATTCTGCGCGTGCTCGACGCCTCGGAGCTGGAGCCGCTCGGCGCTGCGCCCACAGCTGCCTTCTTCCTCGACGCGGCCGACTTCTGCGCCTTCGGCGGAGAGTATCGGGGCGGGGCCCTCCGCCCACCACGCCCGAACTATCGCGGCACGCACGGTTACTTGCCCGATCGTCCGCAAATGTTCGCCTCGCTCATCCTCTGGGGCCGAGGCGTGCGCCGCGGCGCGCGCGCGCCCATCGTCTCAATGACGGACATCGCGCCGACCCTCGCAGCGCTCCTCGGCGTGGCCTTGAACGCCCCGACCTATAGCCGACCGATCGCGCTCTTTCTGGAGCAACCCCAGCGCGAACCAAGCGGTCGGGCTGATCGCCGTTCCGCGAGGTGGAGCGCGCAGGAGACGGCACAGACGCTTCAGTCCCGCAGGTGAGGCGCGCGAATCGGCATGAGTCGGGAACACCTTCTCGCTTACGGCTATATCGCGGCCACGGCCTTCCTGCTCTCCACGGTGCTGGTTGCAGCGGCCCGTCGCGCCGCACTCGCTTTGGGGATTTTGGATCATCCCGGCGAGCGGAAGATCCATCGAGAGCCGAAGCCGCTCTTGGGCGGTGTGGCCGTCTTCCTGACGCTGCTTCTGGTGATCGGCGGACATCTGGCGTTGCTTCCGATGCTCCGCCAACAGGAGTTCGCGCATCGCCTCTTTCCCGAAGTGCTCGCCACCTTCGACGCGGTCGGACTCGTGCCGCCGACGCTCTGGGTGACCCTGGCCGGCTCGATGATCATCCTGGCGACGGGTCTGGCCGATGACCTCTCCGGCCCGCGCTTCCCCGCATGGGCGAAACTCGCCGGGCAAATCCTCGCCGCGACGCTCGTGGTCACCGCAGGCGTGCGCCTTTCGCTCCCGCAAGCGTATCCGTGGCTGGCGACCCCCGTGACGCTCCTCTGGATCGTCGGCATCACGAACGCCTTCAACCTGCTCGATAACATGGACGGATTGGCAGCGGGCGTCGCCATCATCTGCAGCCTGCTGCTCTGGTCCATCACGACCTCGCTCGGAGAGGTCCACATCGGCTTCCTCCTCTCGGCGCTCATCGGCGCGCTGGCGGGCTTCCTCGTGCACAATTTTCCTCCGGCGCGCATCTTCCTCGGCGATGCCGGGAGTTTGACGATCGGCTATCTGATCGGCATCAGCACGGTCCTGGCCTCCTCGGGCGCTCCCGAGGAGAAGGTCCGGAACGAGTGGTTCGGCCTCTTCATGCCCGTGCTCGTGCTCGGACTTCCCCTCTACGACATGGCTTCGGTGATCTGGATCCGCTGGCGAGAAGGGCGCCCCATCTATCGGGGCGACCGCTCGCATCTGTCGCACCGGCTCGTGGAGCTGGGGATGACCGAACGCGAAGCTGTGGGGACGATCTACGTGCTCGCGTTCTGCCTGGGAGCCGGCGCCCTCTTCCTTCGAGACGCGACGCCGATGCTGACGCTTCTGGCACTCGGGCAAGCCGGAGCCATTGTCGCTGTGACGACAATCCTCATGCACGCGCCACGGCGCACGCGCTTGGCCTCCTTCTCGAAAGGAGAGGGCGAAGCCGGAAGCGCGCGCCCCCCAGGTCCGCGCGCGAAGTGAGGAGACCACGCGCCCACCTGCGAGAAGAGACTCCCGTCATGAGACTACCCCCCCGCGAGCCCACACGCGCGAGCGTTTGAGTTCAGCCCATGGCGAGCGCGAGCGAGCTGTGATTTTGAGACCAGTTCCGCATGCAAGCCCACGAAGCGGGCGACCGAAATTAGCCTAGGGCGAGCGCAGCGAACCCACGTCGTGAGTCCAACTCCCTTCCGCCAGCAAGCCCACGAAGCGGGCGACCGAAATTAGCCTAGGGTGAGCGAAGCGAACCCACGTCGTGAGTCCAACTCCCTTCCGCCAGCAAGCCCGCGAAGCGGGCGACCGAA
>BEHM01000074.1 GCA_002923315.1 bacterium HR10
GCGGGAATCCCCTCAGTGATGCAGACGATGAGGGCGATCCCGGCATCCGCCGCTTCCATGATGGCATCGGCGGCGAACGCTGCCGGGACGTAGATCACGCTCGTGTTGGCCCCGGTCTCCCGCACGGCTTGCTCAACCGTATTGAAGACCGGCACGCCTTCATGGAAGGTCCCCCCCTTGCCGGGGGTGACGCCCGCGACGATCTGCGTCCCATACGCCTTCATCTGCTGGGTATGGAACGTCCCCTCCCGCCCCGTGATCCCTTGAACGACCACGCGCGTATGCTCGTCCACGAGTATGCTCAACGCCCCGTCCTCCTCCCGCGAAATCCCTTCCAACGAGGCATCGGAATATATCACATCCTCGCACCAAAGACCAAGCCGCCCTGCCCAACCGGATTTGAGCAGAAGGTATCGACCGGCGTGAACGCCACACATCGCACCCACAGAATTGACGAGCTACGACGCCCGCGCATTCCGCTCCCTGGTGCGCCCCGCTCGATATCTCAATTGCCACAACCGCCACCGCCGCCATTCATCAAAGGCGCGCGCTGAGAGGGCAAGTCCACCTCCCTCCAGTGTCCTCTCCGGTATAACCACCGCCCAGATCAAGATCGCCCCAAGGGTGCATGAGCGATCATAACCGGTTCCGGTCTCCTCTCATGAGATCGCTGACGCATCAACTGCTAAAAGCGCGTGACCGTCTCTAGCAGATGAATGACGAAAATGAGAACCATTGAGACTATCACCAAAAAGAGCGAGAGGGCTATGACGGCTTCATCCTCTGGAATAGGCTCCCCCCTTCTCACCGTGACCCAAAATCCGACAAACAACATCAGCAGCGCGAGCGTTGGAGAGATTCCCATAACGAGCACTTTCCACAAGCGGGCTCGGATAGCATGAACGCAAAAAAGAGTCAGGGTGGTGCAGAAAAGAGGGGCTCCTAAAAGGAGCAATATCCTCGCCAGCGTTTTACGCTTCATCTCCCTGCTTTTCCCTTGTGATGCGATCTCTGCCTGATCAATGACCTAATCACACATCGGGCACCCTAAATTATAACGAGCTACTGAAAGCATTCGACAAGGACTGCGATCGCGGAAGCGGGAATACTGAGGATACTGGCCAAGCAAGAATATAGGGCGATTCCGGAAAGGGCAGCTGCGCAAGAAGCGACTCCAAGAGCAGTAGCAATGCTCCCCAGGATGGCCAGGCCACACATCAGATCAAAATCGACCGCTGTGGAGACCGATAGCATGTAACCAGCTCCCGATGAACGGAGTCGGGCGTTTGTGCCGATCCGTATGATGTGATCCAGCTTGGAGATCAGCGAGAGGAGGTAGTTCGTGTATCCCATATCGCTCACTCCTCTCGCTGCCGCTAGAGCCTGTGGCCTGGAGACGCGTGAGAACATCTCTATGATGTGCTCAGGCATCCCCGCGTCGAGCAAATCGCGATATATGTCAACGCCCGCTCCAGGTTGATACCTCGTCGTGAGGCTGACCAGATTCCGATCTATAGCGCGATTGAATCCCACGGCATCCATATGGGTGATCGCCCGAATCACCCGGGAGCGCCATTCTTCATACTCGGACCAATTGACCAGCTCGTTATAGGCGAACCTGCGTAACACATACAGTGTGGAGTCGTAGGCTTCCTCCAATAAGGAGACGTTCAAGTTCGCAGATACCGCAGCGATCTCTCGAATGGCTGAATCGCCAACCGTCCCGTGAACCGCTGGAGCACCTTCCAAAGGAGGGATAGCACTTCGCTCATCACGTGCGAATAAGGCCGCGAGGGACGGTCCACTCCAGGAGGCCTTCACGCCCACCTCAGGAGACGAAGAGGCACTGAATATCGTAAGGATGGGGGCATTCAAGACAAATATCGAAATCAGCGCCACATGAGCTCTCATGGCTCTCCTCCTCATCTGAGTTTTCCCACCACAAGCGGCCAGCAGCATACCGTCTGTCTGTCTGTCAAGCCTGCAAATAATCTGAGCACTCCCTACACCCTCGGCGACGTCTCGCGGAGTGGGGGAATTGACCCGCGCGCGGATCTCGGGTATTCTGGCGGAAGATGAGCTCCGCAGAGAACGAGGAGGGGAGAAGTATGGGCATACCGAAGAAGCTGGTGGTTGATGAAAACAACACGCCGGTGGCCGTGCAAATTGACATTGAGACGTTCGCGAAGATCGAGCGGATTCTCGAGGACTATGCCCTCGGCCAGTTGATCGCCGAGGTGGCCGAAGATGAAGCGCTCGACTACGAATCCGCCAGAGCTTATTACGAGCAACTTCCCGAGAACGAGTAGTGTGGCGCGTCGTCTATAAGAAGGTCTTCCTGCATGAGCTGAAGAAGCTGCCGAAGGATGTGCGCGCGCAAGTAGAAGAGTTCGCGTTCACGATCCTTCCGGCAACGGCCGATCCGTTGACTCTCCCCAACATTCAGAGGCTCACCGGGCATCGGGAGTTCTATCGAGTGCGATTCGGCGACTACCGCCTCGGCCTGCGGATTGATCCCCAGGCGCGAGTCGTGGAGTGTTGCCGGGTGAAACATCGCAAGGACATTTACCGGTTCTTCCCCTGATTTCCCCGCGATGTCAGTGGGTGGCTCCCGCAGGTGGCGAAATCACAGGAGCCCTTATCTGCTTCGCGCCTTCTGCACCGTCTTGATGACGCCTCGCGGAGTGGGGGAATTGACCCGCGCGCGGATCTCGAGTATTCTGGCGAAGGGTGAGCTATGCGGATCGGAAGCGATGCGCAGAAACGACGTCGTCTCTCGATTCTCGTGTTGGGGAATCTGGCCCTCGGGCTCGTGCTCGGCCTCCCCACGCGCGCGCTCGGCCCGGTGGAGGCGGCGGGCCAAAGCCGAAATCCGTATGACAAGTATCGTCGGGCGAGCTACAGCAACGAGGGCCTGTACTCGGAACAGGAGGAGATCCGCCTCGGAGAGGAGCTGCACAAGCAGTTGCAGAAGGAGCAACGGCTCGTGCGCGATCCGGAGCTGGTCGGCTATGTGCAGCGTCTCGGGGAACGGCTGGCGCGCGTCTCCAAACGTCCGGATCTCGACTATCACTTCTTCATCATCGAGGACCCGACGGTGAACGCGTTCGCGCTGCCGGGCGGCTATGTCTACGTGCATACGGGCTTGTTGGCGACGGTGGAGAGTGAGAGCGAACTCGCCTCAGTGCTCGGGCACGAGATCGGGCACGTCGTCGCGCGGCATGGACTCAAGAACTTCAAGCGGGCGCAGCAGTATCAATTCATCGTCGGCTTGATCAACCTGAGCATCGGAGCGATCGGAGGCGAGAGCACGGCGGCGCGCCTGGGGCAGACGGCCTCGCAGCTTCTGGCGGCGGGCATCTTCACCAAGCATTCGCGGGATGCCGAGCGCGAAGCGGACTTTCTCGGCCTGCACGCTATGTACGCCGCCGGATATGACCCGCGCGGCATGATCTCGATGTTCGAGAAACTGGAGCGCCTCTCGCGGCAGAATCCCGACCTGCTCGGCTTCGTCTTCCGCACGCATCCCCCGGCGTCCGAGCGGATTCGGAACACGCAGGCGGAGATCACGGACCATCTGGCGCTCGATCCGCGCCTGGTGCGCGACACGCCAGCGTTCTCCCTGATGAAGCACCGGTTGAGAGAATTGGGGTTCGCCCGGAATGCAGAACCCCCCGCTCGGCGGAGACGACGGCTCCGATAGAGCGCTTGACGGACGACTCGCTCCCTTGAGCTGGCCCGAGTGGGCGATGCCCGCAGTGGGAATGCCCGCTCGCGGGATTGAAGACCTCCTCGCTGCGCTGCTCAGTGCGAATCGTGGAGGGAGCGGTGCTCTTCACCGTTACGAATCGGCTCCCTGAGCCCCGATGAGTGAGCGTGATGAGCGAGCCTCACGGCTTTTGCCTGGGCTTCAGTCGCTTCTTCTCCAGCATCTTCACGTGATTGCGCGCGACGGCGGCATACGGCCCGTCCGTGCACTGCTGAAAGGCCTCGCGCGCGGCCTCATACTCGCCCCGGCGCTCATGAACGAGACCGATCAGGTAGTAGACGTCGGGATTTGAGGGATCAAGCCTCTGGGCCGCGTGGTATTCGCGAAGGGCGTCATCGTAGCGCCCGGCGGTGAAATGTTCGTTCCCGCGACGCACGTGTTCGGCGATGGCCAATGGTGAGGCGCTTGTCGTCTCCTCGATGCGCGAAGAGGGCTCTTTCACCGACGCTGCCTCGGCAGGTGATCCCGCCTGTGGGGGGGATGTCAGGGATGGTATGGCAGACGAAGGACGGCGGATGGAGGCAGCAGGCGGCGCCTCACTCCGGCGCGATGGCTCCGGCAGCGGAGGAGACGGGGGGGATACCGGTTCGGCGGAGGTCACCTCCCACCGGACTTCAGGAGCGGGCGATGGCACCTCTTTCGACCCTCTCCAGAGCCAGAGAGCGAGGCCGAATCCCGCGAGGCTGAGGCCCACGATCCCTCCCGCGAGGGCGCGCCGAGAGCGCCACCATCTGGCCGTCACCCGAGGACGCGCATTCTCCTCCGTCGGCGCCGCAGGCGCGATCCGTTGCGTCGCGGTGTCGGCGAGCGTGTCGAAGATGGCAGAAGGGGGCGGGAGCCTCCCCTTCATCGCCGTGGCGCGCGCCGTCACCCCCTCCTTCTTCTTCCAGAAGGCGAGCCGCGTGAGAATACGCCCTCGACAGGGGCGAAGCGTGAGCACGAGGGGGAGCATCTCTCCCTCGACGACGTCGCACTCGATATGGGCCGGAGCATACTGTGGATGCCGCACCGTGAGGCGATGCCGACCGGCGCGGATGCCATTCAACACACACGATCCGCGCTCGTCCGTCACGCCCACGCGCACCCCGTCCAGGAAGACCTCCGCGTGTGCGACGGCGCACCGCAGAAGTATGCTCCCAAGGGGCAACGGATTCAGCTCCACAAGGAGCACGCACTCTTCACCGCGCTCTGAACTCACGGTCTCCCGCCACAGGTGGTGGCGAGGTGAGGCCACCTCGACGATATGCGGGCGCGCGGCGAGATCACGGATCCCCCACTTCCCCTCGGCATCGGTCTGTCCCGCATATCGGCCATCCAGGTAGACGAGAGCCGCCGCCACCGGAGCGCGCGTCCGGGCATCTCGACACTCCAAGCGCAGCTCCCCCCCTCCCCGCCCGATCGCGTGCCGAAATGCTCGCGCCAACTCCAGGGCCGAGGAGAACCGCGCTTCGGGATCTTTGGCCAGGGCGCGTGCGAGCACCTCCTCAACGGCCGGAGGAAGCTCCGGGCGAAAGTCTCGGGGCGAAGGCGGCGGCACATGCAGATGCTCATAGATCACCCGCTCGACGGAGGCCGCGTCAAAGGGCACGCGCCCGGTGAGCATCTGATAGGTCACGATCCCCAAGCTGTAGATGTCCGACCGATGATCAATGGCCGCTCCCGCCCGAAACTGTTCGGGCGAGGCATAATGCACCGTTCCCATGGCGCGGCTGACGCGCGCGCTCGCCGTCGAATGGAGCACCTTCGCGATCCCGAAGTCGAGGATTTTCGGGATCAGCTCGCCCTTGTAATCGGTGACGAGCATGAAGTTGGCGGGCTTCAAATCTCGATGTACGATGCCTCGCGCGTGGGCGTGAGCGAGCGCTTCGCCGATCTGTTCCAAGAACGTCGCCACCTGAGCGAGCGGCAGAGGTCCCCGTCGCCGGATCTCCTCCTCCAGCGTGCGCCCGGAGAGCCACTCCATGACGAGGAAGGGAAGCCCGTCGTCCGTCATGGCGGCATCGGTGACCCGGACGATGTACGGATGGTCCAGTCCCACGGTCGCTTTCGCCTCTTTGAAGAAGGCCTCGACCAATTCGGGATCGGCGAGCGCCAGATCTGGCTTGAGGACCTTCACCGCCACCATCGCCGTCGTCACCAGATGGCGCGCGCGATAGACGACGCCCATCCCGCCGATTCCCACCAGCTCCTCCAGATGGTACCGATGGGCCAGGGTGGTGCCCACCAAGCCGTAGGGGTCGCGCGTGAGTTTCGGTCCCTTCATCAGCTCCTCCATCCCCTCGGGGGAAGCAACAAGCCTAATCGGCGACCGGTGATGACCGAATCCATCTTCTCCACTCCCGCCGCATCTTCGGCGAGAGTGTATCACCCGACCGTGAGAGGAGACAAGGAACGGGGGATCATCGTCCGGAAATCGGCCCGCGCAGAGCGACCGCGATTCATCGAGTCGAAGGGGTCGGGTCTTCCTCCACGCCCGTGATGCGAATGCCAGCCCGCCGCGAGCCGTAGCGCCGATTGAGCGAGAGCAAGAGCGGCGTGATCGCTTCAACGGCGCGCGCCATCTCCAGGGGGCCGGCGTCAAATGCGCGCATGCCCAACCGACGGATGAGCCCGATCACCAGGTCCTTCGCCGCCGGATCATCGCCGCAGACCAGGATGTCGCACTCAACAGCGTGATGCAGATTCTGCAAGGCCACGGCCGAGACATTCTGAAAGGCGGCGACGACTGCAGCGGCGTCGTTCAAAAGCGCGCGCGCTTCCTCGGCGGCCGAGCGTTCCGACCGGCGCTTCAACCGCAAGGGGTTCTGCGGATCAAGCGGCACCGTCGTGTCCACGAGGATCTTTCCCCGAAGCTCCGGCGCGATCGCCCGCAGCGTCTCCTCATGCGCGACATAGGGCACACAGAGGAACACGAGGTCGGCCGCGCGCGCCGCCTCGCGATTCTCCAATCCCGTGACCGCCACCCGACCCAATCGGCGATTCATCTCCTCGGCCGTCGCCCGCGCCTTCTCCGCCTGGCGCGAACCGATGAGCACTTCGTCGTCGCCCAATGCGGCCAATCGCAACACGAGCCCACGCCCCTCTTTCCCCGTCCCTCCAATGACGGCGATCCTCACCGATCCCTCCTCTCAGCGAAAGAGATCGCGCTCGGGCGGACGCACGAGCGCGGCGGCGGTCCCCTCCTGCGGCTCATACGCGTAGCCGCGGATGATCGCCGCGGGAATCCCCGCCAGCTTCTCCATCACCAGGCCGGCCGCACACGCCAGCTCATCGGCGACGGCCACGAGCGTGGCCTGAAGCGGCACGCCGAAGCGATCGCGATGCCCGCGATGATCCTTGAGCGGCGCCAGCCCGGCCACTCCGACGGCGACTTCGGTCAAGCCCTCGCGCCAAGGCCGACCGAACGTATCCGTGATGAGGACGGCGACCTGGATGCCCGTGCGCCGTTTGATCTCCTCCCGAATGGCGCGCGCCGAAGCATCGGGATCCTGCGGCAAGAGCGCCACGCGCCCCTCGCCCACATTTGATCGGTCCACACCAGCGTTGGCGCAGACCAAACCCTGTCGCGTCTCCACCAGAAGCACCTGCCGATCCATGCGCACGATGCGCCGCGCCTCACGCAAGATCACCTCGGTGAGTCGCGGATCTCTCCCAGTCTGCTCAGCGACCGTGCGCGCGAACATCGAGGGCTCGACCTCCGCGAGCGCGATCAGCCGCCCCTCGGCCTTGGAGACGATCTTCTGCGTGAGGACCACGATGTCTCCCTCCTGGAGGGCGAGCCCTTCGGCGGCCAACGCGTCAAGCAGCAGCGCCACCAGATCATCGCCCGGCCGCACCTCGGGCAATCCCTCAATGCCGATCACCTGAATCGCACGAGCCATGATAGACCCTCTAACAGCCGGGCCGTGTGCGAATGCGTCGGCTGTTCCCCTTCCTCAGCATATTGGCGCGCGAGTTCGCCGAGGTCCTCAGGCGCGTCCACATCTAGGGCGATGCGGGGCAGGTCGAGGACGGCCGTACGCAACCTCCGCTCCTCGGCAGCGCGCCGGTGGAAGCGGAAGCTATCCTCCCCAAAGCGCAAGGGGAGCCTCGCAGGCAGCCGCAGCCACAGGGCGTTCGTCCCTCGACGATCGCGAGAGGG
>BEHM01000075.1 GCA_002923315.1 bacterium HR10
GGCGTGTCCACGAGCGAGAGCGAATCGTCGCCGAAGCATTCTTGCCCATAGGGTGGAGGCTCCACGCCGAACTTCGTATTGGCCTCCCGCAGCAGGAACGTGAACATGAAGCGGCTGAATCCGGTCGTGAATTCATTGACCATCCGCGAGGAGATGACCCGCCGATAGTTGAGGGCCAACCCTTGCGATTCTCGGCTTACCTCTCCGAGCGGCGCGAAGCCCGGGAAGATCGAAGGCCGCGCGTTCAGGAAATCCCCCTCGCGCGTGTCCCAATCCGAGAGGAGCAAGCGCCCGAACATGCTGTTGTTCTCGTCGAACTTGTGATCAATGCGGAACAGGTTGTGGGGCCCCTTGAATCGCGAGGGAGGATTCCAGATGAAGCCCGCCGTGTTCAATCCATCGCCGACGTTGAAGGTGTTGGGCGAGGGGAACTTCGCGAGCATCTCCATCATGAGGGGGTCCGGACCGATGCCCGCCGGATCGTTCGCGAAGATATTGTACGTGCGAATGCACCCCAATTCCGTGGGCGTCGCGCACATGCGCACGCCGGGCCGCAGCGCCCCGGTGACCGGGTCCACCAACCGCGGCGAATTCCGCGTGATGATGACGCCATCCAGAATGAGGGGGTTCGCCGGATCCGGGACGAAGTAGCGGAAGATGCCTTGCTTCTTCAAGGTGTCCGTGTAAACGAGCGGCACGCCGAACGACTGCGCGATCGGCATCGTCTGCTTGATCCGGTTCCCCTGCCAGCTCACGAAGAAGAACGTCTTGTTCTTGACGATCGGCCCGCCCCCGGACGCCCCGAACTGATGCAGCAGGAGCGTCGGCCGCTCCAAACCTGAGGCGTTGTTGAACCACTCATTGGCATTGAGCACCGTGTTGCGATGGAACCAGAAGAGGTCACCATGAAACTCGTTCGTGCCCGAGCGCGTCACGATGTTGACATTGGCGCCGCTGTTGCGCCCGAACTCCGGCGTCGCATTGTGCGTGACCACGCGATACTCTTGCACATTGTCCGGATTGAGCCGGTAGACGTTGTTCTGCGGATTCGGCACTGAGGACTCGTTGGCGTCAATGCCATCAATCGTCACGTTGTGCGCGCGATCGCGCGAACCGAAGACGTGCGTCCCTGAGCCCGCGGCTCCCGTCGTGCGCTGCACCAATCCGGGCTCCAGGATGATGAGGCTCAAGGGATTGCGCCCGTTGAGCGGCAGCTCGACGATGGCGCGCTGCGTCACCACGCCGCCGAGCATGGCATGGCTCGTCTCAATGCGTTCGTACGCTCCGGTCACTTCCACCACTTCCGTCGGCTGCCCCACCTCCAGCGTCACGTTCACCACAAGCGGAGCGCCGATCGTCAACACGTTGCGCGTGCCGACGTAGGTCCGAAAGCCAGGATATTCCACAGTGATCGTATAACTGCCGACCGGCAACGACTCCAATGCGTACGTTCCGGCCGATGTTGTCGTCGTCTTATACTCGACCCCTGTCGCCTCATTCTTGGCCGTGACGACCGCCCCCTGGATCACGGCGCCGGTCGGATCCACGACCGTGCCCGTGATTCGGCTGGTGGCCGTTTGCGCCGAGGCGGTCCCCACCACGAGGAAGAGACACAGGGGAAGAATCACGAGGAGCGATGCACAGACCTTGCGCATAACCGACCCTCCTCAGTTTCGGTTGTCCTCCCCGAAAAGCCGGCCAGAAGATAGCACGCACGTCGGCGGAGCGTCAAGTGAAAAGATCTTATGGGATCATGAAGTTTGATGATGGCCGGTGCCCGGAAGGTCCTCGCCTCCCCCTTTACCTCCGCCCCCGATCATGTCACAATCTCCCCCGGCGATCAATCCGGTCGGGAGAGGGTCGAGCGATGAAGCGAACGATCAAAGGCGTGATCCTGGCGGGTGGACTCGGAACGCGATTGTATCCGCTGACGAAGGTGACCAACAAGCATCTGCTCCCCGTCTACAACAAGCCGATGATCTACTATCCGCTGGAGACGCTCGTCGAAGCGGGCATTCGCGACATCATGATCGTGACGGGGGGGAATAACGCCGGGGATTTCCTTCGGCTGCTGGGCAATGGGGCCGAGTTCGGACTGAAGCATCTGCACTATACGTACCAGCAGGGCGAGGGGGGGATCGCGGCGGCGCTCAGTCTGGCCGAGCACTTCGCCGATGGACATCTGCTCTGCGTCATCTTGGGCGACAACATCATCGAGAAATCCATCGCCCCATACGTCCAGCGGTATCTGGAGCAAGGATCGGGCGCGAAAATTCTGCTCAAGGAGGTCCCCGATCCCACGCGCTTCGGCGTGCCGGTCATTGAGAATGGACGCATCATTCGTATCGAGGAGAAGCCGAAGGTCCCCGGCTCGCCCTACGCCGTCACCGGGATTTACTTCTACGACGAGAAGGTCTTCGACATCATCCGCACGCTCAAGCCGAGTGCCCGTGGCGAGCTGGAGATCACCGATGTCAACAATGCCTATCTGGAGCGCGGGGAGCTGACCTACGACATCCTGGACGGCTGGTGGACCGATGCCGGAACCTTCGAGAGCCTGCTCCTGGCCAATCAGCTTGTGGCCGAGCGAGAGCGGCAGCGCTCGCGCGCGGCTTCGGAATCGGCGCACCCCTCTCCCTTGACGTGACGGGAGGCTCTCATGAAACGGCGTGAGTTCGTACAGCAGGCCATGGCGGCGGCCGTGCTCGGCCTCTCACGCGAACAAGTGGCGCACCTGCTGCGCGCGGAAGCCCCGCCGCTTCCCTCGGACGCCCTCTATGAGCGCGATCCCCGGTGGTACTGGGCCGAGATGCGACGTCAGTTCCTGCTCGATCCCAACCACATCAATCTCAATTGTGGCTCCTTGGGCGTCTGTCCGCTCCCGGTGATCCGAGCCGTCGCCGAGCATCTGTTCACCTCGGAAGCCTTCAACGAGCCCGACTACCCGTGGTGGGGATACGCGGAGAATGAACACATCCGCGAAGTGCGCGAAGAGCTGGCGCAGTTCCTCGGTGTCTCTCGCGATGAGATCGCCCTGGTGCGGAACGCCACGGAAGCCATGAATACGGTCTGCAACGGGCTGGATCTCAATCGGGGCGACGTCGTCGTGACGACGGATCACGAGCATCCGGGAGGGCTGTGCTGCTGGCAACAGAAGGAAGCGCGGTTCGGCATTCGCCTTCGGTACGTGAAGCTGCCGCTCCCTCCCGCGTCCAAGGAGCAGATCCTCGAGCTCTTCGATCGCGCGCTCACGCCCGAGGTGCGCGTCGTCAGTTTCAGCCACATCACGACGACGACGGGGCTCGTCCTTCCGGCCAAAGAGATCTGCGCCCTGGCGCGCGAGCGGGGCATCCTCTCGGTCGTGGACGGAGCGCATGCCATCGGCCAGCTTCCTCTCAATCTGCGAGAGATCGGCTGCGATTTCTACGCCACGAGCCCGCATAAATGGCTCCTGGCGCCAAAGGGGACCGGTGTCCTCTATGTGCGCGAGGAGGTTCAGGATCGGCTCTGGGTCAATATCGCCAGCGGGGAGTGGAACAATAAGGCGCTGAAGGCCTATCGCTTCAGCAACCTGGGGACCTGCAATCTCTCGCTGCTCAAGGGCCTGTTGGCGGCCCTTCGGTTCCATCGCCAGATCGGGCCTGAGCGCATCTTCTCGCGGCAGCGAGAACTGGCGCGCCTCGTCTATGAGGGATTTCAACGTCTGCCGCAGGCGAAACTCCTCACGCCGAATCACCCGGAGCTGTGGGGAGCAATGACGACGGCTCAATGCCCAGAGGCCGAGGCCGAACGCGTGCGCCGCGTGCTGACCGAGCATCGCATCCGCGTGGGTGGCGGAGGACCCCGTCTGCGCATCTCCACACATATCTTCACGCAACCGGAAGAGATCGCGACGTTCTTCGCCGTGCTCGCCCGCGCCCTGAAGACGTGAGCGCGCCACGCCTCACGCGAAGCTCTCGGTTTCGTGCAGTCGGCCCCGAGCGCGCCATCGCCTGAGTGCCCACAGGGTCACAACGTAGGCCACGAGCGCTGCCCCCGCCCCCACTGCTAATCCCCCCACCCAGAGCGCTGCGCCCGCTCTCACGAGGTCCATGGCTTCAAGCTCCCGAAGCTCTGGAGCCCGATCCTTCTGCCCGAGCAGCCATTTCCCGACTCGATACGTCAGCGCATATACGAAGGGTGCCGTCAGCGGATTGGTGATCTGAATGCCGGCCAGCGCGGCCAGCGGATTGACGCGAAAGAGGGCGGAGAGGGAGAGCGCTAGGGGGATCTGAAATCCGAGCGTCGGCGTGAAATTGATGAGCAGGCCAAGCGCCAGCCCGCCCGCAATCTCTCGAGGGGAAGCCCGACTCCGCAGGGCGCGACGAATGAAGCGGAGCACCTTCTTCCACATAGCTTCACCACATGCCGTCCGACTCGCTGGCAGGACCCACAATGATTCGGAGACCATTGGGGGACCCGAACGCTCCATTAGAAGCATCGGCTCCGGCGCGCGTTGGCTCGCTCGCGGAGATTCGCATTATACGATGCGCGAGGCCGCGCGACGGAGCCGATCCATGACGGCGATCCCCAGGCCTTCCTCTTCGACACCCTCGACCACGATCACCTCGACCCCCTGTTGATCCAACTCCCGAAAGATCGCGAACAGCCGCCGCGCATACTCCTGCGGATCAGGGGGCAATTCCACCAGATGCACCGTCGCCTTCCCGAACGAGATCCCCCGATCTCGCCCAACGTAGCCGATGCGATACGCGCGCGCCCCCAAGCGTTCAAGGAGTGGCCGATGCTTCGCCTCCTCCCACCGCTCGATGAGCACCACTTCGGCCCGAGGGCGATAATGCCGATAGCGCGTGCCGGGCGAGCGACGCGCGGCTGCGGCCTCACCCCCCAATCGGACTTCGCCAAGAAGGGGTCGAAGCTGCTCAGGAGAGACCCCGCCGGGACGCAGAATCGTCGGTGGCGAGGTCGTCAGATCCAAGACCGTTGACTCGACACCGATGCGCGTCGGGCCACCATCGAGGATCAGCTCAATGCGCCCCTGCAAGTCTTCCAACACATGCTCGGCCGCCGTCGGACTCGGGCGCCCGGAGAGATTCGCGCTTGGTGCGGCAATGGGATGCCCCAAAGCCCGGATGAGCGCGAGCGCGATCGCGCTATCGGGCATACGGACGGCGACCGTCTCCAGTCCGCCCGTGGTTTCCAGAGGCACCCGCTCATGTCGCGGAAGCACGAGCGTCAGCGGACCAGGCCAAAAGCGCTCGGCCAAGACCCACGCCGACTCAGGAACCTCCCGCGCCACGTCGCGAAGTTGCCCGGCTCCGGCGACGTGGATGATGAGCGGATTATCCGCTGGCCGCCCCTTGACGGCGAAGATGCGCCGGACGGCCTGGGGATTGAGGGCATCAGCGCCAAGTCCGTAGACTGTCTCCGTCGGAAAGGCGACAAGCCCCCCACGCCGAAGCACGGCAACCGCTCGTTCAATCACCTCCGGCTCCGGTGCTTCAGGAGTGACGCGCACGACCTCGGTCCGGACTTCTGACTCCGACGCGGACACGTCAGCGATTACCGCTCGACGACCATGGCGACGGCCTCCCCGCCGCCGATGCAGAGCGTGACCAGGCCGCGACGAGCCTGCCGCCGCTTCATCTCATAAAGAAGCGTGGTGAGCAGGCGCGCGCCACTGGCGCCAATGGGATGGCCGAAGGCGACAGCCCCCCCATTGACGTTCACCTTCTTCGCATCCAGCTCCAGCAATCGGATCGCCGCCAGCGCCACGACGGCGAAAGCCTCGTTGATCTCGAACAGATCAATGTCCGAGAGCGCGAGCCCCGTCTTTCGCAAGACCTTCTGGATGGCATCCACTGGAGCGACGGGGAACTCCTCCGGCTGGCGCGCGGCAGCGACCGCCCCCACGATGCGGGCGAGCGGTCGCAGCCCCATGGCTTCAGCCCGCTCGCGCGCCATCAAGACAACGGCCGCTGCACCATCGTTGATCTTTGAAGCATTGGCGGGCGTGATCGTCCCCCCCGGCTCGAAGGCGGGCTTAAGCGTTCTCATCTTCTCGAAGTCCACGCGCTTGGGTTCTTCATCCTCCGTCACCAGGACCGTCCCCCCCTTGGGCTGCGGGGCCTCGACGGGCACGATCTCCTCAGCCAGCAGCCCCTGCTCTTGAGCGCGCCGCGCGCGCCGATAGCTCTCCGCCGCATACTCGTCCTGTTCCTCGCGAGAGATCTCCAGCCGACGCGCGCAGAGTTCCCCGGCATTCCCCATGTGGAAATTGTTGTAGACGTCCCAGAGCCCATCTTTGATCATGCTATCCACCACCTCACCATGTCCGAGCCGATAGCCCGTCCGCACGCGCTCCAGCAGATACGGGGCGTTGCTCATGCTCTCCATTCCCCCGGCGACGATGATCTCCGCATCGCCGAGAGCGATCGCCTGTTCGGCGAGCATCACTGCCTTCAACCCAGATCCGCAGACCTTGTTGATCGTCAGGCATTCGACCTTCGTCGGCAATCCGGCGAAGAGCGCGGCCTGCCGCGCCGGGGCTTGCCCAACACCCGCCTGCAGCACGTTCCCCATGATGACCTCATCCACGTCCTCCGGTGCCACACTCGCGCGGCGCAGCGCTTCGCGAATGGCCGCCGCTCCGAGCCTTGGGGCCGGGAGCTTGCTGAGCGCCCCGAGAAACGATCCAATAGGCGTTCGCGCCGCCCCCACGATGACGACTTCGCGCCGTTCGCTTCCCATAAGTCCCCCCTTCTTCACGTCTTCCGCCCATGCACGATGCCTTGAGATTCACCGGACGCGCTCGCCGCGCGCCCGAGATGCTCAGAAGACCTCCTCAATCTTAGCTCAGCTCTCCGCCCTCGTCGAGGAAGCGCAGCGAGAGGCACTGCCGCTGCCCTCTTTTCGTCCGCTCGCGCGCCTTCATCGGGCTCCGACATTCAACCCGTCGAAAATACGGCATTCGCCGTATTGACGGGAGGAGAAAAATAGGGCCAAATTGGCGAGGGCAGCCGCGGAGTTTCATCGAAGAGGATGGGGGATGGGTATCGAGATCTTCGGCACCGGACTTCCGACAGCGGTCTCATTCCTGGGTGAAGAGCTCGGGCTGTGGCTCCTCGCACCCGCCTTTCTCTTCGCGGGGCGATCATCGTTCAAAGGCGGATCCCTCTTGCGCGGATCGGGCCTGGGACGTCGAGAGGAGAAGGGGGCGGATCAAACGACGGATCGCTCGCACATCCATTATCAGGCCAATGAGCTGTTGCTGTGTGGCTTGGACGCGCTGATGAGCGAGTTCCCCGTCCCGGTGTGGATCGCCGAGTGGCCCTCGGGGAGGATCCGTTCGATGAACCGCGCCTGGGAGCAGCTCTTGCATCGCCCTCTGGAACCGCGCTCGACGCTCTTCAATTGCACGGACTGGTATGGCTTCTATCATCCGGACGTCGGCATCTATCCGGCCGAATGGTTTCCCCCCTTGCGCGCGGTCAAAGCAGGTGCGCCCGTTGTCGTCGAAGACCTGCGCGCGATGACGCCCGAGGGGGATCGGCGGCTGTTGGTCGGCTGGGCCACGCCGCTGCGCGGTTACGCGGGCGAGATCATCGGTGTCCTCACCGCTTTCTTCGATGTGACCGATGCGCAGAAGAAAGAAGAGGCCTATGAGGCTCGGATTCAAGAGCTGACGCGCGAAGTGGAGAAACTCCAGGGTCAGCTCAAGACTGTGGAGCGAAAAATGGCGCAGGCGCA
>BEHM01000076.1 GCA_002923315.1 bacterium HR10
CGTGCGCAGCTCCCGCCGTTTCTTCCGCATGAAGTGCGCGAAATGCGGGCTCCCGATCTCCTCCTCCAGCTCCCAGACGAAATGGATGTTGAGCGGGATGCCGTTCTCCACGGCGTATCGGGCGGCCAACAGGGCCGTCAATGCCGGCCCTTTATCATCGGTCGTTCCTCGGCCGAAGTATCGCCCGTTCTCTCGGACGAAGGTGAAGGGCGGCGTGCGCCATTCCTCAGGGTCGGCCGGCTGCACGTCGAGATGATTGTAGATGGTCACAGTCGGGTGCTTCGCATCGGTGATCATCCGACCGAAGACGACGGGATGCCCCGGCGTGGGGACGATCTCCACGGTGGCGCCCATCTCCCGCAGGTACTCGGCCGCCAGGTGTGCGCCGCGCTCGATGTCGGGCCGACGTTCGGGCTCCACGCTGACGGTGGGCGTCTCGACCAGCGCTGCGAGCTTCTCCTCGAACTCGCCGCGCACCTGACGAATGTACGCGTCTAAGCCTCGAAAGATCGCCGCTGTCTTCTCCATACGAACCTCCCACAGGCTCACGCGCCCTGCGCGAGATGCCGGCGAAGGGATTCGTCCAGAGGCGCAAGCTCCTCCAGCGAATGGATGACTCTCCCCTCCATGCCCCCATCCACGAAGATCGCCTGCCCGGAGATGAAACGGGCGCAGGTCTCCGAGCAGAGGAAGACGACAATGGGGGCGATATCCTCCGGGCGCGGGACTTCCCAGGCGATCGCGCGCGTCTGAAACGATCGCTTCAGGACGCTGGGTTCGATCCCCTCCATCATCCCGGTCAGCGTCCATCCGGGGCCGACGATGTTCACCGCCGCATAGGGCGCCAGCTTCACGATCTCGTTCTTCAGCGAGAGCATGAAGGCATGCAGGGCGGACTTGGCCGCCGCGTACGCGGCATTATACGCTTCACCGAATTTCGCCGCCGTCGAGGAGATGATGACGATGCGCCCGCTCCGCTGCCGCTCCACGATCGGGAGGAATTCGCGCACGCAGTAGAAGACCGAGCGGGCATTCACGCGGAACTCGAAATCCCAATCCTCGGTGGTCAGGTCCTTGATCCCGATCCCCTCATGGGGCGATGCCCCGGCGTTGGCGATCAAGAGATCGAGCCGACCGCGCCAGCGCACGGCCGCGGCGAAGAGCCCTCGGACCTCATCCTCCCGCGTGAGATCGGCTCCGAGCACCAAGCTCTCACGGGGCAGCTCCCGCTGCAGCGCTTCCGCCCGCTCTCGCCCCGTATGGTAATGAATGATGACGTGCGCGCCTTCGGCCGCCAGAAGGCGCACGATCGCTCGTCCGATCCCTCCGGACCCTCCGGTGACGAGCGCCACCTTATCCGCCAATCCGAGATCCATAGCACTCTCTCCTTCCGCATCGGTGCGTCACACGGGCTCGCCCGTTACGCCCCCACTCACACGTAGGTCAGCCAGTCGCCTGGCGCTTCCTTCCGCCCCGTCGCGATGGCGAAGAACTCCTCCTGCAATCGCCTGGTGATCGGGCCGCGCCGGCCACTGCCAATGCGAATGCGATCAATCGAGCGCACGGGCGTGATCTCGGCCGCCGTCCCTGTGAAGAAGACCTCGTCGGCGATGTAGAGCATCTCGCGTGGGATGATCGCCTCTTGCGCCTCGATGCCGAGCATTTGACAGAGCTTCAGCACCGTATCGCGCGTGATCCCCGGCAGGATGGAGGAGCTGAGCGGTGGCGTCAGCACCTTCCCGTTCAGAACGAGGAAGATGTTCTGTCCGCTCCCCTCGCTCACGTTCCCGTAGATGTCGAGGGCGATCCCCTCGGCGAATCCGTTCGCGAGCGCCTCCATCTTGATGAGCTGCGAGTTCATGTAATTGGCGGCCACCTTCGCCAGAGCCGGGAGCGTATTGGGCGCGATGCGCGCCCAGGTCGAGACGCAGGCGTCCACCCCCTCTTCCAGCGCATCCTCGCCCAGATACCGTCCCCACACCCAACAGGCGATATACGTCTCGATCGGACACGGGAAGGGATTCACGCCGAAGGCGCCGTAGCCCCGAAAGATGAGGGGACGAATGTAGCACTCCGAGACCTCATTGCGTCGCACCAGCTCCCGGCACGCTTCCGTCAACTCCTCGAGCGTGTAGGGGACCTCCATCCGGTAGATGCGGCAGGAATGGAGGAGGCGCTCCAAGTGCTCCCGCAGACGGAAAATCGCCGGGCCACGCGGCGTCGCATAACACCGAATCCCCTCGAAGGCGACCGAGGCGTAATTGAGCCCGTGCGACATGACATGGATCTTGGCATCCTCCCAGGCGATGAACTGCCCGTTGTGCCAGATGTATTTGGTCAGTTGCTGCTCCATAGCTCACCCCCCCGGCTTCTTTCCGCCCTTCCCCTCGCACATGAAAGAGCCGCCTCGGAGGATCCGAAGGCGGCCCCTGTGTCCTCCACCGCTCGCAATGCGCGCCTCTCCGGAATCGGGCGAAGCGAGAGGACGTCGCACCGCCTCCCGCCATCACTCCGCGAGATCGCCGAGATTCTCCTCGACCGAGGACTCCTCAGCGATGGTGATCCCAATGTCCTTGAGCAGCTCCTGGCGCTCCTCCTCCGAGGGCAAGGCGATCTCCGCTTCCTCGGCCACCCGGTCCACGGGGATACGGATCTGGCGATAATACTTCATCCCCGTCCCGGCCGGGATGAGCCGCCCGACGATGACGTTCTCCTTGAGTCCGCGCAGGAAGTCAATGCGTCCGCTGACGGCTGCTTCCGTGAGCACGCGCGTCGTCTCCTGGAAGGAGGCTGCGCTGATGAAGCTATCGGTCGAGAGGCTCGCCTTGGTGATGCCCAGAAGCAGCGGTTCGGCCTGAGCCGGTCGCCCGCCCATCTTCACGACCCGTTCGTTCTCCTCCTGGAAGTGGAACCGATCCACCTGCTCGTCGAGCACGAACTCCGTATCCCCAGGATCCTTGATGCGCACCCAGCGGAGCATCTGCCGGACGATGACCTCGATGTGCTTGTCGTTGATGGTGACGCCCTGCTGCCGGTAGACCTCCTGGATCTCGTTGACGAGATATTTCTGCACAGCCTCCACGCCCAGGATGGCGAGGATGTCATGGGGGTTCAGTGGCCCATCAATGAGCGGATCACCCGCTTGCACATAATCGCCATCCTGCACATTCAGGTGCACGCCGCGCGGGATCGAATACTCGCGGACCTCGCCATCATCGCCGATGATCTGCACTTTCTGCACGCCGCGCTGAATGCCGAGCACCTTGACGCGACCGGAGATCTCGGTCATGACGGCCGTCTCGCGCGGCTTGCGCGCCTCGAACAGCTCCACGACGCGCGGCAGGCCGCCGACGATGTCCTTCGCCTTGGCCGTCTGTCGCGGGATCTTCGCGATCACATCGCCGGGCGCCACGCGCACCCCCTCGGCCTCTTGGACGGCCTTGTCCTGCCAATCCTCACGCCGTTCCTCGCGCTTGCGCCGGCGCCACTCCTCGAAATCGTTCACGAGGATGATGGCGCGAATCGGCAGATGCTGCACCTTGATGAGGCGCCCGTCGTCGTCGCGAATCTCAATGCGCGGCTGCAACTTCTCATCGAGCGACTCGATGACGAAGCGGTAGGCCAAGCCGGTGACCTTATCCACCTCCTCGCGGAAGGTCACGTTCTCGATGAGATCGCGGAAGTGCACCGTCCCCTCCACATCCGAGAGGATGGAGAAGGTGTACGGATCCCACTCGACCAGGCGCTGATCCGGTTCGACCATCTGCCCATCGGTCACGCGCAGCACGGCGCCATAGGTGACCGGATAGGTCTCGATCTCGCGCCCGCGGTTATCCACAATGGCGATGTAGCCATTGCGGTTCATGGCGATCAGCTCGCCCCGGCGATTGCGGATCGTCTTGAGGTTGACGAACTTGACCCGACCGGCGCGCCGCGCCTCGTGCGAGGACTGCTCCTTGATGGCCCCCGTCGCTCCACCAATGTGGAACGTGCGCATGGTCAACTGCGTGCCCGGCTCACCGATGGACTGCGCGGCCAGGATGCCGACGGCCTCGCCGATCTCGACCATCTTCCCGGTGGCGAGATTCCGCCCATAGCAGAGGACGCACACCCCACGCCGCGATTCGCAGGTGAGCACCGAGCGAATCTTCACCCGCTCGATCCCCGCATTCTGAATCTCGTTGGCCAGATCCTCGGTGATCTCCTGATTGGCGCGCACCAGGACACTGCCATCAATAGGATCAATGACGTCCTCCAGAGCGACGCGTCCGATGATGCGCTCGCGCAGCGGTTCGACGATCTCTCCGGCGTGGATGATCGCCTCGGCCCAGATGCCCTTGACCGTGCCGCAGTCATACTCGGTCACGATCACGTCCTGCGCGACATCCACCAGGCGTCGGGTGAGGTATCCCGAATCGGCCGTCTTGAGCGCCGTATCGGCCAACCCCTTGCGCGCCCCGTGCGTGGAGATGAAGTACTGGAGCACGTTGAGCCCCTCGCGGAAATTGGCCAGAATAGGCGTCTCGATGATCTCCCCGGTCGGCTTGTTCATCAAGCCGCGCATGCCGGCCAACTGTCGAATCTGCTGCTTCGATCCGCGCGCCCCGGAATCGGCCATGACGATGAGCGGGTTGGGCACACCCGTCTCTCGCTCCCGCTGCTCCATGGCCTTGAACATCTCGTCGGCGACCTTCTCGGCCACGTTCGACCAGATCTCGATCACGCGATTGTAGCGTTCGCCCGAGGTGATGACCCCCTCCTTCACCTGCTTCTCAACGGCGAGCACTTCCTTCTGCGCCTGACGGATCAACTCGGCCTTGGTCTCCGGGACGACCAGATCGTCAATGCAGAGCGAGATGCCCGACTTGGTCGCGTAGTAGAACCCGAGGTCCTTCAGGTTGTCGAGCAGGGCGATCGTCTTGGCGTGCCCCAACCGCACGAAGCAGTAGCGCACGAGCGATTGCAGCCCGTTCTTCTTCATCAAGCCGTTGATGAACGGCATGCCTTCGGGCAGGTGCTGATTGAAGATGACGCGGCCGACGGTCGTATCAATGAGCCGCCCTTGCACCTCGTAGACCGGCGCGTTGATGACATCCTGCGGATCGCGTTGCGCCTCCAGATCAATCAAGCGCCCTTCGTAGCGGAGCTTGATCGGCGTCTGCGTCTCGACGATGCCCTCCTCCAAGGCCAGCACGACTTCGTCCATGGAGGCGAAGCGCATCCCCTCGCCCTTGGCGCCCGGCTTGCGACGGGTCAGATAGTAGAGGCCGAGCACGATGTCTTGCGTGGGCACGGCGATCGGCTGGCCGCTGGCCGGCGAGAGGATGTTATGGCTGGAGAGCATGAGCACGGAGGCTTCGACCTGCGCCTCCGGCGATAGCGGCACGTGCACGGCCATCTGGTCCCCATCGAAATCGGCATTGAACGCCGTGCACACAAGCGGATGGATCTTGATGGCCTTCCCTTCGACCAGGATCGGCTCGAACGCTTGAATGCCCAGCCGATGCAGCGTCGGGGCGCGATTGAGCAGCACCGGATGCTCGCGGATCACCTCCTCCAGGACATCCCATACGATCGGATCCTGCTTCTCGACGATCTCCTTCGCCTGCTTGACCGTCGCCACGTAGCCCTTCTTCTGCAGCAAGTGGTAGATGAAGGGCTTGAACAACTCCAGCGCCATCTGCTTGGGCAATCCGCACTGATGGAGCTTCAGCTCCGGCCCGATGACGATGACCGAGCGCCCGCTGTAGTCCACGCGTTTGCCGAGCAGATTCTGGCGGAAGCGCCCCTGCTTCCCCTTGAGGGAATCGGCCAGCGACTTCAGCGGCCGATTATTCGCCCCTTTGATGACGCGTCCGCGGCGACCATTGTCCAGGAGCGCATCCACGGCCTCCTGCAACATGCGCTTCTCATTGCGCACGATGACTTCGGGGGCGCGCAACTCCAGCAGCTTCTGCAAGCGGCTGTTGCGATTGATCACGCGACGATACAGCTCATTCAAGTCCGACGTGGCAAAGCGTCCTCCATCCAGCGGCACCAGCGGGCGCAGCTCCGGCGGGATGACGGGCAGCACTTCCAGGATCATCCACTCGGGCCGATTCCCCGACTTGCGGAACGAGTCCACGACCTTCAGGCGCTTGGCATACTTGAGCCGCTTCTGCTGCGAGGGATCGGTCTTCATCTTCTCGCGCAGCTCGGCCGCGAGCGCCTCCAGATCCACCTGTTGCAGGAGGACGCGAATCGCCTCGGCCCCCATGCGAGCAACCTCCGGCCCGAACTTCCCGGGGAACTCCTGCGCCAGCTTCCGATATTGCTCCTCGCTGAGCAGCTCCTTGTATCGGATCGGCAAGCCGAGCCGCTCCAGCTCCTCATCCGGCTTGATGACGATGTACGACTCGTAGTAGAGCACCTTCTCCAGATCGCGGAGGCTCAGGTCCAGGAGCTGACCGATGCGCGAGGGCAGGCTCTTGAAGAACCAGATATGCGAGCAGGGCGCGGCCAACTCGATATGCCCCATGCGCTCCCGCCGCACCCGGCTCACGGTGACCTCCACGCCGCACTTGTCGCAGACGGTCCCGCGATATTTCGCCCGCTTGTACTTTCCGCAGAGACACTCGTAGTCGGTGATGGGACCAAAGATGCGGGCGCAGAAGAGGCCATCCCGCTCCGGCTTGTGCGTGCGATAGTTGATCGTCTCGGGCTTGGTCACCTCACCATGCGACCAGGAGCGAATCTTCTCCGGCGAGGCCAATCCGATGCGAATCGCCTCGAAATCAAGCGTCGTGGATTCTCGCTCAAAAAGGCGCTTCGGAAACATAGGCTCGCTCCTTTCCGGGAGTTCGATGGCTCCCGATCACTCCTCCTCTTCCTTGCCGGTCAGCAACTCCACGTCCAGGCAGAGCCCTTGCAACTCGCGCATCAGGACGCTGAAGGACTCGGGCACGCCTGGCTCGAAGTCGTAGTTCCCGTTGACGATCCCCTCATAGATGCGGGATCGCCCGGCCACGTCGTCAGATTTGGCCGTGAGCAATTCCTGGAGCGTATAGGCGGCGCCGTAGGCTTCCAGCGCCCAGACCTCCATCTCGCCGAAACGCTGGCCGCCGAATTGCGCCTTCCCCCCGAGCGGCTGCTGCGTGATGAGCGAGTAGGGGCCGATCGAGCGCGCGTGAATCTTATCGTCCACCAGATGCAGGAGCTTCATCATGTAGATGTAGCCGACGGTCACGGGTTCGTCGAAAGGCTCCCCCGTCAGCCCGTCATAGAGGATCGTCTTCCCCATCACGTTGACCATCGGCGGCAGTCCCTGCTCGCGCAATCGCGCATCGGCCTGTCGGAGCAAGTCCTTGATCTGCTCCTCGCGCGCCCCATCGAAGACGGGGGAGGAGAAGTGCAACCCGAGCACCTTCCCCGCCCAGCCGAGATGCGTCTCCAGGAGCTGACCGACGTTCATGCGCGAGGGCACGCCGAGCGGATTGAGCACGATCTCGACCGGCGTCCCATCGGGCAGGAAGGGCATATCCTCCTCGGGCACGATCTTGGCGATGACGCCCTTGTTGCCGTGGCGCCCGGCCATCTTATCGCCAACGGAGAGCTTCCGCTTCATGGCGATGTAGACCTTCACGAGCTTGATCACGCCCGCTTGCAGCTCGTCGCCGCGCTTGAGCTTCTCGATCTTCTCCTGATAGAACTGCTTGAGCACAGCGATCTGCCGCTCGAT
>BEHM01000077.1 GCA_002923315.1 bacterium HR10
GAGAACATGGTGGCCGTCTTTCGCGAACTGCTGCGGGATCGGACCCTGAGCGAGGAGGATCGGCAGCGCCTGCGCCTTTACCTCATTGAGAAATATTGCGAGAGCGGGCGGCTTCGCGAAGCGGAAGCAGAGCGCGCGGCCATCTCGCCTGAGGCCTTCAATGCGAAGGAGGTGATGGCGGCGGCGGCGATGCGCCTGGCGGTGGCGTACACGCAGGCCGGGCAATTGGAGCAAGCGGTGCGCGCCCAGGAGGCTGCGTATGAAGCGGCGCGCTCAAGCGGATTGGTCCCGCTCGCGTGGAAGACGGCGCGCGCCCTGGCCGAGCTGTATGCCGCCTTGGGGAGGGTCGGTGAGGGTCGTGCGCTCCTGGCACGACTGAAAGATGAATTGCAGCGGCAACTCCTCTGGGCCGAAGGAGAGGCGGTGCAGACGCTCACGCGCACGGTCTCACAGATCGAGAGCACGCTCGCACAACTGGAGCTGATCGGCAAGCCCGCGCCGGAGATCACCGTCGTGAAATGGATCGAGGAGCCGCCGACCCGATTGGCAGATCTACGCGGACGCGTCGTCGCGTTGGAATTCTGGGCCGCCTGGTGCCCAGATTGTCGAGGGATGATCCCGCATCTGCGCTCATGGGCCGCGCGCTATGAGAAGGACGGCTTGAAAATCCTCGCGGTGACTCGATACTACGGCTTCAACGGGCGCGAGGTCGGGCGCGCGTCCAAGGAGGAGGAGGAGCGATTCCTGGCCGAGTTCAAGCGCTTGCGCGAGCTGCCCTACGGCACGGCCATTGATGAAGGACAGCGAAGCTTCGAGACGTATCACGTGACGTGGGTCCCCACGATCGTCATCATTGATCGCGCGGGTCGGATTCGCTATATCTTCACCTGGAACGAGAATCCGAGCCTGTGCGAATGGATGATCACCCGCGTCTTGAGCGAATCAGCCTCAGAGAACTGAGGAGGTGAGCGCCGATGCGCGTCCTTCTGAACGGCGAGGAACGGGAGATCCCGGATGGCCTCACCATCTCGGAGCTTGTCGAGCATCTGAAGTTGCATCCGGAGCGGATCGCTGTTGAGCGGAACCGCGAAGTCGTCCCCCGCGCGGAGTGGGCCGTCGTGCGGATCCAAGAGGGGGATCGGCTGGAGATCGTGCACTTCGTCGGCGGCGGCACCTGAGGCGTGTCAGGCGCGCTCCCTCTTCTGACACTCCCGGCAGACACCGAGCACCTGCACCGTGTAGTCGAGGACGCGCCAGTCTCCGACGACCTCTCTCGGCAGTTGCAACTGTTCGAGCGCCTCGGTGGAGAAGTCCTCAATGGCATGGCACTTCACGCAGATGAGGTGGTGGTGGCGCGTCCGATTGGCATCGTAGCGCGCCGTCTCATGAAGCGGCGTCACCTTCGAGATGAGCCCCTCCTGTTCCAACGTCTCCAGCGTCTTGTAGACGGTGGCGAGGGAGATCGTCGGGTACTGGCGCCGGATGCGCTTGTAGATGTCCTCGGCGCTCGGATGCCGCATGGACGTGATCAGCGCGTGATAGATCGCGAGCCGCTGCGGGGTCACGCTCAGACCGCGCGCGCGACAGTGCTCGACGAATTGCGCCATCTTCGTCTTGATCGTCTCATCCCTCGCCGGCAATGTCTCGCTTCCTCCAAGAGTGATTCTTCGGTGCTAGGAAAGATTAAACCCCACGGAGACGGACGCCGTCAAGAGGGGGGGTCATGGGATCTCGATCTCCGGTTCGGCGTCACCCGAAGGCTCCACGGGCTGCAGGGCGCGCCGGGCGAAGGTGAGGAATCCCGTGTGCCCGATCATGCGCTCGAACGGGCGCGTCTTTCCCACGCGGACCAGGAGATGACGAAGCAGGACCTCGACCGTCTCGATCATCACGAAGCCTTCGGCCTCCAGCGTCGCGACCATGCGCTCGACCTGATTGAAAGTGGGAGAAATCGAGGCCAAGCGCCCGCCGCCGCGCAGGGCGCGCCGAGCCGCGGGGACGCCCTCCCAGGGCGAAGGGAGATCGAGCAGCACGACATCCACGGCCTCCTCATCAAAGCCTTCGGCGACGTCGCGCACTTTGAATTCGACCAGATGGGCGAGCCCCGCGCGTTCCACATTCGCGCGCGCGACCTCCAGGAATCGCTCCTCGCGATCGTAGGCGTAGACGCGGCCCGTCGGCGCCACAGCCGTCGCCAGACAGATCGTCGCGGCGCCTGAGCCGACGCCGCATTCGATGACGCGCATGCCCGATTGCACGCCGGTTTTGACGAGAATCAGGCCAGCGTCCTTGGGGTAGATGATCTGCGTCAGCCGTCGGACCTTCATCATCCGATCCTCGAGCGTCGGGTCCAGGATGACGAAAGGTTGGCCGGTCGAGCTGCGGACGATCTCGCCATAGTGTTTCCCGAGCACGTCCGCATGACGAATCTCCCCCGCATGTGTCCCGAGCTTTCCGCCTTCGGCCAGGGAGACCAAGTAGGTCTTGCGATCGGGGGAGTAGAGCAACACGACATCTCCGGGTTTCAGCTCTTCGTTCCGCATCGTCTTCCGTCACGGTCACGGGGTTTCGCGCGGGAGCTCGCGGTGGAAGACATAACCGAGCGCCTTGTAGATGAGCTTCGCTACGATGAAATTCGAGGCCTCATGTCCCGGCATCGGGCAGAGTTCGGTCACGTCCATGCCGACGATCGTCCGATGCTCGGCCACCTGACGAATCAGGCGCAGCGTTTCCGACCAGGAGAGCCCACCAGGTTCGGGCGTGCCCGTCGCCGGAATGAGCGAGGGGTCCAGACCATCCACGTCAATCGTCAGATAGACCTGTGGGCTCAGGCACTCGACGACCTGAGGGATCCACGCTCGCGGATCATGGAGGTCTTTGGCGAAGAACGTGGTGACGGGGAGTTGATGCCGAGCGCGTGCCTCTTCGAGCGAGAGGGCGCGGACGCCGACCTGGACGACCGGGCAGATCTCGACCAGGCGCGCAGCGACCGAAGCGTGACTGTACGGCGTGCCATCGTAGCTCTGGCGCAGATCGGCATGCGCATCAATCTGCAGCACGCTCAGATCGGGATAGCGTTCGGCGAAAGCTCGAACAATCGGACTGGTGATCGAGTGTTCGCCGCCGAGCGTGCACAGGAACTTCCCGGTCTCCACCCATCGGCGCGCTTCATGATAGAGCCGTTCGATGACCTCTTCGAGGGAGGCGTTGACCGGAGCTGGGGGCAGCGTGTGAATGCCGAGGCGATAGACTTCGGCATCCAGCTCTTCGTCATACAGCTCCAGGTGGCGCGAGGCTTCAATGATGGCATGCGGACCAAGCGCCGTGCCCTTCAGGAACGTCGTGGTCGCTTCAAAGGGCACAGGCCAGATGAGGATGCGCGCCGTCTCGAATGCCGTGTACTCGTCCGGCAGACCGCCGAAGGTGAAGTTGAATTCCGGAATGCTCATCTCGCCGCGTCCGAAGCGAGAGGGCCAGGGCGAGGCGGAGATACCCTCACCAGCTCCGCCACCGGGCTTCCCCTCACTTCATGGATAGTTGACGCGCAGCTCGCGCCCCATGATGAAGGTGGGACGGCGTCGGACCTTCGCCTCCCGGATCGCCCCTTGGGCCAGCGCCGTCACCAGAAGCGGCATGGCGATGGTCGTGTCGCAGTAGACGGTGACGGTTTGAGCGCCTTTAGCGATCGCGCCCCAGCTCTGCGCTTCCTCGAAGGTCGAGCCAGAGGCCGTGCCGAAGTACGGGGGATCGGTGATGACCTGGATGGCATAGTGATGGCCACGCGCATTGGCCTTGAGCATGGCTGCCGTGGTCTCCGCCTGCTCCAGGAAATGTTTGGGACTACCCCCGTCGAAGCAGATGATGCCCGTCCTCGGCGCGCGGCTCACGATCTGCGCGATCTCGATCACGTCTTGAACGATATCGAAGTGGAAGACTGTCTTGCGCTCGACGCGGCTGACGGCCAGACCCACGGCGATCGAGGAGTCCGCCACCGCCGGGCAGAAGATCGGCACCTTCGCCTTGTAGGCGGAGGTCAGGATACCGTCCTCGGTCGCGATCTCGGCCAACTCGCGCCCTAAAAGGTAGAAGAACTCGCGCGTCGAGTAGGGGCGGCTCAGGTCCAGTTGCGCGATGAAGTTGCCGATCCATTCATCGGCTTCCCGGAATTCGACCTCGCTGGCCAGCGTATCGTACATGCGGTCCACGAGCGCTTCCTGCAGTTCGGCATCGTCCACATTCGGACTCCCGATGTAGTGGTAGCGCCCGAGCGTCTCATGCAGGTCGTGGAAGAGATTGGTGCCGGTGGTGACCAGGACGTCAATGAAGCGATTCTTGATCAAGTAGGCCACAAGACGCCGCATGCCCGCCGGAACGGCCCATCCGGCCAGCCCCATGAGGATCGTCGCATGATCGGCGAGCATCTTCTTCCAGATGTTGCGCGCCAGCGCGAGATTCCGGCCCTGGAAGGAGATGCCTTCCATCTTGTCGAGCAGACCGGCGACGGACCGATCCCGATCAATCTGAATCGGGCGCGTGGGCGTCGTCAGGAATTTCGCGCTCTTGGTCTTGCGAATGACCATCATAGCCCTTCATTCCAAGTAGGTGTATTTGTGCGCGTAGGCATGATAGCGTTCTCGCACCTCGGCCTCCTCCTGATCGGAGAGGTGTCCGCGTTTGAGGGCCTGCGCGAGATTGCGTCGGAAGCCCTCCAGTAAGCACGCGCGGTCGTACCGAGCCAGCGCGAGCACGTCCTCCAGACGATGTCCGGGGATGATCCGCTGAACATGAAAGCCGCCCTCCTCATCAATGAGGATGTGGGCTTCATTGAGCGTCCCCAGGAGATTGTGGAAGTTCCCCATCGCCTCTTGATAGGCGCCGACCAAGAGGATGGCCAGATAATACGGCTCGTGCGTGAAGGGGTGGACCTCGAGCACCTCCTTGACGTCTTTCACATCCACGAACCGATCAATGATGCCGTCGGAATCGCAGGTCAGGTCCACGAGCGTCGCCGCCTCCGTCGGCGGCTCATTCAGCTTGTGGATCGGCATGATGGGGAAGAGGTGATCAAGGGCCCAGGCGTCGGGGACTGCGCGGAAGACCGAGAAGTTGCACAGATACTTCGCCGCCAGCAGCTTCTGCAACTCCTCGCTCTCCTCACGAAAGGCTTTGGAGTGGCGCGCGAAGTGCTCCACGCGATCGAGAATCTGCCAGAAGAGCACCTCACCTTTGGCGCGATCTTCCAGGTCAATGTAGCCGAGATTGAAGAGCGTCACCAGCTCATCCTTGTGCTCCAAAGCATCGTGATAGTACTCGCGATAGTTCTTCGAGTTGATGTGATCGCGCAAGTCGCGCAGCTCCAGCACGACTTGCGGATCGTCCTCATCCACATCCGTGGGCGCGATCTCATCAATCACGGTCTCGATCTCATCTTGCACGTTGACGATGACCATGGCGTGGTAGGCCGTCAGGATGCGCCCGGATTCGGTGACGATGATCGGCTCGGGGACGTTCTCATCGGCGCAGATGCTGGAGATCGTGTAGACGACATCGTTGGCGAATTCCTGTATCGTGTAATTGGCCGAGGACTCGAATGAGGAGTGGCTGCCATCGTAATCCACCCCGATGCCGCCGCCGACGTTCAGGTACTGGATGTCCACGCCCATCTTGCGCATCTTCGCGTAGACACGAGCGGCCTCGCGGATGGCATTTTTAATGCGGCGAATGTCGGTGATCTGCGACCCGATGTGACAGTGCAACATCTTCAACGTGTCCAGGAGCCGATGCTCCCGGAGCTGCTTGATGACCTCCAGCGTCTCGGTCGTCGTCAGACCGAATTTGGCCGTCTCCCCACCGGATTTCTCCCATCGGCCACTGCCGCGGGAGTAGAGCTTGACGCGGACGCCCAGCCGTGGCCAGTGCGCCGATTGGGCCGCCAGGCGCAGGAAGATGCCCAGCTCGTTCAACTTCTCGATGACGACGAATGTCTGTTTGCCGATCTGACTCGCCAAAAAGGCCATCTCGATGAAGGCCTCGTCCTTGAAGCCATTGCAGACCAGCAGCGAGTCCGGAGACTGCTCCAGGGCGAGGGCCGCATAGAGCTCCGCCTTCGTCCCCACTTCCAGTCCATAGTTGTACTTGCTCCCCTCTTGCAGGAAGGTCTCCACGACATCGCGCCGCGGATTCACCTTCATCGGATAGACGGCCAGGTGCGCCCCACGGTAGTCGAATTCTCGGATGGCTTGAGCGAACGCCTGATGCAGCTCGCGGATCTGACTGGCGATGATCTGTGGAAACCGCAGCAACAGTGGAGGAGTCAGCCGGCAGCGGGTGATCAGGTGGTCAACAATAGCCTTTACGTCCGCCGCGCGCGCCCCATTTTTCGTCGGCCGGACCGTGAGATGGCCCAATTTGTTGATCCCGAAATAGCCCGCACCCCAGTTCTCAATCCCATAGGTCTGAATGGTCTGTTCGGTCGAGATTTTGCTCAATTCCGTCCACCCTCACCTCGTGTTTCCCGACGCTCAAGCAAGGTAATGTAGCAGAAGTCCTTAGCCGATGTCAAAGCCTTTTTTCGGGAAGGGGGGGCAGGATGGGCCATTCTCCGTAACAGTTTGTCATTGGATAACTTGCGAGCTGAAGCGAGGAAGAGCCCCTGGCGACCTATTCCACCAGCGTGGGGGCGACACTGCGGAAGACGCTGCCCGTAGCCGTCCCGGCAAAGAGCCGCCCATCGTCCGGCTTCAGCGCCAGCGAGAGGACATTTCGATCATCTAGACCGGCGTTCACTTCCGCCCATGTTCGCCCGCCATCAGTCGAACGGAAGACGCCCGCGCCGTACGTGGCGGCAAAGATGTGTCCCTGCGCATTGGCGGTGAGCGAGAAGACGATGGCATCAAAGCGGAAGTATCGGACCCAACTGCGCCCGATGAGCCGATAGATATCGCCGTTGAAGGTCCCAGCCAGCACATGCCCCTGCGGCGTCACAAGGAGCGCCGTCACTGGGACATCGTCCATTCCGGCGCTGATCTCTGTCCAGGTGGCTCCCTGATCCGTGGAGCGGAAGACACCGCCGCCAAATGCGCCGGAGAGCCGGAGCGTCCCCGTCCCGGCGTAAAGCTCGCCATTGGGAGCAATAGCTAACGAGAGGACGTAAGGGTTCTTCAGCCCATTGCTCGCGCGCGTCCAGGTTTGCCCACCGTCGGTCGAGCGGAAGACGCCTCCCGGATTCCTCGGCAGGTCCCAAGTCCCAGCATAGAGAATGCCGCTGGAACGATCCAACGCCAGACACACCACGTGGGGATTCCGCAGACCGGTATTGACCGCTCTCCAGGTCTCTCCCCGATCATCCGAGCGGAAGACACCGCTGCCTCCGGCCGACAAACTCCCGGTACCGGCGAAGATTCGGCCCTCTGAGTCTATGACGAGGGAGCTGATATAGGGGTGGGTCAGCCCTTGATTGGTGGGAGTCCACGTCAGCCCCCCATCTTCAGATCGGAAGACACCCCCGCCATCGGTGCCAGCGAAGATCACTCCATCCTGAGTCACAGCAAGCGCTTGAACAGGGTATGTCGCCGGGCTGCTGGTCATTTGCCAGAAGGTCTCTTGAGCCACGCCAAGCGGAGCCAGAGCGATCGAGAGCACACATCCTCCGAACACGAGCCATCGC
>BEHM01000078.1 GCA_002923315.1 bacterium HR10
ACGCTTGATGAGCCCTCGGAGACCCAGGGGGCTCGTTCGGACCGGGTCCTCATCGAACGCCGCATCGCGTTGCTCTTGCTGAATTTCCATGATCGAGTGGTGTCCCCATACTCCGTGGAGACGGCGCGCCAGGTCCTGGCGGCGGCGGCCGAGTTCTTCCGGGAGAATTCCTACGGGCGCCTCTCGCTTGTCGGAGACGTCTTCGGCTGGTTCACGCTCCGCGTGAGCGCGGCCACCTGCGATCCCTTTCGTCTCGCTGAGGATGCACATGCGACCGCGGCGACGTCAGGTCTGGATCTCTCGGGGTACGAGCATCTCGTCTACGTGTTCCCTCAAAACGCATGTCCGTGGTGGGGATTGGCGACGATTGGGGGCGCGCCCGCTGCGGCGTGGATCAACGGGAGACTCACCTTCGACGTCCTCGCTCATGAATTCGGGCACGGCCTTGGTCTCTCGCATTCGCATGCTTTGGAGTGCGGATGGGTCGCGCTCGGGACGGAGTGTCAGGTCCTGGAATACGGCGACACGCTGGACGTCATGGGGATGGCCGCGGGACATCTGAGCGCTGTTCACAAAGAGCAGCTTGGATGGTTGGGCGAGGAAGACGCCAGTCTCCTCCCGGTGGTCGCGGACGGGGTGTTTCGGCTCGCCCCTTATCAGAGGGTCGGAGACGGTCCGAGAGCGCTCAAGATCCTCAGAAGTCAGGAAGCCGGACGCGCCACATGGTATTACGTCGAATACCGCGCGCCTTTCGGCTTCGATCGCTTCCTGTCGCGGAACCTCAACGTCCCGCGTGGCGTCATCGTCCGCTTGGGGGGCTGGGGTGAGCAGGGGGGGAGCTTCCTGCTCGATATGACTCCAGAAACGGCGTCTTGGTTCGATCCGGCTCTGACCGTCGGACGAGCGTTCGTGGATCCTCAGACTGGCCTGACGATCTTCGTGCGCGAGGTCACAGAGGGGGGAGCTGTCCTCGTGATCACAGGAATCGCTCGCTGAGATCGGCCTCCTTCACGCGATGAAATCCGATCCCCAGGCTTCGAAAATACTCCCCCCGACCGATTGCGAGGAAGCCCCGAGATGCTAAGCTAGCTCCGGGAGGGATAGGCCTATGCGGCGAGATCGAGGGAGTATTGTCGTCTTGATCACGGCCGGAGTGGTCGCGCTCTTAGGAGCGACCACGTTGGCGGTGGATGTGGGGTATCTCTACGTCGTGCGGAACCAGCTGCAGAACGCCGTGGATGCCGCGGCGCTCGCGGGCGCGCAGGGGCTCCTGGCGCAACCGGGGAACTATACGGCCGAGGGAGCGGCTGTGCGCTGGGCGATGGAATATGCCGCGCGCAACCAGGCCGATGGACAACAGGTGCTGCTCTCCAGCAGCGAGATCACGTTCCCGCGAAGCAACGTCATCCTCATTGACATCACGCGACCGGCGCGCACGTTCTTCGCGCGTCTGTTCGGCATTCGCCAGGCGAATATCCGGGTGCGCGCGGCGGCTGTCGTGGCTCCAGCCGTCGGCGGGACCGGAGGGTGGCGCCCGTGGGCGCCGCCGGATCAGTTCGGACATGGCGGGATCTGCGTCACGCCGGAAGATGACGATCACGGTCCCTTCAACCCCAATCCTCATACGTGGCGGGGGATCGCGGTCAACGCCGATTATTACAAGTCCCCCTACGACCCGGAATTCCAGGGGCAGGACCTGAGCCTCTATCGCGATTGCTCTCCGGGATCCCCCACCGGATTCATCGCGCCGCGGGATGTGGATGGCCGATACATCGAGCTGAAGAGCGATTCGCCGGAATATCCGGGGAACTTCTACGCTCTCGCGTTAGGCGGACGTGGGGCCGATACCTATCGTGAGAACATCATTTTCGGGTGGGGAGGAACGGTGCAGATCGGCGACACGCTCACGACGGAGCCGGGGAATATGGTCGGTCCGACGCGCCAGGGCGTGAGCGCGCTGATCGCGCAGGATCCCAATGCCCAGCTTCGGCAAGATCCCGTGACGCGACAGTGGTATGTCTGGAGCGATCGCTATCCGCCCAATGAGAGCCCTCGCATCGTTCCCATTCTTCTCTTCGATCCGACGATCCCCTCGCGCGGAGGGCGGACGACCGTTCGTGTGGCCAACCTCGGCGCCTTCTTCATTGAGAGGAGCGACGGGCGTTCTGTCTTCGGGCGCTTCATCGCGATGCGGCTGCCGGGAGCGATCGCCGGCACTCCAGCCGAACGTCCCGCGCGCCAGAGCAGCGGCGCCGGCGGGTATTTGATCGGAACCGTGCAGCTGGCGGATCCCGACGAGTATCGCTGATCGGGCTTCCCCTCGCGTCAGGGGGATGGCTCGGGTCGAGGCCTTTCAGCTTCGACCCGAGCCCCGAGTGGAGAGCTAACGGGGCACGACGATGCGCTCTCCCGGATTGAGATGCGGGATGTTACCCTCCCGCAGCTGCCGGTTGAGATTGGGGATGGTCTCCTCGATGAGGCGGTTCAAGCGCTCCACGTGCTGGGCGAGCTCCTGCGCCAACTCCTCGATCATCTCCGCTTGTCGCGGCGTCGGTCGCGCCGTGAACGATCCGATGGCCGAGTAGAGCTGCGCCAGGCGTCCAACGATCGGGCGCGGCGTCCCCGGCAAGTCCGGTCCAGCGAAGCCGAGCGGGCGCGGACGCGCGACGAAGTGATCCCGAAGGTCGTCCAGGTCCCTCAGCAAGGTCGCAGCCGCCGCTTGTATGGATTGAGGCACACCCGGTTGTCGCTTCAAGCTCTCAACCCATTCATTGGCGCGGTTGCGCAATTCGACGATGCGACGGCGTGCGGCATCGGCCGCAGCGTAGAGCTGTCCCACACGGTGCCACGCCTCGCGATGCGCGCGAAGCTCGGCCTCGCTGACCTGAAGGCGCGGATCTTCTTCGACGCGCACGATCTGACTCGCTTGCCGAGTGCCAACCGAGACGCGCACGATGTACTCGCCGGGCAGGACGAATGGACCTTGCGGCGCGCCGAAGGGGCCGGCCGGGGGTCCAGCTTCCGCGCGCACCGGCGGCTCGTGTCGAAGGTCCCAAGCCACGCGATTGATCCCCACCTCCTTGGGCCCGCGCAGCTCGCGAACCACGCGCCCCTCGCGATCGAGGATCGTGATCGTGACCTCCTCCTTCTCACCTGGTGGCGTCTTCAGGTAGTAGTGAATGATGGCCCCATAAGGGGGATTCGGCGCGATGAAGAACTTGTGCCCCGTGTTGCCCTTGTGATTGTAGAGCCGGTACATCGTCGCCGGGCGGATAGTGAAGACATGCAGGTCGGACTCCAAGACAGACGGCGAGAGCTGTTCGAGCGGTGTGATGTCGTCCAGGATGAAGATGCTCCGTCCATGCGTGCCCAGGATGAGGTCATTCTCGCGTGGATGGATTTGGATGTCGTCCACCGGAACGGTCGGCAGATTATTTTTGAGGCGAATCCACCGCCCGCCTCGGTCGAACGAGACGAAGAGCCCGAACTCCGTCCCTACGAAGAGGAGATTGGGATTCCGCGGATGCTCGCGAATGACATTGATCGTATGCCCATCCGGGAGATTGCTCCGCAGGGACTTCCACGTCTTCCCGAAATCCGTCGTCATGTAGACGTAGGGCGTGAAATCATTGCTGCGGTGCCCGTCGAACGTCACATAGGCCGTTCCTTCTCCGGATCGCGAGGCGACGACGCGGCTCACGTAGGTGTTCTTCGGAACGCCGGGGATATTGCCGACGACGTTCTCCCACGTCCGGCCGCCGTCGCGCGAGACCTGAACGTTGCCATCATCGGTGCCGACCCAGAGGATTCCAGGGCGCAAGGGGGATTCGGAGATCGTCGTGATCTGCCCGTATGTCTCCACGCCGTCATGGCGCGAGAGGGTGTCCGGGCCGGGGATCACGCCCATGATCGGCATCTTGTCTCGATCCGGTTGTGTCGTCAGATCGGGGGTCTCGGTCCAGGTCTCACCTCGGTCGCGGGAGATGAAGAGTTTGTTCCCCCCGAAATAGATCGTGTTCGGATCATGCGGCGAGATGAGGATCGGGGAATTCCAGTCGAACCGGTATCGCGGCTGACCGGGTTTCGGCTCCGGACGAATCACGCGGCGCTCGCCCGTGTTCAGATGCAAGCGGGTGATGTTGCCGTTCTGCGATTCCACGTAGAGGATGTTGTGATCGGTCGGGTCCACTTGGACGTAGAAGCCGTCGCCGCCACCGATGCGGATCCAGTCCTCGTTGGTGATGCCGACGGTGTAGAGCGTGCGGCTGGGCCCCATCCAGCTCCCATTATCCTGGAGCCCGCCGTACACGTAGTAGGGCGTGCGCATGTCGTAGCAGATCTCATAGAACTGTCCGAGCGGCAGGGTGTTGATGAAATCCCACGTTCGCCCTCGATCGTGACTGATGTGAATGCCTCCGTCAGAGCCGAGAACGATGTGATCCGAGTTGGCCGGATTGATCCACATGGCGTGGAAATCGCCGTGAATGCGCGTGACCCAATTGGTGCGGAACGTCCGTCCGCCATCTTCGGAGTAGTACATGGGTGCGCCCATGACCCAGATGCGTTGATCATTGTTCGGGTCGATGCGAATCTGGCTGTAGTAGGAGGGACGCGGATTGACGTCGCTCATCTTCGTCCACGTCTCCCCGCGATCCTCCGAGCGGAAGACGCCCCCGTTCTTGTTCTCGATGATGGCGTAGACGATGCGCGGATCACGCCGATAGATATCCAGGCCGATGCGTCCGGTATCGCCTGTGGGCAGCCCGTGGGTGAGCTTCCTCCATGTCGCGCCGCCATCCACGGACTTGTAAAGGCCGCTGTGGGGGCCGCCGCCGTTGAATCCATAGGCCGTGCGTCGGCGTTGATACGCCGCCGCGTAGAGGATATTCGGGCTCTGCGGATCCATGGCGACGTCCACGACACCCGTATCCTCGTTGATGAAGAGCACACACGTCCACGTCTTCCCCCCATCGGTCGTCTTGAAGAGGCCGCGCTCCCGGTTGGGCCCCCACAGACGTCCGAGGGCCGCCACATAAACGACGTCCGGATTGGTCGGGTCAATGACGATGCGCCCGATGTGATGCGTATCGCTGAGCCCCATGTGTTGCCACGTCTTCCCGCCATCGAGCGATTTGTAGACGCCGTTGCCCCACGAGGAGCTTTGCCGATTGTTGGGCTCTCCGGTGCCGACCCAGACGATATTCGGATTCGAGGGAGCGACGGTGACATCGCCGATGGAGCTGACGGCCTCGTTGTCGAAGATCGGCTCCCAGGTGACGCCTCCGTTCGTCGTCTTCCACACGCCGCCGGAGGCGGTGGCGACGTAGATGATGCGCGGATCGCTCTCGACGACAGCGAAATCGTCAATGCGCCCGCCCATGATCGCCGGTCCGATGTTCCGGAACTCCAGGCTCTTGAAGAGGTCCTCGGTGATCGGTCGGCGATCACTCTGCCCCTGCCCGCGAACCGAGAGGAGTCCGGCGAGCAGAAGCAGCAGGAGCATGATGAGACTGATTCCGCGAACAGGCCATGATCTCACTCTGGTGGGCTGTGTCCTGTGTGATCCGGTCATAGACGATCCTCCTTAGCGGGTTTTCGTGGGAAGTTGGTTGATGAGGCTGGCGACAACGCCCGCGCCGAAGCCATTGTCAATATTGACGACGACGACGTTCGCCGCGCAACTGTTCAACATGCCGAGCAGAGCGGCGAGGCCGCCGTGGCCGACGCCATAGCCGATACTGGTCGGGACGGCGATGACGGGAACCCCCACCAGTCCGCCGACGACGCTCGGCAGGGCACCCTCCATGCCGGCGACGCAGACGACGACGCGAGCTTCCGCCAGAGGCTCCCAGATGCTCAGCAGCCGATGCAGTCCGGCGACGCCGACGTCATAGAAGCGGGCCACGCGATTCCCCAGAGCTTCGGCGGTGACGGCGGCTTCCTCAGCGACGGGAATGTCGGCCGTCCCCGCTGAGACGACGGCGATCAATCCCTCGGGTTCGGGAGGGGGACCTCGACGGATCGTGATCATCCGCGCGTGCGGATGATACACGGCTTCCGGGACGACGCGATGGACGGCGGCATAGGCCATCTCATCCGTCCGCGTCACCAGGACCAAGGAGCCCCGCTCCAGGAGTCGGACGACGATCGCCGCGATTTGCTCGGGCGTCTTCCCCTGGCCGAAGACGACTTCGGGGAAGCCCTGCCGCAGCAGCCGATGATGATCGAGCTTGGCGAAGCCGAGATCCTCATAGGGGAGATGGCGAAGTCGAGCGAGAACCTCGTCCAGCGTCACCTCTCCCCGCCGAAAAGCGAGCAGCAACTCCCTGAGCGTCCCCTCATTCACGGCTCCCTATTTTAGCAGAGTTTGATCCGGGAGCCTTCTTCCTCCCGAAGCGCCATCGAGAGACACGCGCGCTTTCCTCACCTCCGATCGGCGCGCTATAATCACACGACCTTCGCGAGAATTAGGGGAGGCGAGTATGAGTCGAGAGTTGAAGCGATGGAGCGCTCAATTGACCGAAGGGCTCAGCCGCGCGGGCGCGCGCGCGATGATGAAAGCCGTGGGGTTTCGCGATGACGACCTGGAGCGTCCTCTGGTGGGCGTCGCGCACTGCTGGATCGAGATCATGCCGTGCAACTATAACCATCGCCGCTTGGCCGAGAAGGTCAAAGACGGCATCCGCGCTGCTGGAGGGACGCCGATCGAGTTCAATACGATCGCCATCTCTGACGGCATCGCCATGGGGACGGAGGGGATGAAGACATCACTCGTCAGCCGCGAGATCATCGCGGATTCCATCGAATTGGTCGCGCGCGGCCATCTGCTGGATGCCTTGGTGGTGATCTCCGGGTGCGATAAGACGATCCCCGGCACGGTCATGGCCCTGCTGCGACTTGATCTCCCTGGCCTCATGCTCTACAGCGGTTCGATCGCGCCGGGGGTGTTCCGCGGGCGCGCTGTGACGATCCAGGACGTCTTCGAGGCGATCGGGGCATGCGCGGCCGGTCGGATGACGCCGGAGGAGCTGCGAGAGCTGGAGGACGTCGCCTGTCCGGGAGAAGGAGCCTGCGGCGGACAATTCACGGCGAACACGATGGCGACGGCCTGCGAGATGTTGGGGATCTCGCCGATGGGGAGCGCGATGGTTCCGGCGGCTGATCCGCTGAAGGAGGACGTCGCTTTTCGCTGCGGCCAACTCGTCATGGAGCTTTTGCGACGCGACATCCGACCGCGCCATATCATCACGCGGAAGGCCCTGGAGAATGCCATTGCGGCCGTCGCCGCGACCGGCGGTTCGACGAACGCGGTCCTTCATCTGCTGGCCATCGCGCGCGAGGCGGGTGTGGAGTTGGCGCTCGATGACTTCGACCGCATCAGCTCGCGCACGCCGCTTCTGGCCGATATGAAGCCGTGGGGACGGTATG
>BEHM01000079.1 GCA_002923315.1 bacterium HR10
GTGGGACTTTTTCGTCGTCACCGACCGGGAACCACCTTATCCGGAGCGTCGCAATATCGCCGCGCAGATTCGCCGGCGCTTCGTAGAAGCGGGATTCTGGGGCGATGTGTTCATCCAGTCGGAAGAGATCGTCCAGAAGAGAAGGACCAATACCGGTTTTCTGACGTATCAAGGAAGGGGTAGACATATGAACGAGGAAGCGGTCTCCATCTGGATTCGCCGTGCCGAAAACGACCTGAAAATCGGCAAAGACGAGTTGGGCACAGAAGACCCTGCTACCGATGCCGTGTGCTTCCATATGCAGCAATGCGTGGAGAAATACTTGAAAGCGTTTCTTGTCTTCCACGGTAAGGAGTTTCCTCACAGCCATGACATTGCGCTGTTGGTGAGCCTGTGCCCCAACATTGACCCTGAATTCGCCCGCTTGACCGAATGGGGTGTGGATGCTCTGACCGACTACTCCGTCGAAGAGGCGAAAAGAGCTGTAGAACTGGCGGAGGAAGTAAGGGGGTTCGTTCGAAAGAAGTTGGCACAAGGAGGATTCGCCTTGCCATAGCCCATGTTCTCCCGAGAGGGGGCTCTCTGTGGAGTAGCCGACGCGACGCAGACTCCTTGCGGAGAGAGGTGATTATCGAGATCGCGACGCGCCTTGCGGAGTTTCGTGAAAAGGTGAAGGCGCTTCAGAAGGAGTGGGGAGCTATCTTCGCCAGCCGTGTTCCAAAGCCAAGGAAGAGACGGCGGCGGGCAGAGGGGCTCGCGCGAGGCTTGAGGACCGGCGAAGATGCCTTCCGGCGGCCGATCCTGGAGGCTCTGGTGGAGTTGGGAGGGCGGGCGGAGGTGTCTCACGTGCTGAGGTTAGTCGAGAAGAAGATGCAGGGTGTTTTGAACGAGTATGACGTTCGGCCTTTACCTTCGGATTCCCAAGACCCCCCGCTGGCGCAACACGGCAGAGTGGTGTCGAACACCATGGTGCGAGAGGGCTTGTTGAGCAGTGACTCACCCTGGGGGATTTGGGAGATCACGGAGCAAGGACGGAAGGCGCTTCAGCAGGGTGGGGTGTGAGTTCCATTCCTGGGATGTTCAAGGACGGGCGGTGTCCGGCCTGCGCCCTGTTTCGACTGTCGCCTGTGCCGGCACCGTTCGGATGAGCGCTGGAATAGTCGAGCGCGCGCTGGATGGTCATTTCGGTATCGTGGAGGGGGAAAATGGCAGCTTCCTCTTCTGACATTGTCGTTCGGGCGCGGGGGGTGACG
The DNA here is from genome assembly GCA_002923315.1 of bacterium HR10. Classification (GTDB taxonomy): domain Bacteria; phylum Acidobacteriota; class Blastocatellia; order HR10; family HR10; genus HR10. The sequence goes on from BEHM01000079.1 coordinate 1,254, forward strand.
CGGCGGTTTGGCGAGATCGTGGCCGTCGAGGGGCTCGATCTGGACGTTCGGCGTGGGGAGGTCTTCGGGTTGGTGGGACCGGATGGAGCGGGGAAGACGACGACGCTGCGCATGCTCTGTGGGTTGCTGGAGCCGGATGAAGGGGAGATCGAAGTGGCCGGATGCGACGTGCGTCGGCAGAGGGAGCGCGTTCGCGAGGATCTCGGATACATGGCGCAGCGCGGCGGGATCTACGATGATCTCACGGTCGAGGAGAATGTGCGCTTCTATGCAGACCTCTACGGCATCCCCGCTCGCGCGCGCGAGGAGCGCATGTCCGATCTCTTGCGCCTGACGCGTCTGGAGCCGTTCCGTCGGCGCCGGGCGCACCAACTCTCCGGAGGCATGCGGCAGAAGCTCGCGCTCGTGTGCGCGCTCGTGCATCGTCCGCAGATCCTTCTTCTGGATGAGCCGACGACGGGCATTGATCCGATCTCTCGGCAGGATTTCTGGGCGCTTGTGGCCGAGCTGCGGAAGGGGGGGATGACGATCATCTTCGCGACGGCGTATCTGGATGAGGCGGAGCGAGCGACGCGCCTCGGTCTGATGTATCGCGGACGGCTGCTCCGATGCGCTTCGGCCGATGTCTTACGGCGCGGATTTTCCGGGCAGGGGTGCGAGGTCCTCACGCCCGAGCGCGCGCGGGCGCGCGGCGTGCTTCGGCAGACCGCGGGCGTCGTGGAGGTGGAGCCCTTCGGCGCGGCGTTGCGCGTCTTCTTTGATCCCGCGCTCACGTCGCCGGAGGTCCTTCGGCGCGCGCTTGAGGCGGAGGGCATTCCCGAAGTGACGGTTCGACCCCTCGCTCCGTCCCTGGAGGACGTGTTCATCGCGCTGATTCGCCAGCACGAACGCGCGGATCGGGGGAAGGGAGGCGGTGACCGTGTGGGCCATTGAGGTCGAGGATGTGGTCAAGCGATTCGGCGAATTCGTCGCCGTGGATCGCATCTCCTTCCGCGTGCGGCGGGGGGAGATCTTCGGGCTCCTCGGGCCGAACGGCGCGGGGAAATCCACGACGATTCGCATTCTCTGCGGCTTGCTCGCCCCTACGAGCGGGCGCGCGCGCGTGGATGGTCTGGACGTGGTGACCCAGGCGGAGCAGGTCAAACGGCGCATCGGTTACATGTCGCAGCGCTTCTCACTCTATGAGGATTTGACGGTCGAGGAGAATGTGGAGCTGTTCAGTGGTCTCTATGGGGTGCCGCGCGAGCGCCGCCGTCAGCGCCAACAGGAGGTGCTGGAGATGGCGGGGTTGACGGCCTGGCGTCGAAGGCTGGTGCGCGCGCTTCCCGGAGGGTGGAAGCAACGCCTGGCGCTCGGCTGCGCGCTCGTGCATGAGCCGCCGATCCTTTTCCTGGATGAGCCGACGTCGGGCGTGGATCCGATCGCGCGCCGTCAATTCTGGGATATGATCGTTCGACTCTCGGAGGCCGGACGGACGATCCTGGTGACGACGCACTACATGGATGAGGCGGCGTATTGCCATCGTCTGGCGCTCATGGATCGCGGGCGCATTGTGGCGCTGGATGCGCCGGCGGCGCTCGCGCGGTCGCTCGCGTCGGTGGCGTTCCTGCATCTGGAGTCGTCGGACCTCTGGGAGAGCCTGAAGGTGCTCGAGCGCGAGGCGTCGGTCGAGCGCGTCACGCTCTTTGGCGCGGGCGTGCACCTGCGCGTGCGCGATCCCGAGCGAGCGCGCGAGCGCATTCAGCGCGCCTTGCACGCGCGGGGGATCACGATCTCTCGGCTCGACGTCGTCGCGCCCTCGATGGAGGATGTCTTCGTGGCTGTGATCGAAGGGGGGGAGCGGAACGAGCGATGACGTGGCGGCGCACATGGGCGATGGCGCGAAAGGAGTTCCTCCATATTCGGCGCGATCCGAGGAGTCTGCTGCTGGCGCTCGCTGTGCCCATCGTCCTGCTGCTGCTGTTCGGTTACGCCTTGCGGCTCGATGTGGATCGCATCCCCATGCTCGTATTCGATGCCGATGGGAGCCCCCAAAGTCGGAACCTGATCGCGCGATTCGCCGGCTCGCGCTTCTTCGATGTGGTCGGGATGGTCGAAGACCCCGCGCGCATCCGGCGCGAGATGGATCGCCAGCGATGTCTGCTGGCGCTCGTGATCCCGCCCGATTATTCCCGTCGCTGGCTGCGGGGCGAGCGCGCTTCGATCCAACTCATCCTCGATGGCAGCGACTCGAACACGGCCTCGATCGCCCTCGGCTACGCGGAGGCGCTGTTGCGCGAGCATGTCGGGTCGTGGCAGATGTCGGTCCTGCGGCGCGCGACGGGCGTGATGGTGAACCCACCCGTGGACGTGCGCGTGCGCGTCTGGTACAACAGCGAGCTGCGATCGCGCAACTACATCGTCCCCGGCTTGATCGCCATCATCCTGATGATCATCGCTGCGCTGCTGGCGTCGCTCACCCTCGCGCGCGAATGGGAGATGGGGACGATGGAGCAGCTGCTCTCGACGCCGGTGCGGCCTTCGGAGATCGTCCTCGGGAAGATGCTCGCGTTCTTCGCCATCGGTCTGCTCGATATGCTCATCGCGCTCCTTGTGGGCGTCGTCTTCTTTCGCGTGCCGCTGCGAGGGGATCCGCTGCTGGTCCTCTTGATGGGGGGGCTGTTTCTGTTCGGTGCGCTCGGTTGGGGCGTGCTCATCTCCGCGCTCGTGCGTTCGCAGGTGCTCGCGTATCAATTGGGGGTGCTCACGTCGTTCCTCCCGGCCTTCTTGCTCTCGGGCTTCATCTTCGCCATCGAGAACATGCCGCCGGTCGTGCAGGCGGTGACCTATCTCGTCCCGGCGCGCTATTTCATCGTGATCCTGCGCGGGCTCTTCTTGAAGGGGGTTGGAGTGGAGTTGCTGGTGGGGGAGGTGGCGTTTCTGATCGCGTACGCCGCCGTCGTCTTCGGACTCGCCACGCGATGCCTGCAGCGACGATTGGCCTGACGGCGATGTGGGAGCGGATTCGGGAGATGATGCGGAAGGAACTGCGGCAGGCGCTGCGCGAGCCGCGCATGCGCGTCCTCCTGTTTTTGCCGCCCCTGGTTCAGCTCACGCTCTTCGGTTACGCCGTCAATTTGGATGTCGAGCGAGCCCCCATCGCGTGGATGGATGGGGATGGGACGCCGGCCAGTCGCGCGTTGCGCGCCGCTTTCGAGGGCTCGCCGCATTTTCGCGTTGTGGCGACGCCCATGCGGGAGGACGAGGGACGCGAACTGCTGGACCGCGGGCGCATTCTTATGCTCGTGCGCGTGCTGCCGGGGTTCGCCGAGCGGGTACAGCGGGGCGAGATGGCGGCCGTGCAGATCCTCATCGAGGGGACGAATTCGAATACGGCCTCCATCCTCATGGCCTATGCGACGCGCATCCTTCGGCGCTATGCGGATGAGGTGATGGCCGAGCGGGAACGGCGCACGTTGCGGGCGTTGGCGATCGCGCGGGAAGCGCCGATCACGGTCCCGGAGCTTCAGGTGCAGACGCGCGTCTGGTTCAATCCCGATCTGCGCAGTCGGAACTATTTCGTCCCGGGCGTTCTGGTCAACATCATCGCGATCGTCACGCTGATCCTCACGGCGATGGCCATCGTGCGCGAGCGGGAGTTGGGGACGATGGAGCAACTGCTGGTGACGCCCTTGCGCCCGGTGGAATTCATCCTCGGCAAGACCGTGCCATTTGCGCTGATCGGCCTTGTGGACGTCGTCCTGGTGACGAGCGCAGCGCTTCTCATCTTCCGCGTCCCGTTTCGCGGAAGCGCGCTCGTGCTCCTGCTCGGTGCGGTGCTCTTTGTGCTGACGACGCTCGGCATGGGGGTCTTCCTCTCGACGATCTCTCGGACGCAGCAGCAAGCCATGCTCGCTTCGTTCTTCTTCTTCATGCCGGCCTTCACGTTGAGCGGGTTCGCCTTCCCGATTCGGAACATGCCCGTGCCCGTGCAATATCTCACTCGTGCGAATCCCGTGCGCTATTTCCTGGAGATCGTGCGCGGAGTCTTCCTGAAGGGGACGGGGATTGAGGTGCTCTGGCCGCAGATGGTGGCGCTGCTGATCTTCGGCGTGGCCATCTTCGGCTTGAGCGTTTGGCGCTTCCGGCGGCGGCTGGAGTAGGGGTGAGGTCGGCGTCGCCCCTGCAAGAGGTCACCGCTCATTCGGTGGCGGCGCGGCGAGCAGCGCGGGCAAGGGCTCCGGTACAGCAGCCCCATCCTTGCGGGGATCGGAGGCGCCGAAGTTCACTCCCGTCGTGAAATCGCGGGCGACGGCTTGCCCGCCTCCCATCTGCGCGGAATACGCGCCGCGCACTTGGAGCTGATGGCCGAGAGCCTGCAGCTCCGCGCGCACACGTTCGGGGACGCGCGCTTCGATCTGCACGTCGCAGCCGCCGAACGTTCGCTTGGTGAAGCGCGCGGCTTCGAGCGCGGCCTGGATGTTCAGGCCGTGATCCACGATGTTGGAGACGAACTGCGCGTGCGCTTGCGCTTGATTCCACCCCCCCATGATGCCGAAGGCGATGCGCATGTTCCCCCGCTCCATGAAGGCGGGGATGATCGTGTGCAGCGGGCGCTTCCGTGGCGCGAGCGCATTCGGATGCGCGGGATCGAAGCTGAAGAGGGCGCCGCGATTCTGCAGAGCGAAGCCCGTCCCTTCGGCGACGAGCCCTGAGCCGAAGCTCTCGTAGTTGCTCTGGATGAGCGAGACCATGTTCCCCTCGCGATCCACGACGCTCAGGTAGATGGTCTCATCGCCCGCGTCCGGGGGGATTCCGGGCTCGACCTCGCACTGGGCTTTGGCCAGGTCTATGCGGCGCGCGCGCTCGCGGGCATATGCTTTCGAGAGGAGGCCCGACACCGGAACGCGCGCCCATCGCGGATCGGCGACGTAACGGATCAAGTCGGCGTAGGCGAGCTTCTTCGCTTCGATCATGATGTGGAGCGCGCGCGCGGAATTGTGTCCGAACTCGGCCAGGGGGAACTGTTCCATGAGGTTCAACATGATCAGCGCGGCGATCCCCTGTCCATTGGGGGGGAGTTCGTAGACGGTCCAACCGCGATAGGTCGTCGAGATGGGCGCGACCCATTCGCTGGAGAATTCGGCGAGATCGGCCGCCGTCATCGTCCCGCCCTCTCGCTGGAGCGCGCTCAGGATGCGGCGGGCGATCTCGCCCTGGTAGAACGCCTCAGGGCCGTGCGCGGCGATTTGCCGATAGCTCCACGCGAGATCGGGATTGCGAAAGATCTCGCCGACGCGCGGCGCTCGGCCTTGAGGCAGATACGTGCGCGCCGCCGCCTGATTCTGGCGCAGCAGGCGTTCGTTGGCTGCCCAGAGCTCGGCGACCAGCTCCGTGATGGGCACGCCGTCTTCGGCGTACTGAATGGCGGCGGTGAAGAGATCGGCCCACTTCACGCGTCCGAAGCGCGCGTGCAACTTCGCCCAGCCGTCCACCGCCCCGGGAACGGTCACCGTGTGAACGCCGCGTTGGGGCATCGTCGTATGTCCCTGGCGCTTCAGGAATTCAATGGTCAGCCCTGAAGGCGCCCATCCGCTGGCATTCAATCCGTGGAGCCGGCCGGTCCGCGCGTCGTAGACGAGGGCGAACAGATCGCCGCCGATGCCGTTGCTCATCGGCGCGACCACGCCCATGACGGCGTTGGCCGCGATCGCCGCATCTACGGCGTGTCCGCCGCGCGCCAGGATCAGGGCGCCCACCTGTGAGGCGAGCGGGTGTTCGCTGGCCACGATCCCATGCTGCGAGATCACCATCGAGCGCGCTTGCCATCGGTCTTGCGCCGCTGCGCCCGAAGGCCTCGTCACGAGCGCGAGAAGGGGCATCAGCACGAGGGCGCCGAGCCAGAGCGCGGTGATCGTCCCCGACAAACTCTTCATCGGTTCCCTCCGGTCATCGCAGATTGTCGGCTGATGGGCTCGCGCGGGCCATCGCGCGTGGTGAATCGGTCACTCGCCGAGCAGGCGTTTCAACTCCTCCACGCGGCGGCTGATCTCGGCCGGGGAGAGGTGCCGATATTTCGGCGGGATCATCTCGCGCGAGGTCGCCTCCAGAATGGCCACGAGCGTTTGATATTCCAGGGCCAGC
>BEHM01000080.1 GCA_002923315.1 bacterium HR10
CAGTTCTATTTTCGGACGACGGATGTGACGGGGACGATTCGGCTGCCCGAGGGGGTGGAGATGGTGATGCCGGGGGACAATGTGAATTTGGAGGTGGAGTTGATCACCCCCATCGCCCTGGAGCGGGGCTTGCGCTTCGCCATCCGCGAGGGCGGCCGCACCGTCGGCGCCGGTACCATCACCGAAATCCTCGAGTGAGGCGCACGCATGCCGCGCGAGATCGTCATCTTGCAGTGTTCCGAGTGCAAGGCGAGAAATTATTCGACGACGAAGAACAAGAAGAAGACGACCAAGCGATTGGAGTTTCGCAAGTTCTGCCGCGTGTGTCGGCGGCACACGCTGCATCGGGAGACGAAATGAGACGATTTCGGCAGGGGCATGGTGTCAGCGGATAGCACGGCGGTCTCCAAAACCGCAAGGGCAGGTTCGAATCCTGCTGCCCCTGCCATCTCGATTCTTCGACCGAGACGAGCATGGCGAAAGTCGCTGCCGGAGTAGAGAAGAAGCCGATCGTCGCCGAGCCGAGCTGGATCACGCGGAAGCTGCAGTGGATCGCCGGGCTTCCGGTCCGGGCCGGCTCATGGGTGGTGGCCAAGGCGCGCGCGGCGCGGCAGTTCTATGAGGACGTGAAGGTGGAGTTGCAGAAGGTCTCCTGGCCGACCTGGAAGGAGGTCTACGCGCAGACGGTCGTCGTGCTGATCGTCGTCTTCTTCTTCGGGTTCTTCCTCTACGGCACCAATTGGGTGCTCGGGTATCTGGTCAGCAAATTGTTCGAATACGCGGCGCGGTAGGCGATGCCGAAGCGGTGGTTCATCATCCATACCTATTCCGGGCATGAGCACAAGGTGTGCGAGAGCTTGAAGAATCGCATTCGAGCATTCGGCCTGGAGCGGGAGATCACCGACGTGCTCGTGCCGACGGAGAAGGTGGTGGAGTTGCGTGGGGGGCGCCGCGTCGAATCGGAGAAGATGATCTTCCCCGGGTATGTGCTCGTGCAGATCGAGACCAATGAGCGGGGGGAGATCTCCGAGAAGGCATGGCAGGTAGTGCGCTACACGCCCAAGGTCACGGGGTTCGTGGGCGGACAGCATCCGACGCCGTTGACGGATGAGGAGGTCGAGGAGATCATTCATCACGTCTCGCTCACGGCGGATAAGCCGAAGCCCAAGCATATGTTCGTGCCGGGCGAGATGGTCAAGATCATGGACGGCCCATTCACGGGCTTCATGGGGAAAGTGGACGAGGTGAATCCGGATAAGAACACGCTCAAGGTGATGGTGACCATCTTCGGGCGCTCGACGCCGGTCGAGCTGAATTTTCTTCAGGTCGAGAAGGTGACCTTCGCGGAAGAAGAGTGATATGGCGAAAAAGGTCGTGGCGCAGGTGAAGTTGCAGATTCCGGCGGGGCGGGCGACGCCAGCGCCTCCGGTGGGGACGTCGCTGGGGCCGCACGGGATCAATCTCATGGAGTTCTGCAAGCAGTTCAACGCCCGGACGGCGAACATGGGGGATGTGAACATCCCAGTGGTCGTGACGGTCTACTCGGATCGGTCGTTCACCTTTGTGACGAAGACGCCGCCGGCGGCCGATCTCTTGAAGAAGGCGGCGGGGATCGAGAAGGGCTCGCCGCAACCGAATCGGCAGAAGGTCGGCCGCGTGACGATGAAGCAGATTGAGGAGATCGCGCGGACGAAGCTGCCGGATTTGAACACGACGTCACTGGAGGCGGCGATGCGCATCATCATAGGGACGGCGCGGAACATGGGATTGGAGATCGTGGAGTCGTAGGAGGAGGAGGCGGATGGGGGGGAAGAAATACGCGGCTGCTCTGGCGCAGGTGGATCGCACGCGGGCGTATTCGTTGGAGGAGGCGATTGAGCTGATCAAGCGGATCGCCTTCGCGCGTTTCGATGAGACAGTGGAGTTGGCCATCCAGCTCAATGTGGACCCGCGGAAGGCCGATCAGATGGTCCGCGGGACGGTCGTACTGCCGCATGGCTTGGGCAAGAGCAAGCGCGTGGCCGTGATCGCCGCCGGGGAGAAGATGAAAGAGGCCGAGGAGGCGGGAGCGGATGTCGTCGGCGGGGAGGATCTGGTGGCGCGGATCCGGGAGGGATGGCTGGAATTCGATGCATTGATCGCGACGCCGGACATGATGCGGTTGGTGGGGCCACTGGGCAAGATCCTGGGGCCGCGCGGCCTGATGCCGAATCCGAAGACGGGGACGGTCACCTTCGACGTCCGAACGGCCGTGCGCGAGGTGAAGGCCGGGCGGATCGAGTTCCGCGTGGACAAGACGGGGGTCGTGCACGCGGCGATCGGCAAGCTCTCCTTCGAGACGCCCAAGCTGGTGGAGAATGCGCGCGCGCTGATCGAGGCCGTCGTCGCGGCGCGCCCGGCATCGGCCAAGGGGAAGTACATCAAGGGGATCACGGTCTCTTCGACGATGAGTCCCGGCGTGAAGCTGGATGTGAGCGGATGGCCGTGAGGGGAGGAGGGCGATGAAGACCCGACAGCAACGACAAGCGGAGATGGAGTGGCTGGCCCAAGCTTTCCGTGAGACGCCGACCATCGTCCTGCTGAACACGCAGGGGCTGACGGTGGCCAAGGATTGGGAATTGCGGCGGAGATTGGAGAAGGCGAACGCGCGCTTTCGTGTGGTGAAGAATACGCTGGCGCGCCTGGCCGCGCGAGGAACGCCCGTGGAGCGGCTGAGCGAACATTTTCGGGGGATGACGGCCATCGCGCTGAGCAAGGATGATCCGGTGGCGCTCATGCGCGCGTTGACCGAATTCGCCCGGGAGAACGCGCAGGTTCAGTTCAAAGCGGCCCTGGTGGAGGGGACGGTGGTCGAGGCGCCGCAGATTCCGGCGATCGCCACCTTGCCCTCGCGGGCGGAGCTGATGAGCCAGATCATGTTCCTGGTGCAGGCGCCCACGCGCGCGCTGATGTCGGCGATCACCGGTGTGGCGCGAAATCTCGTGGTCGTGCTCGGCCAGATTCGGGATCAGAAGCAGCAGGAGGCCGGGTCGTGACCGGCCCAGGGCGAAATCCTTCAGGAGGGGAGACGGACGTGAGTGAGAAGTTGCAAGCGATCGTCGAACAGATCGCCGGATTGACGTTGCTGGAGGCCTCGGAGCTGGTGAAGCTCATGGAGGAGAAGTTCGGGGTCTCGGCCGCCGCCGCGGCCGTCGTCGCCGGACCGGCTGTGGCGGGAGCCCCGGCGGCGGCTGCAGCGCCGGCCGTCGAGGAGAAGACGGAATTCGACGTCATCCTCGCGGCTGTTGATCCGGCGAAGAAGATCAACGTCATCAAGGTCGTTCGCGAATTGACCAGCCTCGGATTGAAGGAAGCCAAGGACCTCGTTGAGGGGGCGCCTAAGCCCATCAAAGAAGGCGTCTCAAAGGAGGAGGCGGAGGCTGTCAAGAAGAAGCTGGAAGAGGCCGGTGCCAAGGTCGAGATCAAATGAGGTCGTCGAGAGCTTACCGGAACCTTTCGGAGGGAAGGTTCCCGAGGCTCATCATCCCTTGATCAGAACCTGTCGCCGATTCGCCGAGAACATGTGGAGGAGTTCGGGCGCGCGCCCGCGCGCAGAGGGGATGGTCTGCGAAGCGTTTCAAAGCGCGCCGGGCGAGCGTCGCGCGTTCTCGCATTGTCTGCCACTGAGGCCGATCGGTTCGATCGGTCGGTGAGGAGAGAGGTGCTATGGCCACATCGAAGATGCAACCGCGCCAGCGCGTGGATTTCTCGCGGATCAAGACCGCGATCGCCATTCCGAACCTCATTGAGTTGCAGCGCCAGTCGTACGATCGGTTCATGCAGATGGACCGATTGCCCGAGGAGCGTGATCCCACGACGGGGTTGCAATCGGTCTTCCTCTCGGTCTTCCCGATCACCGACTACCGGGGGACGGCGCAGCTGGACTTCGTGGAGTATTCCATTGGGACCTGGCGTTGCAAGTGCGGTCAACTGGAAGGGCTGCGCCATTTGCGCTCGACCTGTCGCCAGTGCGGCGCGCTCATCCGGCTGAATCCGTTCTCGACCGAGGACATCCTCTGCCACCAGTGTGGGACGCTCAATCCGAATGTCCTCAATCTCTGTCCGCATTGCGGGGAGCCGGTGGGGCTGAAGTTGAAGTACGACGTGGAGGAGTGCCGCGAGCGGGGCATGACCTACGCCGTGCCGATGAAGGTGAAGTTTCGGCTGACGATCTTCGACGTGGACGAGGAGACCGGTCGCCGACAGGTGCGCGACATCAAGGAGGAGGAGGTCTATTTCGGCGAGATCCCGCTCATGACGGAGAACGGGACGTTCATCATCAACGGGACGGAGCGGGTCATCGTCTCGCAATTGCACCGGAGTCCGGGCGTCTACTTCGAGAAGCCGACGATTCACTCCTACTTGGGCAAGATCATCCCCAATCGCGGGGCGTGGGTCGAGTTCGAGTATGATGCCAAGAGCATCCTCCACGTGCGGATTGATAAGAAGCGGAAGATCGTGGGGACGACGTTCCTGCGGGCGCTCGGACTGCCGCTCAAGCATGACATGGCGGCCCTGCGCGATGACGACGAGTTGCTCAAGAGCACGATCGTGAACGCGCGGTTCACGGATGAGGAGCTGCTGCGCCAGTTCTACCAGTGGGAGAGCTTCCTCGTGCGCGATGGTCGGCTCTATTGGCGGCTTCGGCATGAGGCGCATCCGGAGCAGGCGGTCTTGAAGCTCTTCGAGCCGCATCCGGCGCAGGACGTCGTGCATCCGCGCACGGGGGAGGTACTTGTGCGCGCGGGCCGGAAGATCACCACGGCCTTGTATCGGCAATTGCTGGCGGCCAAGGTCCGCGAAGTCGAGATCTCGATCGCTGATCTGGAGGGGGCGTACTTCATCTCCGATCTCGTGGACGCGGCTGGCGAGGTGCGCGCCGAGGCGAATACGCCGGTCACGCCGCCGGCGATCTCCGGCGTCATCAGCAGCGGCATCACCGAATTCGATCTCTTCTTCCCGGAGCGCGATGACATCGGGGCCACGTTGAGTCAGACGCTGCGGAAGGATCCGGCGCGCACGCCCGCCGAAGCGCTCCTGGAGATCTATCGGAAGATGCGGCCCGGGGATCCGCCGACGGTCCTCTCCTCCTGGCGCTTGTTCGAGGGCATGTTCTTCGATCCGCGCAAGTTCGACTTCTCGCGCGTCGGGCGCTTGAAGTTCAACATCAAGATGGGGTATCCCGAGCGCCATCGGCTGGATGAGCTGACGCTCTCGCCGCAGGATTTCTTCGACGTCGTCCGCTATCTCTTCAAGTTGCGGAAGGACATCGGGGAGGTGGATGATCGCGATCATCTGGGGAACCGGCGCGTGCGTCCGGTCGGCGAGCTGCTGGAGAATCAGTTCCGCGTGGGGCTGGTGCGGATGGAGCGAGCGATCAAGGAGAAGATGTCCGTGCACGGGGAGCTGCAGACGGCCATGCCGCGCGATCTCGTCAATGCGAAGCCCGTCATGGCGGCGCTCAAGGAGTTCTTCGGCTCCAGTCAGCTCTCGCAGTTCATGGATCAGACCAATCCGCTGGCCGAGATCACGCACAAGCGGCGGCTCTCGGCCCTGGGGCCGGGCGGTCTGTCGCGCGAGCGCGCGGGATTCGAAGTGCGCGATGTGCATCCGACGCACTACGGGCGCATCTGTCCGATTGAGACGCCCGAGGGGCCGAACATCGGACTGATCTCCAGCCTGGCCTGCTACGCTCGCGTCAATGAGTTCGGCTTCATCGAGGCGCCATATCGCAAGGTCGAGAACGGGCGCGTCGTGGACTACGTGCGCATCCTCAATCCTGGCGAGAGCTCGTTCCGCCTCGGTGAGCATCTGCCCAAGGAGAAGGTGGATCGCGAGAATCGGCGGCTTCAGGCCGAGGGCAAGATGCCAGCCGAGTACGAGCCCTATCCGTTCTATCTGACGGCGTGGGAGGAAGCGCGCTATGTGATCGCGCAAGCCAACGTCGAGGTGGATGAGAAGGGGTACATCATTCCCGAGCGGGTGATCGCGCGGCGCGGTGGAGAGTTCGTGACCGTGAGCCGCGAGGAGGTGCAGTTCATTGACATCTCGCCGAAGCAAGTGGTCTCGGTGGCCGCCTCGCTCATCCCCTTCCTGGAGCATGACGATGCCAACCGGGCGCTCATGGGATCGAACATGCAACGCCAGGCGGTGCCGCTGCTGCGTCCGGAGGCGCCGATTGTGGGGACCGGCATGGAAGCCGTCGTGGCGAAGGATTCGGGCGCGGTGGTCGTCGCCAAGCGCGATGGCGTCGTGGACTATGTGGATTCTGAGCGCATCATCATTCGCGCCGACACGAGCGCCGAGGGTGGGGTCCTCTCGCGCGAGGTGACGGCGGATATCTATCCATTGGTCAAATTCCAGCGGTCGAATCAGAATACGTGCATCAATCAACGGCCCATTGTGCGCGTGGGCCAGCGCGTGCGCCGGGGGGATGTCATCGCCGACGGTCCGTGCACGGATCAGGGGGAGCTGGCGCTCGGGCGCAATGTCCTGGTCGCCTTCATGCCCTGGCGCGGGTATAACTTCGAGGACGCCATCGTGATCTCGGAGAAGCTCGTCAAGGACGACGCTTACACGTCGGTCCATATCGAGGAGCTGGAGATCGAGGCGCGCGAGACGAAGCTCGGTCCGGAGGAGATCACGCGCGACATCCCGAACGTGCCCGAGTACATGCTCCGCGACCTGGATGAGAGCGGCATCATTCGCATCGGCGCTTACGTCAGGCCAGGTTCGATCCTGGTGGGGAAGGTGACCCCCAAGGGCGAGGGGCAGCTCACGCCCGAGGAGAAGCTGTTGCGCGCCATCTTCGGCGAGAAGGCGAGCGATGTCCGCGATGCCTCGCTCAAATGCCCGCCGGGGATCGAGGGCACGGTCATTGACGTGAAGGTCTTTACCCGGCGCGGAGCGCCCAAGGATGCGCGCAGCTTGCAGATCGAGCAAGCGCACGAGGAGCGGCTCATGCGCGATCTGCAGGATGAGATTCGCATTCTGCAGGAGGAGCGCGATAAGCGGCTCATCGAGCTTCTGGAGGGGAAGCGCCTGGCGGCCGATCTCGTCGTGGGGCGCAAGAAGCTGGCGACCAAGGGGACGCGCTTGGGGCGGGATTTCCTGGAGTCGCTCGACTATTCGGCCTTGAAGAAGATCCAGGTCGAGCGGGCCGACATCATGGCCGAGGTCAAGGAGCTGGAGGCGCG
>BEHM01000081.1 GCA_002923315.1 bacterium HR10
TTGCACTTGAGCTGAGCTTCCACCGCTGCTGGTACCCACTCTTGAACCTTCCGCCTCATCCGATCACCCGAATCAGGCAAAGCTGCGGCAATTCCGTCAGGCCCATCCGAAGACGCCAGGTGCAGGGCCTTGTAGGCTTCGCGAGCGCCATTTTGTGGCTCAACTTCGAGCCGGATCGCCCATTCGTCCTTTCCGCTCAAGCCCTGCGCCACCTCTGCGCCTCCCAAAGGACCACTCGATATTCCGTTTCGCCCCTCGCCTGGCCGCCGCCTCAAAGATCGCCTTGCCGACGGTCGCGCATGTTATAGCACGAGTCCGGTAGAAAGTCAAGAAAAAAGTTCAAGTAATTTCTCAACTCTGCCCGACTAAGGCCTGGCGAATTAAGGACTAATGTTGAGGGCGATCATAACCCTTTCCCCTGCTACGACTTAACGTTGCTTGAAGCCTGTCTGAAGCCTGCCGGCCCCATCTGGCAGGTTCATCCAGATGCAGGTCCCAAGAAGTGGAATCCCAGCCGGAAGGGAGCGAGCTCGGGCCAGATGCTCAGCTTATCTTCACTTAAATCAATAGCTTGCCGTGAGATCGTCACGAGGGCCCCTGACCTGATCCCCCCAATGTCTCCTAGCGGCCGAAGTAGAGAAAAACCTGACCGGCTCTTCGTGAAGCGCCCGGTGCTCCTACGGCCAGGTCGGGTTTCCCATCCTTGTTGAGATCGCCAATGGCCATAGCCGTGCCGAATTCCGCGCCGGCCTCCGGGCTCGGCGGTTCGAGGATGAGGTCGGGGTTCGGACCAATGGTCGGTCCTCCGTAGAAAAGGTACACTCGTCCCGCCCTTTGGCGATTGCCGGCTGTTGCGCCGATGGCGCTGACGGCGAGATCGGCCGTGCCATCACCGTTGAGGTCGCCGACAGCCAGTGCGTATGCAAATGCCGAAGTGGCTTGCGGATCAGGCTCTTGCAGGGTGAGATCGGGCGTGCTGCTTATAGTGGGGCCGCCGAAGTAGATGTACACGCGTCCCGGTCGGGATTCTGTGGGATCACTCTCACTTGTATTCGGTGATCCCACGATGATGTCTGCGTATCCATCACCGTTGATGTCGGCTGCGGCGAGGGAGGAGGCGAATGTGGGATCTGTGATCGCGGGATTTGCCGGAGGTTGAGGATTAGGCAACGTCACATTGGGCCGACCGCTCAGAGACTTTCCACCGAGGAAGACGTATACGACTCCAGCTCCGTTCGATCCTCCGAATGGGGCGCCAATGAGAATGTCGGCGAATCCATCTTTATTGATGTCTCCGGCTGCCACGGCGAAGCCGAATTGCTCTCCGACAATACCCCCCTGCAAAAGAGTCCGTCGCGACCCGATCGTATTTCCTCCGTACAGAACGACGACGGTGTCCATGAGCCAGGCGCCGACGATCAAATCGCTCGTCCCGTCGCCGTCCACGTCACCGCTGGCGAGGGGATCGCCGAAGCGGCCACCTATCAAGGAGTCAGGATCCGGTGGAAGCGGGCTCCGCACGGTCGTTGAGTTCGCTCCGAAGTTTGAGGCTCCACGATAGATGATGACTCTCCCATCCAAGAGGGATTCTTCGCTATTGCTGGCCTCGGGGGCGCCGACGGCCAGATCGGTCCGGCCATCCCTGGTCCAATCGCCGGCGGCGAACGCGAATCCGAAACCGATTCCCGCCTCGCGGGTGGACAACGTCAGGTTGGGCGTCCGTTGAAGCGTCTGACGCCCGTAGAAGATGAAGACTCGTTCAGCGCGGTTTTCCAATGTGCAGGGAGCTGAGACCGCCAGGTCCGAGATCTTATCGTTGTTGAAATCTCCGACGGCCAGGGCTGAACCGAAGCACGCGCCGGCGACGGGCCGTGACTCGGTCAGGACGATGGGCTGGAGGTGAAAAGGGGAAGATTGCGTGAGCATCATATTGCTCGTGAGCAGTAGCCCAATCATGAGCCGGCAGACGATCTGTCCCTTCATAAGACTCCACCTCCGTGTTGAAGGGGTTGGCGTTGTGGACGCGATGTGCTCGGATGAAGGATCGCTGAGTCTCTGGATGAGGCCGCGTGGTGCGTACCTTCCTGTGAGACCTTCACCTTGAACGAGTGCAGTCGAAGAACTTCATCGCTTCGCATGGCCTCTTTTTACCCCATCTTCCGAGCCCTGGCAAGAGGGATTTCACAAGGGTCTATTCATGAGCCGACTGGCATTTTCCGCGGGGATGTGGTGGACTACTGCGTGAGGAGGGACGTCCATGGAGAGGATCGAGCGAGATAGCCTTGGGGAGAAGGCGGTTCCGGCCGAGGCGTATTATGGGATCCAGACGATGCGTGCCGTGGAGAATTATCCCATCAGCGGATGGCGTCCGTTTCCGGAGCTGATTCGGGCGGTCGTGCGGATCAAGAAGTGCGCAGCTCAGGTCAATGCCGAGCTGGGGCTTCTGGAGGCGTCGGTCGCGCGCGCGATCATGGCGGCGGCCGATGAAGCGCTCGCCGGTCGTCTCGATGATCACTTCGTCGTGGACGTCTTCAATTCTGGTGCCGGCGTCTCCTTTCACATGAACGTGAACGAGGTCTTGGCGAATCGCGCGAATGAGCTCTTGGGCGGACAGCGGGGTGTGTATTCGCCGGTTCATCCGAATGACCACGTGAATCGAGGGCAGTCCACGAACGATGTCATGCCGACGGCGATGCGCCTGGCAACGCTGGAGGCTGCGCGTCCGTTGCTCGGGGGCCTGGAGGGATTGGCGCGGGCGTTTCGCGAGAAGGGGGAAGCATTTCGCGATGTCGTGAAAGCCGGGCGCACGCATCTTCAGGATGCCGTCCCGGTACGTCTCGGTCAGGAATTCCACGCCTACGCGCAGATCATCGAGGAGCACGAGCGACGCATACGGCGAGCCGTCGAGGAGCTGCGCGTTCTCGGCATCGGTGGCACGGCCGTGGGGACGGGATTGAACGCGCATCCCGAGTTTCGCTTCCGTCTCATTGAGGCGTTGAAGCGCGAGACGGGGGAGGCATTGGTCCCCGCTGAGGATCTCATGGCGGCGATGCAGAGCATGGCGCCGTTTGTCGCGTTCTCCGGAGCGATGAAGAATCTCGCGCTGGACTTGGCGAAGATCTGCGATGACGTGCGGTTGATGGCTTCGGGACCGGTCGCAGGGTTGGCCGAGATCGAGCTGCCAGCTCTCCAGCCGGGGTCTTCGATCATGCCGGGCAAGGTCAATCCCGTCATGCCGGAGGTGCTGACGATGGTCTGCTTTCAAGTCGTCGGCAACGACGCGACGATCGCGTTGGCGGCCGCTCATGGGGAGTTCGAGCTGAACGTGATGATGCCCGTGATCGCCTTCAATCTGCTCTTCTCGGCGAGGATTCTGGCCAATGCCGTGCGCGTCTTCACTGAGAGAGCGGTCATCGGGCTCCGCGCCCATGTGGAGCGGTGTCGGTATTATGCCGAGAGCAGTCCGGCCTTGGTGACGGCGCTTGTGCCGTATATCGGCTACGAGCGCGCCGCCGAGGTGGCGCGCGAGCTTCTGGCGACGCGGCGGACCATTCGGGAGATCGTTCGGGAGCGGGGCTGGATGAGCGAGGAGGACCTCGAGCGCGCGCTCGACATCGAAGCGATGACGCGGGGGGGACTTCTTGGTGGGGGAGCGGAACGATCGTCCTGATGGCCGTGCAAGACGCGAGCCGTCCGTCGCCTATCGTTCCGGTCGCATATGGGGGAAGAGGATGACGTCGCGGATCGAGCGCTGATTCGTCAGCAGCATCACGAGCCGATCAATGCCGATCCCTTCGCCGGCCGTCGGCGGCATCCCGTAGCCGAGCGCGCGAATGAAATCTTCGTCCATGACCATGGCTTCTTCATCGCCGCGCTCGCGCAGGCGCATCTGCTGTTCGAATCGGCGATACTGTTCGACCGGATCGTTCAATTCGCAGAACGCATTGGCGATCTCCAGCCCGCCGATGTAGAGCTCGAACCGGTGCACGATGTTCGGGTCCTCTTCGCTCTGCTTGGCCAGCGGGCTCAGCTCCGTCGGATAGCCGAGGATGAAGGTCGGCTGGATGAGCTTCTCCTCGGCGACGTACTCGAAGAGTTTGCCGAGCATCTGCCCATGACTCCAGCGGGGATCATAGCGCCCGCCCACGGCCTGGAGCAATTCGGGCAATCGCTCTGGGGCATCCAGGTCTCCGGGCGCGGGTGCTGGCGTCGTGTCGGGCCAATACTGAAGGATCGCCTCTTTCACCGTGAGGCGGCGCCACGGGCGCGTGAAATCAATTCGATGGTCTCCGTACTCGATGACGAGCGAGCCGCACACGGTGCGCACCACATGGGTGATCAGCTCCTCGGTCAGCTCCATGAGGTCGTGATAGTCGCTGTAGGCCTCGTAGAACTCGAGCATCGTGAATTCGGGGTTGTGCTTGGTGGAGAGGCCCTCGTTTCGGAAATTCCGATTCAGCTCGTAGACCTTCTCGAAGCCGCCGACGATCAACCGCTTCAGGTACAGCTCCGGGGCGATGCGCGCGTAGAGGTCAATGTCGAGAGCGTTATGGTGGGTGATGAAGGGACGGGCGGCGGCTCCCGTCGCCAGGGGGGTGAGCATCGGCGTCTCCACCTCGATGTATCCGCGCTCGTCGAAGAAGCGCCGGATCTCCCGGATGATCTGCGCGCGCCGCACGAAGACCTCGCGCGAGGAGCGATTCGCGATCAGGTCCAGATAGCGCTGCCGGTAGCGCGTCTCGATGTCCTGCAGACCGTGCCATTTCTCCGGCAGAGGGAGGAAAGCTTTCGCCAGGAAGTGGAGCCGCTCGACGTGCACGGTCAGCTCCCCGGTGCGCGTCACGAACAGATACCCCTCGACGCCGATGAAATCGCCGAGGTCCAGGTGGTTGTACAACTGCCACTCCCGCTCGCTCACCTCGTTGCTTCGGATATAGATTTGGAGTCGCTCCTCGCCATCCGAGAGATGGGCGAAGGCCGCGCGTCCCATCAAGCGCGTCGTCATCATCCGACCGGCGATGCGCACGGCGATCGGTCGCAACTCGGCGTTGACGCGGTCCAGCTCCTCGGGTGGTTTCGCTCCCGCGTAGTGGCCGTAAGCCCGGACGATCTCGGTGATCGTGTGCGTGCGCGGGAACTTATGCGGATAAGGATCGAAGCCAAGGGCGCAGATCGCCTCGAAGTTCTTCCGCCGTTGGCGGATCAAGTCGTTCTCCTCGCCGAAGATGCTTCTGCTCATGCCGCCTGCGCCTCCTCTGCTGTGATTCGTGACGTGATGATGCTAGTGGGGGAACGAGGGGTCGGTCAAGAATGTCTCACTCCCGCTCGATCCAGGTCCAGAGCGGACGCGACAGCAGCCGGTATTTCTCGCGCAACCGTCGTACGCGGTCCGCGTATTCGTGCTTCGGGAATTCTCCGGCCCGCCGCCGATCGCGCAACCGGCGCAGCTCGTAGCAATAGAGGTCATTGAGCTGCTCGCGCACCAGCTCCGGCGGCGTCTCCGGCGTCGGGAGCACACCGAAGCGCTTCAGCTCGTCCAGGACGTCGGCCCGATAGCGCGCCATCGCCTCGAAAATATAGCATGAGATCCTCGGCCGCGCGGTCTCGGCGCGCGGGATCGGATTGCGGGAAACGGCGTCCCGCGAGAGCGATGTTGACCCACGTCGGCAGCGATGGTATTTTTGCCCCTTTGGGAAGCGGGGAGGAGTGATGCGCTATGGGCTTTTGGCGAAAGGAGGGTGAGGAGATCACGAGTCTCTTCTCTCCGACGTCGGAGACAGCTGAGCAGAGGGAGGAGCAGGAGGGGGAGACCGCGTCGGGACTCCTGCAGCGGTTCAAGCGCGCCGTCGCGCGGACTCGTCAGACGTTGGTCGAGCGGTTTCACGATCTGACGCCGGGGAAGCGCGAGATTGATCCGGCCGTGCTGGAGGAGCTGGAGGAGACGCTCATCGCCACCGATATGGGGCCGCGCACGGTGATGGAGATTTTGGAGCGAGCGCGTCAGGCGCTGGATCGGGAGGCCTTGCGGGATCTGCAGGCCCTGAAAGACTTCATCCAGTCGGAGCTGCTCGCCATTTTGCGCCGCGCCTGTGGCGATCGGCATCTGTTGACCGAGGAGCGCCTTCGGCGCGCGAGCGTGCGCCCGTACGTGATCTTGGTCGTCGGCGTCAACGGGACGGGGAAGACGACGACTATCGGCAAGCTCGCGTATCGGTTGAGGTGTCAGGGGTTCTCCGTCCTGCTCTGCGGGGCCGATACGTTCCGCGCGGCGGCGGCCGATCAGTTGGAGATCTGGGCCGAGCGCGCGGGGGTTCCGATGATCGGGCAGCAGCCGGGAGCTGATCCCGCGGCCGTGCTCTTTGACGCCCTGCGATCGGCCAAGGCGCGTCGGATGGACGTCGTGATCGCGGATACGGCCGGACGGTTGCACACCAAGGTCAATCTCATGCAGGAGCTGCAGAAGATGTGCCGCGTCGCCGCGCGCGAGATCGAAGGTGCCCCGCATGAGGTTCTGTTGGTGCTGGATGCCGTCACCGGGCAAAACGGCTTGGAACAAGCGCGACGTTTCCTGGAGGCCGTTCGCGTCACCGGACTGATCCTGACCAAGCTCGACGGCACGGCCAAGGGGGGGATCGTCATCGCCATCGCCAAGGAGTTGGGTCTGCCCATTCACTATGTGGGCGTGGGGGAGCAGTTGGATGACCTCATCGAGTTCTCCCCTGAAGCGTACGTGCGCAGCCTCTTCGAAGCATGAGTCCGGTGGTGCGCTCCCAAGAAGAGCGCTCGCGCTTCCCCTATCGGCCTCAAAAGAGGCGTCCCGTCGTGGGTTCCCGATGCTCACCGCGACGGAGCCGATTCACGAGCAGATGCGCCTGGCGCGTCGGCTCCGGTTGGCGATGTCCGGCCACGCAGCGCAGGACCAGGGCGATCGCGCTCTCCAGGTCAATCTTGTGGCCCGGAGAGACGAAGATCGGGCTCGTGCGATCTTTCGTCCGCAGGGCGACGCCGACGATCTCGCCGCGATCCCGCAGAGGGGAGAAGCTGCCCGCTTCCGGAGCGGGCTCCTCGTAGGTGCCGACGAGCACGCTCTTGGCGCATCCGACCGTCGGGAGATCGAGCAGAAGTCCCAGGTGGCACGCCAGGCCCATGCGC
>BEHM01000082.1 GCA_002923315.1 bacterium HR10
ATCTCCGGGAAAGCGGACTCGAAACAGATGAAAATCCCAAGGCGCACCGCTCCCACAGACGCGACCGTGTACGTCGTTCCTGGGACGAAATCGCCCGCCAGCGCCGGGATCTTCCTCAAAAACGGGAAGAACCGACGTCCAGGGACATACTCGCCGAATTCCAGAAGCCGAATCTTGTGATAGTCGGCGATACGCTCCCCGCGCGGAGAGATCACCGCCGCACTGTTGTGCCAGCCGCGCGCCGTCCTCCCCAGATGATTCAGGAGGAGATAGATGCCATGCCGACGCGAGAACTCGGCCAGATACGCCGCGATGGCCTCATCTTCATCGAGGGAGAGATTCATCGGGGATTCCGGCCAGATGAGCACGCGCGGCTCCTGGCCCCCGTCGTCTTCGGCGAGGACGCGCTCGGAGAGGCGCAGATGACGATTCAGGCTCTCGATCACATCCGGAGCGCGCAATCCGGCTCCACGGCCGACGACCGGGATCATCGGTTGCACGGCGAAGATGCGCACGGCTGAGGCGTCGCGCGCGGCCTCCTCCATGGGACGAGCCATCCTCCCCAGGAGGAAGACGAGGCCCAGAAGCGCAAGCGGCACGCCGATGACGGCGACTGCGCGCGTCCGGCGCCGCGCGGCATTCATTGCGAAGAAGACCCCAAGCGCGCTCGCCAAAAGGACGAGGAAGCTCACGCCCCACACGCCCGTGTAGCGCGCGATCTGAATCAGCTCGGGGACAGGGGCCTGGCTGTATCCGAGCAGATTCCATCCATGTCGTGTCACCTCCGCGCGCGCCCACTCCGAGGCGACCCAGAAGAGTGGCGCTGCGAGCACCCCCCTCCTCCCCCATCGAGCGATCCCCCAGTGCACGAGCCGGAGGAAGACGGAGAAGAACACCGAGAGCACAAATGCCGGAATGAGCAAGAGCACGTACGCCAGGGAAGCGGGCACGCCTCCATAGTGAATGATCGGAAAGGTCAGCCAGGAGAAGCCGCCGTAGAAGAAGATGAGCGCGACGCCGAGGCCGAGGAGGAACGTCTGTCGGGGCGTGAACGCGGGTCGCATCGCGATGCGAAGCAGGAGGGGGATCCAGGCCCCCCAGGCGAGGACCCACGCCCCTTTCCCAAAGGGCGAGGGGAAAGAGAGGGCGAGCGCGAGTCCGGTCGCGCTCGCACACGCCCAATCACGAGGGGCGAGCGGCTCCGCCTCGGAGATTCGCCGAGCGCTCGCGCGCTGCCGCTCAGCAGATACGGCCGAGGCCCGCACGTTTTGCTCCGACCCGAGTCCGCGTCATCGAGTGGGAATGATTTGGAGATCAGAGACGCCGCTATTGCGAAGCTCGCGCAGGATCTGAACGGCGGCCGCCGCGTCGGCGAACGGGCCGAGGAGAACGTCCACGCTCGACGTCCCATCCGGTGCGGAACGGGAGCGCGTGAAGGCCATATCGAAGCCGCGCTCCTTCAGACGAGCGACGAAATCCTCAGCCTCGGCCGAAGAGGAGAAGCTCCCGGCCCGAATCAGATAGGACGCCGGTTCATCCCGCGAGGCCTCCGCAGCGACCGTCGGGACGGTCGCCCTCGGCTGCGCTTCGGGAGTCGCTGACGCCGATCCGGTTCGGGGCTCGACCGCTTGAGACCACCGCCCGATGAATAATCCGGTGGCGAACATCGCGAAGGCCAGCGTCACACACCCGATGAAGAGCACGATCGCGCGCCGACTTCTGGCTCGAATGTTATCCTGCATAGACCTCCTCGCGTCAGGACCGATCGGTCACCTCTGCTCGCGTCGGCTTGGGGGCGAGAACGGAGAGCAGCTCCAGGGGCAAGGGGAAGACCACGGTCGAGTTCTTCTCCGCGCCGATCTCGGTCAGCGTCTGCAGATACCGCAGCTGGATGGAGAGCGGTTCCTCGGAGAGCTTACGCGCCGCATCGGTCAATTGCTGGGCGGCCAAGTACTCGCCCTCCGCGTGAATGATCTTGGCGCGCTTCTCTCGCTCGGCCTCCGCTTGCCTGGAGATGGCGCGGATCATCTCCTGCGGCAGGTCCACGGCTTTGATCTCGACCATGCTCACCTTGATCCCCCAGGGGTCGGTGTGCTTGTCCAGGATGCGCTGCAATCGCGCGTTCAACTCCTCGCGCTTGCTGAGCAGATCGTCCAGCTCGACCTCGCCGCAGACCGAGCGCAAGGTCGTCTGCGCCAATTGCGAGGTCGCGTAGAGATAGTTCTCGACCTCGACGATCGCTTTGTTCGCATCAATGACGCGGAAGTAGACGACGGCGTTCACCTTCACGGAGACGTTATCCCGCGTGATGACATCCTGCGGGGGAACGTCCATGGCGACGGTGCGCAGACTCACGCGCACCATGCGCTGAAAGGGGCCGATCACCAGACGAATGCCCGGCGGTTTCGGTTCGGGCCGCAACCGACCGAAGGTGAAGACGACGCCGCGCTCGTACTCATTGATGATCTTGATCCAGCTCAACACCCAGAGCAGAAGAATGATCGCGGCGATGGTGGATCCGGTGAAGAGCTCCGGCATAGATCCCTCCCTTTTGCGGCAATTTGCGCGACGCCCACGGGCGTCCCCTCTGTGCGCTCACCGAAGCGGCATCGCGGCCTCAGCGGCACGGCTTCAGGAGCGCTCCTCGTTGCGCGCGACATCCAAGATAGACGTCTGACGCGGCGGCTCCAGCGGCTGCATGGCCTCCACGCGGAGCTTCAAGCCCTCGATCCCCACCACGCGCACGCGCTCCCCCTTCGCGATACGCGAGGAGGCGACGGCGCTCCACAGCTCGCCGCGCACGAAGACTTGGCCCTCGGGATTCAACTCCGTCTCCGCCGTCCCGATCAACCCCACCATGCCGAGATCCCCGGTGACGACCTTCTGCTCTCGGGCTTTCATGGCCAGCCGCAGGATCACGATCATCGCCACCGCCGTGGGAATAGCGATGGCGAAGGCGATCGAACGGCGGATCTGAATCGCCGGATCCGGCGCATCCACGAGCATCAGCGCGCCGATGATCATCGAGACCACTCCCCCTGCGCCGAGCACGCCGAAGCTCTGGATCTTAGCCTCGGCGATGAAGAGCGCGACCGCGATGATGAGCAGGAGCACGCCGGTCAAGCTGATCGGCAGCAGGTGAAAGCCATAGAGCGCGAGCACGAGCGCGATCGTGCCGACGACGGCCGGGATGATCGCCCCCGGATTGTTCAGCTCGAAGTAGATCATGAGCAGGCCGATGGCGCCCAACACGAAGGCGATGTTCGGATTGGCCAAGAAGCTGAGCACGCGCTCGCGCAGCGTGGGCTCAATCCGCACGACCCGCTCCCCCTTGGTGCGGAGCGTGACGGTCTCCCCGCCCAGACGGCGGACCGTGCGCCCATCCAATTGCGCGAGCAAGTCCTCCAGATCGCGCGCGACCAGATCAATCAACCCCTCGCGCAGGGCCTCCGTCTCCGTATAGGAGCGGCTCGTGCGCACGGCGGCTTCCGCCAGCTCCATGTTGCGCCCGCGCTTCTCGGCGAGCGAACGGATGTAGGCCGCCGCATCGTTCTCCGCTTTCTCGTACATCGTGCGATCCTGCTCCATGCCGATGGCGACCGGATGAGCCGCTCCCGTATTCGTCCCGGGCGCCATGGCGGCCACGTCCGCCGAGATGAGGATGAAGAAGCCGGCCGAAGCCGCATTGGCACCACTCGGTGAGACATACACGACCACGGGCACGCGCGCGGCCAGGATCCGCTCGACGATCTCTCGCATGGCCGAGACGAGCCCTCCCGGGGTGCGCAGCGTGATGATGAGCGCGCGCGACTGCGCTTGCTCGGCCACGCGAATGGCCCGCTCGACCAACTGCGCGCTCGCCGGATGCACGATGTCATCGAAGGTCACGACGTGGACATCCGCGCGCGCCATGCCGCAGAGGAGCACGGTGAGGCATCCGGCCTGTATGATCAATCGCCTGTGCGTCATAAATCCGCCAATAATGTAGCACAAGAGCGCGACCCGCGTCATCACTGCAGGTCGCTGGTCGCGATGAGGATCTCCTCCCCAAAGGGGAGCTGAAGAGCCAGATGCGAGGCGCGCGGCGAAGGGAGTCCGAAGAAGACCAGCCCCACCTGAGCCGGAGACGGCGGGAGCTTCTCCGCCCCCCTCCACCGATGCTCGCCTACGGCTTCAAAGAGCGCACGCGCGCGCGCATCCAGATTGGGGCCTTGCGCGAGGAACTCCAGACATTCCCCTCTCCGCCTCACGATGGAGAGCCCTTCCAGGCGGCTCAGGGCGAAGCGCCGCTCACTCACGCCATCGCGCAGGAGCGCGCCGCGCGGGCAGAAGTACCGCTTCTTCCCCGGATCGCGCTCCGATCCGACATAGAGCCAGATGGTCGTCTCCTGACGCTCCAGATCGAAGCTGACGGCAAGGGGATAGAGGACGAACGCCTGATCCTCGACCTTCACCTCATAGCGCGCGAGGCGCTCGACGCGGCGCAAGCCCGAACCGTACCACGACTGCGCGCTCATCTCCATGCCCAGGATGCCCCACAGAAGCAGAGCAACCACGACCGCGCGTTCGGGCGATATCCGGCATGCGTTCGACCTGCTCATCGCGCTTCCCCCCTCAAGCGGAGGTCAAGTTTATCGTAGACCTCGTCCGTGAAGAGTTCCAGCCAGCGAAGGATGGCCGGGAACAGGGAGCCGACTTCAAAGCCGCGCTCATAGGTGAACGGCCATTGCCGGGGATCGTCCGGGATGAGGATACGCGCCTCGCTCGCTCGCAGCGCCGCTCCCGAGCGCTTCGATGCCGGAAGCTCCAGGTGTCCGATCAACTGCGGGGCCGTCAAGCTGGCCGCGGCCAGGTGGCTCAGATCGCGATAGATCGGATCGGCCGTCTCCGCGCGCGTCCGCGCCTGGAGCAAGCGCGCGAGCGAATCGTCTCGAAAGTCCTCCAGCGAGAGCAACCGCTCGCGCACCGTGTAAAAGGTCACCCAGCGCGTGCGCCCCGTCGGATCGAAGAAGCGGCGGCGCGGGTCCAGATGCCAATAGACCAAGTTGATCTCGCGCGCCAGCGCATCGAGGGCCGCCTTCGCCAGCTGCAGAAAGCTCCACATCTTTTGTTCGAGGGCGCTGAAGGTCCCCACCTCCGGCGCCGGGACCTCCGTGTCCAGAAGCTCCAGATAGACATCGAGCGCCGCGCGCTGGAACCAGCAGGTGCTCCAATGCGCCACGGCAGCTCCCTGTTGCGCCTCGGGATCGAGGACCGACCAGGTGCGCACGCGTTCGACGAACGCGCGCTCGGCGCGCGTCCCCCGCCACGCCCTCAATTCAGGGAGTGACCGCATGATCGAATCGCTCCTCGGGAGAGGATCTCCTCATCGTGTGCGCTCCACCGTGAAGCGCGCGATTCGATCCAGGGCATCGCGATAGGGCGATGGGGCCAGTGCGCGCAAGCAGGCCGAGGCGCGCCGCGCATAGGCGCGGGCCTCCTCTCGCGCTCGATCCAAGAAGCCCTCAGCCTCCAGCACAGCGACCAGCTCCTGCCGCGTCACCCGCGTATAATCGCCATCCTGGAGCACGGCGCGAACCATCTCCAGATGCCTCGGCTCACCGCGCTCGACCAAGAGGATCAGGGGGAGTGTCAGTTTCCCCTCGCGCAGATCACTGCCCGCCGGTTTGCCCAAGCTCTCCTCATCGGCGACGAAGTCGAGCACATCGTCAATCAACTGGAAGGCCGTGCCGAGGTTCATCCCGTACTCGCGCAAGGCGAGCTTCTCCGCGGGAGAAGCGCCGCCCACGATCCCCCCAATCTCCGCGCACGCGCTGAAGAGATAGGCCGTCTTCCGCCGGAGGATCTCGAAATAGCGCTCGCGGGTGATGAAGAGATCGCCGATATGTCCGAGCTGGATCAGCTCCCCTTCGGTCATCTTCCGCGTGATGCGCGTGAGCAGGTCCAGAATCTCGAAGCTGCGCTCCTCGAGCGCCATCTCGAACGCGCGCATGTAGAGCCAATCCCCCATGAGCACGGTGATCTGGTTCCCCCACCGAGCGTTCACCGAGGGGCGTCCCCGCCGCACGTGCGCGCCGTCAATAATGTCATCGTGCACGAGCGTGGCCGTGTGGATGAATTCCACAACGACGGCCAGCCGAATCGTCGCCGGGGTGACCGGATGCCCCCACAGCTTCGCCGAGAGCAACAGCAACGTCGGCCGAATGCGCTTCCCCCCGCCGTCCCTCACATACCGGCCGATCTCCGCGATCAACGGCACCTCGGAGGCGATCTGGCGAGCGAACTCCTGCTCGAAGGCGACCAATTCGTCCCGAATCAAGGCGAAGATCTCCGCCATCGAAGGCGCTTCCGATCGAGAAGCTCGGATCACATCATCCGTCCCGTGTCGCGTCATCGAAGCCCCCGTGCGCCCTGTTCACGAGCGATTCAATGTATCACAAGACCCTCGAAGAGACCAAACCACCGCAAGATTCACTGGCGGAGCATCCGGGGAGAGCCCATCGGATCCTCGAACGCACCTGGCGTCAGCGTGATCTCCGGCGAGGCTCCATCGCCGAAGACCACGGTGACGAGATCGAACCGATAGGGCGCCGCCTCCAGATGCAACCACCGGCGATACGCGCGCGCGGCGCGAGAGAGCGCGCGCTGCTTGCGCCGATCCACACTCGCCTCGGCGAGCGCCACGTCCTCGGAGGTGCGCGTCTTCACCTCCACGAAGACGAGCACATCCCCATCATAGGCGACGATGTCCAATTCCCCCAGCACGCGCGCCCCTTGAGCACTCCGCCCGATGGGAAGGACGACATGGGTGGCGACGATCCGATAGCCCGCGCGCCACTTCAAGAATTCGAGCGCGAAGCGCTCGCCGAGCGCCCCGAGGTCTGAAGGAGACCGCTTCTGACTCACCGGCTTCATTCCACGCGCCTCCAGATGGTGAGAAGGCGCCGTCCGCGCACCTCCCACTCCACGCTCAGCCGATCCCGCTCAAGCCGCACGTTCTCGAAGGTCTGCGGCTCGCCCGTCATCTCCGGGAAGAGGGAGAAGATGGGGAGGAGATGAATCCGATCACC
>BEHM01000083.1 GCA_002923315.1 bacterium HR10
GCCCGAACGCGCGATTCGCGCGATAGAGGCGCGCCCGCCGCCGATACTCCTCGGGGGAGAGCGCCTCCAGACTCTCGCGATCCCAGGCGTCGAGCTGCTCAAGGGCGTGCAGGGCGACGTCGTTCGGAAGACCCAAGAGGTCCTCGACGCGAATCGGTCGGCTCCCCGCAGGGCGCGATGGGTCCCGTTCGTTCGAGAGCGCGAGCAGAAGCGCGCGCGCTTCCTCCACACGCCCGCTCTGCCGGTAGGCCAGCGCCATCTTCAACTGCGCCACGGGAGCGAACTCCGGGGACCGAGCCGCAAAGGCTCGATACAGCTCGATCGCCTCCTGGAAGGCATTCCGGCGCAGCGCATTCTCCGCGAGCCGCCACCGGAGGCGCTCCTCGAGCCAGAAGGCCGGCTGCTTCTCCAAAGCCTGGAGCAGCCACATCCGCTCGTGCTCCCAGTCCTCCTGCTGACGGGCGATCTCCGCCAGATGCCAGAGGGCGAGAACGCTCAAGAGGTCCTCGCGCTCCAGCACGCGCTGGAAGGCACGAATGGCCCCCTCCCGGTCCCCCCTCCGTTGCCGCAACCGCGCTCGCAGATACTCATAATGCCGACGGGCGAAGAGCGCCGGATCCTCGCGCTCGATCTCGCGAAGAAGGCGTTCGGCACTGGCGAAGTCTTCCCGTTCCAGAGCACGGAGGAGTCGTTCATGCCAGACGCGCATCCTCTCGGCTGCGGCCGCGCCCGGAGACGCTGCCATCCTCGCCGCCGATGTGAGGAGCATCAGAACGATGAGCCCGATGAACATCCGCGCGATCGCATGCACACCCCCTCTGCCCTGCCGGAGTACGGCCTCCTGCGCCAGGTGCCCCCGCCATTCCCGCGCGAGATCATCCGCGCGCATCAGCATGCACGGACCACCTCTCCCCGCGAAGCGCGGCTTGAGAAAACCGCCGAGACCGTGTTTAATATCTCGACTGATCGGCGTGTCATTATACCATCGCCGGACGCTGATGGGCACACAGGTGGGAACACATCGAGCATTCGGTGACCTGAGGAGGATGCCCTCATGGGACCGACGCGCGAAGCAGCATACGCCTTGCTCCGCGAATACACCACGAGCGAGAGCCTGATCAAGCACGCGCTCGCCGTCGAGGCCGTCATGCGCGCGTTTGCGCGCCACTACGGCGAGGATGAGGAGACGTGGGGGATCGCCGGCCTCCTGCACGATTTCGATTATGAACGGTATCCGAATCCTCCCGACCACCCAATGCGCGGGGCCGAGGTGTTGCGCGAGCGCGGGTATCCGGAGGAGATTATACGCGCTATTCTCGGGCACGCCGATTACACGGGCGTTCCGCGCGACACGCTGTTGGCGAAGGTCCTCTATGCGGTGGATGAGTTGACGGGCTTCATCATCGCCTGCGCGCTGGTGCGTCCATCGCGCAGTGTGGATGACCTGCCGGTGGCTTCGGTCAAGAAGAAGCTCAAGGATAAGGCCTTCGCTCGAGGCGTGGATCGCGCCATCGTCTATCGCGGCGCCGAGGAGTTGGGGATGGACCTCGATGATCTGATCGCCTTCATCATCTCCGCCCTGCGCCCCATCAGCGAGCAGATCGGATTGAACCGCTTGCCATCGGAAGGGGAGGAACGCACATGACGGCACAGAGACTCGATGGCCTGGCCATCGCGCGGCAAATCAAGAGCGAAGTCGCCCGCGAGGTCGAGACGCTGGCAGGACATGGGATTCGTCCGGGCCTGGCGGCCGTTCTGGTGGGGACGAATCCCGCCTCCCAGGTCTACGTCAACAGCAAGGTGAAGACGTGCGGGGAACTGGGCATCTACTCGGAGAAGTACGAGCTGCCGGAGGCGACGACGACCGAAGAGCTGCTCGACCTGATCGCCCGCTTGAATGCCCGTCAGGAGATTGATGGCATCCTCGTCCAATTGCCCCTGCCCCGACATGTGGACACCCGGCGGGTGCTCGATGCGATTGATCCGGCCAAGGATGTGGATGGCTTTCATCCGGTGAATGTCGGGCGCCTGGTGCGCAATCAGGAGACGCTGGAGCCGTGCACTCCGGCCGGCATCATCGAGCTGCTGGAGCGGACGCGAATCCCCATCGCGGGGCAGCGCGCCGTCGTCATCGGGCGCAGCGATATCGTGGGGAAGCCCCTGGCGTTGATGCTCCTGCATCGTCACGCGACCGTGACGATCTGCCACAGCCGCACGCCGAACTTGCCCGAGATCACGCGCCAGGCGGACATTCTGGTCGCGGCGATCGGTCGCACGGCCATGATCACGGCCGAGTACGTCAAACCGGGCGCCGTCGTCATTGACGTGGGCATCAACAAGGTGACCGATCGCGCGGAGGTCGAACGCCTCTTCGGACCGGACGAGAAACGGCTGAGCGAATGGGCGTCGAAGGGCTACACACTTGTCGGCGATGTGCATCCGACGAGCGTCCTGCCGGTCGCCGGCTATGTGACACCGGTGCCCGGAGGCGTTGGCCCGTTGACCATCGCCATGCTCATGAAGAACACCGTCAAAGCCGCGCGCTGGCGCCGCGCCCTGGCCCGCGCCGCGACTGCATGAGCGTACAATGTGGAGGATCGCCAATGCGACGCTTGCCACGACGACTCCGAGAATTCTGCGAGAGTCAGAAGATCATGCGCTTGGCCTTCACCGATGGGAAGGGGTATCCGCACGTCCTGCCCCTGTGGTTCGTCATGATCGGGAACGAGTGCTTCTTCGGAACGGATCGCGAGAGCGCGAAAGGCCGCGCCGTGTTGAAGCGTCCTCGCGTCGGATGGGTCATTGATGGAGGGACGAGCGTGCGCACCTACAAAGGGGTCTCCTTCTGGGGGGCGGGCTGAGGAAGTCACGGATCCGCGCCTCTGGCGCAAGGTCTGGCGCGCTCTGGGCACGAAGTATTATGGCTCGCCCGAGAGCCGCGCTTTTCAACAACTGTACACGCCGGAGACGCTCATCGTGCGTCTGCGGCCCGAAGGGGTCTTCTTCTGGGACTACAGTGCGGAGTGAGGGCGGCCCCAGGCCTCTCGCGGTCATCCTCCGGCGAAGCGCAGCGGATTCACCGGACGATCGTTCATCCGCACCTCGTAATGGACGTGCGGCCCCGTTGATCGTCCCGTGCTCCCGGCTCGCCCCAACACGTGACCGCGCTTCACCACCTGACCGACGCGCACGGCGATGCGAGAG
This sequence comes from bacterium HR10, assembly GCA_002923315.1. GTDB lineage: Bacteria > Acidobacteriota > Blastocatellia > HR10 > HR10 > HR10. The sequence continues at coordinate 3,205 of BEHM01000083.1, forward strand.
AGGTGCCCATAGAACGTCGTGATCCCATTGCCGTGATCGAGGATCACGAGGTTCCCGTACCCTCCGCGATAGGCGGCGAAGACGACCCTCCCATCCGCCGTCGCGCGCACCGGCTCGCCGTATTGCGCCTCCACATCCACGCCCGCATGGAACTCATACCCTTCACCGAAGGGATCGCGCCGGATGCCGAACCGATCGTTCAATCCCCCCTGCACCGGCCATCCCCGAGGCGTCGTCGCCCGCCGCACGCGCTCACGCTCCAGATGCACGCGCAGGGTCTTCACCATCGCCTCGACGCGCGCGATCTCCTCCGCGAAGAACTGCAATTCGCGCGGTCCGCCCTTTCCTTTTGGGGACGGTGAGGAGGACGCTTCGACCTCAACATCCTCCAGCGTGATCCCCATCTGCTGAGCCGCTTGCCGCATCTGATGCGCTTCGGCCTCCAAAGAGGCGAGGCGAGAGTGCAGTTCGCTCAATTGCGTGAGATATTCCCGCTTGAGCACCTCGTTCTCTCGAGTGATGCGCGCATATCGCATGAGCACGACCGCTCGCCGCATCATCCAAACGCCCGCCGTGCTGAGGACGCCCAGCCCGATCAGACCGATCAATATAGCGCCGTAGAGGTGTTTGTGGTGAATGACGATCTTATAAAAGCGCGAACTCGTCGCGGGCGCGATGATGAGCGTATAAAACGCGTTCTCCGTGCGCATACGAATACCTCCTTCACCCCGAATTTTCCTCCACGCCACCCGCTGTATGTTTCGGACGAGACGGGGCTTAGGATAGCACGATCTGAAGCAGAGGACAAGAGGGATTTTCGCCGCGGGCGACCCTCACGAAGCCGCTTCCGACTGCTGCAGCTCGCGCAGGATCTCCCGCGCGATCGCGCGCGCGCGCTCGATCTCCTCCGGCGGCAGGGAGATGGCCGCGACCGCGGCATGACCACCACCGCCATATCGTTCGCAAATCTTGGCCAGATTATGCCGACGCGGCCGCGGGGCCCACGGATTCGATCCCACGGAGATCTTCGCGCGCACGGGAGAGAGACTCACGCCGATGCTGTAGGTCGCCTCCGGACAGAGATAGTACGGGATGAACTTGTTGTACCCCTCCAAGCCATACTCGCTCACATCAAAATAGGCGACATCGCACTCGCAGCGCACGACGCGACGGATCGTCTCAATCGCGTGCTCATGCCACTTCAGGAGAGGTTCCACCCATTCGGCGATGGGCGGCTCTGTGATGACTTCCGCCAGGGACTTCTCCTGCAAGGCGCGGATCACCCGCTCCGGGAGGTGATCATCCCGCCCCGCCTCAATGACGAGCATCAGCTTCATGGCCGGCTCGGTCAGATCAATCGCCGCCCGAGGGTCCGGATACTGCGCGCCGTCAATGATGTCCGCCCATCGGATCAGCTCCTCCAGCGGCGTCGGATCGAACCCGAAGCGCGCGGCCGTGATGTCAGCGACCAACTTCGTACACGATTTGTACGTCGGATCCAGGAACTTCTTCCCGCTCCGATCGCGACGGAAATGGGCCTCATCCTCCGGAGAGAGGAACGCACTATCATGATGATCGAACCACCAGGTCAGGCGCTCGGAGCTGCTGTACTTGAAATCCACGATCGCGTTCTCATCTCCATCGAAGGCCCCATCGTCGAAGAGACGGCCAGCGCGATGCATCAACCCCGCATACGCGAACTCCGCGCGCGGATTCACCCGCTCCCGATAGAATCGGGAGAAGACGACCGCCGAGGCGACCCCATCGAAACACCGATCGTGAAAGAGCACCTTCACTCTCATCGCCCGATCCCAATCAAGCGGAAAATGATACCCGCAACGCCTCCGATGCGCCAGATCAATCCGGAGTCGGCACCCAGAGCAGCGCCCGGCGCAGGATGCGAATCCCATGAGGATGCAGCGCGACGGCATACGGCTCGCACTCGCGCGCCTGCTCCAGCGCCTCTCGCAAGAGGGCTCCCGCGCGCGCGGCCGCCGTCTCATAGAGGCGCTCCAGCTCCTGCGCGAGCGGCCGCAACTCTTCAGGAACCTCCTCCCCTTTCTCCCCCTCGGGCGAGACGTCCCAGACGTCCTCCACCGATTCATCTCGCAGAGCCGCGCCAATCGGATGATCCAACACCACGCGATTCAACCGCGCCTCCACGCGCGAGATCATCCGCCGCCGCTGCACCTCCAAGCCCGAGCGAAGCTCCTCCGGCACATCGTCTGAAAACGGCCGCTGCCGCAGTTGCTCCAGTTGGAGCTGAAATTCCCGCATCAACTCCTTCAGCGTCGGCTGAAGGCGCGCGCGCACCTCCTCGAGCGCACGCTCCAGAAAGGCTTCGCGGCTCTCGTTCAACCGGGAATAGAGCCGCAGGTTCGGATTGTGGTGGAGGATCACGCGCTCGGAGCGCATCAGGTGCTCGATCAAATCGTTCTCGAATTCCGCCAGACGCGCATCGGTGAGCGCCACCACGTCCTCGTAGGGACGAATGCCGGGCTGCGGCGTCGTGCGGATCTGCTCCGGCGCGAGCTCCCCAACAGCCGAGACGCTCCAATCGGCCGCCGCCTCATCACGCGGCAACCAGGTCGTATACCGGCGATCCTCCGAATGCACGATCTCCGCCCGGAGATCCCGAAACTCCAGCAAGCACTCAAAGAGCAAGGCCGGCCGATACCGCCAGGCGATCGAGGAGTCCGCGAGCACCGACTCCTCCAGACTCACCCACAACTCCACAAGCCCCGACATCGCGCTTCCGCTCATCCCTCCGTGAGCACGCGTTCAGCCGTGATCTTAGGCTCGACCGTGAGCGAGCGGAACTCGCTCAGCCGCACAAGCCCTGGCTTTGATCGGGGAATTTTACTCACGAACTTGCGCTCTGTATAGGTCACGACGACCTTGCTCGAATGTCGGGCCTGACTGAAGAAAGCGGCCAATTGCGCCGCCTCCAGGAGGGTGCGTGGAGGAACGGCTTGCCCCTTCGTCCGTCGGATGATGACGTGCGAGCCCGGATAGTCGGCCGCATGTAGCCAGATGTCATGAGGAGCGGCCACGCGAAACGTGAGCCGTTCGTTGTCCTCAGCACTCTTGCCGACCAAGATGTCGAATCCATCCGAAGAGCGGAAATGATATACCCCCGGGATGCGCGCGGCGTCCTTCCGGCGTGAGGTCGGCGTTGGGCGCCCTGCCGCCGAATGTTCGCCCGAAGGAGCCAGACCGAGATCGCGCGCGATGTGTGCCAAGGTCGGAAGGGCGTCAGCAGCCTCCACACGCCCCTGGAGGCGCCGCAGCTCCTCCAGCTCCCGCTCGATCACCGCCCGTCGTTCGGCGATCACCCGCGCGCCCTGCTTGGCCTTCCGATACCGCTGGAAATACTCCGCGGCCGCCTGCTGGGGGGTCGCCGCCGAGGTCGGGATCTCGATCACGCGCTGCTCCGGATCATAATGATCGGTCACGAGGAAGCCGGAGGCGGTTCGCACAGCCGCGTGCGCATTGGCCAGGAGCAGCTCCCCCCACCGTCGCCACAGCTCCGGATCGCCGAGCGCGCGTTGGTCCTCGTCCAGACGTTTCCATAATCGCTCCCGCTTCTCGATCTGCGCCGCGAGATGGCGCTGAAGGGCCGCG
>BEHM01000084.1 GCA_002923315.1 bacterium HR10
GACGAAGATCTTCCCTTTTCGAGGGCGCTCGGTCTCAGAACAAAACGCGCGATGCCTCGCCTGCCACGAATGGCAAGAGGAACGCCACAACTTCCGCCAATCTGCCCACGGCCTGAATCAGGTGGCGTGCGCCGATTGTCACTCCTCACACTCGCCGGTGGTGATCGAAGATCTGCTGGTGAAGCGCATGCCCGAGCTGTGCTATCAGTGCCACGGCGAGATTCGCCAGGACTTCGCCAAACCGTTCCGGCATCGCGTCCATGAAGGAGGGATGAGTTGCACGACGTGCCACGACGCGCACGGAGGGTTCAACGTGGCGCAAACGCGCGAGGTCCTCGGCGGGACCGACGCCATCTGCGTGAAATGCCACACGGACAAGCAGGGCCCCTTCGTCTTCGAGCACGTGCCGGTGAAGCTCGAAGGCTGTGCGACCTGCCACGTCCCCCATGGGTCGAATAATCCCCGACTCCTCACGCGCCCCAGCGTGCACCTGCTCTGCCTCGAATGCCACACGGACACGCCGGGGATTCTCGGCACGGAGCCGCCCGCCTTCCACGATATTCGTCAACCGCGTTTTCAAAATTGCACGACGTGCCATGTGCGGATCCACGGCTCGAACGTCAACCGCTTCTTCTTCCAATAGGAGGGGGTATGCGCGCACTCATTCGCAACCGCTGCTTCCGCTTCGCTCCCGATCGGTTCGCGTGGGCGAGGCCGATGGTCGTCCTCCTGCTGCTTCTTGGGCCGATCGCTCCCGGCCTGCGCGCTCAAGACAGCACCACCTCTTCCGCACAGGAGGGCCTTCGCTGGGGGCGCATGACGGCGCACAGCGAGGTGGAATTCGGATGGCGACAGCTCTTCCTGGGCGGGAATCGCGATCTCTATCGCAGCCACGTCAATCTCGATGAAGGACTCCGCCTGCTTGGTCTCTCCTTCATCTCGCGGTATCCGGAGAACACAGGTCCGCTCTTCGATGTGCTCACCTACAGCATGGCGAGCTGGGGCGGCGATCCGCACAATACAGCGAGCCTGCGCGTGGAGAAGCGCGGCCTCTATCGCTTCGACTTCGGCTACAGCCGGATCGTGTACTATAACTTCCTCCCGACTTTCGCCAACCCGCTTCTTGGGCGCGGGGAGCTGCTCGGTCAGCACAGCATGGACGCCGCGCGCCGCCGATCGGAATACCGCCTGACGCTCTTCCCCGATGCCACGTTCCGCATCCACTTCGGATACGAGCGCGACGCGCAGTCCGGGCGCGCGTTCACGACCTTCCCCATCGGCCTGGATGAATTCGTGCTGCTGGATCCCCCGCGCACGACGACAAATGAGTATCACGTCGGTGTGGACGTCCAGCTCGGGCGCCTGCGCGTCATGGTGGAGCAAGGCTTTCGCGCCTTCAAAAACGACATCCACACGACTCAGCCCGAGGGGACGATCAACCTCGGCAACAGCCGGAATCCGGCGAATCCGACCTCGGCCAATCCGCAGCAGATTCTGCTGCAGACGTTCGCCCGCGACAGCGGGATTCGCGGCCTGGTGCCGACGACGCGCGTGGGACTGCAGGGACATATGCATCGAACGCTGATGCTGAGCGGGCGCTTCGCGTATAGCGACAGCGACCTGGACGTCACGCGTCAGGAGCGGGCGATCGGCAACCTCTTCGATCTCTCCGTCCTCCGATACGTCACGGCGCAGACGTCTGCCAGCCTCGCGCAGGCGTCGCGCCCCACGGCCATCGCCGATGCGAGCGTGAATTACCGTCCGCACCGCCGGATCACCATCACCAACACGGCCCAGTTTCACCATTTCACGATCGCCGGGGATGTGCGCACGCGCACCGAACAGCAACTGGGCGCAGATTTGCGCGGAGCCATTCCGCCTCCGCTCACGCGTCTGGTCGTGGAGTCGCTGCAGGCGCGCACCTCGGTCGATTCGTTCTTCAACCGTTTTGAGGGCGCGGTGGAACTCACCCCCCGCCTCGTCCTCCGCGCCGGCCATCGCTTCACGCATCGGCGCGTCACCCTCTGGCGCCCGGAGATGACCGAGCGCGAGGAATCGGAGCTGAACGCGCACGCCGTCCTGGCCGGGCTCAGCCTCCGCCTGAGCCCCGCCTTTCGCCTCTTCTCCGAACTGGAGCACGGCTCGAGCGATCGGGTCTTCACCCGCGTGACCCCCTCTCGCTTCACGCGTCTTCGCGCGCGCGCGCACTATCGCCCGACGCCCGCGCTCACCCTCAGCCTTCAGCTCTTGGTGACCGACTCCCGCAATCCGAACCCTCTGGTGGATAACGTGCGCCGCAATCGCGGCCTGACGCTCACGACGCTCTGGACTCCCGGCGAACGCCTCGCCCTCTCGCTCAGCTACACGCGCACGGACATCACGTCCACGATCCTCTTCCTTCACCCGCGCCTTCGCACGATCGAGACCTCACGCTACGTGGCCGACGATAATTTCGTGGATGGTGATCTCACGATCGCGCCCCTGCGGCATCTGCGCCTCGCCCTCGGCTACTCCCTCGTGAACGCGCAAGGGACACTGCCCCTCAATTTCCACCGGCCGCGTGGGATGATCGCCTACACCTTCCCGAGGCGCTTCACCTGGAGCATCGGCTGGCATTGGTACGGATACAATCAGAAGGGGTTCGCTCTGGAGGATTACCGCGCGCACACTGTGACGAGCAGCCTGAGGATCGCGTTCTGAGAGGGGCGACGCCAGCATCGCCCTCTCTCACCACATCAGGATCAGGATGATGCCTCAGGCCGGAGGGGACGAGGGCATCCGCTCAATTCTTCTTCTCCCCCTTCGGCTCGATGTAGCTGCGGCGGTGCTGGACTTCCAGGCGATCATTATCGGGCTTGCCGTCGCCGTCCACATCCACCAGAACCTGAATGCGACGCCGCTTCCCCTCGCGACGCGGATTCGTCGGCGTGTAGCCGAGCGTGTATTGCGTGCGCAGCATCACGGAGATGGATTCGAGTACCGAGGGCAAGGCGCCCTGGAAGCGCACGCTGTAGAAGCGCCCGCCGGTCACCTCGGCGAAGGTCTTCAACGTGTTCTGCGCCTGCAGGAACGTCAGGCGCGATTCCGGCGGCAACCGATGCTCAAGCAGGATATAGGCCAATTCACCGACGCCGATGGCGTAGATGGGGACGCCCGCGTTCTCCACGATCCGGCGCGCTTCATCGTAGTTGATCTTGCTGAACGTATCAATCCCGATGGCCACGAGCAGAATGGCCGTGCGCCCTTCGATCTGCTGCAAGCCCGTATATTCGACCCCGTCCAACTCCCCCCCGCGCAGGACGAAGCTCAGGGCATCGAAGAGATTGCTCTCGCTGAAGGCCGGATAGTTCCGAATGAGCAGGTAGATGGCTTCGCGCAAGCGCGCCGGGCTGTCGGTGAAATCCGTCAGGACGGCGGGTCGAATATCGAAGGCGACGATGGCGATGTAATCCCCCGGCTTCACGAAGCGCGTCACGAAGAGCCCGGCCGGATTGATCACCTCCTCGCGGAACCACTCGATCTGCCGGCTGTACTCCAACAGCAGCACGAGCGTGATCGGCGATTCTTCCCCATTGAACGTGACGATCTCCTGCTTCACGCCGTCCTCCAGGACGGTGAAGTTTTGCTTCTTCAGCCCGGTGTACACCCGCCCCGTTTTCTTGTCGAAGACGACGACCGGAACGGTGACCAGATCAGCCTTGAGGCGAATCGGCTCACCTTCAACCCGTACCTCTTGCTCCCGCTGGCGTGGCGGCTTCGATTCCTGTTCCGATTTCGACGTCACGCCGGTGGACTTTTGCTCCTCGGCTTTCTCCGTCGAAGGCTTCTCCTCCGCGGGCGGGGCTTGCGGTCGCTCACGTCGGGGAGGACGTCGTCCGGCTTGCCCGCCAAAGGCCGCTCCCTCACCAGGAGGATGAAGGGGGATGCTCGTCACAATGAATCCGCTCACGACGATGAGCGAGAGGAGGCCAGAGAGCACCTCGCGCGATCGTCGGGGTTTGCGGAAGCGCGCGCCGATTTCCCGTCGTATACTCGTCATGGGTTCCTCCGCCGCCATAATCCTACCAGCTCCCACAGGAGGCGACAAGCACCCGGAGCCTCCTTGACTTTCTCACGCACTCCATGCCACTATCGGGTGCTTCGCAGCGCGGTGAGGTTGCCTGCGGGGGAGACGGAAGCGGATGAGAGTTCTCGTCATCGGCTCAGGGGGACGCGAGCACGCGCTGGTGTGGGCGCTGGCGCGCAGCTCCGGCGTCACGGAGGTCATCGGAGCGCCGGGCAATGGGGGCATCACCGAGCAGGCTCGCTGCGTGCGCGCCGATGTCGGGAATCCGCGCGAGCTGGCCGACGTGGCCGAAGCGGAAGGCGTCGCCCTCACCTTCGTCGGTCCGGAGTTGCCTCTGGTCAATGGCGTCGCCGATGAATTCGCCCGGCGCGGACTCCGGCTCGTCGGCCCCGATGCGCGCGCCGCGCAATTGGAGGGGAGCAAAGCCTTCGCGAAAGAGTTCATGGCCCGACACGGCATCCCGACAGCGCGCTTCGCGATCTGCACCGCCGCAGCCGAAGCGCGGCGCCTGATCGCCTCCGGGCGCTTCGGCTTCCCCCTCGTGATCAAAGCCGATGGGTTGGCGGCCGGAAAAGGCGTGATCCTCGCGCACACGCCGAGAGATGCCGAGGAGGTCATCGAGCGCTTCATGGTCCAGAGGGTGCTCGGCCCGGCGGGAGAGCGCGTCGTTCTGGAGGAGTGCTTGACCGGGCGCGAATGCAGCTTCTTCGCCCTCACCGATGGAGAGTTCGTGCTCCCCCTGCCCCCGGCGCAGGATTACAAGCGCGCGCACGATGGTGATCACGGCCCGAATACGGGCGGCATGGGAGCGATCTCCGCCCCGCATCTGCTCGACGCGGCGACGCGCGAGCGCATCTTGCGAGAGATCGTCGAGCCGACCATTCGAGCGGCCGCGCGCGACGGCTTCCCATATCGGGGCGTCCTCTACGTGGGCCTCATGCTCACGCGAGAAGGCCCCCGCGTGCTCGAATACAACGTGCGCCTGGGGGATCCCGAAGCGCAAGCGATCCTCCCCAGATTGGAGAGCGATCTGCTGGAGATCGGCGAAGCTCTCGTGACCGGCTCGCTCTCGCGCATCCGGCCGCGGTGGAGCACAGATGCCACCGTGTGCGTGGTCCTCGCCTCGGGCGGCTATCCGGGAAGCTATCACACGGGCTACCCGATTCAGGGCCTCGAAGACGCGCGACGGTTGGAAGGGGTTCTGATCTTCCACGCCGGGACGACGCGCGCGCCTGATGGATCGTTCCAGACCGCTGGCGGTCGCGTCCTCAACGTCGTCGCGCGCGGTCGAACGCTCGCCGAAGCGCGCGCGCGTGCCTACCACGCAACTTCGCTCATCACCTTCGAACGCATGCACTATCGGCGCGACATCGGCGCCGAGTGGAGCGGATGAGGGCCGACGACGAGCGCGAGGACCGAAGCGCTCGTCTCTTCACCGGTTCGCGGAAGGCCTCCAACATCACCGCCGCCTTCATCGCGCTCGCCACATGAAACGACTCATCCGCCCGCACGAGCAATTCCTCACCGGTCGCCAGATCGGCATACGACAACCCCTGCGCTACTAGCAGCGATAGCGCGTTCCGTGCGCGCCTTCGCCCCGAGAGGTCTGCAACAATCGCGGGCGAGACGATGGCCAGCAGGAAGATGACGATTCGCGCGCCCTCCCGAACTCGAATGCGGTGACCGGTTCGACCAGGCGTGTTCACCACACCCATACTCCGGCCAGCGTTCTCTGCTCGCTCCCTGGGGGAACGAATCGTCCCTCGGGGGGCTTGTCAACGCCCCTCCTTCCGCGGGGAGGCGTGCGAATTCCGCATAGTCCCGGCCTCCACCTTGTGATAAACTATGGCACGGAATCCATCGTATAAGAGCACGTGACCGAGGGGCTCGCGCGCCAGATCCCCTCGGCATTGGAGAGGAGGCCTGCGGACGATGTGGCAACGACTCAAGCGGCTCTTACGAGCCATCTTCGGGGGGCTCATCGAGCGCGCGGAGGACCCGGAGCTGATCCTGCAACAGGTCATCCGCGACATGCGCGACAAGCTCCCCCAGATGAACGAGAATGTCGCTCAGGTCATGGCCACGCAGAAGCTTCTGGAGAAAGAGGTCGCGACCCTGGAGCGAGAGATCACCGAATTCGATGCCAAGATTCGCGCGGCCATCAAGCAGGGACGGGATGATCTCGCCACGGCTTTCATCAGCGCCCTGCAGGAGAAACAGGTCGCTCTGGAGCGCTCCCGCCAGCAATTGGAGGCGGCGCGCCGGGCCTCGGAACAAGCGATTCGCTTCCGCGACAACTACATCCTGCAGTTGAAGAAGCGGCAGCAAGAGGCCATGCAACTCATCGCCGAACACCGCCGGGCCCGCATTCAGGAGCAATTGGCGCAGACGATGGCCAGCTTCCAACTGGGCGATGAGGCCGGGACGTTCGAGGAGATGCGGGAGAAAGTCGCGCGCCGCGTCGCAGCGGCCGAGGCGAAGATGGAACTGGCGTCCACGGGCGTCGAGAGTCAGATCGCGGAGATCGAGAAGGAGGCCCTCTCGATGCAGGTCCAGGACATGCTGCTCGCCTACAAGCGACAGATGGGGCTGCTGCCGGAGACGCCGGCGGCGACGCTCCCAGCCGGAGAGACGACCGCCCTGCCGGAGAAGACGCTCGGACCGGCCGAAGAAGA
>BEHM01000085.1 GCA_002923315.1 bacterium HR10
CGGCGGCTGCCGAAATCCCCGCTGCACGATCATCCCCTCGCCATAGCCATCGCGCCCGTGACACGGCGCGCAGAAGATGTCATAGCGCTCGCGCCCTCGCTCCAGGATCTGACGCGTGATGGGGAACGGAAACGTCTCCACAAGACGTCCATTCACCTTTCCCGTGTAGAAATGCGCATCCGTGCGCGCATATCCCCGCGGCACCGTCCCCTCGACCAGGGGGCGCGAGGCGCGCCCATCCTCGAAGAAGGCGCTTCCCCCAAGCGGTTTGTACCTCGGCTGATTGTGCATGTCCTGCCGACACGCGCCCGCGCCGAGCACCAGTCCGAGCAGCACCACCGCGCTGCCGATGCGCTCCCGCAGCTTCGACCACACCCTCCCGCTCATGGCTCGACCTCCCACACGCCGTCAGCGCCCAGCTCCTCCAGAAACCGGCGCGTCAGCTCCCGATCGAAGTGCGGATCCCGCGCCTCGATCAGAAGGAAGAACCGATCCCGGCTGGCCAGAGCGAAGCGCGGCACGTTGAAGACGGGATGATACGGCATCGGCAACCCGTTCAAGGCGAGCATGCCGAGCACCGCCGAGAGCGCCGCGAAGAAGATCGTCGTCTCGAAGACGATCGGGATGAAGGCCGGCCAACTGTGGAACGGCTTCCCGCCGACGATGAGGGGATAGTCGATGACCTCGGCATAATAGAGGAGCGCATACCCGAGCGCGCCGCCGAAGAGTCCGCCAAGCAGCACGAGCATCGGCAAGCGCGTGCGCTGAAAGCCCAGGGCTTCGGCCAACCCCTCCACGGGGAACGGCGTGTACGCATCCATGCGCCGATACCCCTCGGCATACGCGCGACGCGCCGCCTCCAGGACCTTCTCCGGCGCGTCGAATTCGGCCAACAATCCGTAAATGTCCACCCGCTCGGCCATCTCCCCCCCTCCCTCGCTCATGACGATGCGGGCGCATCGGCGGGCCGCTTCGCCTCAGCGACCTCCGGCAAGAGCGCGCGCATCTCGAAGATCGAGATGACCGGCAGCAACCGAATGAACAAGAACATCAGCGTCAGAAAGAGTCCGATCGAGCCCAGGAACATCGTCCAATCGAAGACCGTGGGCGTGTACATGCCCCAGGCCGACGGGAGGAAATCCCGATGCAAGCTCGTCACGACGATGACGAACCGCTCCAACCACATCCCCACGTTCACCACCAGCGCGATCGCAAAGAGCGCCTTCACGTTCCGCCGCACGCGCGCCGACCAGAGCGCTTGCAACACCCCCACATTGCAGACGAGCAACGCCCAGTAGATGGGCGCATACGGCCCGCGCAGCCGATTCAGCAGCATGTACCGCTCATAGGGATTCCCGCTGTACCAGGCCATGAAGGCCTCCATCATGTAGCCGTAGCCGACAATCAGTCCCGTCGCCAGCATGACCTTGGCCATATTGTCCAGATGCTTCAGGGTGATGAAATCCTCCAGCTCGTAGAACTTCCGCAGCGGAATGGCCAGGGTCATCACCATCGCGAAACCGGAATAGATAGCTCCGGCCACGAAATACGGCGGGAAGATCGTCGCATGCCACCCCGGGATGATCGAGACGGCGAAGTCGAAGCTCACGACCGTATGCACGGAGACGACCAGTGGCGTCGCCAAGCCCGCGAGCAGGAGATAGGCCATCTCGTACCGCGCCCAATGGCGCGCCGATCCGCGCCACCCCATGGCCAGGAATCCGTAGAGGATGCGCCAGAACCGCCGCCGCGCGCGATCCCGCAACGTCGCCAGATCGGGGATCAAGCCGATGAACCAGAACAGAAACGAGACCGTCGCATAGGTTGTGATCGCGAACACGTCCCAGACCAGCGGACTGCGCGGCTGCGGCCACGTCCCCATCGTGTTCGGATACGGCAGGAGCCAGTAGAAGAGCCACGGCCGCCCCATGTGCAGCAGCGGATACAATCCGGCGCACGCGACCGCGAAGAGCGTCATCGCCTCCGCGAAGCGATTGATCGAGGTCCGCCATCGCTGCCGCAACAGCAGCAGGATCGCCGAGATCAATGTCCCCGCGTGCCCGATCCCGATCCACCAGACGAAGTTGATGATGTCGAAGCCCCAGCCGACGGGAACCGTGACGCCCCAAATGCCGACCCCCGTCGCCAGCAGATACGCCGCCGTGAACAGCAGCAGCATGAGCAGCAGGAACGCGATCGTGAACCCCAGAAACCACCCGCGCGGCGTGCGCCGCGTGAGCACCAGGGCGCTGATCTTGTCCGTGATCGAAGCGTACGTATGCCCCGGCGCCAGAATCGCCACGGATGGATCAAAGGGCGTCGCCATCTCCACCGGCGGACGCTGCTCCGCACTCATGACCGTCCCTCCTCGAGAAGAGCCACCACCTCCGGATTCGGATTCCGCAGGCGCGCCAGATACGTCGTGCGCGGCCGCGTGTTCAGTTCCGTCAAGATCCCGTAGTTGAGCACGTGCGCCTTCCCGCGCGCGACCCGACTCCCGGGATCATTCAGGTTCCCGAAGACGATCGCCTCGGTCGGACACGCCTGCTGACATGCCGTCACGATCTCCCCATCGCGAATCTCCCGATCCTCCCGCTTCGCCCGAATGCGCGCGGCATTGATCCGCTGCACGCAGTAGGTGCACTTCTCCATGACGCCACGGCTGCGCACGGTCACATCCGGATTCCGCTGCATCTTCAGCGTCTCGGTCGCCCAATCCGCATAGAGCCGGAAATTGAACCGCCGCACCTTGTACGGACAATTGTTCGAGCAATAGCGCGTGCCCACGCACCGATTGTAGGTCATCTGGTTCAACCCCTCCCGGCTGTGCACGGTCGCCCCCGTCGGACACACCACCTCGCACGGCGCGTGATCGCAATGCATGCAGAGGACCGGCTGATGATAGATGTCCGGATTCTCCAGGTCGCGCCCCTCGAAATACCGATCAATCCGAATCCACTGCATTTCGCGCCCGATCTTCACCTCGCGCTTGCCGACGACGGGGATGTTGTTCTCCGCCTGACAGGCGACGACGCAGGCGTTGCACCCGATGCACGCGTTCAGGTCAATGACCATGCCCCACGAATACCCCTCATACCGATGCTCGGGATACAGCGTCAGCTCCGGCGGCGGATCCTCCCCCAGCTCGCGCGCGAATTTCGGATTCGCCCGATACTCATCGAGCGTGGCCACCCGCACCAGATGCCGCCCCTCCATGCTGTGATGATCCTGCGTGCTGACGAGCGTGTAGCGGCGATCCGTCCGCCGCAGCTCAACCCCGACGCCAAACCACGGCGCCTCCGACGTGCGCATGCGATAGGCGTTGAAACCAATGTGCGACCCCACGCGTCCGGCCCGCCACCGCCCATACCCGAGATGCACGGTCACCGTCTCCGGCGCTTGCCCCGGCAGGATCCACACCGGCGCGAGCACACGCCGATCCCGATAGCGGATCTCCACGACATCCCCATTCTGCAGCCCCAACCGCTCGGCCATCGCCGGAGACACAAGCGCCGCATTGTCCCAGGTCAGCTTCGTGAGCGGCTTCGGCAGCTCCTGCAACCACCCATTGTTCGCGAACCGCCCATCCCAGACGGTCGGATCCGGACGGAAGACGATCTCCATCCCCTCGGACGCGCGCGCCGGTCGCCGCGCCAATTCGGCCGCGATCGCTTCCCATCGCACTGAGACCGAGAGGGGGGGCAGGCTCGTGCCGGGGATCAGCCCATCATGCACCACCGTTCGCCAGAACGTCTCAAAATCAGCGCCCCCGCCGACCCGCCCCGCATCAAACTGCCGCCGCCAATACTCGCGCACGATCTCATAGCCGGGCCGCTCCGCCTGGCCCAGCAAGGCCGCCAGAACCTCATGCGCCGATCGCGTCCCATACAGGGGCGCAATCAGCGGCTGCAGAATCGTGACCGTCCCATCCGGAGCGCGCCCATCGCTCCAGGCCTCCAGGAAATGGCTCTCCGGCAGATGCCAGTGGCACAAATACGCCGTCTCATCCGCATACAGCCCCAGATGCACGCGCAGGCGAACGCGATCCATCCGCTCGGCGAACTGCAGATCGGCCGGCGCCGTGTAGACGGGATTCGCCCCGAGGATGAAGAGCGCCTCCACGCGCCCGGCCTCCATATCCTCGGCCAATTCCCGAAGCGAAGCCATCTGCTCAACAGGCTCAGCCTCCACCGGCTCGGTGTAGAAGACCGTTCGCCCGACGTTGCCCAACGCCTCGTTCATCGCGTGCGCGAGCGCATGCACCAGCGGTGGCTGCGATTCCCCGACGACGATGAGACTCTCCCCGCGATGTCGCTGAAGATCGCGCGCCACCGCCTCCAGAAGGCGCGGATCAAGCGGAAGCACCTCCGGCTCCGGCACCTCCAGCCCCAATCGCCGCGCGAGCGCTCGCGCCAGAAGCTCAATCTGACTCGCGCGCATCGGGAACCGATGATCGGCCATCGCCCCCGTCAACGAGGGCGTGCTCTCGAAGACATAGAGGCGATTCCACTCGGCCACCTCCGTCTCCGCCCGCCGCCGCGCGATGAACTCGCGCGCCCAGCGGAGATGATCCGGCCCCGAGGCCAAGAAATCCGCCTCCAGCGAGACCACCACGCGCGCATTCCGAAACCGATACTGCGTCTCCACCAACCGCCCGAAAGCCAATCGCGCCCCCGCCTTCTGATGATCGCGCGCGATCGGTTCGTACACATGCCACCGGGCCTCGGGAAAGCGCACAAGCAGTCGCCGCATCTGATCGGCGAACGTCGGCGAAGTCACCGCCTCCGTCAGAATGCGCAGCCCAGCCCCTCGGGTCGCCCCCCATCGTTCCCGCTCCACCGCCAGCGCTCCCCAAAAGGCCGCCCACGTGCTGATCCCCCCACGCTGCAGCACCACCTGCGACCGATCCGGATCATAGAGCGTCAAAATCGCCGCCTGCGCGAAGACATCCGTCGCGCCTGCGCTCGAGGGATGCTGCGGATTCCCCTCGATCTTCGTCGGTCGCCCCATGTGGCTCTCCACCAGGATGCCGCGCGCGAATCCGCCCAGCACCATCGCCGTCGCATAAAAGAGCGGCTGCCCCGGAATGATCTCCTCCGGCGCTCGCGTGTAGGGGAAGATTTGCTCCAGAGGCTGCCGCGTGCACGCCGACGAGAGCCCGGCCAGCGCCAAGGACGCCCCCATCAGCTTCAAGAACGCGCGCCGATCCACCTCCGTGGGCGCCGGCGTTGGAAATTCGCTCTTCAGAAATGCCAGGAACGCCGGATCCTCGGCCAGCTCTTCCAAGCTCCGCCAGAAGACCCGACCCCGCCGCCCGGCCAATCGCGCCCGCAACGCCGCCAGATCCCACGATGGTCTTCGCTCCACCGTCACCGCCTCCCTCCTCACCGATGGCACACGGAGCAATCGGTCAGCTTCTCCGGCCGATCAATCTTGTATTCCCGGACCAGCCGTCGCCCCAATTCCCGTTGATCCTCGCTCGGCTGCCAATCCGCGCGGAAGACATACTGGCGCGGACGAATGTACAGCTCCGGTTGCCGATGACATGACAAGCACCACTCCATGTGCAGCGTGCTCGCCTTCCACACCAGCGGCATCTCCTCCACCGGTCCGTGACAGGTCACACACGCGACGCCCTTCTTCACGTGGATCGAGTGATCGAAGTAGACGAAGTCCGGCAGATCGTAGACGCGCGTCCAGGGGATCGGCCGATCCGTGCGCCAGCTCTCACGCACCGGTTCCAGCATCGGACTCGTCGCATGAATCTGCGAATGGCAGGTCATGCACGTCTCCGTCGGGGGAATGCCCGCGAAGCGACTCTCCTCGACCGAGGTGTGGCAATACCGGCAGTCAATGCCCAGTTGCTTCACATGATGCTTGTGGCTGAAGGGAACCGGTTGTTCGCGCGCCACCCCCACCTGCGTCACATACGGGGACCGATTGAGCGCAGCCAGGACCCACGTCGCGGCCGCGATGATGAAGACCGCCCCCAGAATGCTCACCTTCGCGATGACGTTCGTGCTGCGATGAAAGATCTGCGCCATAAGAACGCTTTACCCATCGGCCGAAGAACGCCTCACACTGGCGGAATCCCGCCAGCGTCGCCTTTCATGCCCTATCGAGCGGATCATGAACCGCCCCGTCGCTCCCGACAAATTAAGCGGGATTTTATCCGAATCCCTCCGAATTCGGCAACTCGCAAAAGCAGGTCATCGCCTTC
>BEHM01000086.1 GCA_002923315.1 bacterium HR10
GGAGACGATCATCAGCCTCCCCTTCATCACGGCCGATGCCACCGGGCCCAAGCATTTGGAGATGAAGCTGACGCGCTCGAAGTTCGAGCAGTTGACGGCGGATCTGGTGGAGCGATGCGTGGGGCCGGTGCGGCAGGCGCTCGCCGATGCGAAGATGACCGAGCGGGATATTGATGAGGTGATCTTGGTCGGAGGCGCGACGCGGATTCCGGCCGTGCAGCAACTGGTGCGCCGGCTGCTCGGGAAGGAGCCGAATCAGTCAGTGAACCCGGATGAGGTCGTGGCCATCGGAGCGGCCATTCAGGCGGGCGTCCTCGCGGGCGAGGTCAAGGAGGTCCTTCTGTTGGATGTCGTCCCACTCTCGCTCGGTGTGGAGACGCTCGGTGGGGTGATGACCAAGATCATCGAGCGAAACACCACGATCCCCGTGCGGCGGACGGAGATCTTCACGACGGCCGAAGACAATCAGACGGCGGTGGACATCCACATCCTGCAGGGCGAGCGCGAGATGGCGCGCGACAATCGCACGCTCGGCCGGTTCCGTCTGGAGGGCATCGCGCCGGCGCCGCGCGGCGTCCCGCAGATCGAGGTGACCTTCGATATTGACGCGAATGGGATTCTGCATGTGAGCGCGCGCGATAAGGCGACCGGGCGCGAGGCCAAGATCACGATCACCGGTTCGACGCAGCTCTCCAAGGAGGAGATCGAGCGGATGATCCGCGAGGCCGAGATGTACGCGGAAGAGGATCGGCGTCGGCGCGAGTTGGTCGAGGCGCGCAATCAGGCCGACAGCCTCGCCTATCAGGTCGAGCGCACCTTGCGCGACCTGGGCGATAAGGTGCCGGCTCCCGAGCGGGCGCGCGCCGAGCATTTGATCCAGGAGATCCGCCAAGCGATCAAGGAGGAGGCGGGGATCGAGCGCATCCGTCAGCTCATGGCCGATCTGCAGCAGGTCGCGCATCAGATCGCGGCGATCGCCTATGGGCAGGCGACCTCAGCGGGAGCGGGGACGTCGGGCCGATCCGATGGGGGATCGGACGATGTGATTGATGCCGAGTTCAAACCCAGTCATTGAGACCCACGTGATTCGCCGAGTCGCGTGGAACACTGCGGAGGTGAACCTATCCTATGCCACGTCGAAAGAAGACACAGACGGAGGAGCCGGTTCTTCCCCCGTCGGAGGAGCCGGCTTCAATGTACGAGGAATCGGTCGAAGCGTACGATGAGGTCCTGGAAGAGGACTATTACGACGAGGACTTCGCCGTAGAAGAGGAGCCGGTGGACGTCGCCGAGGAGGAGGCTGAGGTTGAGGAGGAACCGGTGGCCGAGGCGGTGTCGGAGCCGGAGGAGGAAGCGGTCGAGCCGGTCTCTCCTCGGTATGAGACGCGCCAGGAGATGTTGGCGCGGCTCATGCGGCGACTCCTGGCCGCGCGCGAGCGGGTGCGGGCGACACTGGAGCGCGTGCGTGACATCAATGCGCAACTTCGAGATGCCGGGCCTCGCCCGTCCGATCGCTTGAAGGAGCAGTATCAGCGCGCGCTCGCAGAGTTGAGCGCTGCGCGGCGGGAGGAGAATCTCGCGCGGGCTGAACTCATCCAGGCGCTCAACTGGCGGGGGTGACGCGGCTCCCGCCGCGAACGCGCTCCGGGGAAAGGCGCGCTCTCCACAGCGCGAGCAGATGTCCATGCGTGAAGTCATCGGCGCGCGAAGCGAGCTATGGCGGTCAAGTACAAAGACTACTACGAGATCTTGGGGGTCCCCCGGACGGCCACCCAAGAGGAGATCAAAGCGGCCTTTCGCCGTTTGGCCCGGAAGTATCACCCGGATTTGAATCCGGGGGACAAGCAGGCCGAGGAGAAATTCAAGGAGATCAACGAGGCGTACGAAGTTCTGGGGGATCCCAAGAAACGTGAGTTGTACGATCGGCTGGGGCCGAATTGGAAGGCGGGTGCGGACTTCACGCCGCCGCCCGATTGGGAGAAGATTCGCATTGACTTCGGCGATTTCGACTTCTTCACGGGCGGGCCGGGGACCTTCAGCGACTTCTTCGAGATGCTCTTTGGTGGGTTGCGCGGGCGGACGGCCTCACGTCGTTCGGCGACGGGCACGCGGGTGGGATGGGGCGTTCGGGGAGCCGATGTTGAGTCCGAGCTGACGCTCACGTTAGAGGAGGCGCATCGGGGGACGACGCGTCGCGTCACGCTGCCCAATGGGCGGACGGTGGAGGTGAAGATCCCAGCCGGCGTGCGCGAGGGGTCGGTGATTCGGCTCGCCGGACAGGGAGAGCCGGGCATGGGGGGGCCTCCGGGTGATCTCTATCTGAAGGTACGGGTGCAGCAGCACCCGATCTTCACGGTCTCCGGCGATGACGTTTACGTCGAGGTGCCGATCACGCCGTGGGAGGCCGTCCTCGGGGGGAAGATTCAGGTCCCCACGTTGGATGGCATGGTCGAGGTGACGCTCCCGCCGGGTTCGCAGAGTGGACAGAAGCTGCGATTGCGCGGTCAGGGACTGAATCGTCGGCGCGGCGGGCGCGGCGATCAGTACGTGCAGCTTCGGATCGTCGTCCCCACCCATCCGACGCCCGCCGAGCGCCGCTTGTTCGAGCAATTGGCGCGCGAGTCGAGTTTCAACCCGCGGCGATGAGTCGCGCGCGAGGAGATCGCTGCTGAAGGGAGGGGGATTATGGATGTCAATCGGTTGACGGAGAAGGTGCAAGAGGCGGTGCGGGCCGCACAGAGTCTGGCGGCGCGCTACAGCCATCAGCAGATTGATGTCGAACATTTGCTCCTTGCGCTGCTGCAGCAAGAGGGGGGATTGGCGTCGGCGATCTTGGAGAAGGCGGGTGTGGATCCGAAGCTCGTCCGCGCTCGCCTGGAGCAAGAGCTGGCGCGCTGGCCCAAAGTGAGCGGTCCGGCGGCTGGCCCCGATTACGTGTACATCACGGGGCGCCTCAATCGTCTCTTCACCGTGGCCGAGGATGAAGCCGCGCGGCTCAAGGACGAGTACATCAGCGTCGAGCACATCCTGCTCGCGATCCTGGAAGAAGGGCGCAGCGGAGCCGCCGGGCGCATCCTGCTCGATCTGGGGCTGGATCGGGATCGGGTGATGAAGGCGCTGCAGCAGATTCGCGGCACGCAGCGGGTGACGAGCCCCACGCCCGAGGCCACCTATCAAGCGCTCGAGCGGTATGGGCGCGATCTGACGAAGCTCGCTGCTCAGGGGAAGCTCGATCCGGTCATCGGGCGCGATGAGGAGATTCGGCGCGTGATGCAAGTCCTCTCGCGTCGGACCAAGAACAATCCGGTGTTGATCGGGGAGCCGGGCGTCGGTAAGACGGCCATCGTCGAGGGACTCGCGCAGCGGATCGTGCGGGGCGATGTCCCCGAGGGCTTGAAGAACAAGCGCGTCATTCAACTGGACATGGGGGCGCTCATTGCGGGGGCGAAATATCGAGGCGAATTCGAAGAGCGCTTGAAGGCTGTGCTCCGCGAGGTCCAGGAGTCGCAGGGCGAGATCATCCTCTTCATT
The DNA here is from genome assembly GCA_002923315.1 of bacterium HR10. Taxonomy (GTDB): domain Bacteria; phylum Acidobacteriota; class Blastocatellia; order HR10; family HR10; genus HR10. The sequence goes on from BEHM01000086.1 coordinate 3,532, forward strand.
GACGAGCTGCACACGGTCGTGGGGGCTGGACGCGCCGAGGGGGCGACCATGGATGCGAGCAATCTCCTGAAGCCGATGCTCGCGCGCGGCGAGCTGCGGTGCATCGGGGCGACGACCCTCGACGAATATCGCAAGTACATCGAGAAGGACGCCGCGCTCGAACGCCGCTTCCAGCCGATCCTGGTCGGCGAGCCCTCGGTCGAGGACACGATCTCGATCCTGCGGGGATTGAAGGAACGGTACGAGGTGCATCATGGTGTGCGCATCAAGGATTCGGCCTTGGTGGCGGCGGCGATGCTCAGTCATCGCTACATCTCGGATCGCTTCCTGCCGGACAAGGCCATTGATCTCGTGGACGAGGCGGCGGCGCGGCTGCGAACCGAGATTGATTCGATGCCTTCGGAATTGGATGAGATCCTGCGGCGGATCATGCAATTGGAGATCGAGCGCGAGGGCTTGAAGCGCGAGACCGATCCGGCCTCGCGCGAGCGGTTGCGGAAGATCGAGGATGAGCTGGCCGAGCTGCGCGTGCGGGCGGATCGGCTCCGCGCGCAATGGGAGGAGGAGAAGCAGATCCTGGCCCGCTCGCGCGAGCTGCGGGAGCAGATCGAGCAGACGAAGATCCTCATCGAACAGGCCGAGCGCGCGTATGACCTCAACCGCGCGGCCGAGTTGCGCTATGGACGCCTGGTCGAGCTGGAGAAGCAGATGCGGGAGCAAGAGGCGAAGCTCGCCGACTTGGCGGCGCGGCATGGCGGCACGCGCTTGCTCAAGGAAGAGGTGGACGAGGAAGATATTGCTGAGGTCGTGAGTCGCTGGACGGGCATCCCTGTGAGCCGCTTGCTGGAGGGGGAGATTCAGAAGCTGCTGCGCTTGGAGGAGGAGCTGCATCGCCGCGTCGTCGGTCAGGAGGAAGCCGTGCGCGCGGTCGCCGAGGCCGTCCGCCGCGCGCGCGCGGGATTGAAAGACCCGAATCGTCCGATCGGGAGCTTCATCTTCCTCGGCCCCACGGGCGTGGGGAAGACGGAGCTGGCCCGCGCGCTCGCCGAGTGCCTCTTCGATGACGAGCGCGCGTTGATTCGGATTGATATGTCCGAGTACATGGAGAAGCACTCGGTGGCCCGCCTCATCGGTGCGCCGCCCGGATACGTCGGATACGAGGAGGGGGGGCAACTGACGGAGGCCGTGCGTCGTCGCCCCTATTCGGTCATCCTCTTCGACGAGCTGGAGAAGGCGCATTGGGATGTCTTCAACCTCCTGCTGCAGATCCTCGACGACGGGCGGCTGACTGACAGTCATGGCCGGACGGTGGACTTCAAGAACACGATCATCATCATGACGTCGAACATCGGGAGCCATCTGATCCTGGAACATCGAGGAGGGACGGGGGAGAGCTACGAGCGCATGAAGGACGCCGTGCTCGCCGAGCTGCGGCGGACGTTCCGGCCGGAATTCCTGAATCGCGTGGATGAGATCGTCGTCTTCCATGCGCTGACCGAGGAGCATCTGGCGCGTATTGTGGAGATTCAGATCGGGCGGCTTCGAGAGCGGTTGCGCGATCGGCAGATCGAGCTGGAGCTGACCGAGCGAGCGAAAGCGCGTCTGGCCGAGTGGGGGTATGATCCGGTCTTCGGCGCGCGACCGCTCAAGCGGGTGATCCAGCGGGAGGTGGAGACGCCGCTGGCGAAATTGATCCTGCAAGGGGAGGTGCGAGATAATTCCCTCGTGATTGTGGATGAGGAGGGGGGCCGGCTCACCTTCGCGGTGCAGCCGAGGGAGGTGCCGGTGACCTCGTGAACCTTCTCAGGAGGGGGAGAGATGAACGCGATCAGCAGGACAATCGGCCCCAGACTTCGCGAGCGCCTCGGGAGGATCGGCGGGGCGATCGCGCTCGTGCTCCTCGGCGTGCTCGCTGGATCGGCGATCACGGCGCGCACGGATTGGTCGCCTTTCCCCAGCCGGGAGAATGCGACGCGGGTTCCCATCTATCTGGCCACGGGGACGCCCGTCAGTGGGAACATCTCGCTCCTTGAGGGGTTGGCCCCGATCGTGCGCGCGGCGCGCGAATGGGTGGTGACGATCGAGACGAAGATTCCGGATCGCGCGGGGTTTGACATCTTCGACGATCCCTTCTTTCGCTGGTTCTTCGGACGGCCTCAAGTCCCGCGGCGAGAGCAATACCGTCAGGGGCTCGGTTCCGGCGTGATCGTGAGCCCGGACGGATACATCCTGACCAATCATCATGTCGTCGAGAATGCGAGCGAGCTCAACGTGAGGCTCTTCGACGGGCGCCAATTCCGGGGGCGCGTCATTGGGACCGATCCGAAGACCGATGTGGCCGTGGTGAAGATCGAGGCGACGAAGCTGCCGGCAGCCGTCTTCGGGGATTCCTCCCGCGTGCAGGCGGGGGATTTCGTCATCGCGATCGGGAGTCCGTTCAGCGCCCAGCTTCAGCATACGGTGACCTTCGGGATCGTGAGCGCCACTGGGCGGGGGAGTCTCGGCATCGCCGACTACGGGGACTTCATCCAGACGGACGCGGCCATCAATCCCGGCAATTCCGGCGGGCCGCTGGTGAACATGCGCGGGGAGTTGATCGGCATCAACACGGCGATC
>BEHM01000087.1 GCA_002923315.1 bacterium HR10
GAGGGGTGAAGGGGGAAGTCGTGGCCGAGATCGTGACGGATCGTCCGGAGCGATTCGCCGCCGTCACGCGCGTGCGGCTGGAGGCGTCGGACGGACAAGTGGTGGAGTCGCGCGTGGAACGCTATTGGTTCCACCGCGGTCAGGTCATCTTGAAACTCGAGGGGTGCGAGACGATCGAAGCCGCGAGCCGGCTCAGGGGATGGTGGGTGAAGATCGCGCGTCAGGAGGCCATCCCCCTTGAGGAAGACGAATACTTCCTCTTCGAATTGATCGGGTGTGAGGTGTGGACGGAATCCGGCCAGCATGTGGGCCGAGTTCGAGAGGTGATGGAGACGGCCGAAGTCCCGCTGCTTGTGGTCGAGGGGGAGGGGGCGGAGGAGGTGTTGATCCCTTTTGCTCGGGCCATCTGCCCGGTGGTGGACATCTCTGCCCGGCGCATTCTCATCACCCCTCCGGATGGATTGCTTGACCTGAATCGGGAGCGTTCATTGCGAGAGCGGACGATGGAGCGCAGTGGCGAAACGCCCCGGTCGTGAGCCGTCGGCGTGAACCTGGCGCTCTCGCGTTCGCCGATCGGCATGCGATTCGACATCCTGACGATCTTCCCGGAGATGTTTCGTGGGCCCTTCGACTACGGGATCGTGCGACGGGCTCGAGAGCGGGGATTGGTCGAGATCGTCGTGCACGATCTGCGGGATTTCACCACGGATAAACATCGGACGGTGGATGATCGCCCATTCGGCGGAGGGGAGGGGATGGTCTTCAAGCCGGAGCCCATCTTTCGCGCGGTCGAGAGCGTGCTCGGCGAGCGGTTCGATCGAGAGCGCGTGGCGATCATCCTGCTCACCCCTCAAGGTCGAGTCTTCACGCAAGCGATGGCTCGGCAGTTGGCTGAGCGCGCGCGCATCGTCCTCATCTGCGGTCGGTATGAGGGCGTGGACGAACGCGTGGCCGAGCACCTGGCGACGCACGAGATCTCCATCGGCGATTACGTTCTGGCCGGGGGGGAGATCCCGGCGATGGTGATCGTCGAGGCCATCGTTCGCCTTCTGCCCGGAGCCCTGGGCTGCGCGGAGTCCGCGCGGCGGGAGTCGTTCGCCGAAGGGGGGATCCTCGACTACCCGCAGTATACGCGCCCGGCGGATTTCCGCGGCCTTCGCGTCCCCGACGTCCTGCTCTCCGGACATCACGCGGAGATCGCGCGCTGGCGGCGACGCATGGCCCTGGCGAAGACGCTTCGGAATCGTCCCGATCTCCTCGAAAAGGCCGCGCTGAGTGATGAGGATCGTCGCCTGCTGGAGGAACTGAAACGCGCGCTTCCCAAAGCGGGCGAGAACCGATAAAATTACCTCCTTTTGGGCACAAGCGCAGCGTTGATCGAGGGAGAGGAGCATATGAATCCGATCCTCGCGGAATTCGAGAAGGCGCAGATGCGAACCGACATTCCGGATTTCGCCCCGGGAGATACGGTGCGCGTTCACGTGCGCATCAAGGAGGGGGATAAGGAGCGCATTCAGGTCTTCGAGGGCGTGGTGATCGCGCGCAAGCACGGCGGACTGCGCGAGACCTTCACTGTGCGGAAGATCAGCTTCGGCATCGGAGTCGAGCGCATCTTCCCCCTGCATTCGCCGGTGATCGAGCGGATCGAGGTCGTCCGCCGGGGGGATGTGCGTCGGGCCAAGCTCTATTATCTTCGCCAGCTGAAGGGGAAGGCGGCGCGCGTGCGCGAGCGGGAGTTCATCGGCGGGAAAGCGAAGGGGGAGGAAGTCGTCTCGGAGGCTCCCGCATCGAGATCCGAGGAGGCGTGAGCGCTCGTTCGGGGCGAGATGGCTTGAGGAATCAAGCGCCCTTGGGAGATGCCTCATGAATGAGGAGCGCGCGCTATTCCCCCTCTCGGGGGATGAAGGGGCGGCATCGGGAGCCGCGCCATTGGCGGACCGCATGCGTCCCCGAACCCTGGAGGAGATCGTCGGGCAAGCGGACCTGATCGGTCCGGGCAAGCCTCTGCGGCGCCTGATCGAGCGCGATCGGCTCGTCTCGATGATCCTGTGGGGGCCGCCGGGAAGCGGCAAGACGACGCTCGCCCGCGTGATCGCCCATCACACGAAGGCGCACGTTGTGCGCTTCTCCGCCGTCCTGGGCACGATCCGGGAGATCCGCCAGGCGATGCTCATGGCCGAGAAGATGCGGCGCGCACAGGGACGGCGCACGATCCTCTTCGTGGATGAGGTCCATCACCTGAATCGCGCGCAGCAGGACGCCTTCCTGCCGTTCGTCGAGCGAGGCGATGTGGTCTTCATCGGCGCGACGACGGAGAATCCCTCGTTCCAGGTGATCGCCCCACTGCTCTCTCGATGTCAGGTCTTCGTCTTGCAGCCGCTGTCGGAAGCCGAGGTGCTCACCATCTTGCGGCGCGCCCTCGCGGATGAGGAGCGCGGTCTGGGGCGCCTTCGCGTGGAGATCGAGGAGCGACTCCTGGGCGCGATCGCCGCGTATGCTTGCGGGGATGCGCGCGTGGCGCTCAACGTCCTGGAGATGGCGGTGCACAGCGCCGAGCCGCGCGCCGATGGGACGCTCCGAGTGACCGAGGAGATCGTGCGCGAGATCATCCGGCGTCCCCTGCTGTTTTACGATCAGAGCGGCGAGGAGCACTACAACCTGATCTCGGCGTTCATCAAATCGGTGCGCCATTCGGATGCGGATGCGGCGCTCTATTGGCTCGCGCGCATGCTCGAAGCGGGGGAGGATCCGCTTTTCATCGCGCGGCGATTGGTCATCCTCGCGAGTGAGGACATTGGGCTCGCGGATCCGCACGCGCTCGTCCACGCGGTGGCGGCCATGCACGCGGTTCACTTCGTCGGGCTCCCCGAGGCGAAATTGGTGCTCACGCAAGCCGCGCTCTATCTGGCCCGCGCGCCGAAGTCGAACGCTGTCTTGCGCGCGTATCAAGCGGCCGAGCGCGATGTGCGCGAGCATCCGCGAGAACCCGTGCCGCTGCATCTCCGGAATCCGGTCACCGATCTGATGCGCGACCTGGGCTATGGCCGGGGGTATGTGTACATCCACGATCACGAGCCGGGCGCACCGGAGACGGAGATGCCGTGCTTGCCGGAGTCGCTTCGCGGGCGGAAGTATTACGAAGAGGAGGTGAGCGCGCCCACCGGAGGAGAGGCGACAGCTCACGGAGCATGAGGCATGGTGGCGATTCGCTCCTTCATCTGCATTGATGTCCCCGAGGAGGTCAAGGCGCGGATCGAAGCCGTGCAGGCGAAGCTCAAACGCGTCCCGGCCGATGTGAGCTGGACGCGGCCGGCGAATGTGCATCTCACGGTGAAATTCCTGGGCGATGTGGAGGAAGCGCGCGTGTCCGTCCTTCGCACTGTTTTGGATGAGATCGCGCGCGGATGCGCGCCATTCGAGCTGGTGACGGGATGTGGCGGGATCTTCCCGCGCGCGGATCGTCCGCGCGTTCTGTGGATCGGCATTCGAGACGAACGCGGCGCTCTCCAGGCGCTCGTCACCGAGGTGGAGGACGTGCTCGCTCGTCACGGATTCCCCAGAGAGCCGCGCCCCTTCACGGCGCATCTCACCATCGGGCGCGTGCGCTCGGAGCGATCGGCACAAGAGCTGGTGCGCCGCTTCCTCGCCGAGGAATTCCCGAGCTATCGGTTCCGCGTCACGCAGCTCATCCTGATGCGAAGCGATCTCCGCCCGGAGGGAGCGCTCTATACCCCTCTGCACATCGCGCCGCTGCAGGGCCAGTCGTGAGATGACCGGAACGCTTCCTCTCGCGAGGCGCTTCGCTGTCCTCGCCGGTTGACCTTCCGTGGAGAACGGCCTGACACGCAGCGATGAGGAGGGACGCCCGCACGTCTTCTGTTCGAAGATGATGGATCCATGCGAGCGTCGCCTCAAAATCGTGGCGCGCGAATTCCTTGATGACTCTCTCCAAATCGAACTCTTCGCCCAAAGCGAGGAGGAAGGGAAGGCGGTGCTTCCCGATCCCAATGAGGTAGAGGACGTGCGTCGGCGCATCCTCGACGCGCGGAGCCGCGGGATCGAGCGATCGTGAAGGGCGATCGAGGGCGCGGGACAAACCGGCGAGCAAGGAGAGCGCCTCCTGGACGTCTATACGCCTCAAGGTGTCGAGGGGCCCCGTGAGCGCCACCCATCGAAGAGGGTGATGGGTGTCATCGGCCAGCACCCGCGCGATGTGTCCGTGTAGCAGAAGCTTGGCCTCATCCACTCGCCCCTTCTGTAACAGAGCCTTCGCCCACTCGACGATGAGCAGCGATTCTTGCACGAGATCGAGCTTCCGGGAGCGCACGTCCGATGGCTCTATCCCTTGGGCGATTCGCTCCCTCCAGGTCGCGGTCTCTAACAGAGACATCACCTGCGCCTTCGCTTTCGAGTCCGTCAGCTCTCCGGCGACTTCTCGCGCCGCTTCATAGTTGCCCTGGGTGTAAAGGGCGTAGACGATCCGAAGATACAGCAGGTCGCGTTTCTCCGGGTGCGTCTCTTTTCGCGCGCGCTCCACAGCGGCCGTCAGATGTTCGGACTCCGTGGGCGAGGTCTCCCCACGAGGACGAAGAGGCTCTGGGAGGCGTGGAGTGAGCTGATGCAGCCAGCCGATGAGAAGCGGCACATGCTCGGACGCATGCCGTTCGTAGAGTGGAAGCAGTTGCCGAATCGCAGCAGCGGTGAGTCCAATTTCATACGGAGTGAGCCGTTGAACGGGAGTGAAGACCAGTTGGCTCAGTGCGTGGAAAGCAGCATCCAGATACCTTCGGATGAGCGTCCGAGATCCGACTTCATGAATGAAGAGACCGGGAGTGACGTTCACGGCCGGACGTCCGGCGATTTGGGAGAAAGAGATCTGCATCCTCTCGGTGAAGAGATATGAGCCGAGGAGCAACAGCTCATTCAGATTCGGTGGGACGCGGCGGATGGCATGCTGCAAGGCCTGTTCAAACAACCGATCCGCCTGTTGTGGGTTCCTCCCCCTCAACTCATGCAAAAAGAAAAGCGTGTCGTCGGTGATCCCCTCGTCGAGACTCTCCCGGACCATGCGGGCCGCCCGTTCCGGATTCTCGCCGAGCAGATCGCGCGCCACGGCGAGGAGATGGCGCGTTCGTTCCGAGACCGGGCGGAGAGGATCAAGGACGTCGCGCTCGTCCTGGAGTCGGGCGAGCAACCGGTTGGCGAATTCGGGATCGTGCCGAGCGACCCGACGGATGAGGTCCTGCCGCAGCCGGTATCGTCTCTCGCGCGTCGTGGAGTCGGGGGCGACCTCAAGACGCTCCGTCAGGGTGAGCGCTTCTTCGAAGAGCCGACGGGCGAGGGATTCATCCACTGCCCAGAGGGCGTCGGCTAATTTCGCCAACACGTGCGCCCTGAGCTCCAGCGAGGGAAAACGGCGTGCGGTTTCAACAAGAGCCAAGAGCTCAGCGATCGCTCGGTCTCGATCGCTCTCGCGCTCCGTCGGCCTCTGTGGGGGCTCTCCCCAGGTGAGGCTCAGAGCGAGAAGGATTGAAAAGAGCGCGCCCATCCCGGGAACCCTATCAAGAGGAGGCCCCTGGTGGCTCTTCCGGAGGCGCCGAGCAGCGCCATTCCGTACACTGCAGACAATCTCCTCTCTGGATCGTGCATCCAACACCTTCGGACGTCCGGCAGGTGTAACACTCATACTGTGGGTTCCAGAAGCACCCTTGGTTTGGGCATCCCGTGTAGCTCGCGCGTGGTGCCGGTGAATCTTTCTCCAGAGCGGAGTGCGCCCGCTCCATCGCTTTCGTCCATCGCGAACCGCCTGCGTACACGATTTCGCTGACGCTCACTTGGAGGCGATACTCACCGGAGAGAGCTCCCGATCCAGGGGCAAACAGTGAGGGGGCGATATCGGCAAAGGAGGTTTCGTCAAGAGGTGTGTAAAAATTCGCATCAGGCGGCAGCCTCCTCCCGCGTCACCTCGATCCCGTCCTTGTACTGAACCCCCGCATAGACCTT
>BEHM01000088.1 GCA_002923315.1 bacterium HR10
GTGGACGGCCACGGCGCGATTCGTCTCCTCGATGTAGACGAAATTCCCGACCAGACTCTCGATGTTCCCATCGAAGATGACGCCCACCAGCTCTCCCTGGCGATTGATCACCGGAGAACCGGAATTCCCGCCGGTGATGTCGCACGTGCTCACGAAATTGAGCGGCGTCGAGAGATCGAGCCGGTGCCGCCGCTCCCACACGCGAGCAGGAAGATGATACGGCGGCTTCCGATCGAAGCCGTGCGCGCGATCGAAGAGCCCGTAGAAGGTCGTCTTCGGCGGCGCCTGTGTCCCGTTCATCGGATAGCCGCGGACCGTCCCATAGGAGAGGCGCAGCGTGAAGGTGGCATCGGGATAGACCGATTTGCCGAAGACGGCGAAGCGCGCGCGCCCGATCTTCGCCCCGGCCGCCTGACGCACGCTCGCGACGTTCTCCTCGAACCAGCGCTGCATCTGGCGGAGGATCGGGTCCACGCGCCGCGCCCACTGGATCAGCGGATCGGGAGAAGCCACGATGGCCTCTTCTCCTCCATCCAGAAGAGCTCTCCGAACGGCGACATCGGTGAGGCGCGTCCCCCGCACCAGTTCACGAGCGACGACCTCGGGCGACCGTCCCCCCAGAGCGGCCTCGATGAACGGATCATTCGGCCCCAACTCTTCAAGGGACTCTTGCAAGCTGGCCGCGATCAGCACCTCCTCCAATCCCGGATAGATCGGCGCGGGCGAGAGCACGCGAAATCGGACCGCCTCCAGTTGCGCATCATGAAACCCGTCCAAACGCTCGGCATCCGGTTTCTTCACTTCCGTCGCGTAGCGCACGAGCGTCAGGGCGTGCTCGATCAGGTCAGAGAAGCTGCGACGCACCGACCGATAGAGCAGTGGTACGGCCTGCTCGCGGTAGCGCGCTTCGGCGGCGGCGATCTCCGCCCACGCGCTCCCATATTCGGCTTGCCACTCGGGTCGGCTCGCGAGGCGCGCGCGCAGCTCCTCCTCCTCCCGCTGCTTCTTCGCCATGAGCGCCGGGTCGCGAAGGCCATTCCATTCGCCCACATAGGCCTTCACCGCGTTCTCCAAGCTGAAGATCAACTCCGCGGCCTGCCGCGCCGGCTCTGGACCCTGCGCCGCATACTGCCGCAGCACATGCAATCGGTGCCGCAGGGTCTTGATCGTCCGCGGATAGACGACGTCCCGCAGCGTCTCCAATTGCGCGACGGTCAGCCAGCGGCTCGTCCGCCCCGGATGCCCGGAGACGAAGACCAATTCTCCCTCGCTCGCCCCTTGCGAGTTCCACCTCAGGTAGTGCTCCGTGCGAATCGGCCTCCCATTCTCGTACACGCGAAAGAGCGCGAAATCCAGGCAGTATCGGGGATACGTGAAATTGTCGGGATCGCCACCGAAGAAGGCGATCTGCTGCTCCGGCGCGAAGACCAGACGCACATCGGTATAGCGCTTGTAGCGGTAGAGCCAGTATTCGGCTCCGTGATAGAGCGCCACGACCTCCGAATGCGAGCCGGTCGCCTCGCGGCTCTCCCGCTCGATGCGCGCGATCTCCGCCCGCCGAGCTTCGAACGCCTCGCGCTCGCTCATGCCGGGTCGAACCGCGGCGTTCACCCGCGCCGTCACGTCCTCCATCTGGACGAGCACGTCAAGCGCCAAGTCCGGGCACTTCAACTCCTCCCGCGGCGTGCGGGCGTAAAAGCCATCGCGCACGTAATCCTTCTCGGGGGTGGACATCTTCTGCAACTGCGTGAGCGCGACGTGATGGTTGGTGAGCACAAGTCCATTCGGGCTCACGAACGCTCCCGACCCTCCGTCGCTGAAGCGCACGCTGGCGAGTCGAAGATGATCGAGCCAATCCTGAGTTGGCGTGAACCCGTATCGCTCGCGGAGCTGCGCTAGCGGAGGATTGTCGAATGTCCACATCCCCTCGTCCGCCCATGCGCGCGCGCACACCCCCGCGCTCGCGATGGCGATGAGGAGAACAGATCGGCGAAGCCACAACGCGCACCTTCTTGTCCGCTTCATCATCCCCTCCCCTGCGCTCCCCGACGTTCGCCCGAGGGGAGCGCGAAGAATGATCACCAAAGCGACCCCCCGTTGGCAACCCCGGCAGAACCCTCCACCCGTAATCGCCGCGGATTCTGGGCGTGCGCCGCGCGCGCGCTTTGGGCTACAATCCCATCTCGCGCGAGCGGAGGTGATGAACACCGAGGGTCCACACTCCTCTGCCCCGATCGCTCCGCCGATCGCGGAGGAGACAGCCGGGCGCGTCACCCGTTCGGCGGGTGTCGTCAGCCTGGCCGTCATGGGCAGCCGCCTGCTGGGGCTCGTTCGCGAGCAGGTCTTCGCCGCCGTCTTCGGCGTCGGCATGCATTCGGATGCTTTCATCGCGGCCTTCCGCATCCCCAACTTGCTGCGCGACCTCTTCGCCGAGGGCGCCTTGAGCGCGGCGTTTGTCTCCACCTTCTCGCAGCTCATCGTCACGCAGGGCGAACGCGCCGCCTGGCGCCTGGCGAACCTCGTCTTCAACGGACTAGTGCTCGTCCTCACGGGCGTGACGATGCTCGGCATCGTGTTCGCCCCGCAGATCGTCGGGCTCATCGCGCGAGGATTCGAGGCGATCCCAGGGAAGATGGCGCTCACCATCGAGATGACACGTCTGATGTTCCCGTTCATCATCCTCGTGGCGATGGCCGCCGTGGCCATGGGCATCCTCAACAGCCGGGATCGCTTTGGCATCCCGGCCTCCGCCTCGACCTTCTTCAACATCGGTTCGATCCTCGGCGGACTCGGATTCGCCCACGTCATGGACCCCAGCTTCGGACCGCGGGCGATCGTGGGATGGGCCATCGGGACACTCATCGGCGGGGCGTTGCAATTCGTGATTCAGGTCCCCTCGCTCTATCGCGTGGGATTTCGTTATGAACCCATTGTGAGCTTCCGCGATCCGGGCGTGCGGCAGATCATTCGGCTCATGGGTCCGGCCATCATCGGCGCGGCAGCCGTTCAGATCAACGTCTTCGTGAACACGAACTTCGCTTCGTATTTGGGAGACGGGCCAGTCTCCTGGCTGAACTACGCGTTTCGCCTCATGCAATTCCCCATCGGCGTCTTCGGCGTCGCCATCGGCATGGCGACGCTGCCGGCTGTCTCGCGCGCGGCCGCGCGCGGGGATCTCGCGGAATTTCGACGAACGCTCGCGGCCTCGGTGGGCTTGGTCTTCTTCCTCTGCATTCCGTCGGCCTGTGGGCTCGCCGTCCTCGGCGAGCCGATCATCCGACTCATCTACGAACGCGGCCGATTCACGAGCTTCGATACCGAGCAGACGGCCGCAGCCCTGGCGTTCTACGCCATCGGATTGGCCGGGTACGCGGCGATCAAAGTGCTCGCGCCCGCGTTCTATGCCCTGAACGACGCGCGCACACCGATGCGCATCAGCCTCATCTCGATCGCGACCAACTACGCCTTCAACTATCTGCTTGTGCGCCAACTGGGATTCGGCCACCGCGGATTGGCGCTCTCGACATCGCTCGTGGCGCTCTTCAACTTCCTCGCGCTCTTCGGGCTCATGCACCGGAAGATCGGTCATCTGGAGGAGCGGCGCCTTCTTCATTCGCTGGGCAAGATCGTGCTCGCCTCGGGCGTGATGTCCGCGGTCTGCTACGCGAGCTTCAGGGAGCTGGAGGTGCACATGGGGTCGCGTGGCCTTCTCGGGCACACGCTCACGGCGCTCGGGCCCGTGGGATTGGGCCTGGCCACCTTTCTGCTCATTGGCCGAATCCTTCGCGTGAGGGAACTCGAGATGGCGCAGGTGGCATTTCGCCGCTTCCTCGCCCGCTCCTGAGGCTCATCCCCGCTCCGCCCCCGCGAGAATGCGCCAGACGGCCTCAGCCCACCCGATCGGACCGATCCCCTGAGTGACGCGCGCCTGAGGCACAAGGCGCCGGGCGACGGGATCGGGCTCCCCCGAAGGCCGGCGCACGAGGATCGGAAGGGCTACCTCCTGCAGCATGGGCACATCGTTCTCGCTATCGCCGATCCCCACGGTGAAGAGCGAACCGAATCGGCGTCGCAGGATGTCCGTGAGCACACGCACAGCCCGCCCTTTATCGGTCGGGCCCATGAGGTGAACATATCGCCCACCTCGCGTGAGACGAAGGCCGTACTCGGCGACGATCGCCTCCATGCGGGAGAACACCGTCGGATCATCGCTCATCACGCGAAACGGCTCGTCATATTCCCGCTGCTTCGCCCGCTCGGCCTCTTCACGACTCAAGCCGCACTCGGCGGCGATCGCCTCAGACGTCAGCTCGCTCCAGGCGACAATGGGCACAGCCAGGCGCCGCCTGAGCTCCTCCAGGCAGGAGCGCAATCGCGCGTGCGGGACGCCGAGCACGATGCGCACCCACGCGCCACACGGTTCAGCTTCCGGCGCGAACGCCGCGTACTCCTCGCGCGGGAGATAGATCGCCCCGCCATTCTCGACGATGAACGGCGCGTGAATCCCCAGCTCGTGGAGCAACGGCTCCATCTCCGCGCGCGTCTTGCTGGAGCAGAGAATCACCAGCGCGCGATAGCGACGAAGCGCCTCAAGCGCCGGGCGCGCCGCTTCATACGCGTAGGTCTCAGCGTCGAGTAGCGTCCCGTCCAGATCCGTGTAGATGACGAGCTGTTGGCCCGCGAGCTTCGCCTTCATGAATTGTCCTCTCGAACGACCTGCAACAGCTCATCGAAGAAATCGGGCAAGGCCGCCGTCACGCGATTCCAATTGGGGATGAGCGGCACTCCGAGCGGATCCTCCATGAACGCCTCCGCCGCCAGCGAGAGCGCGCGTGCGAACGCCTCCACCGCCACTTCCTCTTCATGCCGATCGAAGAAGAGCCCATTGATGAGCGCGTCAGCGTGATAGCGCGAGATCATATCCTCGGCCGCGCGGATGTAGGTGGAGCGCAGCGTGCGAAAGACTCCCGACGTGAACACCACCCCTTCGGCCGAGAGCGTGCGAAAGAGCGTCTTCGCGATGTCCACGGCCATCTTCATCAATCCGCGCGTCGGATCATCGGGAGAGAGCGCCTGGTGCTTGTGCTCATAGGTCTCGCACAACTCCACCTGGCAGATACGCCGGGCGGCGCGATTGCGATAGATCTCGGCGAGGACGCCGACCTCCAGTCCCCAATCGCCGGGGATCCGATTGATGCGCGCCAAATCGGCCATCATCGCGAACTCCCCGGCGAGGGGGTAGCGAAAGCTGTCCAGGAATTCGAGAAACGGCAAGGGGCCGAAGATCTTGCGCAACGAGCGAACGAGCGGCGTGATGAACAACCGCGTCACGCGCCCGTGCAACCGATCGGTGACGCGCGCGTAATAGCCCTTGCAGAACTCGAAATCAATGTTGGGATTCGCGACGGGATAGCACAAGCGGGCCAATATCTCGCGCGTGTACGTGAGGATGTCGCAATCGTGCAAAGCGATGACGTCGCTCTTGCCGCTGGCGAGCACATAGCCATAGGCCATCCAACAGGAGCGCCCTTTGCCATCTTCGCCAACGGGCAAGCCGTTCGCCTGAAGCTTCTCGTACAACCGCTGCAGGCGCGGCCCGTTGTTCCAGATGAAGGTCACTTCTTGCGGCAAGCCAGCCATCATCTGGCGCGCGCGCGCATATTGCTCGGGCGTCGCGCGGCTCAAGGTGACGACGATCTGCCGCACATAAGGGACGTGCCGCAACTCCTCGATGATGCGCGGCATCGCATCTCCCTCGAATTCACTGTAGAGGGCCGGCAAGACCAGCGCGATCGGTCGCTGCTCGGCATACATCACCAGTTCGCGCTCCAATCGCTCCAGTCCCCCCGGCACTAATCGGTGTAGCGTCGCGACCACTCCCGTCTGATGGAAATCGGCCATTGTCGTCCTCCTACAGGAGGGTGCAGGTGAGCTCACCTCAGCACTCGCCGCGTTCAACGAGCG
>BEHM01000089.1 GCA_002923315.1 bacterium HR10
CAGGCCCTCACGCGGATTCTCCATCGCCCGCTCGGCCGTCACCACCTCAGCGAAAGCCGGCTCTCCACCTTCACCCCCCGCAGGAGCAAAAAAAGGCAACGAATAGTGCTTGACTCGAAAAGGCGAGGCGCAGAAAATAGACCCCGTCACGAAGGGAGCGAAAGAGGGTTCCCTCATGGACCTCAAAGCAAGGATGATGGATACAGGGAGGGAGCTGTGGGGAACCGTGAGGCGTCTTCCTGAGAGGGATCAGGCCCATCGAAAGCCAGCTCCCCACCTCACCCCCGCACGAGCAAAAAAAGGCAACGAAAAGTGCTTGACCCCAAAAGGCGGGATGAAGAAAATAAATTCCGTCAAGCAGCGAGCGAAGGAAGGTCCCTTCATGAGATCCGACACAAGGACGATGGGCCGATTCTTCACATCGCCATCGGTGGCGATCGTCCTTGTCTTGATCGCTGCGAATTCCATTTGGCTCTATCTCAATTTGCGACATCGGTCACCGGACGCGCATTGGATGTACGGAGCATCGTTCCCATATTTCCGCGCCAGGGATGTCCATGATCGGCCTCTTCATTGGAGAGGTCGCTAGACCATGCTGATATACCTTGTGCCCGATTCGGATGAAGGCCTTCGCGTCGCTAGATACGGTCGCATTCTGCTTCGCCGGTTCGAGGGACGGGGACTTGTTTTCATCGCGATCGTGCGGGCACAGATCGAACAAGCGCGCGCACTCGTCGAGAACATGAGTTTGCCGTATCCGGTCGTCGCCGATGCCGATGGCCGCTGGGGAGAGCGATTGCGCCTCTCTGGGCATCCTTTCGGGCTCTTCGTCATAGATCCGGCCGGGAAGCTCCAATTCGCCGCTACGAAAGCTCGGCCTCAGGACCTGCGGCAGCTCGCTGAGAAGCACCTATTGGGGATGATCTCTTATGCTCCTACGAACGAAACCCCGAGGCTCAAAGTGGGCATGCGATTTCCCGATATCCTCGTGGAGGATTTGCGGCGAGGCCACCGGACTCGACTGCAGGGACAACAAACGATCATTTACTTCACTGGCAAATGTCCCTCTTGCAGCCTGGCTTCCCACTTGGCTTATTATCTCCGACTTCGAGAAAACGCTGGGCGCCCACCGGTGCTGCTCTTCAGCCCGTGGTTCTCACCGCGGGAGGTCCTTGAAAGCACAGCGTCGCTTTCGATCTCCGCCGATCTTTATCTCGCAGCCGAAGGGATCCCGGGGATCGAAGACGGATACTACCTGGAGGGCCATTTTCCCGAGAACGTCCTCATGATCACAACGGATGCTACGGGGATGGTCACAGATATTCGCCCTTTAACCTAGCGAGATGATGACGAGTATCAAACGATACGTCCTGAGCGGCGCCCTCTTGGCCGCGCTTCTGATGTCTGTCGCGCCGGCCCAGCGACCCCGGCGATCAAGCCCGAGGCCAAAGTCAGGGGCGCCGGCGCTGAGTCGTTATCGGCTGGAATCCGAACGGTTGTTCCCTCACCTGTCGGCCAAGTACATCGTGCGAGTGATTCAGAAGCGAGGCCATTACCTGATCTTGGATTCGACGAACCACCGCGTTATCTTCGTCACCCCAGACGGTCGGATGGTGCGTCAGCTTGGGAGAATCGGGCAGGCGGCAGGGGAATTTCATTACCCCAATGATATGGCCGTGGATGCGGAGGGCTACATTTACGTCAGAGATAGTATGAATCGGCGCTATCAGGTTTTCCGGTGGGATGGCGCGTTCGTCGCTCAGTTCCCGAACGTACCCGAAGCGCACGGCTTGGCGGTCACCTCAAAGGGCGAAATCTTGATCGGGCAGCCGCAGAAAGGAAAGCTGGTGTCGGTCTACAGCCGAGACGGCAAGCTCCTGAGATCCTTCGGAGAGCTTCACAAGCTCTCGGATTTCTATGGCCGGAGTGTGGCCGATCTGGACGCCGCGTATAAGCATGCGATCAACCGCGTCAAGCTGTGCGTGGATAAGCGCGATAACGTGTACGTGGCGTTCATCGGTGCCCCCGTCTTCCAGAAATATGATGCGTCCGGGCGATTGGTGTTCGAGAAGAAACTCGTCGGCCAGGAGGCAGAGGAGATCATCGCCGGCTTTCAAAAGCGGCGCCAATCGCCCGTGCGCCGCGGCATTGACGATGTGCCCACGCCTTTGATCATCACAGGGATCGCTGTGGATGATGCGACGGGAAACATCTATATCTCATTCCAGTGGGATCGAGCGTGGATCTACGTCGCGGACTCGAAAGGAGATGGCCTTGCCATCTTGGAGCTGCCTCAGCGCGAGCTGCTGCTTGAGAACCTCGAGCTCTCTGAAGACGGATCGGCTCTTTTAGGCGCTCGGTTATCTGTCGTCAAGACCGACGAGGCCTATCGGTTTGCGCTTCCTTCGCCTCTTCGGCGGAGGTCATAGGATACTCGAGGAGGTGAACTATGGCGTTGAGTAGACTCTTGCTGATCATCACCCTCGCCGGCTTCACCGGCATCAACGTACTCCTGCAGAACACCCGGGTCGTGCATGCATGTGAGTGCTATCGGTTGGATGGGAGCAAAAAATGCTCCGGGGATTGTTGTGGAGGACCGGGCGATGCCTGCGACTGCTACGACGTGGGGACGGACAACTGCTATCCGGCACCAAAATTAACCCTCTAATGCGCCGGTGCAGATAATTGTCGGAAAGCGCTTCCGTGGAAGTCTGGTTGCCGAGCTCGCCTTCAAGCGATTGCGGTTGAACCTGAGGAGCGCGCGGCTCGTGCTCCTCACGGTCACCATGCTGGCGCTGATGGTCGGGGTGGGGATGCGCGCCGAGCAGCGCTATCGAGAACGGCGCGAGCTCTACGAAGCGGCTCGGTTGGCGCGTCTCTTCGCCCTCGAAGACGCGCGATATTATCGGCAGGTGAGGCTCGGGCTTGAGCGCCCGCCTGAACCCTTGAGCCTGATTGCCGAAGGGACGGGCGAGCGATATGGGACCTCTGTGATCATCCGCGGCCGGTATGGCCCTCTGGAGATTCGCGCTCGCGAGCGACCCGAAGCGCTCTCGGCGGAAGACGGAGTATTGGATCTTGCACATCTGTGGGGACTATTCTTCAGCCTGCTGGCCTTGCTCCTCAGCTACGACATCATTTGTGGAGAACGTCAGGAGGGGACGCTGCAATTCGCTTTGGCGAACGCCTTGCCGCGATACAAGCTGCTGGTCGGCGAATTCTTGGGATGTTTCCTCTCGCTTCTCGTCCCGCTCCTTCTGGCTTCGCTCGTCGCGCTCGCGATGCTTCGCGCGCTCGCGGGGTTCGCCTTGGGGGGCGAGGAATTGCTCCGCGCCGAGCTGGTATTTCTCGGCGCGCTCCTGTTGACGTCGGCGCTCCTGTGGCTGGGACTCTGCTGTTCGGCATTGAGCCGGGAGACGCCGACGGCCTTCATCCTCGCTTTTGGGACGTGGGTGGCGCTCTCGGTGGCCTTTCCGAACTTAGCGAGCTGGATCGCACAGCGGCTGCGGCCCATTCCCATCACCGAGGAAGCGTTGAGCTCGGAAGGGGTCTTCGGCCTCGCCCTGGAGGAGCGGAGCGATGAACCCTCCCCGGAACATGAGCGCGCGCTCGCGCAGATGCGAGAATCGGCGTTGAACGCGAAACTGGAGCAAGGGCGAATGAACGATGCGCTGAAGCTGCTCTCGCCGGTCAGCAGCTTTCTAGCACTCGCTCAGATTTTGGCTCGAACTGACCTCTCGGCGCAGCGAGATTTCCTGGCGCGGGCCCATCGCTTGAATGACGAATTCCGGCGGTGGCAAGCCGAGAAACTTCGGCGCTATCCTGAACGAGAATCCTATTATGAGCCGAGATGGGGACCGCTCGACATCGAAGGGCTTCCGGAAGCCCGGCTCGCGCCCATTTCCCTCGAGGCGAGCCTGCACGCGGCATGGCCATATTGGGCCTCGCTGATCATCTTCAACCTCGTATTCGGCTATCTCGCCCTCCTGCTCGTCCTGCGCTACGATGTGCGTTTCCGTTGAGAGAGCGACGATGATCCGATTGATCGCGATCAGAACTCTCCTGCACAACATCTACGATCACCGATTCACCCTCACTCTGGCCATCGTGCTCGGGCTCGTCACGGCGACGGCTTTTCTCTCGGCCCGGCAGACCAGCGAGCGGCAACGGTCCTATGATCGGCTTCGCAGCGTGGCATGGAGAGTCGCTAACCTCGAAAGCGTGAAGCTTGTGCGGCGCCCCGCGCCGCTCTCATTCCTTTACGATGGGGGCGAAGATGAGTTGCCGCGATACCTCATTGTGACCACCGACTTCGTTGATTATCCCATCGAAGAAGTCAGCGTGCGCGCCGTCGCGGAGCCTTTCGTGCGGATGGATTGGGCCTTCGTCGTCGTCTATTTTTATGGCCTCCTCGCTCTCCTTCTGACCTTCGATTTCATCTCGGGGCAGAAAGAAGGACGCACGCTCTCGATGGTGCTCGCCCATTCAATATCCCGAGGGGAACTCTTGCTCGGCGGATACGTGGGCATGATGCTGACGCTAGTGCCCGCGTTGTTGATCGGGATCCTCATTTACCTCGTCATCGCGCGCCTCCATGGGATTTGGGCCGGCTCGCCGGACCAGTGGATGCGGGTGCTCCTCATCCTGATGCTCTCAGCGATCTTCATCTCGTCCACGGCGTTTCTGGGGCTCCTGGCTTCGGCCGCATTCGAGAAGTCCGCGGCTTCATTGATGGCTGCTTTCCTGCTCTGGGTGCTGATGACCGTCGTCGTCCCGGCGGCGAACCGGCTCATCGTCGAACGGTTGGTTCCGGCGCCCTCTTTCAAAGAGCTCCAGACCAGGATCGGGAGCGCGCGCGCCGAGTATCGGAGCAATCTGGCTACCGTATGGTCCATGGACGTCGCGCGCATCATTCGAGATCTCCCACAGACGCCCGAGCAGCGGGAGCGGAAATTGGCTGAGTACCAATTCGAGATTCTGGAGAAGAACCGCCGGGCCATCGCCAGGTACAAGAGCGACCTGCGCCGCTTGCGGACCGAGCACTTGAGTCATTACGAGCGCCGAGCCACGTGGATTCGCCGCCTTGACCTGGTGTCACCGTCGGCCGCGTATCGCCAGGGGCTGGAGGCGCTCGTCGGCGCGGGTCGAACCCAACTGGCGGCTTTCGCCAAAGCGGCCGAGCGCTATATGCGCGAATACACGCGCTTCGGGCTTCAAAAACAGAGAGAGCTGGAAGACCAGGCCGATTGGCGTGGATTCATCATAGAAGAGAGCGGCTATCGGGTGCGTCAGGTCACATGGCTTGATTATAGCCGGGTCGAATTCGATCGTCGCGCGCTTCCTCAGTTCGCTGATCCTAGCATCACGCTTCGAGAGGGGATCGCAGCCGGCTTGGCCTCCTTCTTGGCGCTGATCTTCCTCAATCTCCTCTTGTTCCTGGCCGCGCGCCAGGCAGTGCTGCGCTGTCGCGCTATCTAACGGAGAGCGCTATTGCGCGTGGAGGGCGTCTTTGTGATCAGAAATACGTAGTCGCGCTGGCGTTCCTTTGTTTCGATCGCTACGACGTTCGCTGGAGGTTTCGTCAAGAGGTGTGTAAAAATTCGCATCAGGCGGCAGCCTCCTCCCGCGTCACCTCGATCCCGTCCTTGTACTGAACCCCCGCATAGACCTTTGCCAGGAGCTCAGG
>BEHM01000090.1 GCA_002923315.1 bacterium HR10
GTCATCCTGCAACCGCGCCAACTCCTGGATGTAAGGCAATGGCAAGAGATCGGCGCGCGTGGCCAGGGCCTGACCGATCTTGATGAACGTCGGCCCGAGTTTCACCAGCCGATGTCGCAGCCACGCGGCCTGAGCGCGCAGTCGCTCCTCACGCTGCAGGGCCTCTTGGGCGAGGAGGCGTCGCGCGAACCATCGCAACGCGCGTCGAAATCGTCCCCGAACCTTCTGAGGCTCGCGCGCCGCGAGGGCGTCCAGATACACATAGGCGGCGAAGAGCACAGCCAGCGTCACAATCTCCATCGCGCGCAGCCACCCGCGCCATCCAAGCGGACGTCTCTCTGTGGAGTCCGTCAGACGGAGATCATCATCGCGCGGCGAGCGCCCATCCCGGGGTGCGAGCGCTTCAGCAGGCATCATCCCCTCTCCTTGTCGCACAGCTCGGATCACGCCATCGCCTCCTCACCGAGTTGAGACATGCGCATAAGTATACCGTGACGCGCACCGATGCGCATCCCGGCGACTCTCATTGGCGTTTCGCCGACGCCCTCCATATAATTCAGCGGGGGGAGTGAGAGGCCATGAACAGGGGAGCACGGAGCGCGCATGGAATGCTTGAGGAAAGATGATCTCCACGCGGACGGTCTGACCTGGACGGAGGTGCCGGAGCCGGACGTCGGGCACGGCGAGGTGAAGATCAAGGTCCTGGCCGCCTCCGTCTGCGGCACCGACAAGAGCATTTATTTGAGCACGCAGAATCCGGCGATCATCGAGGAGATGCAGCGGTATCTCGATCGGCCCGAGGCCTATCGGCCCATCATCATCGGCCATGAATTCTGCGGCATCGTCGAGGAGGTGGGAGAGGATGCGGAGGCGCTTCAGGCTCTGGGATTGCGCCCGGACATCATCGTGGAGAAGGGCGACTACGTGACGGCGGAGATGCACATCCCCTGCGGGCATTGCGCGCTCTGCCGGACGGGGAACGCGCACATCTGCGTGAACGTGCGCGTGAAGGGCGTGCACCTGGACGGCTGCTATGCGCAGTACGTCGTCGTCCCGCGCCAGAACGTGATCTTGCTCGGCAAGGGGGGCGATCTCTCGCAGATTCCGCCGCGCGTGGGCGCGTTCCTGGACGCATTGGGGAACGCCGTACACACGATTCAAGTGGCCGAGGTGGGGGGCAAGAGCGTCGCCATCCTCGGGCTCGGACCGCTCGGATTGATGGCGACCCTGCTGGCGCGCCTCTATGGGGCCACGCGCATCTACGTCACCGAACGCGTGGACGTCGAGCATCGCTTCGAGTTGGCCCGCGCCTTCGGCGCCGACCTCTGTTTCGATGTCGCGCACTCGGCGGCCGAACTCTATCGCGAGGTGCGCCGTCGGGAGAAAGGGGCCGAGGGCGTGGATGTCGTGCTCGAGATGTCCGGCTCCCCATCCGCCTATCGCGATGCCTTCGAGCTGGTGCGCCCTGGGGGAACAGTCGTCCTGCTCGGAATCCCCAAGGAGCCCGTCCTCTTCGACTTCGCCAATCACGTCGTCTGGAAGGGGGTCACGATCAAGGGCGTCTTCGGTCGGCGCATGTTCGAGACATGGGAGACGATGCTGAAGCTCCTGCGGAGCGACCGACTGGGCCTCACGGAGAAGCTGAGTTGGCTCGTCGCCCCGCGCGCCTATCGCCTGAGCGAATACGAGGAGGCGTTCCAGGTGCTGCTCGCGGGTCACGCGATGAAGCTCATCTTCACGCCGAACCCCGGGGACTTCGCCGGATGACCGCCGCTCAGCTCCCCCCGGCCAGACGTGGAGCATCGGATGATGAGGAGGAGAAACGATGGCCACGATTCGCGAGCTCTACGATCTCATCGCGCGTGAGATCGAACGGATCAAGGAGAGCAAGACGTATAAATTTGAGGTCCCGATCGAGGGTGAGCAAGGAGGCGTCGTGCGCGTGGATGGACGTGAGGTCGTGATGCTCGCTTCGAATAATTACCTCGGCCTGTCCAACCACCCGAAGGTCAAGGAGGCGGCGCTGCGCGGGCTGCGCGAATACGGCTACGGCTTGGCCTCGGTCCGGTTCATCTGCGGCACGCAGAAGATCCATCTGGAGCTGGAGCAGAAGATCGCCGAATTCGTCGGCTGCGAGGACGCCGTGCTGCACTCCTCCTGCTTCGCGGCCAACGAGGCCTTCTTCGCGGGACTCCTGGCGAATGACTTCGGTCTGACGGATTATCGGGATGTCATCTACAGCGACCAACTCAATCATGCGAGCATCATTGACGGCATCCGCCTCTGCCGCATCATCGCGCGCACGACCGACGCGAAGGTCTATGCCCATCGGAACGTCGAGCACCTGCGGGAGATGCTGGAGGCCGATGAGAAGGAGGGATATCGGATCAAGATCATCGCCACCGACGGCGTCTTCTCTATGGAGGGGGATCTGGCCCCCTTGCCTGAATTGATCGCGCTCGCGCGCCGACATCATGCGTTGCTCTTTGTGGATGATTCCCACGCCACGGGCGTGCTCGGCCCGCGCGGTCGCGGGACGGCGGAAGCGCTGGGGGTCTTCGGACAGGTGGATGTCATCACGGGGACCTTCGGGAAAGCGCTCGGTGGCGCGTGCGGCGGATTCATCGCGGGCAAGCGCGAGCTGATCGAACTGCTGCGGCAGAAGTCCCGCCCCTACACCTTCTCCAATACGATGCCGCCCGCGGTCGTCATGGGCTCGATCGAAGCGTTGAACATCCTGATGACCGATACCTCCTTGGTCGAGCGCCTGCATGAGAACACGGCCTACTTCCGCCGGGAGATCAAGAACCTGGGCTACACGATCCTCGAAGGCACGCATCCCATCGTCCCCATCATGCTCGGCGAGGCGGCGCTCGCGATGGAGATGAGCGTGGAGCTGCTCAAGGAAGGCGTGTATATCAAGGGGTTGTGGTATCCCGTCGTCCCCAAAGGGGAAGCGCGCTTGCGCGCGCAGATCTCAGCCGCGCACACGCGCGAGCAGTTGGATCGCGCGCTGGACGCCTTTCGCGTGGTCGGTCGGCGGTTCGGGGTGATCCCGTGACGCGCGCGCTCGGGCGCGAGGGATCGAGACTCACCGTTGTGGAAGCCGGGGGGCTTTCAACTCCCCCTCCTCAGTCAGCGAGCGCAAGAAGGCCAGCAGCGCCCGCCGCTCCTCGGGCGTGATCTGCGCCGGCTTCAGATTCGCCCGATCGAGCCACGGATTCGGCTTCCCACCCGCCAGCATGATGTCCACCGCCTCCTCGAGCGTGGCGACGCTCCCATCATGAAAGTACGGGCCCGAGCGCGCCACATCCCGCAACGTCGGGGTCTTGAACGCGCCGCGATCTTTGTCCTGCTTGGTGACGTTGTAGCGCCCCAGATCCGGATTCGGCTTATCCATGCCGATCCCCACATTGTGATACTGCAGGTCGGTGAAGAGGAGCCCATCGTGGCAATTCGTGCACCCGATCCGCTGAAAGACCTCCCAACCGCGCTTGGCCTCCTCGCTGATGGCGTTCTCATCACCGGCGCGCCACCGATCCCACGCCGTCTTCCCCCCGATGATCGTGCGCGTGTACGCCGCCAGGGCCTTGACGATCGCATCCGGGGTGGCATCCGTCCCGAAGACCTTGCGAAATTGTCGGCGATATCCCTCGATGCGATTGAGCTTGGCGGCGATCTCCTCGGGATTGGCGCTCATGTTCCCCCCGGTCCACGCGGCGAAGATCTGCCGCTCCAGCGTCGGCGCCCGCCCATCCCAGTAGAACTCGTGGTGGTACCCGATGTTCCACAGCGTCGGGCTGTTGCGCGGCAATCGCTTCCCCAAGGCCCCCACAGCTGTGGGCAGGCCATCGCTCAACCCCTTCTCGTTGAGATGGCAGTCATAACAGGAGCGCGATTCGTCCGCGCTCAGGCGCTTGTCGAAGAAGAGCTGGCGGCCGAGCGCCACCTTCTCCGGCGTCATGGGATTATCCGGAGGGATCTTCATCGCCTCATATCCCGGCAATCCTTCGGGCAGAGGTAAGATCTCGGGCTCGAAGCCTCCCGAGCGCCGCTGATAGATGGCGATCCCCACAACGATGATCACGACAGCTGCGATCGCGCCTCCGATCCATCTCCGCCGCATATGTTCCTCCCGCTGTGCGTGATTCTCGCCTCTGGCGCGCGAGCGCCTGAGGGCCTTCAGAAGAGGGAGACCTTGATGCGCAAAAACCGCCCCGGGTTTTGCCGGAAGTCGTAGATCAACCGGACCAACTCGGAGGAGAGCGCGTTCAGGTTGTTGTAGAGCTGACGATCGTGCAACAGGGCGCCGAAGGTGCCCTCACCGTTGTCCATCCGCGCGGTGATGTTCTTGATGTTGGTGATCGTCGCCTTGGTCTCCTCATGAAGCGTCGGATCGTTGATCAATCGCCCGATCGTGCCCTCGCCCCGCTCGATGCGCGCAGCGATGACATCCACGCGAGCCGAGATCTCATCCAGCCGCGTCATCGTGCGATCCAGCTTCTCGTAGAGCTCCGGCTCGCGAATGAGTCGGGCGATCGTCCCCGGCCCCTCGCGCAGATCGCGCGTGAGCTGCTCCAGGCGCGTCAGCGTCCGCTTCAAATCCGCGTAGAGGGTGGGATCGTTGATGAGCTTGCCGACCGTTCCCTCCCCCTCTCGGATGCGCCGAACCAGCTCCTGGGCTTCCAGAACCGTTCGATCAATGTCCTGATAGAGCTTCGGATCACGAATGAGCTTGCCGAGCGTCCCCTCCCCCTCATTGATCCGCGCGACCAGGCGCTTGATCTGCTCCGCCGTATCGGCGAGATCGGCGATCAACGGGTCCACGCCCGAGATGATCTTCCGAATGTTCGTGCCCGGCGCGCTCGGCAAATAGGCGCCGTTTTGAATCGGCGCGCCGTTTCTCGTCCCCGGGCGGATGTCCACGACCTTGTCCCCCAAAAGGCCAATGGAGCCCAGGGTCACCACAGAATCCGATCGGATGCGCTCGCGGGCGATCTCGGGGTCCACGCGCATGATGATCTCGATGGTGTTCGGGTCTTCAGGTCGGGACGGCAACTCCGGCGCGAACCGCACCTCCTTCACGCTCCCGATCCGGACCCCGGCCAGCCGCACCTCGTTCCCCGGAATGAGCCCATCGACTTCCGCGATACGCGTCTTGACGATGAACTCTTCCTCGAAGAGTGCCAGTCCCCCACTGGCCGTCAGGATCATGACGATCAGAAAGGCCAGGGAGGCGAGCACCAGGATCCCGACCTTCAAATCGGCGAGCGTCACCTTCTTCCGTGCAGCCATA
>BEHM01000091.1 GCA_002923315.1 bacterium HR10
GAGATGAGCGGGCTCGCCGAAGCCCGAAGGGGGAAGCCACGCGAGCTTCACCGAGAAGAGGAGGATCAGCAGGGGGCCGAGCGCGAAATTCGGAAGCGCGATCCCCACAAGCGCCAGCAGCGACGCTGCAGCATCCCGCACGCCCCCGTGATGCCGAGCCGCCGTCACCCCCAGCGGGATCGCGATCGTCACGGCCACCAGGAGCGCCGCGACGGCCAACTGCAGCGTCGCCGGGTAGCGCGAGAGGATTTTCTCGGCGACGGGTCGCCGATCCACGAACGTCACGCCGAGATCGCCCCGCACGACGTGCCTCCAGTATGTCACGTATTGCTCCAGCAGCGGCCGATCCAGCCCGAAGCGGTGGCGCATCTCTGCGACCTGCTCGGGCGTCGCCGTCTCCCCGAGGAACGCCAGGACCGGATCTCCCGGGACCAGGTGCAGCAACAGGAAGACGAGCGTCACGACGGCCCAAACGACCGGAATGACGAGCACCAGGCGACGGAGGAGTACCCCCATGATCCCCTTCATGCGCCAGCCCTCCATGCGGCGAAGAGCGCCGTTTGCGCGAGGCGTCTCCGACGAGAGTTCAGCGTCTGGATCGCGATCATCGGTCTTCCTCCGTGAAGGCGAGGGCGAGCCCGAGAGGGCCAAGTGGCGACCGACTCTCGCTCCACAGCCCTTCTGGGCGAAACGCCGAGACGCGAAGGGCAGGGGGCCACTGAGCGACGAGGTGGCGCGCCGCGTCCGCATTCGATGCGGGGAGGGGAAGGGCCAGCTCCCGTCTGATCCATTCGAGCGCTCGGGACGCCGCGCGCGCCATCTCCTCTTGCTCCAGGGTCACCGTGATCTCGAAGCCCGAAGCCGTTGCCCTCGCCAGGCGCGCGCGCACGCCGCCATCTTCGCCCACGGTCTCCCCCGCTTCGCGCGCCAGGATGACCCGCTCGATCTGCGCCGGTCGGCCGATGAGGAGATGGCCGTCCAGGAAAGCGAAGGCGCGCTCCGGATGCGCATCGGAGCTGAAGAGCCGGACGCCGCGCACGGAGCGTTCACGCACGCGCGCCCCCGCGTGTTTGAAATGCTTCCCGATGAGCGCGGCGATCTTCGGGGCGTTTCGCACCTCGAGGATCAGCAGCAACGTCGGATCACCCGTATCCACAACGGCGAGCCTCGATCCGAGGGCGTCCGCGATCGTCTCATCCGCATCCCATCCGAGAGCGCGGCGCATCCGCGCAAGCGCTCCATCGAGGACGAGGAAGAGCGGTTGCGGAAGTCGCGCTCGCAGCGTTTGCTCGAGCGCTTCGGCCAGCCGTGCGGCGTCCGTCCAGCGATACACGGTGAAGTGGCGAACGCGACGGGGAATGAGACGCAAGATCGGCTCCTCCGCCAGGGGCGCCGACGCGGACAAGATCGGCTCATAGCGCTTCACCAGGTCCCGATCGAGATCCAGAACGGATCGGGTGATGACTTCCCCATCCTCGAAATCCAGGGCGAACGCGACGGTGAGGGAGAACGCTTCCAGGAGAGCGCGCATGAGATCGCGCTGAAGAGGGGAGGTGGTGTTGGGGAGCGAGCGCACCCCGAGGGCGAGCGCTTCGCCACTGGCCCAGCCCCAGATAGGGCTCGCGCTCGCGCGCCTCCACCACGAAGATGAAGACGGTTGTTCCACGGCCCGACGCAAGTGGGGCATTCGCGGATGCGTGTGGAGCGAAGGACGCTGCCCATCGGCGGTCTCCACAATCGCGCGGATGACGTCCACATGCGTGGCCAGAATGAGCACATGCTCCCGCGCGCTCCAGAAGAGGCCGCGCTCGGAAGCGCGGGCACGATAGCCGACGATCGGCGTCCCCCGGTAGGTCGTTCGCTCGACGGTGAATGCGCCATACGCGCGATGGGCGAGTGCGGCGACGTGCCGCTCCGCGAACCGGCCAAGCGCCTCATCGGACCATTCGGTCATCCACAGCAGGGCGAGATGCGGACGGAGGGTATCGCCGGTCCAATCCAGTCCTGTGACCACCAGCGCCATCGGCGAGCGAAAGAGCTCCAGCCATTCCCCGAGATCGGGCGTGCGCAGCACCTGGCGCACCGTTGGCTCATTCGCATCGCCAATTAGATCGCGCCAGGCCCGCGTCGCGCGCCACTCCGTGAGGACCCGTTCGGGATCACTCACCTCGAGATAAAACAAGGCCGTTTGCGGCACCAGCTCCGTCAGCGCGCGCCGCGTGGCGATCGCGTGATGGAGGAGCAGTCCAACAGATCCGGCGAAGAGGAGCGCGATCAGGATGCCCTTCCAGCGAGAGGGGCGGCGCGGGCTGCCCGCTGGATCATGAGGAGCGCGCTCGCGGTCCATCCCGTCCCTTCGCCACGTCCGGAGCCGGCAGAACGCGCGCGGAAAGAGGCTGGCGAACTCGACCCTTGCTCCCCCCATCGCCTCGACAATACGCACGGTTGATTTCTCCCTGACCGCTCGTTATTATAGCGGCGAGCATCTGAGGATGTGGAGCGCGCGGCGCCATGAGGGAGAGAGTGCGCGTGATCATGTATTCGAGGCCGGGATGTCATCTCTGTGAAGAGGCCGAACGCATCCTCGCGACCGTGGAGTGCGCCGACCTCTTCGATCTGGAGATCATCAACATCGAGCAGGATGAGGAGCTGCGCCGCCAATATGGGGAGCAGATTCCCGTCATCTTCATCGCGGGGGTCAAGGCGTTCAAATATCGCGTGGATCCCCGGGAGTTTTGTCGGAAATTGCGACGACTCATGGCTCAGGCGAGGTGATCATGATGCGAAGAGAGATGGAGGCGTTCCTGCTCGTGATCGCGATGGCGGCCGTCGCGTGCTCGACGCGCTCCTCCGTGACGCCGGGGTCTCAGGCGACGCTCGCTCCGACGGCGTTCAGCGGCGAGCGGGCCTTTGAGCACGTCCGCCGATTGGTCGAGCTGGGGCCACGACCCGTTGGCAGCGAGGCGCATGCGCGCATGCGCGAATATCTCCGGGCCGAATTGAAGGCGTATGGTCTGACCGTGTGGACGGACGAATTCCGCGCGCAGACACCGCTTGGGGAGAAGCCGATGGTCAACCTCGTCGCCGAGCGCAAAGGGGCGAGCGACGGGGTGATCATCCTCGCCAGCCATTACGACACGAAGCTCTTCACGGACTTTCCCTTCCTCGGCGCCAACGATGGCGGATCGAGCACGGGAGCCCTGCTGGAGCTGGCGCGCGTGCTCGCCGCGCGCTCGGAGACGCCGCGCTACACGCTCTGGTTCGTCTTCTTCGATGGCGAGGAGGCCTTCGTCTCCTGGTCGGCGACAGATGGCAAATACGGGAGTCGGCACATGGTGGAGAAGCTGGAGCGGGATGGGCAGCTCTCTCGCATTCGCGCGCTCATCTTGCTGGATATGATCGGTGACAAGGACCTGGACATCCTGCGCGACGCGTACTCAACTCGCTGGCTTCAGGATATTCTCTGGGAGACGGCGCAGCAGCTCGGCTACGGACGCCACTTCACGGATCGGGAGACGTTTGTGGATGATGATCACGTCCCCTTCCTGCAGAAGGGGATACCGGCGGTGGACCTCATTGACTTCAATTACGGGTTGTGGAACCGGTACTGGCATTCGGCCCAGGATACGCTCGACAAGCTGAGCCCGCAGAGTTTGAAGATCGTCGGAGACGTCGTCCTTCGCGCGCTGCCTCGGATCGAGGCGGCGCTGGCCGCCCGTGAGAAGGCGTGAGATGGGGAAGCGCATCGCCGTCATTCCGGGCGATGGGATTGGCGTGGAGGTGACGCGCGAGGCCATGCGCGTGCTGGAGGCCGTGAGCGAAGTCTACGGCCTCGCGCTGGAGATGGTGACCTTCGATTGGGGGGCGGAGAAATATCTGCGCGAGGGCGTCGCCCTCCCCGAGGGCGCCGTTGAGATGCTGCAACGGGAGTACGACGCGATCCTCGCGGGCGCCTTCGGGGATCCGCGCGTCCCGGATCACCGGCATGCGCGGGAGATTCTGCTCGGCTTGCGCGTACAGTTGGACTTGTACGTGAATCTGCGTCCGGTGAAGCTGCTCGATCCGCGCCTGACGCCGCTCAAGGGGCGAACGCCGGAGGAGATTGACTTCGTCATCGTGCGGGAGAATACCGAGGGCGCGTATGTGGATGTGGGCGGCGTCTTCAAGGCGGGGACGCCCGAGGAGGTCGCCCTCCAGGAAGAGATCACGACGCGGCGGGGGACCGAGCGGATCATCGTCGCGGCGTTCGAGTACGCGCGCACGCGAGGGCGGCGGCGCGTCACGCTCGTGGATAAATCGAATGTGTTGCGCTACGGGCACGGAGTGTGGCAGCGCGTGTTCTGGGAGGTCGCTCGGCGCTATCCCGAGATCGAAGCCACGCATCAGTACGTGGATGCGATGGCGCTGCTGATGGTGCAGGACCCGGCTGCCTGCGACGTGATCGTGACGACCAACATGTTCGGCGACATCTTGAGCGATCTCGGAGCCGCGCTCATCGGCGGATTAGGATTGGCGCCTTCGGGGAACATCCATCCGGGGCGCGTCTCGCTCTTCGAACCGGTGCACGGGACGGCGCCGGCATTGGCGGGGAAGAATGTGGCCAATCCGATGGGCGCGATCCTCACGGCGGCGATGATGCTGGACTATCTGGGAGAGGCGGCGGCCGCGCGCGCGATCGAGACGGCGGTCGTCGAGGCGATTCGAGCCGACGAGGTCACGCGCGATCTCGGTGGCTCGCTCTCGACCGAGGAGGTCGGGCGCGCCATCGCCGCGCGCGTGCGCGCTCATGCCTCATGAGCCGGAGAGGGGTGAGGCCGTCGCGGGTCTCACCCCAGGGGGAGACTGCGGAGGAGGGGGGCGATGCGGAAATGGCAATACAAGACGCTGGATTGGGGAGAGCTGAGAAAGCTCGGGGCCATCGTGACGGGGAAAGATTTCGTGGATGAGAACGTGGATGCCGGGTTGAATAAGTTGGGCGAGGAGGGGTGGGAGTTGGTCGGCGTGTACGTGGATGGCTTCGTCGTGCATCGCTCGCAAAAGAGCATTGATATTGTCTCGATCAGCCGGTACGTCAAGTTCACCTTCAAGCGGCCCGTGGA
>BEHM01000092.1 GCA_002923315.1 bacterium HR10
GGAGCGGGCTCCTCGTAGGTGCCGACGAGCACGCTCTTGGCGCATCCGACCGTCGGGAGATCGAGCAGAAGTCCCAGGTGGCACGCCAGGCCCATGCGCCGCGGATGCGCCAGACCTTGCCCATCCAGGAGCACCGCATCGGGCCAGCGCGTGATTTTCTCGAACGCTTGCAGCACGGCCGGCGCTTCCCGAAACGAGAGCAGGCCCGGGATGTAGGGGAAACGCGTCACCGTCGTCACCGCAGCTTCTTCGACAGGCACCAGCTGGGGTAACTCCAGCACTACGACAGCGGCGAAGATCGTATCCGAGCCTTTGTCGAAGGAGACGTCCGCACCGGCGACCCATCGCACGCGATCCGCTGCCAGTGGCGTGAACTGCAGATGCTCGCGCAGCCGATTTTGGATCCGCATGGCATCCTGCGGCGAGACGTCCCAGGGATGCAGGTTCTTGATCTTCATCGTTCCGATCGCTCACGTGGTGATCCGTCGCCCTCCACCACCTCATTCGGAGTCGCCTCCACAGCGGGCGGATCAGCCGCTGGCGCGGCGGCGATCTTCGCTGGCCGCAGGATCGAGAGCAGAACGGAGACGGCCAGGATGCCCGCGACGACGCCGAGGGCGATCCCGATGGGAATCTTATAGACGTCCGAGATGAGCATCTTCACCCCGATGAAGATGAGGATGACCGAGAGGCCGTAGTGCAGGTAGTGGAAGATGCGCATGAGACCGGCCAGGGCGAAGTAGAGCGCGCGCAGGCCCAGGATGGCGAAGACATTGGACGTGTAGACGATGAACGGATCGTGCGTGATGGCCAGGATGGCGGGGATCGAGTCCACGGCGAAGACGAGATCGGTCGTCTCCACGACGAGCACGACGATGAAGAGTGGGGTCGCGAGCGTCCGCCCCATCTCTCGGACGAAGAAGCGCCCATTCACGTAATCGCGCGTGATCGGCATGAGGCGACGAGCGAGGCGGATCACGGGATTGCGCTCCGGGTGGATCTCCTTCTCCTTCTCGCGCGCCATGCGCGCCCCGGTCACGATCAGCAGGGCGCCGAAGACGTAGATCATCCAGTGAAACTTCTGAATGAGCGTGACGCCGGCCAGGACGAAGAGGAGGCGCATGATCAGGGCGCCGAGGATGCCCCAGAAGAGGACCTTATGCTGATAGAGCGGGGGGACGCGGAAGTAGGAGAAGATGAGCACGAAGACGAAGATATTGTCCATGCTGAGCGACTTCTCGATGAGGTACCCGGTGAGGAACTCCAAGGCGGCGGTCGGGCCGAACCAGAAGTAGACGCCGATGTTGAAGAGCACGGCCAGGGCGATCCAGAAGGCGCTCCAGCCGAGCGCCTCCCTGAGCTCGACGACGTGCGCGCGGCGGTGAAAGACGCCGAGGTCCAGGGCGAGCATGGCGAGGACAAAGAGCGCGAAAGCGATCCAGAGCCAGAGCGCGTGTCCCATCATCATGCGAAGACCTCCGTCCCGATGGGGTGCGTGAAGATTCCGCGTTCGCGATGCTGGATCGAGTGGCAACGCCACTGCGCGTCATTCGGGGCGGGGAAATCGGTGCGGAAGTGGGCGCCGCGGCTCTCCTCGCGAAAGAGGGCGGCGCGCGCGACGAGCCACGCGACCGTCGCCAGGTGGCGTGTGGCCAATGTGGGAGCTGCCCGTCGCAGCGCCTCCAGGTCGTCGAGGGCCAAGCGCAACCGCTCCCCGTGGCGAATGAGACCCACAGCCTCCCACATGATCGTCCGAAGGCGCCGGGTGATCGCACCATCCAGCTCCGCTTCCTCGGGACTGAGGTTCGATTCCCGAAGCGACGGCAGTGCGGGAGCCGTGGAGGCGAACGCCAGAGCGCGCCGCGCCGCCCGCGCGCCGAAGACCAGGCCTTCGAGCAGCGAGTTGCTGGCCAGGCGATTGGCGCCATGCACGCCCGTACAGCTCACTTCGCCTGCGGCGAATAATCCCGCGATCCCCGTCCACCCATGGAGATCCGTGCGCACACCGCCCATGAAGTAGTGCGCGGCCGGACTGACGGGGATCCAGTCGCGCGTCAGGTCCAAACCATAATGCTGACACGTCTCGTAGATGCGCGGGAAGCGCTCCCGGACAAAGGACGCGGGCAGATGCGTGAGATCGAGGTAGACACAGTCGGCATCCGTGCGCTGCAGTTCAGTCACGATGGCGCGCGCGACGACATCGCGCGGGGCCAATTCAGCCGCATCGTGGTATCGCGGCATGAACCGTTCGCCAAACCGGTTGCGCAAAACGCCGCCTTCTCCCCGCAGGGCCTCGCTCAGGAGGAAGCGCGGGGCGCCCGCTCGATGCAGGGCTGTCGGATGGAACTGCACGAACTCCATGTCAGCCAGGAGCGCTCCCGCCTCATACGCCATCGCCATCCCCTCGCCGGTGACGACGTCGGGATTCGTCGTGTGCAGGTAAATATGTCCGGCCCCGCCGGTGGCCAGAATGACCGCGTGCGCTCGCACCGTGTGCGACGTGCGCGCCCGCGTCTCCACATATTGGACGCCGAGACAGCGGCCCTCGTGGATGAGCACGCGCAGGGCGAAGGCGTGCGGGAGAATCTCGACACGAGGGAGCTCGCGCACGCGTTCGAGTAACGTGCGCACGATCTCGCGGCCGGTCGCATCGCCCCGAGCGTGGACGATCCGGCGCCGCGAGTGCGCCGCCTCCTGTCCGAACGCCAGCTGGTCCCCCGCGCGATCGAAGCGGCAGCCCCAGGCGATCAGCTCCTGCACGTACTGCGGCCCTTCCTCGACGAGCACGCGAACGGCTTCGGGATCGCACAACCCGGCCCCGGCGCGCATCGTGTCTTCGAAATGCAGGGCGATCTCATCATCATCGCTCAGGGCGACGGCGACCCCCCCTTGGGCGTATCGCGTGCTCGACTCGGTGAGTTCGTCTTTGGTCAGGATGAGGACCGATCCCGCTCGCCCCAACTCCACCGCCGCGCGCAGGCCGGCGATCCCGCTGCCGATGACGATGAAATCCACCTCGCGCATGATCGCGGGGCGTCACTCCGCCTTCTTCGCCTTCGCCGCTGGCGAAGGTTCCGGCTCCGGCGCTCGCGCGGCCTCGCGTCGCGGCAGGCCGAGCACCTGCCGGATCTCGTTCTCAATGGTGAGCGCCAGATCGGGGTTCGATTTCAGGAAGAGGCGCGCGTTCTCGCGCCCTTGACCGAGCCGCTCGCCTTTGTAGGAATACCACGCGCCACTCTTCTCGATGATGCGGTGTTCGACGCCCAAATCCAGGATCTCTCCCTCGCGCGAGATGCCTTCGCTGTAGAGCATATCGAATTCGGCCTCTTTGAAGGGCGGCGCCACCTTGTTCTTCACCACGCGGACCTTCACGCGGTTGCCGACGATCGTCTCGCCGTCTTTGATGGCATTCGTTCGCCGCATGTCCAGGCGCACGCTCGCGTAGAACTTGAGCGCCTGGCCCCCGGTGGTCGTCTCCGGCGAGCCGAACATGACGCCGATCTTCTGCCGCATCTGGTTGATGAAGATGAGCGCCGTGTTGGAGCGATAGACGGCTCCGGCCAGCTTCCGAAGGGCTTGCGACATGAGGCGCGCCTGCAAGCCGGGCAGGGCATCGCCCATCTCCCCTTCCAACTCCGCGCGCGGCACCAAGGCCGCGACCGAATCAATGACGAGCACATCCACCCCTCCGGAGCGGACCAGCGCTTCGGCGATCTCCAGGGCTTGCTCGCCGCTGTCGGGCTGGGAGACGAGCAGATCGTCAATGCGCACGCCGATCTTCTCGGCATATGCGGCATCTAGGGCATGTTCGGCATCAATGTACGCGGCCACGCCGCCCAGGCGTTGCGCCTCAGCCGCCACATGCAGAGCGAGCGTCGTCTTCCCGCTGGCCTCCTGGCCGAAGATCTCCGTGATGCGCCCGCGCGGGATGCCGCCGACGCCCAACGCGGCATCCAGACTGAGGCTGGTCGTCGAGATGACGGGGATCTCCTCGACCTTCCGATCCCCGAGCCGCATGATCGCCCCCTTGCCGAATTGCTTCTCGATCTGGGCGAGGGCGATCTCAATGGCCTTGGTTTTCTTCTCCAGTTCGCTCATACCCATCTCTCCCAGAGGAGCTTCACCCTCGCGCAAGTTTACTTCGAGACGGACGCGCGCGTCCAGCAGGCGCCCGTCAGGCTCCGGGGGCCAGATCGAGGCGTTCGGCCCCCGCGTAGACGTTGAAGCGCCCATCTCGGAGGAAGCCGATCAGCGTGAGTCCGAAATCGCGCGCCACGGTGACGGCCAAACTGCTCGGCGCGCCGATGGCCGCGACCACGGGGATTCCGGCAACGAGCGCCTTCTGCACCAATTCGAAGCTGGCCCGCCCGCTGAGCAGCGCGATCGTGCCCGAGGCCGGGACGCTTTCGGTGAGCACCAGATGTCCGATCACCTTGTCCATCGCGTTATGGCGGCCGACATCCTCGCGCACAAGGAGCAAGCGCCCCTGTCCGTCGAAGAGCGCCGCGGCGTGAACGCCGCCGGTGCGCGCAAACAGCGATTGCGCGCCTCGCGCGCTCTCCGAGAGCGCGAAGAGCACCTCGCGCGCGATGCGAGCCGCATCCGCGAGCGGTCGCCGAACGAGCGCGCGCACGAGTTCAAGCGAAGCTTTTCCGCAGATGCCGCAACTGGAGGTCGTGTAGAAGTTCCGGCTCAGTCGTGCCGGATCCACCCGCACGCCTTCGGCCAGCACAACGTTGACGATATTTCGAGGCGCTTCCCCCTCGTGCTCGGCGCAGTAGTGAATGTCGAGGATGTCTCGGCGGCTCGC
>BEHM01000093.1 GCA_002923315.1 bacterium HR10
CCCGTGGATCATGGCCTGCCTGATCATATTCGGGATTTGGACCTGCCGGCTTTGGCCCGGCGAAAGATCGTCACCGGCATTCACTGTTTCGGCTGCACGGCGGGGCGCGGTTCATCCTGCGGCGGGGCCTTGGTCTGAGCGGGATCACCGAGCTTCACGGCATGGCCGGAGGAGTTCCTCATGGAGGGAGTGCGGCGGCCCTGAAACGGTGAAAAATGGATGCCGGCCTGAGGCCGGCGCGACGTCATTTTCGGAGGAAAAGGATGAGGAAGGGAGTGATCGGAATTTTCATCGGAGCGGCGATCGTGGCGGGGCTGGTGTGGTGGACCCTGTTGCGTCCGACGCCGAAGACCATCCGGTTCGACATGAGCACAAGCCGCGCGGATCGAGCCTTCTCCTACGATGACTATGCCTTTGTGCTCAAGACGTATGTAGACGATCACGGCATGGTCAATTACCGGGGATTGAAGGAGCACCGCGACAAACTGGATGCGTTCGCCGTCGCCATCGCCACGCTCGACCCTGAAGTGTATGCGCGGTGGAGCGAGAAGGAGAAGGTCGCCTTTTGGATCAACGCCTACAATGCCCTGACGCTGGAGGCGATCGTCGCACACTATCCCATCACGCCGTCGCTGACGGCCTCGCTGCTCTTTCCCAAAAACAGCATTCGGCAGATTCCCGGCGTGTGGGATGAGCTGCACTTCGACGTGATGGGGCGGAAGATGACGCTCGACGAGATCGAGCATGAGACGCTTCGGGCGAAATTCAACGAACCGCGCATTCATCTGGCTCTGGTCTGCGCGGCGATGGGCTGCCCACCGCTCAGAAACGAGCCCTACGTCGGCGACCGACTCGATGACCAACTCGACGATCAAGCGCGGAAATTCCTGGCGAATCCGCAGAAGTTTCGCCTGGATCGCCAGGGGAACACCGTCTACCTCTCCTCGATCTTCAAGTGGTTTGGCGAGGATTTTGTGAGGACCTATGGCACGAACGAGAGGTTCCCCGGATACGGCGAAACCGAGCGAGCCGTGCTCAATTTCATCAGCCGGTATCTCGACGCGGGCGAGGGCGACGATCTGACCGCCGCTCGCTATCGGATCAAGTACCTCGACTACGATTGGTCGCTCAACGAGCAAGGAGGCCGACGATGACGGGACCGGAGGAACGAGCCATGTCCGATGCGCGCGAGCAGGAAACAGACCGGCGAAGGCCGTCCGATACGGAGAGCACGTCGCGGGGTCGCTGGCGACCGGTTGTTCTCTTGATCGCCATCGTGGCGGTTCTCGTTTTGGCCAACGCTTTCGGGCTGGGCGAGCGACTGGGCGAATGGCGCGAGTGGATTCGTGGGCTGGGCGCATGGGGACCGGTGGTCTTTGTGGTTCTCTACGCGGGGGCCGTCGTGGCGGCTCTTCCCGGATCGGCGCTGACGGTGGCGGCGGGGGCGCTCTTCGGCTCCGTGGTCGGAGTGATCGTCGTCAGCCTGGCGTCCACGCTCGGCGCGAGCCTGGCGTTTCTCGTTGCCCGCTATTTCGCCCGAGACGCTACGGCCCGCTGGGTGTCTCAAAACGAGAAGTTTCGCCGACTCGATCAGCTCACCGAAGAGCATGGGGCCATCATCGTGGCCTTGACCCGGCTGGTGCCGCTGTTTCCCTTCAATCTTCTCAATTACGGCTTTGGTCTGACGCGCGTGCCGTTTGGGACCTACGTCTTCTGGTCCTGGCTCTGCATGTTGCCGGGCACGGTGCTCTATGTGGTGGGAACGGATGCCGTCACCCGGAGTCTGGCCGAAGGGCGAATTCCCTGGGGTCTGGTCGGGGCTCTGGTCGGTGCGGGGTTCATTCTCGTGGGCCTGGTTCGGTACGCGCGACGAAGACTCAATGAAAAGGGGACGTCAACGGAGGTCGAATATGGTGAGAACTGAGACCCTTGCTCCTGTGCAGGACGCCCTCGAGGTTCTGCCGAAGGACGAATATAACGCGACGCTTGTTTCGAATGTGCATCCGCCCGATTGGGTGAATCCCGAACCCGCGTCCCGGTACCATCTGGTGGTTATCGGCGCGGGCACGGCCGGATTGGTGACGGCTGCCGGCGCGGCCGGTCTGGGCGCCAGCGTGGCCCTTGTGGAGCGACATCTCATGGGCGGAGATTGCCTCAACATGGGGTGCGTGCCGTCGAAATCCATCATCCGCGCTTCCCGAGCGTATGCCGACGTCCGCGATGCTCTTATGTTTGGCATTCGGGTTCCCGCCGGCACCGAGGTGGATTTTCCCGCCGTCATGGAGCGCATGAGGCGCATTCGGGCGCGCATCAGCGAGCATGATTCGGCCTGGCGCTTTCGAGAGTTGGGCGTCGCCGTGTTTCTCGGCGAGGCTCGATTTGCGAGCCGTGATACGATTGAGGTCGTGGGGAAGACCTTGCGCTTCAAAAAGGCCGTCATCGCCACGGGGGCGCGTCCGGTTGTGCCGCCGATTGAAGGGCTGGCCGAGGCCGGTTATCTCACCAACGAGACCGTATTCTCTCTGACCGAACGCCCGGAGCGCCTGGCCGTCATCGGCGGTGGACCCATCGGCTGCGAGCTGGCGCAAGCGTTCTGCCGACTGGGTTCCGACGTGATCCTCATTGAGAGGGCCTCTCAGCTCCTCATCCGGGAGGATGCGGACGCAGCGGCGATTCTCACAGAAGCGCTCCGCCGCGATGGAGTCCACGTCAGGTTGAATAGCAGAGTCAAACGGGTGACTGTCTCCGGTCGAGAGAAACTGATCCATCTGGAGAGCAACGGAGAGGGCGAGATCATCGCCGTGGATGAGATCCTCGTGGGAGTGGGCCGAGCGCCCAACGTGGAGGGCTTGAATCTGGAGATCGCCGGCGTACAGTATGACCGGAGGACGGGAATCGCGGTGAACGATCGGCTCCAGACGAGCAATCCTCGGATCTATGCCGTCGGTGATGTCTGCATGAGATACAAATTCACTCACGCGGCGGATGCCGCCGCCCGGATTGTGATTCAGAATGCGCTCTTCCTTGGTCGAAAGAAACTGAGCGCCCTGACCATCCCCTGGTGCACCTACACCGATCCGGAGATCGCTCATGTCGGAC
Source organism: bacterium HR10 (assembly GCA_002923315.1). Lineage (GTDB taxonomy): Bacteria > Acidobacteriota > Blastocatellia > HR10 > HR10 > HR10. The sequence continues at coordinate 3,100 of BEHM01000093.1, forward strand.
TATCCGAGCGGGAAGCTCGAGAACGAGGGATTGCCGTGAATGCCTTCGTGATCCCCCTGAGCGAGGTAGACCGGGCCATCGCCGATGGAGAGGAAGAAGGGTTCGTGAAAATTCTGGTCAGGAAGGGGACCGACAGGATTCTCGGCGCGACCATCGTCGCCCGTCATGCGGGGGAGATGATCAATGAGATCACGCTGGCGATGGTGAAAAACATCGGCCTGGCGAGCCTCTCCTCGGTCATCCATCCTTACCCCACGCAGGCGGAGGCGATTCGGAAGGCGGCCGATGCCTATCAGCGCACACGGCTGACGCCGGGCGTGAAAAAACTCCTTCGCCGATGGCTGGCCTGGACGCGATAGTTCGTGCGTCGAATCCCTATCTGATGAGGTCGGATGGAGGTGGGTGACGGACCCATAACTCTGACTGGGAGGGTGGGAGCCATGCGGACTGCTCTGGGGCGCGGGCCATTTTGTGCGGAGGGGATGCAGTGAATGAGGAGAAGCTCGGCTCACCCGTCTCGTTCATGGGGGAGTATGTCGGACATTTGGCCGATGAATCGGTTCTGAGGGCTTATGAAGCGTGGTGGGTGAACGAGGGCTGGCGGCTCTCTGAGGGCGTGGATCGCGCGGGTACACTCTGGCTGAAGATGGAAGAAAGACTCCATTCACGTGACGGTGACCGGAGAGCTTCAGGGCGATACGATCAATGTCACATCGGTGGTCATCGAGTGATCTCCGCTGGGGAAAGGGCCGCTCGCTGGACGGAATCACGTCGGGCGGTGGCCTGTTTTTCGCGATCGAAATGTTGGGCCGGAGATTTTCCGAAACAGAAGGTAGCATGCCGTATTGATTGGGGAGGACGGGGCTGATGATTGGCAGTGAGGTCATGTGGGTTTGAAGCACATGGGAGCTGCGGGCTCTTCGCATCGCCGTGCGCGCGCTGGCGGGCTACGACTGTCGGCTGGCCAGGCGGCAGGAAAGAAGACCCATTGTGGACATCGTCCTGTTGCCCTGCGAGTCCGACTGCCGTGTGCTCGCATGCTCGTCTTTTCGTCCGACTTTTGAGATTCCCGGCGGGCGGCGGGAGGTAAAATCAAAGGGTGTGGAAATTCTGCTGAAGGCGGTGTATCCTCCCTTCTTAAGAGAGAAAACGTTAACGAAGAGAAAGGAGGAGGTACACCGCCATGAACAAGCGTACCACGGGAGGATCCCTGGTATCAAGCCCCACATGGGAGGGGTTGGAGGAGTGGGTTCGGGGCAAGATCCAGGAGTTCATCCAGGATCTCCTGGAGCAGGAGGTGACCGAGTTGTTGGGCCGGTGCCGCTACCAGCGGCGAGCCGCGGTGGACGGAGTCCAGGGTTACAGGAACGGCTATGGGAAACCTCGCAGGCTGACCCTGGGCATTGGCACCATCACCATCCGTCGCCCTCGGGTG
>BEHM01000094.1 GCA_002923315.1 bacterium HR10
CCTGGCTGAGGCGCAACGCAAGACCGAAGAGCGAGTGACCCGTGTGGAGGAGCAATTGGCGGCTCTGGCCGAAGCACAGCGCAAGACGGAGGAACAGGTGCGGCTGCTGGCTGAGGCGCAGCGGCATCTGGAAGAGCGAGTGGCGCGCGTGGAAGAGCAATTGGCGGCTCTGGCCGAAGCACAGCGCAAGACCGAAGAGCGGGTGACCCGTGTGGAGGAGCAACTGGCGGCTCTGGCCGAAGCGCAGCGCAAGACGGAGGAACAGGTACGGATGCTGGCTGAGGCACAGCGGCATCTGGAGGAGCGAGTTGCGCGCGTGGAGGAGCAATTGGCGGCCCTGGCTGAGGCGCAACGCAAGACCGAAGAGCGAGTGACCCGTGTGGAGGAGCAATTGGCGGCTCTGGCCGAAGCACAGCGCAAGACGGAGGAACAGGTGCGGCTGCTGGCTGAGGCACAGCGGCATCTGGAAGAGCGAGTGGCGCGCGTGGAGGAGCAATTGGCGGCTCTGGCTGAAGCGCAACGCAAGACCGAAGAGCGGGTGACCCGTGTGGAGGAGCAATTGGCGGCTCTGGCCGAAGCACAGCGCAAGACGGAGGAACAGGTACGGCTGCTGGCCGAGGCGCAGCGGCATCTGGAGGAGCGGGTGACCCGCGTGGAAGAGCAATTGGCGGCTCTGGCTGAGGCGCAACGCAAGACCGAAGAGCGGGTGACCCGTGTGGAGGAGCAATTGGCGGCTCTGGCCGAAGCACAGCGCAAGACGGAGGAACAAGTACGGATGCTGGCTGAGGCGCAGCGGCATCTGGAGGAGCGAGTGGCGCGCGTGGAAGAGCAATTGGCAGCTCTGGCCGAAGCACAGCGCAAGACGGAGGAACACCTGGCGGCCTTGGTCGAGGTTCAGCGGAGCATGTCGAGCGAGCTCTCGGAGCTATCTTCGCGAGTGAGCTCTTTGAGTGACGCCGTCAGTGGGCTCAGAGGCCGAGTGCTGGAACTGACATATCAGAACAAAGCCGTGGCGTATTTTGGACCTCTGCTGCGACGGGTTCGCGTCGTTTCCATGGAAACGTTGCTTGAAGCGCTCAGGGCCAAGCTCTCTCCCGAAGAATTCCGGGACGTCCTCTTGCTCGACCTTCTGGTGCAGGGGAAGTTGGAGACCTGGCCGGGGAAGCCCGAAATATGGCTCGCCATTGAGGTCTCCGCCGTTGTGGATGAGCGAGATGTCGAGCGCGCGCGGCGGAGAGCGACGCTACTGCGCCGCGCCGGATACCGTGCGATCCCTGTGGCCGCGGGAGAACGGGCCACCCTGGGAGCGGAAGAAAATGCTCGACAACAGAGCGTGGTGATGCTTCAGGATGGGCGGGTCTTCCTCTGGGAGGAAGCGCTGAAAACGTGGTTAGCATCTTCCGGATGATGGATCAGGCCCGGCGCGTTTGACGACGGCCAAGGCCCTCTGCTATATTGTCCTTCGCTATGGGCACTTAGCTCAGCGGTAGAGCGTTCGCCTCACACGCGAGAGGTCGGAGGTTCGAATCCTCCAGTGCCCACCATCCTTTGTTTCCACTGGCCCATTGCCTCCCTCAGGGTCCGCTTCGTACAATCTCTCCCGAGATGTGGAAAAGCGGTCCTGGAGAGACGATCAAGAAATTCGGCGTGGCGGCATCTCTGGGGACGGTCTTTGTCTCTTATGTGGCGGCTGGCTCGCTGATCGGGTATTTCCTGGACAAGTGGTTGGGGACATCGCCCTGGCTGTTTCTCCTGTTTTTCGTCATCGGCATTGGTGGGGGGATTTACAACGTCTTCAAGCTAGCGGCCCGATTGTGAGCGGAAATTGACAGATCCGGCGGACGTTCATACAATGTATCCTTTTCAGTGAGACTGAGAGGCCGGAGGGAGAAGGTGTGACCTACGCGATCATCACCACAGGGGGGAAACAATATCGCGTCACGCCGGGTGACATTCTGCGCGTTCCGGCGCTTCGCGCCGAAGTGGGGGCGACCGTGGAGTTGCCGGTGCTCGCTCTCGGCGATGGGGAACAGGTTCGGATTGGTCGCCCGGTGGTGGAGGGGGCACGCGCGGTGTGCCGCGTCCTGGAGCATGGGAAGGAGCGGAAGCTCATCGTGTTCAAGTTCAAGCGGCGCAAGCAATATCGGCGCAAGAAGGGGCATCGGCAGAAGTACACGGCCCTTCGCGTGGAAGCCATTCACGCGGCGTGACGCGCCGGAGGGAGAGCAGCTATGGCTCACAAAAAGGGCATGGGAAGCTCGCGCAATGGGCGCGATTCAGTCGGGAAGCGATTAGGGATCAAGTGCTTCGGGGGACAATTCGTGACCGGGGGCTCAATCCTCGTCCGACAGCGCGGCACGCGCTTCAAGCCCGGGGTCAACGTGGGCATCGGCAGCGATGACACGCTGTATGCCAAGATCTCGGGCATCGTCCGGTTCGAGGACAAGGGGCGGATGGGCAAGTTCGTGAGTGTCTATCCGGTCTCGACGACGACGAGCGAATGAGCGCGCGTCGTGTTCCCTTCGAGCCTCCTCCGCACGGGTGCCATGTTCATTGATCGCGCGGAGATCGTGGTGAAAGCCGGAGATGGGGGGGATGGGTGCACGGCCTTTCGCCGCGAGAAGTACGTCCCCTTTGGAGGACCGGCTGGCGGCGACGGCGGCCGAGGGGGACACGTTTACATGGAGGCCGCGCTCGGGATGAATTCGCTCATTCACTTCAAGTACAATCCGGAGTATCGGGCCGGACGTGGTGGGCATGGGGAGGGGAACAACCGGCATGGGCGAGATGGCGAGGACATTGTGATCCGAGTGCCGGTGGGGACGCTCGTCTATGATCAGGAGACTGGGGAATTGATCCACGACTTCTCCACGCCGGGGGAGCGGGTGTTGATCGCGCGCGGAGGGCGCGGAGGGCGTGGCAACGCGCGCTTCGCGACGCCGACGCGACGCGCGCCGCGATTTCACGAGCGCGGGCAGCCGGGTCAGGTCCGCCGCTTGCGATTGGAGCTGAAGCTGCTGGCCGATGTGGGGCTGGTCGGTTTCCCCAACGCGGGCAAGTCCACGTTGCTGGCGCGCATCTCAGCGGCGCGGCCGAAGATCGCCGAATATCCTTTCACAACGCTGGAACCCGTCCTCGGCGTCGTGCAACTTGATGACGAGCGCAGCTTCGTCGTCGCTGACATTCCCGGATTGATCGAAGGGGCGCATCGAGGGGCGGGCTTGGGGCACGAGTTCCTGCGCCACATCGAGCGGACGCGCGTCCTGCTCCACCTGGTGGATGTCTCGCCTCTGGCCGAGCGCGGACCGGTGGAGCGGTACATGATCATCAACCGTGAGCTGGAAGCCTATAATCCGCAGCTCTTGGAGAAGCCGCAGATCGTCGTGGCGACGAAGATGGACATCGCGTCCGAGGAATGGGTCCATGAGTTGGAGGCCTTCTGTCGCGCGCGCGATCTGGAATTCGTCGCTATCTCGGCCGTGACCGGGCAGGGCGTGGCCGAGCTTCTGGAGCGCGTCGCCCGACGCGTGGAGAGTGCGACGATGGCGGCCGCGGCCCTTCCGTCCCGCTGACCGATATGCGCATCGGAATCTTCGGGGGCACCTTCGATCCCGTCCATAACGGACATCTGGAGATCGCCGAGAAGGTTTGGCAATGGTTCGCTCTGGACCGCCTCTATTTCATCCCCGCGGCTCAATCCCCGCATAAGCATCGGCAGCCGGAAGCACCGGCCTGGGACCGATTCGCGATGCTCGTGTTGGCGACGCAGCCATATGCGGCCTTCTACGTCTCGACGCTCGAGTTGGCGCGCGGGGGGGTGAGCTATACGATCGACACGGTTCGAGAACTCCGCCATCGGATGGGTGAGGATGCGGAGCTCTACTTCATCATGGGCGCCGACGCCTTTCAAGGCCTCACGCAATGGAAGGAGTACGACCAACTGCTGCGGCTGATGAATCTGGTGGTCATTCCGCGTCCCGGATACATCCTGAGCGCCGAGGGGCTGCCGGAGGAGATTCGCGCTCGGGTGCGCGCCTTCGTCCCCGAGCGCGATCGCGTTGAAGAGCAGGGTCCGCGCATCTATTTCTGTTCGGGGATTCACAACGCGACGTCGGCGACGGCGATTCGGGCCGCACTGCGGCGCGGGGAGGCTATTGCTCACCTAGTCCCGTCCGAAGCGGCGGCCTACATCGAGAAGTATCGCCTGTATCGTGAAGGGGTCACGACCTGAAATGGCGCGCGTGTCTTCGGCACGAGACACTCGAAGAGCCCTCGCGTTGGCCGTTGAAGCGGCCAGCGAGAAGAAGGCTGAGAATATCGTCGCGCTCGATCTGCGAGGAGTGGCCACGTTCACCGATTACTTCCTGATCTGCAGCGGAACCTCCACGCGCCAGGTGCAAACCATTGCCGAAGCGATCCTGGAGAAGCTGGAGGAGCACGGCACGCGTCCGCTTCATGTGGAGGGGGAGACGGTGGCGCAGTGGATCCTGATCGACTACGGGGAC
>BEHM01000095.1 GCA_002923315.1 bacterium HR10
CGAGTCAGCCCCGCTATGCCCCTGACCGTCTCATCGTCGGCCTCCGACCGGATGTATCGCTGCCCACAGATTCCGTCGTCTCGGCTGGCGAGATACCGCATGCGCTGTTTCGAGAGCTGGCCGCGACGGCCGGGCTTCGCGAGGTCATCCGTCTGGCGCCCGTTCTTCCTCTTCCATCCGACCGCCAGCGCGCGACTGAAACGCTCATGCGACGTGCCCCCCACTCTCTCCCGGAAGCGGCGCTGCTTCTCGAACGCCACGGCGTGGATCGCCTGATCGCGCTCCGGTTCGCCCGCCCGATTGATCCCCCGCGACTGGCCGAGAGGCTCCTGCGCCAATACCCGAATGCGATCGAATTCGCCGAGCCCGATTACCTACTTCGCTCTCAGCTCGTCCCGAATGATCCGCTCTTCAGCTTCCAATGGTATCTCCGCGACCGCAACGTCTTCCCGGAGCGGCGAGCTGACCTGTGGGCGCCGGAAGCGTGGGACATCACAACGGGGAGCTCAGATGTGGTCATCGCCGTCATAGACACCGGCATAGACGCGGCGCATCCGGACCTCGCGCGCAAGCTCTTCGTCAACCCGGGAGAAGTCCCCAACAACGGCGTGGATGACGATGGCAATGGATTCGTGGATGACGTCTCGGGATGGGACTTCGTCCGCCGAGATCCCGATCCAGATGACGAGAACGGGCATGGAACATGGATGAGTAGCCTGGCGGCGGCCGAGACCAATAATGCCCTGCATATCGCCGGCGTCAGTTGGGGAAGCCGCATCCTTCCCTTGAAGGCGGGAGATGAACGAGGGAACTTCTCAACGTCCACGATCATTCAGGCAGTCAACTACGCCGTGGCGATGGCCGCGCGCGGCGTGCGCGTCATCAACATGAGCTTCGGTGGTCCGGGGACGAGCGTGGGACTCGAACGCGCTCTGGCTGCGGCCAATGATGCGCGCATCATCGCCATCGCGGCTGCGGGAAACGATGGACAGAATAACGATATGGTTCCTCAACTCCCCGCCTATCTCACGACGAGGCTCGACAACGTCGTCGCCGTGGCGGCGACGGATCGGTTCAACCAACTGGCCTTCTTCTCCAACTACGGACGGTTGAACGTGGACGTGGGCGCTCCGGGTGTAGGGATCATCGGCCTCACGACGCGAAATCTGGCGGCGGAGCTGGGGCGCAGCGATGGCACGATCACTGGGAACGGGACCTCTCAAGCGGCGGCGCTGGTGAGTGGCATCGCCGCGTTGATCTCTTCGGCGTATCCCGAAAGCGCGCCGATTCAGGTGAAGATCCGACTGCTGGCCAATGCCGATCGCATCCCGGAGCTCGCGGGGAAACTCGTCTCCGGCGGGCGCGTGAATGCCTTCCGGGCGCTCGATCGCGATGAGATCGCGCCGGCCCCGATCACTGATCTGCGCGTCCTCAGCGGCGTCACGCCGCCCGCGCTCACCTGGACGGCGACAGGCGATGATGGGCTTCTCGGGCAAGCGGCTTTTTATGATATTCGCTACAGCTCTTCTCCGATCACAGCCAGCACGTTGCGCTTCGCCCTTCGCGTGAAAGATCCCCCCCGCCCGCAACCGGCGGGGACGATCGAGACCTGGACCATCCCTTCGGACATTCCGCCGCGCACGTACTACTTCCTCATCCGCGTCTTCGATAATGCCGGGAATATGGCGGAATCGAATCAGGTGGAAGTCACCCTCACCCCGTGAAGCCAGAGGGTGGGGAATAAACGACCCGCTCGATTGTGTTCACTCAATGAGTACGGACGGAGATGCGCGCCGGGGCGGAAGGAGACATGAGCCTCGACGGCGACCGCCTGGTGAGGACTGAGCGATGATTCGGCGATGGCGAGCGCGCAATCATGCGGAGCGGGAATTCGAGCGCCAAGCCCTGGCGTATCTGGACGGACTCTACAACTTCGCCATGGCGTTGACGCGAGATCGAACGGAGGCGGAGGATCTGGTGCAGGAGACCTATTTTCGCGCGTTTCGCGGAGCGGCGCAGAAACTGCCGACCGGTGATGTCAAGGCCTGGCTCTTCACGATCATGCGTCACATCTGGATCAACGATCGGCGGCGAAGAGCGCGGCAGCCGGACGCCGAAGGCCTGGAGGTCGGGGAGGAAGAGCCCGGCAGGGCGGTGATGGCCGATGACCGGCATCGCCCGGACCTGCTGCATGAGCAGAACGCGCTGGGCGAAGCGATTCGCCGAGCCATTGAGAGCCTACCCGAGGTCTATCGCGAGGTCATCGTCCTGCGCTTCCTGGAGGGGTTCAGCTACAGCCAAATCGCCACGATCCTCGGTTGTCCGGCGGGGACGGTCATGTCACGCATCAGTCGTGCCCGCGCCGAGCTGCGGAAACGGCTGAGCCCTTACGTGTACGGAGAATATGCCGCCGATCCGCCGCACGGAGGAGCAAACGGTGAGGGGGAGGAGAAACGTCTTCGCCGTGGGGGGATCATATGAGGGAGCATGTCGCGCACTTGATCGAGTTGTATCTGGATGAAGAGCTGCAAGGCGAAGAGCGCCGGTACGTCGAAGCGCATGTGGTCGAGTGTGCCGAATGTCGAGCTCGGCTTGAGTGGGAGCGACGCTTCATGGCCTTGCTCGCACATGCGCGCCCGCTCTATGAGGTGCCCGAGAGCGTCCGCGCGCGTGTGGAGCAGATGCGGGCGCGCACTCCGCGCGTGCGACCGCGCGCCTGGTCGTGGGCCCTTGGTCTGGCTGCCCTGCTCCTCATCGGCCTCGCTCTCCGAGGCGCTCTTCGCGAACGCGTTCTCCCCCCCACGGCCGATCACACGCGCCACAGTTCGGAGTTCGCCCTTCTGGCTGCCGATACGCATCAGCGCTGGGTGCGGGGTCAACTCCCCCTGGAGATCCGGAGCCAATCGCCCGAAGAGATCTCCGCCTGGTTCGCCGACAAGGTCCCGTTCAATCTGAAGCTCCCGAGCTTTCGGGAATTCCCCGGCCAGTCGAAGCCCTATCAACTGGAGGGCGCGCGCCTGGTGAGCTTCAAGAACGATTACGCCGCATACGTCACCTACCGGATGCGCAATCGCCCCATCTCTCTTCTGGTCACCTCGGAGACCGTCGTTCGCCCCTCCGGGGGGGAGGAGATTCGCGCCCAGGGTTTGGTCTTCCATTTCGAAGAGATCAATGGGTGGAAGGTCCTCACGTGGTCGGATCGCGGCTTGACCTACGCCTTGGTCTCCGACTTCGAAGAGCGCGGCCAGGCCTCCTGCATGGTCTGTCATCCCGGCGCCAATGAGCAGCACAAACTCGAAGAGCTGCGACGATGAGCGGGAAGCGCCCTCCAACGGTTGGGGAGCCTGCACTTCCGCAGCCCGCCCTCGCGAAAGGGTTCACGCGGTCTCCGGCGGCGTCTTCACGGCCAGACGGTGAAGGAACCGCGCCAGCTCGATCGGAGCGCGCGCGTGCGTTCCCTCGCCGATCTTCTCCCGCTCATCGTAGGCCTCGACGGAGAATGTGACCGAGCGCTCGTCCACGGCGACGACCTCAGCCCGAGCCGTGACCGTCATCCCCACCGGCGTCGCCGCCAGATGTCGCACGGCGACCGAGATGCCGACCGAAATCCATCCTTCGGGAAGATACGGCTGAATGGCTTCGGCCGCCGCGATCTCCATGAGATAGATCATCATCGGTGTCGCCAAAACGGCTGGAAGGCGATCATCCACGCGCGCGATCGTCAACTCCCTGGTCACGGTCCACGTCTTCGTCGCCGATACGCCCACTGGAATGTGCATACCGCTCCCTCCGAGAATTGTCGCGTTCATATGCCTCACCATTATACCCGGCCTTCCATTGACACGTCTTCCCGCCATGCTATGCTAGAGGGAGAAATCCATCGGGAGGAGCGATGATCATGTCGGAACGCACGACGCGATCCGGGCCTTCCTTGGGGCTCATCGAGACGATCTTCGACGATTTCCTCGCCCGTTTGGAGGAGAAGCTCGCTGATCCGCGACTCGATCGCAATGAGATCGTGCGCGATCTGCTCTACGAGCTATATCTGGCCGAGGCGCCGAATTTTCAGCGGCTGGGCGATTACACGTTCCCCATCGCCGCGCGCACCCTGATCGCGTGCTTCGATCCGAGAAATGTGACGTTAGAGGTTGAAACGAGCGCCGAGCTGGACCGGCAACGGTACGCGGAGCGAAAACCGCTCATCTGGCTCTGGCGGATGTTCGATGATTCCCCGCTGGGGTTGAATGCGCATCTCGGCCTGCGGCTTCGCCGTCTTCTGGCCCCGTACATCTTCGCACGGGTTGGAGCGAACTTCATCTGCCACCGAGGGCTTCGCTGGAATTACGGATACAACATCGCC
>BEHM01000096.1 GCA_002923315.1 bacterium HR10
GTCGCCGGGCTGCTGGTCATTTGCCAGAAGGTCTCTTGAGCCACGCCAAGCGGAGCCAGAGCGATCGAGAGCACACATCCTCCGAACACGAGCCATCGCGGCATTGAGCACCTCCTCAGCATCGAGATCCACGGCACTTCATGACCTCCCATTAAATATCCGAATCCGCCCACGCTGTCAAGCAGAAAGTTCTTCGGTGTCGGGTGCAACGGGGCGGACTGTATTGCACCGCGCAGGGGGGCTCGAGCGCTCGCTGAACCTTGGCAAGGTGGGCGGTGGCTCGCGACTTCTGGCGGGCCAAGGGCGCTTCTTGTGCGAGCTCCGCGCGGATGCTCGGCCGTGGCCTGGGGACGGGCGCGAGCGATGGCATCACTCTCTCCGCGTGGAACTCGCGTTCGCGGGCGTCGCCTGAAGCGAGCGCTGCGGGCCCTTGGACACGGTGAGCCGGCGCCGGAGAACGCGCGATCGCCTCAATCAGAAACTCACGCGGAGGCCGAGCTGAAAGGCGCGCGGACCGCCCGTGCCGAAATATTGTCCGGCTTTGAGCGTCGGCTGGCCGAAGTGAAAGACATCGGGTGGAAGGATCTCGCCATTTGGTCCGAACCGACCCGCGTCGAGCGTGGAGGTGAAGCCTCCGAGGTTGGAGATATTGAAGAGGTTGAAGACTTCGACGAGCACCTCCAGGGCGTAGCGCTCGCGGAATCGGAAGGTCTTGGCCAGGCGCACATCCTGCGAGTGGAAGGAATCGCCGAAGGCAAATCGCGGCGGGAGAACGAGCGGGGGGATGAGGGCACCATGTGCATCCTCATGCCCGGCGAATTCGCGATTGAAGCGTTCGACGAGCCGCTGCAACTCGGCTTGGCTCGTGCCGCGGCCGAGGGAATTGATCTTCAGTCCGGGCAGCGTATCGCCGAATGTCCCATCACCGTTGAGATCAATATTGCCGCGCACTCGGGCATTGAGCGGAGGGGGGCTGGCGGAGACGGCGATCAGCGACGCGCGCAATCCCCACGGCAGGTCCACGATGGCGCTCACCGTGAGCCGATGGCGCGCATCGCGATCCAGCGGTCCGCGATATGCGAACCAATTGGTCAGGTCCTCGGTGGGGAAATATCCGGTGAGGCTGGAGAGCGCATAGGAGACCGTGAATTGGTACCGATGCGAGAGCCGCTTATCGAGTTTCAGCAACAGGGCCAGGTAACGCTCGCGTCCGCTACTTTGATAGATGCTGATCGGTCCGTTGGAGCAGAGCGCCATCGGGTCGGTCGCTTGCGCGCCCAGGCAGCGGGGGATCACGGCTCCGCCTCGCGCTTCGGCCCGGTTGTAGAGATTGCGATCGGTCTGAAAGAGCGTGTGCCGGCGCAGTCGCAGCACGACGTCGGCCGAAAGTTGCATCTGATGGGGGAGTTCGCGTCCGATCCCCAGACTGATGTGCTCGGCGTAGGCGACTTCTACATTGGGGTCGAGCAGGTCCGAGCCCGTTTTGAAGAAATCCAATCCGGTCACTCCCGAGCGTCCCAGTTCGGCGATCCGACGCTCCAGCTCCGAGAGCTGGAGCGCGAGGACTCGGAGGAACTGTTCGCCCGTGAACTTCGTCGGGATCGAGGTGAATTGCAACGGCACTCCCAGCGGGGGATTGATCTGATTGAGCGGCGGCAGAAGTCCCGGGACCTGTGGGAATGAGAAGGGATTGCGGAAGAACGAGCTGCTGATGGGCACGCGCCCGGTGCCGAGCGGCCCAATGATCCCGCGCTCGGTCAAGCGGGTGACGAATAAGATGGTGTCGTAGTAGCGTCCCGCGCCGCCCCGAAGGACCGTTCGCCCCCTGCCGCCAATGTCCCAGGCGAAGCCGAAGCTGGGCGCGAGATTGTTCTTATCTTTGCCCGGAGGATCGAGCCGCCCCACCAGCGGTCTGAGAAGCTCCGGCTTCGGCAGATCGTGATTGAGCAGATTCGTCTCGTATTGATACGAAAGGCCATAGGTGAGAGTGAGCCGGCGGCGGATCGTCCAGGAGTCCTGTCCGTAGACGCGCACGCGATGATTGCGCCGGGCGCTGGCGGCGCGGAAGGACGGCGGTTGCGAAGGGTCACCCAGGCCGATGAAGGCGACAGCCAGCGGCAATTGCAGCATCTCCGCGAGCGTTGGCGCTCTGTCCGGTCGCGTGAAGATCGGCGGCAGAGGAATTGCGAGCGTGTTGCGTACAGTCGGCGGCAGCGGTATCTGTGCGACCAGCTGATTGACCAACTGCACGTTGCGCGGATCGTGGAGCACCAGAAGTCCTGGCTCCAGAAAAGCCCACCGACCGCGCCCGTTGAGATACTCCCATTCGCCGCCCCACCGCAGCCGGTGAGTCCCTCGTTGCCAGTAGATATTGTCCGTCACCTGGACGCGATCAATGAGGCGATCTTGCGGAGCGTTGAAGCTGTTGCCGAAGCGGATATTGCTGCCATCCACGCGCACTTGCGGCCCTCCAAGGCCGAGGCATCCGAGCCGGGTGGGCGGACATTCTCGTGCCGTCGGGAGGCGATTCTCATTTCGAATCCGGTGGTAGGTGACCCGGAGATCGTTGAGCAAATCCGGTTGAAGGATGCTCACCAGTCCGATCTGCGCATTGTCATCGGCATTTCGGTTGACGCGCCAATTTGAGGGCAATGTGTTCACGTCATCAGGGGCGAAGGCATGATTGTCATCCCGACTGTAGCGGACGAACACGGTGTGCCGATCGTTCACGCGAACGTCGGCGCGCGCCGTGGCGACCCATCCGTCATAGGGGCTCTCGGCGACCGTATCGAAGTGACGGAAACCCTCCCATCCTGTGTGAACGATCGAGAGGGCGGCGTCTTGATTCAGCCACTCCACATTCCCGAAGAAGAACGCCCGATTTCGGCGGAGCGGTCCCCCCAGCGATCCGCCGTACTGCGCGCGGCGAAAGAACGGATGCGGATGGCGAGGGTCGCGCGCGAGAGTGGGGAAGGCGGCCAGATGACGATCGCGATAGAAGAGGAAGCCATTGCCATGCCACTGGTTCGTCCCTGATCGGGAGACGATATTGATGGCACCGACCGACGTGATGCCGGTCGAGAGATCGAAGTTGAAGGTGGAGATTTGAAATTCCTGAATCGTCTCGGTCGAGAAGTTTTGACCCGCGCCTCCGGTGACCGGGTCCACGATATTGCCCCCATCTACGGTGAGGCGGGTGAGCGAGGCTTGCGCGCCACCGATGGAGACGTTGAAGAGGTTGTTGAATTGCCCCGGATTGGAGACGGTCACTGAGACCCCCGGCTCCAGCATGGCCAGTTGCAGGAAGTTGCGGCCGTTGAGCGGGAGAGCATCAATCTTCTCGCGCGTGATGACGCCATCAATCGTGTAATTGACGCGGTCCAGACGAGACGGTTCCGCGACGACTTCGACAGTCTCGCTCATGGAGCCCACCTGGAGCATGACATCGGCCGAGGCCGTCACTCCGACCTGGACGAGCACGCGCTGCACCGTCGGCGCGAAGCCAGGAGCCTCGACCCGTAGTTCGTATTCGCCCGGCGGGAGGTGTTCGATCCGATAGAGCCCGTCCTCGCGACTGCGCGTGCGACGGATTTCGCCCGTGGCCCGATTCGTGAGCGTCACCGCAGCTCGGGGGATGAAGTCGCCACGCTCATCGCTCACAAAGCCCTGGACGGAGCCCGTCGGCGTCTGTCCCCATCCCGATCCAAGAGGACCCATCAGGATCAGCATCAACAGGCTCATGCGCAGCGCGAGCGCGACTTGGTTCCGCATATCGTCCTCCACCACTTCGGCCAGCCGGATTCGCACTGCCAAGCAGAGTAGTGAGCCCCTGAGGGTTTGTCAAGCCGAAAGTCACAGAGAGCCCGTTCCTGCGGGCTCGAATTCGGGCGGTCGCAAGACTGGTGCTCGAGGCGATCTATCCCCCCTCTGCGACTCCACGTCGGCTTCGTGTAGACCTCGCTTGCTTCGGCAGGAGCGGGGTGTTAGATTATGCCGAGGAATATGCTGACGCGTGATGAGCTGATCCAGTGGATGAAAACTGAGTTGCCCAAGCTCCTTCAGGAGGATCCGGCGTTCCGCGCGCAGGTGATCGGCATTCTCAGCGAAGCGCTCGTCTCCAAGGGTGAGCTGACGCGCCTCTTGGATGAGCTGCGGGCGATGCGCGAGGAGTCTCAACGGCGGTTCGAAGCAGCGGATCGGCGGTTCGAGGCGATTGTGGAGGAGTTGCGGGCGATGCGGGCGGATTTCGAGCGGCGGTTCGAGGAGGTGGATCGGCGGTTTGAGGCGGCGGATCGGCGGTTTGAG
>BEHM01000097.1 GCA_002923315.1 bacterium HR10
TCCACGGCGAGGATCGCATCCCCATAGCGCAGGCCCGCGCGATCGGCGGGCGTGCCGGGGATCACCGAGATGATGTACACGCGGCCCCGACGTTGATTGATCGTCACCCCGATGCCGAAGAATTCACTCTCCTGCTCCTGCCGCAGATCGGCGTATTCCCTGGGCGTGAGGTAACTGGAGTGCGGATCCAGAGCCGCCAGCATGCCGCGAATGGCCGCCGTGAGCAGCGTCTTCGGCTCCACGTCGCCCGCATACTGCGTCTGCACCAGGCGCAGCGCTTCGAGGAAATCCTCCGTGATCTGCGCGGGCGTCGGCCCATCGCCCCCAAGCGAGAGCGAGACCCGGGGGATGAGCGCACTCACAAGGAGCAGAAGCGCCAGCCAGGATCCGACGCTCACCCATCGCCGGCTCCATCCTCTCGATGCGTCGTTCGTTCTGCGAGGGTCTCCTATCCGCATGTGGGACCTCTCATCCACGGGGCGTCATAAGGTCGCGGCTGCTTGGCGGAGGCGACGGACGCTTCGCTCCCGCCCGATCGCGACGATGACATCGAAGATCCCCGGACTCACGGCGCTGCCGGTCAACGCCGTGCGCGCCGCATTGATGATCAATCCGGCCTTCACGCCGCGTTCCTCCGCCAGGCCGCGCAGGACGCGCTCGGTCGTGTGCAGATCGAAGGGGTCTAAGTGCTCGAAGCGGTCGGCCAGCTCCAGCAACAGCTCCTTCACCGCCGCATCCTTGCGGAGGTTCTTCTCCACGGCCTCGGGATCCATCGGGAACTCATCGCTGAAGTACGGACGCCCGCTGGTCACGAAATCCCGCAGCGTGCGCGCGCGAACCTTCAGCAGATCAATGACCCACAGGAACCATTCCCGCCGCTCATGAGCGTATTCTTCGCGCCATAACCCTTCCTTCTCCAGCTCGGCGCGCACAAAGGGGAAGAGTTCCTGCGCACTCATGGCGCGCAGGTGCTCCGCGTTCATCCAGAGTGCCTTCTCGAAGTTGAAGATGGCATTGGCCCGACTGATCCCCTCCAGTGAGAACAGCTCAATCAGTTCGGTCGTTCGCAGAATCTCGCGGCTGGGGTCTCCCGGCGACCATCCGAGCAGGGCCAGGAAGTTGCGCATCGCTTCGGGCAGAAAGCCCATGTCTCGATAGGCCGTCACGCTCATCGCTCCATGCCGCTTGGATAGACGGGAGCGATCCGGTCCGAGAATGAGCGGCACGTGCGCGAAGACGGGCAGCTCCCATCCGAAGGCGCGATAGAGCAGAACCTGCTTGGGCGTGTTCGAGAGATGGTCCGCCCCACGAATGACGTGGCTGATGCGCATGTCGGCATCATCCACGACGACCGACAGATGATATGTCGGGAAGCCGTCCGAGCGCAGCAGGACGAAATCCTCGAGGCTCTCGTTGCGGACCTCGATCTCCCCGTAGACGCTATCGGTGAATCGGGTCACGCCGCCTTCGGGGACCTTGAAGCGAATGGCGCGGGGCTGACCGGCTGCGATCCGACGAGCGATCTCTTCGGAGGAGAGGCGTCGGCAGGTCCCTTCGTACTTCCACGTTTGCTTCTCGGCGAGCGCGCGCTGGCGCTTGCGCGCCAGCTCCTCCGGATCGCAGAAGCAATAATAGGCCCAACCCGCAGCGACCAGCTCTTCCGCTCGCGCGCGGTAGAGGGCCAGGCGCTCAGATTGGAAGTAGGGACCCTCATCCCAGTCCAAGCCCAGCCACCGCAAGCCCTCGATGATGCCCTCGACCATCTCGGGTGAAGAGCGCTCGACGTCCGTGTCCTCAATGCGCAGGATGAACGTGCCGCCGTACTTGCGCGCGAAGAGCCAATTGAAGAGGGCCGTGCGCGCTCCTCCCACATGCAGGTAACCCGTCGGCGATGGTGCGAAGCGAACGCGAATGCGGCTCACGAGACTATCCTCACCTTGGGGCTCCCAAGTCGAAACGTGCGCCGGAACTCGGCTTGGGCCTCCCAGGCATGGCTGGCGGTGAGGGTGGGATTCGAACCCACGGTAGAGCTTATCGCCCTACAACGGTTTAGCAAACCGTCCGTTTCAGCCAGGCTCACGCACCTCACCGCCTCACTGCTTCTCAAGCCAAAGTATTCCCGACATCCACGCCCTCTGTCAAGCCGCCCTCATATCAGGGGATCGGCCGCATGGCTTCGCGCCGGCGCTGCCACGCGCTTCTTCCTCCCCGAGGCCTCGCGCGCGTCGGACGCCGATCGAAGGGGGGCGAGCCGCACGCGGATGACGCCCGAGGTGGGCAGCGTTTGTCCTTTCCGTCCGTCCACCACGAATCCATTCACGTAGAGGGCCTCCTCCTGAAGCGTGAGATCGCCCTCGGGCGCATAAGGCAGCGCGAGATACATGAGTCCGTTGAGTGTTCCCCCTCCCGGCTGCGTCTCTCGCGCCGATCCCCGCAGCCGCAGCGTGCGCAGCATCTCGTCCTGAAGCGTCTCGCTCACATTACTGCCGAATCCGTCTAGAGCCGTGAAGGCGTAGTGCCCCGGCTCGCCCTCCCGCCGGTATCGAACGATCGCGATGCGAGCGTCATCGCGGCTCCGATTCGCCACGATCAGGAAGGCCGTTTCGCCCTCGCGATAAAACTTCAGGGCATTGAACCCGCGCGCGAAGGCTTCGGGGCGGAGTACAAACGGAGGCGGCAGGAGCGTGAGCGTTTCATCGGGGAGGCGTCCGCGCCCCAGGCCGTCCCCGCTGTAGCGGTGGAGATAATTGTCGGCCCCCTCGTGCACCTGGGAGATCCACAGATCGCCGCGCTCGTCGAAAGCCACGTCACGAACCGAATCCGCTCCGAAAGCCGGGATTGGCCCTTCACCATCCGGATCGGTCGCGCTCTCCCATCGCAGCCGCCACGGGCCGGTGAGGCCGCTTGTGCTCTCCCACACCTCCACGTGATTCCCCATCGCCAGGGCGACGAGAATTCGATCTCGATCCTGTGGGTCCACGCGCACGGCGAGCGCCTGACCCCGACCGCCAAGACCTGAGGCATTATCGGCTTGGAAGGCGAGTGTGATCCCCCGCGCGACGGCCGCTTGAGAGACACCGCCCCCATTCGGAGCGCCGCCGAGCGATCCGCCATCGAAATACCACACGCGCGGCGTCGCGCCTGTGCCGTCCAGAACCCACACCTTGTCGAGCACGGGGTCATAGGTGATCCCCTGCATGAAGGAGAAGTTCGCCGGTTGTCCCCCGGAGACGATCAATCCCGTGTCGATGTAAGTCAGCGGGAGATCGGGATCGGTGTTCGGATTGAAATCACCGTCGGTCTTCCCCTGGAGCTTGATGGCCGCTAAACCAATGACCCCTCCTGGGCGTCCATCTCCTGTGCTCGTCGCGCCGCGCGCGATATAGACGATCGTCGGATCGCCGGGTCGCACGGCGATGCCGCGCTCCAAACCTGTCGTCCCCCCCAAGCTCCCCGTCGTCGCGTTATTGCGGGTGATGCTTCCGGTGTTGTCATTGCCCGCATCCAGGACGGTGTAGACCTCAATGGCGCTGAACCCCTCCTCCGCGCCCGCTCCCCTATCGGGAGCCCACATGCGGGGACCCGTGAGGGCGAAAACCGTGAGAGCAACTAGGCACGCCATCTTCCACATCCATCGCTCCTCCTGAGGGTGGGTCCGGCGAGTGAGATACGCTTCGGTCGCCCCTTTTTTCGACCGAAAGCCTCTCGCCTCATCTCGCCAGACCTCGCCGGAATTCCCGCCGCCAGTTATATCCCAAACGGGAGGTGCTCTTCAACAGCCTCTCGTGGAGAAAGTGACGACTGCGCACGGATGGTCGCTCCGGGCGCGCGAGGGGATTCAGGCACCGCCTTCGCCCCCCGCGGCCCTCTCCCGTCCTCTGGCGCCTGTTGGTGGCCGGCGCCGGTAGGTCCCGCTGTCGCTTGATCCGCGACGGGCCTGTCTCGACCCGCCCGGGCGCCTCACGGTCGGTTCCGGTAGCGCTCGTAGAGCTGCGTGTGTTTGCTGGTGAGCGGCACGGGCTTCCCGTTGATGAAGAGATGACGCACCTGTGAGCGAATCTCCAACGGATCGCCGTCCCAGACGACGAGATTGGCGATCTTGCCCACCTCGATGCTCCCCAGCCGATCGGCGACGCCGAAGATCTCCGCCGGATAGATGGTCAACGCCTTCAGCGCC
>BEHM01000098.1 GCA_002923315.1 bacterium HR10
GTCGAGAACGGGTTGCTGACGGCCAATGGCAAGCTGCGCCGAGAGGCGATCCTCGCGCGCTTTCACGCGGAGATCGAGCGCCTGTATGCGAAGGCCTGATGGGGGCTATGGAACAAAGCCACCGTGAGCGCGCAGCAGCAAATGCCTCCCTCAGAGCACGCGCGCCAGGACTCAGGACGGCGGTGCCCCCTCATGGGGACTGCTCGGCTTGTCCTCCAGCTTCTTCGCCTCGGCCGTGCCCTCCTTGAAGGCGCGAATGCTTTGCCCCAGACTGCGGGCCAATTCGGGCAACCGCTTCGCCCCAAAGAGCAGGACGAGGATGAAGAGGATGATGAGCAACTCCGGCAGCCCCAGATTTCCGAAGACGAAAGCTGGTCTCATGCTCGCTCTCCCTTCGCACTCTGCGCCCTTATCTTACCCACTCCGAGCGCGCGCCGTCAATTGCCGGGAACTGTCACCGACGCGGCCTCCGAATGGCCTCGCCCTCTTGACAACGGAAAATGATTCTTATTTAATAATCGCCTTGAATTCGCACACCGATACTTGCGGAAAGGAGGAGGGAACGATGGCGAAGTCGTTGCAAGGGACCAAGAGCTTGGAGAACCTCAAGCATGCGTTCGCCGGCGAGTCGCAAGCGAATCGCCGGTATCTCTATTTCGCCCGCATCGCGGATATCGAGGGGTATCCGGAGATCGGCGGGCTCTTCCGGGATACGGCCGAGGCCGAGACCGGTCATGCCTTCGGGCATCTCGACTTCCTGAAGGAGGTCGGGGACCCGGTGACGGGTGTGCCCTTTGGCAAGACCGAGCAGAATTTGAAGTCGGCCATCGAGGGTGAGACCTACGAATACACGGAGATGTATCCCGGGTTCGCGCGCACGGCGCGCGAGGAGGGATTTGAGGAATTGGCCGAGTGGTTCGAGACGCTCGCGCGCGCGGAGAAGTCCCACGCGGCGCGCTTCACCAAGGGCCTGCAGCAGATCGCGGGTAAGGAGCCGGCGGAGTCGCTGGCGTGAGCGTCCGGGAAGCTCTCGATCGGTCGCGAGCCGATCGAGGGCTTCTCCCCACCTTTTGGCACTCATCTCCTGGCGGGGGTGATCTCCCGGGCGGTGGTTCGGGAGAAGAGAAGACAGCATCCCAAGGCGGATGCATTCATGAGGAGAGAGCATGGGCTTCGATCTGGCATCGCCGGACTTCTGGAATCGGGAGGCGCTCGAAGCCGAGTTGCGCCGCGTCTTCGATATCTGCCACGGCTGTCGGCGCTGCTTCAACCTCTGTCCCTCGTTCAATGTCCTCTTCGAGCTGATTGACGCCAAAGGCGAAGATGTCGCCAATCTCACCCGAGCGGATTTCACGCGGATCGTGGATCTCTGCTATCAGTGTAAGCTCTGTTTCAATCACTGTCCGTACACCCCGCCGCACCGCTGGGATATTGATTTCCCTCGGCTCATGCTGCGAGCCAAGGCCGTGGAGGCGCGCGAGCGAGGGATCACGCGGCAGGATCGGTGGCTGGGGCGCACGGATGCGCTGGGACGTTTGGGGAGCCGATGGGCGCCCTTGGTGAATCTGGCCAATCGGTGGCGACCCGTCCGCGTGCTCCTGGAGAAGGTGATCGGCATTCATCGAGATCGGAATCTGCCCGAGTATCATCGCGAGACGTTTCTCCAGTGGTTCCGCACGTATGAACGGCGGCGAGTTGGCGCGCGCTCGGGAAATGGGAAGGTGGCGCTCTTCTACACGTGCTATGTCAACTATCACGATCCGGCCGTCGGACGGGCCGCGGTGCGTGTCCTCGAGCGCAATGGGCTTGAGGTCGCCGTCCCGGCGCAGCAGTGTTGCGGCATGCCCTTCCTGGATGGAGGCGACATCGAATCGGCGCTCGCCAATGCGCGGGAGAACGTGCGGGCGCTCATCGAATTCGTCCGGAACGGATACGATGTGGTGATCCCCGGACCGACCTGCAGTTACATGTTGAAGCACGAGTACCCCGTCCTCCTCAACGATGAGGACGTTCGTCGCGTCGCCCAGCGCAGCTTCGACCTCTGCGAGTATCTCATGAAGCTTCACAGCGAGGGGCGGCTCGATACTCGTTTCGACCGGGCGGCTCCGCAGCGGATCGCCTATCATCTCCCTTGTCACCTGCGCGCTCAGAACATCGGCTACAAGTCCCGGGATCTCATGCACCTGATCCCCGGGACGCGCGTTCAGGTGATCGAGCGATGCGCGGGGATTGATGGAACGTGGGGGCTCAAGCGGGAATATTACCCCCTCTCGCTCAAAGTCGCCGACAAGCTCTTCCGTGAGATCGAAGGCGAACCGTTCGATCTGGTCGTCTCCGACTGTCCGCTGGCGGGATTGCAGATCGCGCAGGGAACCCGAAGGCGTCCCCTCCATCCCATCCAGGTCCTGGCGCGCGCCTATGGGGTAGAAGATGAGGGAGGAGAGCGACCATGAGGAAGATCACGCGGGATGATGTGCGCGACATCGCCGAATACGAGAAGATCCGCGATCACTTTCGGCGCGCGATCATCGAGCTGAAGAAGAAGCGGCGCGTTCAAGTGGGAGATATCGTGACCCTCGTCTTCGAGAATCGCGAGACCGTCCTCTTCCAAATTCAAGAGATGATGCGCGCCGAGCGCATCGTCCACGAGGACAAGATTCAGCAGGAGATTGACATCTACAACGAGCTGATCCCCGAGGACAACGAGCTGAGCGCGACCATGCTCATCGAAATTGATGATCTCCAGGTGCTGCGCCAGTGGTTGCCGAAGCTCGTCGGCATCGAGGAGCAGGTCTGGTTGCGCATCGGGGATCGGCATGTGATCCGAGCGCTGTACGAACCGGGCCGCAGTCGGGAGGATAAGACGAGCACGGTGCATTACGTGCGGTTTCGGCTGAGCCCTGAGGAGATTCGCGCCTTCAAGGATGAATCGCAGCCGGTCGTGCTCGCCATCACGCACGAGCATTATCAAGCGGAGGCGGTGATCCCCCCGGAGGTCCGGCGCGCCTTGGCCGAGGATCTGGTGCTCGAGTGAGCGCTCGGAGATCGCAGCAGGAGGTGTGCCGATGAAACCGAACATCGGTCTCTCGGACAAGCAACGCGCGGGGGTCGTGGAGATCCTCAATACGCTCCTGGCCGATGAATATGTCCTCTACACGAAGACGCGGAACTATCACTGGAACGTCGTCGGGCCGCGCTTCAACGAGCTGCATCGGTTCTTCCAGGAGCAGTACGAGGCGCTCGATGAGGTGGTGGATGCGGTGGCCGAGCGCGTGCGCGCGCTCGGTGGTGAAGCCCTGGGGACGCTGACGGAGTTCCTCAAGCGGACGCGGCTCAAGGAGCATCCGGGGAGGTACCCTGAAGCGCGCGCCATGCTCGCCAATCTCCTCGAGGATCACGAGGCGATCATTCGCCATCTGCGGGCGGACCTGGAGACGTGCGCCGAGAAATATCGCGACATGGGGACGAACGATTTCCTGACCGAACTGATGCAGCGGCATGAGAAGATGGCCTGGATGCTCCGCGCATTCCTCGAAGAGGAGTAGGTGAGCTTCTGGAGACCTTCTTCTCTTCCCTGAGGCGTTTTATGCCTGAGCCGTCTCCCAGGCGGACCCGGTGGTGGAGCGTGGGGATCGGGGTCCTGCTGGTGGTGGACTCTATTTGGCCCCACACCGCATGGGGACAGCGGGCGACGACATTCCGGGCCCTCTCCGGCTACGTCGTGGACGAGCAGTTCTCGGCCTTGCGGCGCGAGCCCACATTGAAGGGGCGCGTCATCCAGCGGCTGCGCCTCGGGCGATGGGTCGCCGTCTTGAACGAGCGGCGTCACGGTGATGGGGTGACGTTCTATCGCGTGGCGACGACACGGCGCACGCGCGGTTGGCTCCATGAGCGGGCGATCGTCATGCCGGCGCGTCGCGGTGACGATCGCCGTCTGCTCGAATTGATCGAGCAGGCGGAAGGGTTCCGGCGGTTGCAGCTCGCCCGCATTCTGATCGCGCACTTCGAGCGCTCGCCGCTTCGTCCGCGAGCGCTCGTGATCTTCGCCGAGGAGGCGGAGCGCGCGGCTCAGGAGCTGACGGCTCATCTCAAACGGCGATTTCGCGATCTCGACGCAGAGGTGGCCCTTCGACGTCAGCTCTATCTCAACGATGTGAGCCTCGAT
>BEHM01000099.1 GCA_002923315.1 bacterium HR10
GCACGCCGGGCAGACGACCATCACGTTCGAGATGTCAATATAGGCCTCCCGCTCGACGATGCCGCCGGCGATCCCCCGGCGGGGATTGGGGCGCACGTGTCGCTTCACGACCCGAATCCCCTCGACCAGGACCTTCCCCTCGCGCGGCTTCACCTCCAAAACGCGCGCGCGCTTGAGCACGATGCGCCCGGAGGGATCGCGCTCCTTGATGTTGCTTCCGGCCAGCACGACGACCGTATCATTCTTCTTGACATGCGCCATGCTCAGATCACCTCCGGCGCCAGGCTGATGATCTTCATGAACTTCTTCTCCCGCAGCTCGCGGGCGACGGGCCCGAACACGCGCGTCCCAATCGGTTCCCCATCGGGCTTGATGAGCACCGCGGCATTATCATCGAAGCGAATGTAGGTCCCGTCGCGCCGTCGAACCTCCTTGCGCGTGCGCACGATCACCGCGCGCACGACCTGTCCCTTTTTGACCGCCGCATCCGGCGCCGCCTCCTTCACCGTCGCCGTGATCACATCGCCCAGGGTGGCTACGGGACCGGTCGAGCCGCCCACGGGCAGGATGCATTGAATCTTCTTGGCGCCGGAATTATCGGCCACGTCCAGCATCGTGCGCATCTGGATCATCGCCCTTCACCTCCTTCCACCTCGAGTGCCAGCTCGGGTTCGGACTCGGGCATCCGGCGCGCAGCCCGCTGGATGATCTCCACCACGCGCCAGCGCTTGCGCGCCGAGAGCGGGCGCGTCTCCATGATTCGCACCTTATCACCGACGCGCGCGCCCAGCTCATCGTGCGCCATGAACTTCGAGCGGCGCTTGACCACGCGCTCGTATTTCGGATGGCGCACGAGCCGCTCGACGGTCACGACCACCGTCTTCTGCATCTTATCGCTGGTCACGATGCCGACCATCTCATGCCGATGGCCGCGCGGCTTGGTCGGCGACGTCGTCCCCGTCTCGCTCATACTCGCTCATCTCCTGATCCCCAGCTCGCGCTCGCGCAAGATGGTCAAGACGCGAGCCAACTCCTTCTTGGTCTGCCGGTAGGTCTTGAGCACCTCCATCTCCCCGAGGCTCAGCCGGAATCGCAGCCGGAAGAGCGATTCCCGCAGCGTCGCCTCATGCGCCCGCAACTCCTCATCGCTCATCTCGCGCAACCGTTCGATGGGGGTCATGCCAGGACCTCCTCCTGCTCTCGCCGCGTGACGAACTTGGTCTTGATCGGCAGCTTGGAGGCCGCCAGCCGGAAGGCCTCGCGCGCCATCTCCTCGGACACCCCCTCGATCTCGAACAGGATGCGTCCGGGCTTGACGACGGCCACCCAGAATTCGGGCGATCCCTTCCCCTTCCCCATGCGCGACTCCTGCGGCTTGCGCGTCACCGGCTTATCCGGAAAGATGCGAATCCAGATCTTGCCCCCGCGCTTGACATGGCGCGTGATGGCCACGCGCGCCGCCTCGATCTGCCGATCCGTGATCCACGCCGGCTCCAGCGCCTTCAGCCCATACTCACCGAAGGCGATCGTCGCCCCCCGCGTCGCGATCCCTGACATGCGTCCCCGCTGCTGCTTGCGATACTTCACCTTCCTCGGCATCAACATAGGCGTCGTCCTCCCTCATCGCCGACCCGACGGCTTCGCCCCCTTGACCATCACGGCGCGCGGGTCCAGCACATCTCCCCGATAGATCCACACCTTCACGCCGATCACTCCGTAGGTCGTATACGCTTCGGCGAACCCGTAATCAATGTCCGCGCGCAGCGTCTGCAGAGGCAGCCGTCCCTGCAAGTACCATTCCGAGCGCGCGATCTCGGCCCCGTTGAGCCGCCCCGAGACCCGAATCTTAATGCCTTTGGCTCCGAAGCGCATCGCATCCTCGACGGCCTTGCGCATGGCGCGACGGAAGGCCACGCGCTTCTCCAGCTGCTGTGCCACCTTCTCCGCCTGCAACTGCGCGCTCAGCTCGGGGCGCTCGATCTCCTGAATCGTGATCATCACCTCCCGCTTGGTGCGCTCGGCGATCTCCCCTTTCAACTTCTCGATCTCCGCCCCCTTGCGCCCGATGATGATGCCCGGACGGGCCGTGTGAATGATGATCTTCAGCTTATTCGCCGCGCGCTCGATATCCACGTGCGAGACGCCCGCTCCACTGAACCGCTGCTTCAACTCCTGCTTGAGCTTCAGATCCTCCAGCAGCAGCTTCCCATAGTCCTTCTTCGCGAACCAGACCGAGTGCCACGGCTTGATGTAGCCGAGCCGAAACCCATAGGGATGGACCTTCTGACCCACGACTTACTCCCCTCCTCCCTCCGAGTGTCGTGTGGAGACGACGATCGTGATGTGACTCGACCGCCGCCGTTCCAGATATGCGCGCCCGCGCGGGGCCGGACGATAGCGCCGCGATCCCGCGCGATGCTTCGTCGGCCCGGAATTGACATAGCATTCTGAGATGACGAGATCATCCACGTCCAGGGCGATGTTCTGCTCATCGGCCTTGCGCAGAGCGTTGGCGATGGCCGATTGCAACACGCCCAGGATCTTGCGCGCCGCCCGCTTCGGACTGAAGAGCAGAATGGAGCGCGCCTCGTTGACGCTCTTGCCTCGAATCAGATCAATGACCAGGCGCGCCTTCTGTGGCGAGCCCGGAATATACTTGCCGACCGCCCTGGCCTCCATCGCTCTCCCCCCCTCACTTCCGCTTGGCCGTCTTCTCGGCCTTGGAGGTCTTCTCCGGGTGGCCGCGGAAGGTCCGCGTCGGCGCGAACTCCCCCAGCTTATGCCCCACCATGTTCTCGGTGATGTAGACGGGAATGAACTTCCGCCCGTTGTGCACGGCGATCGTATGCCCCACCATCTCCGGGATGATCGTCGAGCGCCGCGACCACGTCTTGATGACCTTCCGCTCCCCCGTCTCGTTCAGCTTCTGAATCTTCTCCAGCAGATGCTCATCCACAAAGGGCCCTTTCTTGAGCGATCGTCCCATACGCGCTCACTTCCTCCGTTGGATGATGAACCGATCCGTGCGGCGATTGCGCCGCGTCTTGTAGCCGAGGGTCGGTTGCCCCCACGGCGTCTGCGGATGGTTCCCCTTGGAGCGACCCTCCCCTCCCCCATGCGGATGATCAATGGGATTCATGGCAATCCCGCGCGTCGTCGGTCGAATCCCGAGCCACCGCTTGCGTCCCGCCTTCCCGAGCGAGATGTTCTCATGATCGAGATTGCTCACTTGCCCGATCGTCGCCATGCAATTGAGGTGAATCAACCGGATCTCGCCCGAGGGCAAGCGGACGTGCGCGTAATCGCCCTCCTTGGCCAGAAGTTGCGCCGCGCTCCCGGCACTGCGCACAAGCTGCCCGCCCTTCCCCGGACGCAGCTCGATGTTATGGATAGTCGTCCCCACCGGGATATTTCTGAGCGGCAGCGCATTGCCCACGAGAATGTCCGCATCGGGGCCGGAGACGACCGTCTGCCCCACCTTCAACCCATGTGGCGCCAGGATATACCGCTTCTCCCCATCCGCATAGTGGAGCAGGGCGATGAAGGCCGACCGATTCGGATCATACTCGATCGTGGCCACGCGCGCCGGGACACCGAACTTGTCTCGCTTGAAATCAATGATGCGATAGAGGCGCTTATGCCCCCCTCCGCGATGGCGGACCGTGATATGTCCGTCGTTGTTCCGACCGTGAATTCGCCGCTTGCTGACCGTCAGCGGCTTGTACGGCTCCTCGGCCGTGATCTCCTCCTTGGTCAGGAAGGTCTGAAAGCGCCGCGACGAATTCACCGGTGCGACCGTCTTGATCCCCATACCGACCTCCTTTCCGGCCGGCCCCTCAGACCAGCTCCGTATACTCGGTGATCCGCTCCCCGGCGCGGAGCGTCACATAGGCCTTCTTCCACGCCGCCCGCCGCCCGCGCAACCGCCCGAAGCGAAAGACGCGCTTGCCGCGATAGTTCACCGTGCGCACCTTCTCGACCTTCACCTTGAAGATCCGCTCGACCGCCTGCTTGATCTCCTGCTTGTTCGCCTCCCGATCCACCTTGAAGACGAGGACTTGCTTCCCCTCCTGCTCTTTCAGCTTCAACGCCTTCTCGGTCACGACCGGCGCCTTGATGACTTCCCAGATGCTCCGCATCGCCCCACCTCCTGTCGCG
>BEHM01000100.1 GCA_002923315.1 bacterium HR10
AAGTCCACGACGGCCCCGCGCAGGAGCCGATCCGTGAGATTCCCCAGGACGCCGCCGAGCACAAGGGCCAGCCCCCACTGCGTGAGTCGCTCCTGTAGCGGCGTGCGCAGGGCGTAGAGCGCGATGCCGAGAGCCGCGATTCCCGAGATGAGCGAGAG
Organism: bacterium HR10; assembly: GCA_002923315.1. Lineage (GTDB taxonomy): Bacteria > Acidobacteriota > Blastocatellia > HR10 > HR10 > HR10. The sequence continues at coordinate 159 of BEHM01000100.1, forward strand.
AACCCAGCGCCCATCCGGGCCCGCATCGGCGAAGAGCCCCCACGCGATCCCCGCGTTCTCCACGTAGGTGAGATGGAGCAATCCGGGGATGATCGGCACACTCGGCTCATGCTTCAACCCCGTCGCCAGATGCTTCGTATACTGATCGGCGGCATAGATGGCCAGAGCCAGGGCGAAGTAATGGCGCTTTCTCATGACGCGTGCATCTTGTCCCATTCAGCTTCCAGCTCTTCCAGCACCGCCACGCACCGGGCGCAAACGGTGGGATAGCGGGCATTCTCGCCGACGGTCGTCGAATAATTCCAGCACCGCTCGCACTTGCGGCCCTCTGCTCGGGCGACCGCGACGGTGAGGGGGGCCTGCTCGTCCTTGATCAGCTCGACCTGCGAGACGATGAAGACGGCGCGCAGTTGCTCGCCGAAGCTCGCCAGGAAATCGTAGAGTTCGCCGCCGGCGGTGAGCGTCACCTTCGCCTCGAGCGAAGCGCCGATGAGGCGCTCGGCGCGCTTCTCCTCGAGCGCCTTCAGCACCACGTCGCGCACATCGAGCAGTCGGTGCCAGCGGGCCAGAAGCTCGGCCTCGCCCGGATGCTCCTCGACCTTCGGGAATTCGGCCAGGTGCACGGAGGGCAGCTCGCGGCTCAGCGGTCCCGGCATCACGCTCCAGATCTCGTCGGCCGTGAAGACGAGGATCGGCGCCAGCAAGCGCGTCAGCGCATCCAGGAGGCGAAAGAGCGCCGTCTGCGCGCTCCGTCGCCCGCGCGATCTCGGCGCGAACGTGTAGAGCCGGTCTTTCAGAATGTCGAAGTAGATCGCCGAGAGCTCTGAGGCGCAGAAGGTGTAGAGCGCGTGATAGGCGAGATGGAACTCATACGCCTCATACGCGGCGAGCACCCGCCGAATGAGCTGATTCAACTCGGCCAGGATCCACCGATCCAGCTCCTCCATCTCCGCGTACGGGACGGCATCGGTGGTCGGGTCGAAGTCGTAGAGGTTGTTCACTAGATAGCACGCCGTGTTGCGAATCTTCCGGTACGCTTCGATGAGGCGATTCAGGATCTCCTCCGAGATGCGGACGTCCTCATGGTAATCGGAGGAGGCGACCCAGAGGCGAAGGATCTCAGCGCCGCTGCGGGCGATGACTTGCTGCGGCTCGATCACATTGCCCTTGGATTTGGACATCTTCTGCCCTTCGGCGTCCACCGTCCAGCCCGAGGTGATGACCGTGCGATAGGGGGGCGCATCTTTCACCTCCATGGCGACCAGGAGCGAGGAGTTGAACCACCCGCGGAATTGATCCCCCCCTTCCAGATACACGTCGGCGGGCCAGGGCAGACCTCGCCGTTCGAGGACGGCCAGATGGCTCGTCCCCGAATCGAGCCAGACGTCGAGAATATCGGTCTCCTTTCGGAACTGCGTTCCGCCGCACTCGGGGCACCGCGTGCCCTCCGGGAGGAAGTATTCGGGCTCGCGCTCGTACCAGACGTCCGCTCCCTCGCGCTCGAAGATCTGGGCGATGCGCTCGATGAGGGGGGGATCGGCCAGGATGGCCTCGCACGCTTGGCAGTAGAAGACGGTGATCGGCACGCCCCACGCCCGCTGACGCGAGATACACCAGTCGGGGCGCGTGCGAATCGCATTGCGCATGCGTTCGAGCCCCCAGCGGGGGATCCACTGGACGCGCTCGATGGCTTCGAGCGCGCGCTGTCGCAATCCCGTCTTCTCCATCGAGATGAACCATTGCGGAGTCGCGCGGAAGATGACCGGGTTATGGCATCGCCAGCAATGCGGATAGGCGTGCACGATCTCCTCGGCGGCCAGGAGCATCCCGACCTCGCGCAGATGCTCGATGATCGGGCCGTTGGCCTCGAAGACTTGCATCCCGGCGAATCGCTCGACATCGGCCGTGAATCGGCCCTGAGCATCCACGGGCGAATAGATGTCGAGCCCGTACCGCTGGCCGATCACGTAGTCCTCATAGCCGTGGCCGGGGGCCGTGTGCACGCAGCCCGTCCCCGCCTCCAGCGTGACGTGTTCGCCGAGCATGAGCAGCGATTTCCGCGCGATGAAGGGATGGCGAGCCCAGAGCCGATCCAGTCTCCACCCCTTCACGACGGCGAGAACGCGCGGATCGCGCCAGCCCAATTTCTCAGCGACGCGTGGCAGCAGCTCCGCCGCGACAATGTACACCTCATCCCCCACCTCGACGGCGCTGTAGTCGAAACCGGGATTGACGGCGATCCCCAGATTGGCTGGGAGCGTCCAGGGCGTCGTCGTCCAGATGACGATCGAGACGCGCTTCCCCGCGAGCGCCGGATCAATCTGCGCCGGATCCGAATCCAGGGGGAATTTCACATAGATCGAGGGGCTCCTGTGCTCCTCGTACTCGATCTCGGCCTCGGCCAGCGCCGTCTGACAGTGAATGCACCAATGCACGGCGCGCAAGCCCTTGTAGACGCTCCCCCGCTCGATGAACCGCCCGAGCACGCGCACGATGTCGGCCTGATAGCGCGGGTCCATCGTGTAATAGGGGTTGTCGAAGTCGCCGAAGACGCCCAGCCGCTGGAACTCCTCCGATTGCGCCCGCATGTAGTATTCGGCGAGCCGACGCGCCTCGCGCCGGATCTCCACGATGGACAGCTCGGCCTTGCGGCGACCCAGGTGCTCATCCACCTGGATCTCGATCGGCAGACCGTGGCAATCCCATCCCGGGATGAAGGGGCATTGATACCCCATCATCGTGCGCGTCTTCACGATCAAATCCTTCAGGATCTTGTTCAGGGCGTGCCCGATGTGGATGTGGCCGTTGGCATACGGCGGCCCATCGTGCAAGATGAAGAGCGGGCGATCTCGCCGCGATTCCAGGATGCGCTCGTAGAGGCGCATCTCCTTCCAGCGGCGCAAGCGCGCTGGCTCCGACTCCACGAGATTCGCCTTCATCGGCAGGATGCGCTTCGGGAGATTGATCGTCTGTTTCAGGTCGAGGGGGGCTCGCGTCGTCATCCGATGAACAACTCCTCGTCTTGATAGGCTCGATCCACGGATCGCTTTCGACCGGAGAGCAAGACGCCGGCGGCACGCCGCAGCGCCGCCATCACATAGTGGATCTCCCGAACGGGCTCCAGAATCTGTCGTTGAATGGTCGCCGTCGTCTCATCCACGCGCTCGGTCGTGCGCGTGACCAACTCATCGAGCTGTTCGACCTTGTTGCGCAAAACGAGGACCGTGTCGCGCAGCAGCCCGCGCACTTCGAGCGCTTGCAGATGGACCATGTCCGTCAGCTCGTTGGTCGTCGTCGCGATGGCGCGCACGATCGGGCGCGCCTCGGCCAGGAGCGCGGCGATCGCTCCGCGCGCATCGCTGAGGACCCCATGAGCCTCATTGAGCATAGCGTTCAAGCGCTCGTTCATCTGCTGGGAATTCACCATCAGGGCTTTGAGGGTTTCATTGATGCGCCAGAGGAAGACGAGGTTAGAGGCGAAGACGACGAGAACGGCGATAGCGATCACCCACTCGAAAACGGCATGTCCCACGGTCGGACTCTCCTTTGCCGGAGCTCACCCTTCGGCTTCCGCTTTGCGTTTCTCCTCGCGATAGGCTTGCCGACCCGCTTCAATAGCTGCCGAGAGGCGCTCGCGGCTCTCGGTCACGCGCTCCTTGGCCTCCTCCACCAGCGCCGCGGCTTTCTCGCGCCCGGTCTCGACCAGCTCCTTCGCGCGCTCCCGCGCCGCTTCATACGTCTCCTGGGCCTTCTCCAACCCGCGCCGCGTCTTCTCGGCGATGTCCTCGCGCAGCTCCCGCCCCGATTTCGGGGCGAACAGGAGAGCGACGACCGCTCCCAGGCCGAATCCGATCAGAAAGTAAGTCAGGCGGCTCGCTCCGTTATTCTCCGCCATAATGCCCTCCTCACATGGTGCGC
>BEHM01000101.1 GCA_002923315.1 bacterium HR10
GTGCCGGGAGTGCAGTGGCAGGACCTTGAGACGGCGTCCGTCCGCGTGCGTCGCCTCGTGCTCGCCGATCGCGAAGGACGTCCGATCCCGGCGAAAGGGGAGCCGTAGTGCATGAGCCGGCCGTACAACGCGCTGTTCGGTGAGCGCGCGGCGACGATGTGGTCTTCACGCGCCAGCGCGCGCTTCGCCGCAAAATCTCGCTCAGGGCGAGCCGCAGGCGAGCCCCAGGACAACGGGCGTCACCATCATCCCCCAAGCCCCCGAAGGGGGCGACCCATCCGTGCGGTCACGCGCGGTGTTTGTGCAGGCGACGTCACGATTTGCGGCCGCATGGGCCGCCCGCTCGCGCGGGCTTGGAATGGGATTTTGGGGCTCCTCCTCCCTGAGGTTCGCTGCGCTCGCCCTAGGCTAAATCCGGTCGCCCGTACGCGCGGGTTCGTGGGCGGAGGGGGGAACTCAGGGTGTGCGCCGTCCTCTGTCTCACAGTGCATCCGGGTGCGCGTCGGCTGCTCGCCGCAAGCAGATGAAAAATTCTTTATTCCCCTCGCTCCCGAGGATGGGCGATTCCATGATGCCCGTGCAGACGAGCGAGAGTTCGTCTTCGGCGAAGGTGCGAATCTTCTCAACGGCGCGCTGGTGCTTCTCGGGGTCTCGTACGATCCCCCCTTTGCCTACTTCCCCACGCCCCACTTCGAACTGCGGTTTGATCAGGGCGAGGATCACCCCTGACGGTCGCAACAGTGGCGCCGCTGCCGGGAGGATCTTCGTGAGCGAGATGAAGGAGACATCAATCGTGATGAGGTCGAAGCGCGTGGGGAAGTCCTCTGGCTTCAGATAGCGGGCATTGACGCCCTCGCGCACGACGACGCGTGGGTCCTGGCGCAGGCGCCAATCGAGCTGACCATAGCCAACGTCTACGGCGTAGACCAGGCGCGCGCCGTGCTGCAGGAGGCAATCGGTGAACCCTCCGGTCGAAGCGCCGATGTCCAAACAGACCCCTCCGGCGACCGCGATATCGAAGGCGCGCAACGCGGCTTCGAGTTTCAGGCCGCCACGGCTGACATAGCGCAGCGAGGGGCCGTGGATCTCGATGCGCGCCTCTTCGGCGACGAATTTCCCCGGCTTATCCACACGGTGGCCGTCTACGAAGACCTGTCCGGCGAGGACGAGCGCCTGCGCGCGCTCGCGCGTCTCGGCGAGCCCTCGACGGACGAGCAGACGATCAATGCGTTCGCGTCCCATCCGGAGGGGTATTCACTCGAAGCCGATGCTCCAGATTGGCGATGCGCCACGCGGTGGCGAAGATCAAGCGCCCGATGCGCGCCATCTTCTCGAAGTCGAGCTTCTCCGTATCATCGGTCGGCCGATGATAATCCTCGTGCAGACCGGTGAAGTAGAAGATCACGGGGATGCCCTTCTGTGCGTAATTGTAGTGATCGCTGCGGTAGTAGAGGCGTTGCGGATGATCCTCGCGGTTGTAGCGATAATCGAGATTGAATCGCTCGGTGTCGCGGTTCGTCTGCTCGCTCAGCTCGTGCAGCTCTCGACTGAGCTTGTCCGAACCGATCAGATAGAGCGTGTTCGCGTCAGCGAGTTCGCGATTGGCGGGGTTGGTGTCGTTCGGAGCGCGCGTCCGCCCCACCATGTCCACATTGAGATTCGCGACGATCGCGTTCAAGGGGACCGTGGGATGCGCGACGAAATATTTCGATCCGAGCAGGCCGACCTCTTCCGCCGTGTGGAAGATGATGAGGATCGAGCGCTTCGGCCGTTCGCCGATGGTGAACGCCTGGGCGATCTCGAGCACGGTCGCTGTGCCGGAGGCGTCATCATCGGCTCCGTTGTAGATCTGCCCATCGCGCGCCGGCAGGTGATCGTAGTGGGCGCTGAGGAGGACGTATTCATTCCGTCGTTCGGGATCAGCGCCATCCAAAATGCCGATGACGTTGGCGGCCGATTGTCGCTGCGTTTCGAACGTGAGCTTCACCGTGGCGGTGAGGCCAAGCGGCTTCGATTCCGGTATCTCGGCGGGCGTGAGGGAGCGTTCCGGCGAGAGACCTAGCGCTTGGAGCAGGTCTTGTGTCAGGCGGGTTTCGGCCAGGAGGATGGGGAAGGGGGAGGCCAGGCGCGCGTCCTCTTCCGCGAGGGTGATGCGCGGCGTGAGCCCTGCTCCTCGGAACCCGCGCATCCCTCCGGCGCCGGGGGCATCGCGCAGCAGCAGCAAGCCCGCCGCGCCGTGGGCTCGAGCGGCTTCGATCTTGCGCTGGATGGGATACTCCGACGCGCTGAGCGCGCGGCCTTCTCGCTCTAGTGCGGGCAGTCCCTGCAGCAGGGCGACGGCGAGCTTCCCCCTCACATCCACCTTCCCGTAGTCGTCATAGCCCCATTCGGGGAGCGTCACGCCGAAGCGTACGAAGACTGCCTCTGCGTGAAGGTGCACCGGCCCCGTTCCCCCGAAGGCGATGAAGTCCGTTCCGTAAGTGTACTGCCGCTTCTCCGCAGGCGTCCTGATCTCCAGGAGAGATTGGTCTGGGAGCAGCCGTCGGACGACGATCTCGAACGTTTGGAAGAACGACCCATCGGCTGCGCCCCCACGAAAGCCGTAGCTCCGCAGCCGTGAGGCCAGATAGCGAGCCGCGATCTGAATCGAATCGCTCGCCACATAGCGTCCGCCGAGTTCGTCCGAGGCGAGGAATTCCACATGGCTGCGCAATTCAGCCGGGGTGATGCTCTCTATCGCCGCTGCCGGGGGCAGCGGGAGCGTCGCCCAGGATCGAGATCCCGCCCCTATGGTCAGGAGCAGGAGGGTGAGCGCGAGATACCGCTTCCCGTGTCGCATAGCCTCGCTCCTTTCGCTGAGTCTCACCGCCGTCGCGAAAGCGATATTATAGCCGGAAGCTGCACGAGGTCGAGAGCAGGCGCTCGCATTTTTCACGTCTTTTTCCCGCGGCGTTCCGTCTAAGAGGGGTGAGGCAAATGAGGGAGCAGGCGCATCCGTCGCGAATCGCGTCGGCGATGGCTTTTCCCGGGCGGGAGGGCATGGGGATAATAGAGGGCGACGGCATGGAGCTGAGCGATGAGCACATCGTCGAGCGGGCGCGCAATGGGGAGACCGAGGCCTTCGGGATACTCGTGACGCGATGGGAGAGGCGCATCTACAGTCTGGCACTGCGCCTGCTCGACCATCCTGAGGACGCGCGCGAGGTGACGCAGGAGACATTCCTGGCGGCGTTCCGAAAGCTGCATCAGTTTCGGGGTCGGTCGCGGTTCTCCTCCTGGCTCTATCGCATCGCGCTCAACTGCTGCTACGATCGGCTTCGCGAGCGCCGCGCTGAACCCGTCGCTCTGGAGGAAGCCGACGGTTTGACCGCAGAGGAGCAGGTGCTCGATCGCATCCAACACAAGCAGATCGCCGAACGCGTGCGTCGAGCCGTGCGCGCGTTGCCTCTGGAGATGCGACAGGTCATCATCCTGAAGGAATACGAGGGGCTGACGTTCGAGGAGATCGCCGAGATCCTCGACATTCCGGTGAGCACGGCCAAGACGCGCCTGTACGCCGGTTTGGATCAGTTGCGGAAGCGGTTGGAGAGATGGAAAGATGCGTTCTGAGTCCGCTGACGGGAGGACGGATACGATGAAGGAGGAGAAGATGCCGTCCCAGATGTGCGAGATGAGCGAGAGGCTCGTCGGCTATCTCTACGGGGAGCTGAGCGCCGAAGAGGCCTCGGCGTTTGAGGCGCACATGGCGACGTGCGCGCGCTGCGCGCAGGATGTGCGCGATTTCGAGCGCGTGCGTCGCGCCCTCGGCCACTGGCACATCGCGCCGGGGCCGCACTTGGAATGGACATTCGGGGAAAGGCCGGAGCGCGTGAGGTTCCGGTACGCCGCGCAGCAGTTCTTCCGCGCGATGCCCATCTGGGGGCGCTTGGCGCTCGGCGCCGCGATGGTCCTGCTCGTGCTGGCGCTCTTCAATATTCACGTGGAGTGGACGCCGACGGGAGGATTTCAATTCCGCGCGAGTCTCTTCCCCGAGCGCGTGGCAGAGCCGACTCCGATCTCC
>BEHM01000102.1 GCA_002923315.1 bacterium HR10
GCTCCCCGGAACTGGAGCGGCTGCTCGACGACATCCGCCGCCACCCTCAATACGGCCTCACCTCCATCGGATAGGCGGCGACGCTCGGCAAAGAGGGGGGATGGCCGAGACCGCCGCTTCGCGGAAAGCCGAACGGGCTCTATGAGCAGAGTGAACATCCGCGAGGTGAGACGCCCCCCGACATCGCTCCTCGATCACGAGATCTCGTCGTGGGGCGCACCCCTTGCCGGTCTCGCAGCGATGAGCGCGCCCGGCGCACTCTATTGGATGAGCCCGAACTTCAGGAGCACAAGGAGTACGAGGCCGAGGGCGAGGCGATAGACGACGAAGAGATAGGTCGTGTGCGTTCGGAGATACCGGAGGAGGAACTCGATGGCGAGATAGCCGCTCACGCCGGCCACGATGGTCGCCACACCGAGCGAGATGCTGTAAGCGCCCGCGAGCTGATGGCGGATCGCGTACAGCTCATAGAGGCCGCTCAACGCGACCGATGGGATGCTGAGCAGGAAGGAGAATCGAGCGGCCGCTTCGCGCGTGAACCCCAGGAAGAGCCCGGCGGTGATCGTCGTCCCGGAGCGCGAGGAGCCGGGGATCAGGGCGAGCGCTTGCGCCAGACCGATGAGCACGGCATCGCGCGCGGTCACGTCCTGAAGCTCGCGGTCACGCCGGGAGACGCGCTCGGCCAGAAGCAGAAGGAGCGCGAGCCCGATCAGCGCCCCGATGATCACCTGCAGCGACCGCGCGTGCGTGAGGATGAACGGCTCAAAGGCGAGCCCGCCGATGACGATCGGGATCGTTCCGAGGCCGAGCATCCACGCCAGACGGGCCGGGAACGTCTCGCAGGGACGACCGCGCGCGAGCGCGCGCACGAAAGCGCCGGTCAGTTCGATCACCTCGCGCCGGAAATAGCCGAGCACAGCCGCGAGCGTCCCCAGTTGGATCACCGCCGAAGCCGGGGCTCCCGGATCGTTCCACGGACGCGCGGGATCGAGCCAGTGCAGCACAGCGGGGACAATGCGCAGGTGAGCCGTGCTGCTGATGGGGAGGAATTCCGTGAGGCCCTGCACGAGCCCGAGCACGATCGCTTCGATCAGAGTCATGCGCGCCGACCCTCCAGATCGCGTCGCTCACGCTCCAGACGGGAAGGCGAGGCGGAATGGCCTCAGATCTCGATGACCACCGGGATGATCATCGGATGCCGATCGGTCTGCTTGGCGATCCATCGCTTCAGCTCGACCCGAAGTTTCTCCTTCATGACGGCGCCATCGGTTCGCTCATCGAGATCAGCAGCGGCGATCGTCTCCAGGACGCGCTCGCGGGCGCGGTCGAGCAACTCCTCGCCGTTCTCCGAGGCGACGAAGCCGCGCGTGACGATCTCGGGCTCGGCCTCCAGCTCGCCCGTCGTCTTGTTGATGACGACGATGGGGAGGACGAAGCCGTCCTCGGCCAGATGCCGCCGATCGTGGATGATGAACTCCTCGATCTCCTCAAAACCCGCCTCATCAATGAAGGTGCGTCCGACGGGGACGGTCGCACCGCTCAGGCGCGCCCCCTCGCGATCCAGCTCGACGATTTGCCCGTTCTCGACGACAAGAACCCGATCCGGGTGGAATCCGACCGCGCAGGCGAACTCCTTATGGCGACAGAGCCGCCGATAATCGCCGTGAATCGGGATCAAATATTTCGGACGCAGGGCGCGATAGAATTCCCGCAAATCGTCCTGCGACGGGTGCCCGGAGACGTGTACGCGCTTGGTCGTCTCGTCCACGACGCGCGCGCCACGCCGATAGATATGGTCCATGAGCCGCGAGATGGCTCGCTCGTTCCCCGGGATGATGCGCGCCGAGAGGACGACCGTATCCTCGGGCTCGATCCGAAGCTGCTTGTACGATCCGGTGGCCATGCGGGCGAGCGCCGCCATGGGCTCCCCCTGACAGCCGGTGACGAGCATGGCCACGCGCTCGCGCGGCCAGCGCGGCACATCGTGCGGGGGAATGAGCAGCCCGGGCGGCACGTCGAGATACCGCTCGGCCACCGCCGTCTCCACCATGCGCACCATCGTCGAACCGACTATGGCGAGCCGACAATCATACTCGTACGCCAGGTCCATGATGATCTGAATCCGATGGATCGAGGAGGCGAAGCAGCTGAAGATCAAGCGACCGGGCGCCTGCTCGAAGATCTCCTCCAGCGCCGGGATGACGGCGCGCTCCGAGGGCGTTCGACCACTGCGCTCCACATTCGTCGAATCGGCCAGCAGCGCGAGCACACCCCGGTCACCATACTGGCGCAATCGCGTGAGATCGGTCGGCTCGCCGATGATCGGCTCCTCGTCGAGCTTGACATCGGTCAGATGCACGATGATCCCCACCGGCGTCCGAATGGCCAAGGCCACGCCGTCGATCGTCGAGTGCGCGGCCCCGATGAACTCGATCTCAAACGGCCCGGTCTCGACGAAATCCCCCGGCTCGACGACATGCAGCTCGGCCTCGCTCAGCAGCCCATGTTCGATCAGCTTGTGTTGCGCCACGGCCAACGTGAAGCGCGTGCCATAGACCGGCACGTTGACGATCTTCAACAGATACGGCAGCGCGCCGATGTGATCTTCGTGAGCATGCGTGAGGATGAGCGCGCGCACGCGCGCGGCGTTCGCCTCGATGAACCGGAAGTCGGGGATGACGACGTCCACCCCATGCAAGCTCTCGTCGGGGAACATCAGGCCCGCATCAATGAGGAGGATGTCCTCCCCAGCGCGCAGGGCCAGCATGTTCATCCCGAATTCCCCTAACCCGCCAAGCGGAATGATCTCCAGCTTCGCACTCACGGCCACCTTCTCCCCTCAGGGATCTCGCCGAGCGCCCCCCTCGCCCGAAGGCGTGATCTCGGCTCGCCTCTTCGATCACGGCCATATCCGCGAACACGAGGCATTCTACACACCTCTTCCGATGAGGGGCAAGCGAGAGGAAGGGGTGCCTGATGACGATGCGCCCTCACTCGCGCCAGCCTCGGAAGGGCCCCACCGAGAGCGCGAGGGACGAACCCGATGGCCGTGCGCCGGCGAACGCCATCCGTTTTGCAGAATCCTCGTGCGCCTTCCCCTCGCCGATGAAGACCACTGGACGGATGGTTCCTCCAGGCCGCGCGTTCTCCCGCATGGGAGGAAGGGCGGGCCTCAGCTCTGGATCACCGAGGTGGCTGGTCGGGGACGAGGCATCTTCGCTCACGCGCCTCTGCTGAGCGATGGGCGCGCACCCACGATGAGATGCGACGAGCGAAGAACTGTGCTACCATTGTCTCCGCAGTGAGGGAGAGGGGAGACATGCGGACCGTCATCATCTTCCTGCTGCTGCTTGCTCCGATCGGCGTCGGCTCCTCGGCGCGCGCTTCATCAGCGACCACGTCTCAACGGCCGACCTCGGAGGAGCAGGCGCGCGCGGACGCCGTGGCGAAATTCGAAGCGGGACAGGCGGCTCATGAGCAGGGGCGTTTGACCGAGGCCATCGCACTGTACACGGCGGCCCTGGAGCGGCTCCCGGATTTCCCCGAGGCGCTCTATCAACGCGCGGCGGCCTATTTCGCCCTCGACCGATGGGAGGAGAGCGAGAGGGATCTTCGGCGTCTGCTCGAACGCGAGCGCGAGCTGATGGGCGAGGACCCGGCTCCTGATCCCGCCGTTGCTGCGTTCCTGGCGCGCGCGCACACGCTCGCGGCCGAAGTGCTGCTGCAGCGCCGGCAGATCACGGACGCCGAGGCGCACGTGCAGCGGGCGCTCGCCCTCGATCCGCAATTCCCACGCGCGCGGATCGTGAAGGCCGCCGCGGCTCTGGCGCGCAACGCCCCGACCGAAGCGCTCGCCGAATTGGAGCGCGCCGCGGAATTGGGCCCCCCGACAGCCGCCTTCTACATCCTGCTGGGGCTTGCGCGAGAACGCCTGGGGGATGTGAAGGCCGCGCTGCAGGCGTATGATCAGGCGCTCGCGCTCGA
>BEHM01000103.1 GCA_002923315.1 bacterium HR10
TGACGGAATTGCCGCAGCTTTGCCTGATTCGGGTGATCGGATGAGGCGGAAGGTTCAAGAGTGGGTACCAGCAGCGGTGGAAGCTCAGCTCAAGTGCAAGGTGCAGCGGATGTGGCGGTTCGGGCTCCGGCGCTATGTGTCTGACGTTCCTTCGGATGCCCAAGCGAGAGTGATGGCTCGCAGCGGGGTGGGTGCAGATGCAGAGGTCAAGCTCGCAGGATTGGCGGTGATGGCTCCAGCGGACCGAAGGCGGGCCGAGCTGCGGCATGCCTCTTTTATTCTCGTCCAATCGTGCTCCACCCTCCTTACCAGGATTGGCCCTGCCATCGTCTTCGGTCAAATGGAAGATCAGGTGCTGGTTCCCTTCTCCGGCGGCGGTGCTTTCAGGAAGCGACATTTGCGGAAGCGAGTCCGAACGCACGGGCGGGCGCGCGCGCTGCGATCACGTGTTCCTCTCCGAGCGGCGGCAGATGTGACTGATTCGCCATGTGCGGGCTCACGTGGTGGCCGATGGCAGGGCCATTTTCTCAGCCCTCCTTTCCTGCGTGACTCGGACGATCCGAAGCCGGAGGTCCGAGCGGAAAAAGGGAGTGCCGGTGAATGCCGCAGTCTCGTGAGAGGCTCTCATGCTGAGGTGACGACAGTGGCTTCCCCTTTCGAGCAGCAACCGGCCTCCCATTCCTTTTGGCCAAGCTCCACCCTGACGGCGAATCGTACGGGCGGGTACCTCCTAACATGCCCCATCCTCCTTTACCTCCCAATCCACCCACCGGGCGTCCAAACGCACCCGCCCGTACTCATTCCTCCTGCATGACGGGGAGGAAGGGATTTCCGTACACTGGCCCGCGTATTCCCGGGGCGCAAGTAGAGCCTATTGAGGACACAGTCCCTCAGAGCATGGGCTGACGCGAGGCTTCGGCTTCTCCGGCGCGAAGGATGGCATCGGCGACGCGGACGACATCGCGCATCTGGCGCACGTCATGGACGCGGACGATATGCGCTCCCCTGAAGATGGCGGCGACGACGGCCGCCGCTGTGCCGAAGACGCGTTCACGGGGCTCTCTCCCCGTGATGTGACCGATGAAGGACTTGCGCGAAGGGCCGACGAGCAATGGACGCCCGAATTCGGCGAAGCGGTCGAGCCGGTTCAGGATGAGCAGATTATCCTCGATGGTCTTGCCGAAGCCGAGCCCGGGATCAAGCACGATCTGTTCCAGGGCCACGCCGCGCGCACGAGTGCGGGCCAGCGCCCAGGCGAAATGATCGGCGATCTCCCCCAAGATATCCGGGCTCGGCGGCAAGTGGTGCATCGTCTCAGGCGTCCCTCGCGAATGCATGATGACGAGAGCGGCGCCGAATTCGGCCGCCAAATCGGCCAGCCGTTCGTCGCGCCGGAGCCCACTCACATCGTTGATCATCGCGACGCCGGCTTCCAAAGCCGCGCGCGCGACTTCATACTTGGTCGTATCCACGGAGATGGGGATATGGAGGCGCCCCTGCAGGCGCTCGATGACGGGAAGAACGCGGCGCAGCTCTTCCTCAAGAGGGACCGGTTTCGCTCCGGGACGCGTGGATTCTCCACCGATGTCCAGCAGATCTGCTCCTTCGGCTTCGATCTCCAGAGCGCGAGCGACGGCCCGCTCTACGGAGAAGAATTCGCCTCCATCCGAGAACGAATCAGGCGTCACATTGAGGACGCCCATGATCAGCGTGCGCGCGCCAAGTTCCAGCGCCCGTCCCCGCAGGACAAGACGAGACATCCGGCGATTCATGGGTCATTCGCGGAGAAACGCCCTTCTTCACCACCAGGTTCTGAAGGGATGGTTTCGAAGACGCGCGCGATCTCATCGCGTTCGGGGAAGGTCAGTTCGATCGGCTCTCCGTCCACCTCGAGCTTGAGACCATACGCGCGCTCTCGCACTTCCCCGATCTCAGCCACCTCAATGCCTTCTGATCGCAAGGCGTCTCCGATCCTCGAGCACTGATCGGGCGGCGCGACGATGAGCAGGGCCCCTGAGGCGATGAGCCGGAGCGGATCCAGCCCGAGATGGCGACAGATGACATCGGTCTCCGGCCGGAGAGGAATGCGATCCCGCCAGATATGCAGGCCGACCCCGCCAGCGGCCGCCAGCTCGCAGAGACCGCCGACCAGTCCCCCTTCGGTCGGATCATGCATGGCGTGCACGTGCGCGACCTCGACCGCTCGGAGCGCCTCGCGCACGACGCTGATGCCCGGGTCGAAGAGCAAGCGCCGAGCGCGCTCCAAAAGCCCGGCCTCGCACACGGAGGCCAGCTCCGCCGCTTTCTCTCGTGCCAGAATCGCCGTCCCCTCAATGGCGATGCCCTTAGTCAACAGGACGCGATCCCCCGGCTCCATCCGTTTCTCGACGAGCTTCTCCCGGGGCACTTCGCCGAGCATGTGGCCGACGACCACAGGACGATCCAACCCGTAGGTGACTTCCGTATGCCCGCCGCAGAGCGTGATCCCCAGCTCACGGCACGCGCTCAGGATGTCCCGGAAGGTGTGATCCACAAGCGCCGCGTCCGTCTTGCCTTCCGGCAGCAGCAACGCGGCGAGGAACCACCGCGGTCGCGCGCCCATGACGGCCACGTCGTTCGCATTGATGTGGACAGCGTACCACCCGATGCGCTCGGCGGCGAACGTGATCGGATCGGTCTTCGCGACGAGATAGACGTCGCCGAAGGCGATCGCGGCCGCATCCTCGCCCAGTCGCGGCCCGATCTTCACCCGTTCATCCTCGACAGGGATCGCGGCGAGCGCGCGCTGGAGGACGTCCGGCGGGAGCTTCCCAACGGCGAACGCGCGTGGGCCGTCTCTCCGCATCGCGATGGGCTCAGCGACGGACGGGCGACACGAGATCGTGCCGCTCGAAGAGCTTTCGGGCGACATATTGGCTGCGATTCGCCGCATCGTTTCGGAGCCCGCACTGCAGGAAATACTGCTGCATCTCCTCGACGTTGATCGGGACCTCGACCACGACGACGCCCAGCGCCTCCAGCCTCCGCTTCAACTCATGATGCGCGCGGACCCACTGCTCATAACTCTCGCAGCCGAGACTGTCCTCCGCGTACTGCATCTGTTTTCGGAATTCCTCCCGCGTGTAGAACGGCAGTCCCACGATCGCCTCAACAAGCGGCATGGGCCTTTTTCGCGCTTTCTGTCGCCTCATCATCGTGCGCCTCAGGTGCCGGCGTTCTGTTCGGTCACGCTTGATTGTGCCGAGCCGTTCAGCTCTCGTCAAGCGCGGGAGTTGAATTTTCGCCCCGGTGCGACCATACTATGTAACGGACCATCGGCGGAACGCGGAGGTGAGGCGATGACGAGCAATACCATACGAACCGTTCTGCTGCTGACGCTGCTGACGGCGTTCTTCCTGCTGGCCGGCGAGGTGATCGGGGGTCGGCAAGGGCTGATCGCGGCCTTCTTCTTCGCCGCCCTGCTGAACTTCGCCGCCTATTACTTCTCGGACAAGATCGCGCTCGCGAGCTACAGCGCGCGCCCGGTGAGCGAAGCGGAGGCGCCGGAGCTGTACGAGATCGTTCGTCGGCTCTCGACACGCGCGGGGCTGCCCATGCCCCGGCTGTATGTGATCCCCAGCCTCTCGCCCAATGCCTTCGCCACGGGGCGCGATCCGGAGCACGCTGCGGTGGCCGTCACCGAGGGGCTCCTGCAGCTCCTGAATCGCGAAGAGCTGGAGGGCGTCCTCGCGCATGAGCTGGCTCACGTCAAGAATCGCGATATCCTCATCCAGTCGGTGGCGGCGACGATCGCGGGCGCGATCATGATGCTGGCGCGAGTGGG
>BEHM01000104.1 GCA_002923315.1 bacterium HR10
CGGGAGGGCCCGCTTCCTCGATCATACCCGAACTGATTCGCGGGGCGTTCCGGTCGAGGTCGAGCTTCGTTCACGATCAGCGTGCGGCCTTCGTATTCCCGCTGGTTCAACTGGCTGATGGCGGCTTCGGCCGCTTCAGCCGAGGCCAGTTCGACGAATCCAAATCCCCGGGAGCGTCCGGTGATGCGATCGGTGATCACGTGGCTGGAGAGTACGGGACCAAAGGGCCTGAAGAGGTCTTCCAACTCCTGGCTGGTCACGCTGTAGGGCAAATTCCCGACATACAGTTTCACGGACATACAGTCTCCTCTGCACTGTTCTTCTCAGAAGCCGCCGAGGGCAGGGCGGAAGGCAGCGTCATGGCCTCTTCGCGCTCTGCGCGCGGGGATTCTGAGTCTACTTGCCTTCGGAGTATCGAGGCGTCAGGCCCTTTTCAGACGACACCTGCGGATACTTCGCCGACAAGCTCCGCATCGCAAACATCACGCCGCACATGCGAAGGTGTGAGTGTACCCCTGATGGCGCGGTGAGTCAAGCGGGAAACGTGGGGCGGGCCGCCCTCGCTGCGAAATCGCGCCGGGATGCGGACCTCTCGCATGCGGCGTTGGATGATCCGGCGACGACGCTCGACGCGCTGCGGATGCTTGGTCGGATTATACGTCTCGCGAGGATTCGGGATGATGGCGGCCAGAAAGGCCGCCTGCTCCGGCGTCAGACGCGCGGCCGAGACGCCGAAGTACTGCCGCGCTGCCGCCTCCGCTCCGTAGATCCCATCCCCCCACTCGATCACGTTCAGGTAGAGCTCCAGGATGCGCCGTTTCCCGAGGAGCAATTCTAACTCCACGGTGATCACCGCTTCGTGGAGCTTGCGGATTGGGTGGCGCGCTGTGGAAAGGAAGAGGTTCTTCGCCAACTGTTGCGTGATCGTCGAGGCGCCGCGCACGATCTCTCCCTCTTCGAGATTCTCCCGGAGCGCTTCCTGAATCTGCTCCCAATCGAACCCGTGATGGGTGAAGAATCTGGGGTCCTCACCGGCCAAGACCGCGCGCACAAGGTGCGGGGAGACGCGCTCGTAGGGGATCCAGATCTGCACGCGCTTGGGCGTCTGACCGCGCGCTCGTGCCTCCTCCGCGCGTTGCCTCATGAGGGCCGTCATCCCCGGGTTCGCGGATCGCAAGCGAATGATGCGCACGAGGATCGTGCTGTGGTAGAGCATGAGGCCGAGCAGCAGGAGTCCGAGCGCTCGACGGATCCACCGTCGTCCCCGGTGATGTGCTCGCCCCGATGGCATCGGCTCACACTCAGCGCGCGTCCAGACGACGTTGTAGCACGAGCGCCACGCGGAAGGCAAAGGATTGCTCTCGCTTGACAAGCCTGGGAGGCCGGGCCTACCATGACTTACTTTGCGGGACGCGAACGGATGTCAGTGGAGATGAAAAGGGACGAGCGCCTCTCGATCATCTTCGCGGTTTCCGAAGCCGCCCCTTATGCGAAGACGGGCGGTTTGGCGGACGTCGCGGGCGCTTTGCCGCGGGCTCTGACGAAGTTGGGCGTGGAGGTGGCGGTCATCCTCCCACGCTACCGAGGAGAACGGGCTGGGGTCGTCGGCCGCTGCGTGAATGAACGCCTGGTCGTCCCCTTCGCCTTTGGGACGAAGACGGTCGCCATCTACGCGGATGAGCACAAGGGCGTGCCCTTTTATTTCGTGGATGCGCCTGAGTATTTCGATCGTCCGGGCATTTATGGCCCGAATCCGGGCCAGGAGTATCCCGATAATGTCGAGCGCTATGCCTTCTTCTCGCGCGCGGTGATCGAATGGGCGCGTCAGCGCGAGCGTCCCCCGGATCTCTTCCATTGCAATGATTGGCAGACGGGATTCATCCCGCTCTATCTCCGGACCGTGTATGGCGCCGAGCCCTTCTTTCAGCGCACGCGGACGCTCTTCACGATCCACAACATCGGATATCAAGGGCTCTTCTCCCCGACGCTCCTTGAGCGGTTCGGGCTCCCTCCGGAGGTCTATCGGACCGAGGGGGGAATCGAGTTCTACGGCTCGGCCAGCGCGATGAAGGCCGGGATCGTCTTCGCCACGGCGATCTCGACCGTGAGCCCGAAGTATGCTGAGGAGATTCAGACGCCGGAGTACGGGCATGGCCTGGACGGGCTGCTGCGCGCGCGCGCGGCGCGACTGGTCGGCATTCTCAACGGCGTGGACTATGAGGAGTGGAATCCGGCCACCGACCCGTTCATCGCGGCCAACTACTCGGTCGATGCCCCGGAGGGAAAGCGCCTGTGCAAGGCCGATCTCCTGCGAACGATGGGGCTCCCCGAAGACCTCGATCGTCCGGTGATCGGCTCCGTCTCCCGATTGGTCGCGCAGAAGGGCTTCGATCTGGTGCGCGAGGCAGCCCAGGGGCTTCTCCACACCGGCATCGCGTACGTCCTGCTGGGGTCGGGCGACCGCGAGCTGGAGGAGTTCTTTCGGGATTGGCAGCGGGCTCATCCCGATCGCGTGGGGGTTTATCTGGGATTCCACAACGAGCTGGCGCATAAGATCGAAGCCGGGGCCGATATGTTCCTCATGCCCTCGCGCTACGAGCCCTGCGGGCTCAATCAGATCTACAGC
This sequence comes from bacterium HR10, assembly GCA_002923315.1. GTDB lineage: Bacteria > Acidobacteriota > Blastocatellia > HR10 > HR10 > HR10. The sequence continues at coordinate 2,627 of BEHM01000104.1, forward strand.
CTGAAGTACGGGACCGTCCCCGTCGTGCGCGCCACCGGCGGGCTCGACGATACGATTCAACCGTTCGATCCGGCGACGCGATCGGGCAACGGGTTCAAGTTCTTCGAGTACCGGGCCGATCAGTTGCTCGCGGCCGTACAGGAAGCGCTGCGCGTGTACGCTGATCCCTCGCTATGGCGGGCCTGTATGGAGAACGGCATGCGCGCCGACTTCTCCTGGGAGCGTTCGGCCCTGCAGTATCGAGAGCTGTATGAGCGCGTGATCGCCGGAGCGGGGCCCTTCGGAGAGCCCGCCTGAGGCGATCAGAAGGAGCACAGGATGCGGTCGGAGGGCTTCCGCCGAGTATTTCAGTGAGGAGGGAGACGCTATGGCCGGAAACATCATCGAGGTCACCGATGCCACCTTCCAGACGGAGGTTTTGAATTCGCCGATTCCCGTGCTGGTGGATTTCTGGGCCATTTGGTGCGCGCCCTGTCGTGTGATCGCTCCCACGGTCGAGCAGATCGCTGAGGAATACGCCGGGCGCCTCAAGGTCGCGAAGATGAACGTGGACGAGAATCCCCTGACACCCGCTCGCTACGGGATCAAGGGGATCCCCACGCTCATCCTCTTCAAAGACGGGGAGGAGAAGGATCGCATCATCGGCGTGACCGCCAAGGAGAACATCGTCCGCATGTTCGCGCCTTATCTGGGAGGGGTATGAGGAACGTCGTCGTTGTCGGGGCCCAGTGGGGCGACGAAGGGAAGGGCAAGATCGTGGATTGGCTCTCGGCGCACTTCGACATCGTCGCCCGGTATCAGGGGGGGCATAACGCCGGGCACACCGTTCAGGTCGGAGGGCGGCGATTCGTGCTGCATCTCATCCCCTCCGGCATCCTCCGCGAGGAGAAGGTGTGCGTCATCGGCAACGGCGTTGTCGTGGATCCCGAGGCCTTGCGGGAGGAGATGGCGATGCTGCGGCGGGAGGGCATCTCGGTGGCACCCGGGCGGTTGCTCGTGAGTCACCGCGCGCATGTCATCCTGCCCTACCATCGAGCCTTGGAAGCTGCCCTGGAGCGAGAGCTTGGGGAACAGCGCGTGGGGACGACGATGCGCGGCATCGGGCCGGCCTACGA
>BEHM01000105.1 GCA_002923315.1 bacterium HR10
CTCTTCAACGCCATGCTGCATTACGACCATCTCCACGTCGGGCGACAACGAGCGCGCGCAGCAGTGACGAGCAGCGAGGATGACATGCACTGAGGATTGTCCCAGAGGGGGCGACATGAACAGCTGGAGCGTCGCCCCCTTCATCGGCGGACGCGGCAGCCGGAGTTGCGCTCCCCTCCCGCAGCGGAGCGCGCATCCGCATGTGGCCTCAGGCTAGCCGCAGATGAGACCATTGCGGGTGAGATGAATCCGTTTCCGAATAGGGCCTGCGTGAGCGGGCGTGCGAATTGTAGCCCGGGGCGAGCCGCAGGCGAGGAGAGGACGCCTTCCGCATCAAGCCCCGCGGAGCGGGCGATCGAATTTAGCCTAGGGCGAGCGCAGCGAGCCCTAGGACAACGGCGGCACCATCCCCCCCAAGCCCCCGAAGGGGGCGGCCCATTCGTGTGGTCACACACCGAGTTCGTGTGGACGATGTGACGTTCCGCATCCGCATGGGCCGCCCGCATGCGCGGGCTTGGAATGGGGTTTTGGCTCCCTGTTCCTAGGGTTCGCTGCGCTCACCCTAGGCTACATTCGAACGCCCCCGTCGGGGGCTCGCTGGTGGAAGGGGGTTGGACTCACAACGTGGGCTCGCTTCGCTCACCCTGGGCTACATTCGGTCACTCGCTTCGCGGCTCACGTGCGGGACAGAACGTGGGCTCGCTCTCGCCAGGCTACGTTCGGGCACTCGCTTCGCAGGCCTCCTGAGACTCATTCGATGAGCAGGCGATCGCGCTCCGACGCCGGAGCCTCTTCATCCGGAAGCATCGCTCACCTGGCCGGGCGCCTCCTGCAAGGCGAAATACGTGCGACAGGCGCGAGCGATCGTCTCTTCGGAGAGCACGGCCGGACTCTCTGTGAACTTCGCATGGCCGAGCACGTGCTCGATGAGATCGCGCGGATGACAGCCACGCGGCTCGATCCCGCGTCTCTCATAAACCTCGCGATAGAGGAATTCGACAACAGTGGGATCGTAGGCGAGCCCTCGCTGCTCGCAGCAGCGGCGAAAGATCTCCTCGTACATCGGGCGCGTCGGACTCGCCACGTGGACCTTGAAACGGATGCGTCGGAAGAAGGCATCATCCGCCAGCTCCCTCGGGTCGAGGTTCGTCGCGAAGATGACGAGCGTATCGAAGGGGAGCGGGAATTTCTCCCCCGTATGAAGGGTGAAGTAATCCACGCGCTTCTCCAGCGGGACGATCCACCGGTTGAGCAAGTCGCGCGGGCGCACGAGCTGACGGCCAAGGTCGTCGAGGATGAAGACGCCGCCGTTGGCCTTCACCTGTGGCGGCGCCTCGTAGTACTTCGAGACAGGATTCATGCGCAGATCGAGCATGTCGAGCGTCAGCTCACCACCGACGAAGACTGTGGGGCGGCGACACCGAATCCATCGGCGATCGGGGGCCGAAGGCGCGCCCTCGACAGGGACGTGATCCACCGGGTTGAAAATTTTGATGATGTGGTTCCCCACCTCGATCGCATAAGGGATGAAGATGTCGCCCGCGCTGGCGATGGCTCGCCCGATGGCTTCGGCGATGAGCGTCTTTCCGTTCCCCGATGGGCCGTAGAGGAAGATCGAGTGGCCGGAATTGATCGCCGGACCGAGCTGTTCGATGAGCTCCTCGCTCACGACGACCGGCGCCAACGCGGCGCGCAGCGTCTCGCGATCCACCCGAACGCTGGCGAGGGAGTGGTGGCGCACGCGCTCCACATAGTGGCTCAACGGGACTGGGGCCGGTCCGACGTAGAGGCTCACCTCGAGGAATTCGCGCGCGCGCTCGCGCCCCAAGCTCGTCAGGCTGTACCGATAGGATCCCTTCTCGATCCCCTCGACGCCCCGCACTTCGATCAGCTTCTCCGTGCGCAGGAATTGGAAGAGCGGATCGAGCACGAAATAGGGGAGCCGAAGATCCTCGGCGACCTCCGAGCCCGTCGCTTCGCCCGCGTAGTAAAGCGTCTTCACAATGAGCTGAACGAGGAGATCGGGATCGAGCCCCGTCTCTTCGAGCGTTTGGGGGGCAGGGGGGAGCGCTCCTGTGGAAGCTGGCGGCGGAGGATTTCGGATCTCGGACTCAGACATCGCGTTCGCCTCCTCAAGAGCGCCGTCCGGCGGTCACCGTCCGGCGCACCACTCTCCGCGCCGTGACGTGCCGCAGCAGCTCGTCGCGACGAAGGAAGTAGGTCGGCGCCGCTCGACCTCGACTGAAGAGCTTCTCAGCCTGATCATCCCAATGCGGACTGTTCGGGTCATCGCTGTGGCCCAGCGGAACGACCGAGTACGAGCGAGGGGGTCTTGTCAGGATCACGATGTGCGTCGCCGATTGTCCGGCGCGCCCGAGCATCACGCCGCCACTGGGGACGAACGTGATGGCGCGGGGTGTAGCCATCCCCACATTGTTCGGCTCGCGATTGAGCGAGCCACCGCCGACGGGCCATGTCCGCCTTCCTCCTTCACGCCCGACGCGGAAATACCGTCCATACGGGACGCGCAGTGATCCGAAGGTCGTTTTCAACCAGGCCGCAGCGCGCTCCAGGGCTTCGAGGAGTTGCGCATCGGTCACCGCGGGCGGAGGATCAACGAGCGGCGCGAGCGCCGGACCGAGCCCTTTCTTAAAGGCGTAGAACGCGAGCGCGCCTTCCGAGTCAGGATCGCTCCGCCGATTCCACCGTTGGATCAGCTCGTAGACGACAGCCGCATCGGCCGATTTCGCCGTTTCGGGCGAGCGGTCCCAGGCCATCTTCACGCGCGCTTGCCACAACTCGGCATGCCAGACGCCGGTATCGAAGGCGAGGGCGAGCGCCTGATCTTCGGTGACGCGCATGGCGGCTTCCAGCAGTTCCGTCACGCGCTCGCCGCGTTGATGGCGCGGCGCCGTGCGACTCGCGTTGTAGATGTACGGGGGGTATCGCTCCGGCACGAGCGGGCTCTCCCGCATCATGGCGAAGGGCGTCACGTTGCAATTGTGCATGTAGCCCGAGGGCGGATTGAGGAGCTGCACGAGATCGGTGAGCGGATGAATCCCGCGCCATTCGGTGGCCGCTGTATGCCCCGGAATGGGACGGCTCGGATCCACGCCCGCGGGGCGGACCGGCACCCGCCCGATGCGCACGTAGTAGATGTCGCCCGAGGTGCATCCGATCAGGACGTTCTGCGCCATGAGCTGAAGACGCGCGAGCGCGCGCTTCATCTCCTCGACGGTGCGAGCCATCAGCATCTCGAAGATCTGATCCATCAACTCGACCTCTTCCGCATACGGAAGGGCCAGCGCGTACGCCTGATTCCCTCGACGCGCGACGATCGGCCCGTGATGCGTCTCCTCGATCTCGACGCTCACCCACTCCACGCGATCGCCGCTTCGAACGCCGATCTTCTCCACGCGCACGCGCATCGGGCGCCACTCTCCCTCATAACGATAGAGGCGCGGATTGTCGGGATGGACCTCCTCTTCGTACACGTCGGCCGTATCCGGTCCTCCCGTCGTCATCGCGATGGAGCAGTGGGCGCTGTGCCCGAGGGCGGGAAGCGGCGTGCCGAGAATGGCGACGCCTGCGGCGGCGAACTCGCCCGCATAGATGCGGAGTTGGTAGAAGCGGAATTCGCCGTACCACTCCA
>BEHM01000106.1 GCA_002923315.1 bacterium HR10
GACGGCTTCGGGCCGCTCCGCCGGGCGGACGTCTATGCCCAAGGCCGCCGTCATCTCTCGACAGAAGGCTTCCCGTCGCTCGCGCGTGCGACTGTAGGCGAGGACGCGACGGATGGGCCTCACGGCGCAGATGGCCTGCACTTGGCTGCGCGCCTGCCACCCGGTTCCGAAGATCCCGAGCGTCTGCGCGTCGGGCCGCGCCATATATCGGGTCGCGACCCCACTGGCTGCTCCCGTGCGCATCTGTCCGAGCCGATCGGCTTCAATCAGCGCCAGGAGCGATCCCGTCTCCGCATCGTAGAGCAGGACGAGAAACCGCGCGCCTCCGGGAAAGGACGTATAGGCCTTGAATCCCAGGACGCCTCGCGTGAGCACAGCCGCGCTCATCAGATGCAAGGTCCCGCGCGGGACGCGCAGCCGACGGCGCGGCTCGTTGATGGCCCGCCCCTCCGCCTGCTCGCGAAAGGCTTCCTCAACGGCCTCCAGCGCCAGCTCCATCGTCAGCACGCGTTCCACATCGGTTTCGGTCAGCAGCCACGCCATGTCCCCTCCCCTCAGAGCGCCCTCGGGTCAGCTCCGCTCCCCACGCGAGGGTTCATACGTCGCGAACGAACTCTCAGTCTCCCACACGGTCACTCGCGCGACGGGGAAGCCTCGCTCGGCCGCCACGTCGAAGATGAGCTTGGCGAGCGCCTCAGCCGTCGGATTCGTGTCCAACACGAAGCAGGCGACGCCATGCTCCCGCAAGATCGGCAACAACGGATCGTCCTTGCACAAGACCATCTTGTGATCAATGTGCTCATCAATCCACGATTTCACGACCGCCTTGATCTCATCGAAGTCCACGACCATGTGGCGGTCGTCCAACCGCTCGGCGGCCAGCTCGACCTCCGCGCGAGCATTGTGCCCGTGCAGATTGCGACACTTCCCCGCGTAGTTCAGGAGCCGATGGCCGTAGCAGAAGAAGATCTCCTTCGTCGCCCTGAACATCTCTTCCCTCCTTGATGGCGCGCCCGGATCAGGGGCCGATGAGCCGGCCCCCATCCACGACGAGCGTGTGTCCAGTGATGAAATCGCTCCCCTCGATCAGAAAGAGGACGGCGCGAACGACGTCCTCGGGCGATCCGAGCCGCTTGAGCGGCGTCCCCTCGATGATCGCGCGAATCTCGTCCTCGCCATAGTCCTCCGGCAGAAGGACCGGACCGGGCGCGACGGCATTGACCAGGATCGTCGGCGCCAACGTCCTCGCCAAGACTTGCGTCAGTGCGATCAATCCCGCCTTCGAGACGCAATACGGGATGTAACCCGTGTACGGGCGAAACCCCGCCCAATCGGCGATGTTGATGATCTTCCCCCCGCCCTGCTCCCGCATGAAGCGCGCGGCATACTGCGCGCAGAAGAAGGGCGCTTTGAGATTCACGTCGAGATTGAGATCCCATTGCTCCTCGGTGATCGAGCCGAATGGCGTTCGGAAGAAGACCGAGGCATTGTTCACCAGGATGTCGAGACGGCCGAGGGCCTCCGCCGCGCGCTCGATCAAGCGTTCGATCTCCCGGACGTTCGCCAGATCCGCCTGCAGCGCGAGCGCACGGACACCCCGCGCCTCGATCTCGCGCGCGGTCTCGCGCGCCGCATCTTCGGAGCGATGATAGTGGACGACGACATCCGCCCCACGCTCCGCCAAGGCGAGCGCGATCGCGCGCCCGATCCGCTTGGCCGCTCCCGTGATCAAGACCCCTCGCCCTTTGATCTCCACGCCTTTCGGTTCTCCTTGCAGAAATAGGGAAGATGATACGGACTCTCCGAACACCATGCAAGGCGATGCGGTCTTCCGCCGCCGTCTGCTGACGCTCACGCGCGCTTCGCTACAAGAGGCGCCGAATCACATATGGAACGAAAGCGCTCGGCGCCTCAGGAGCTGCGGCATGTGGCGGCCGATCAGCGACGTTTCGGCGATTGGCTCACGCGCGGGATCTGGGCGATCCCCCTCCCATGAGGAGGAGCCAAGGTCGGATCACGGCTTCCGCGATGATGCGCGTGCTCATCTTGGAGGCGCCGGCATTCCGCTCAGTGAAGATGATCGGGACCTCGACGATGCGGCATCCACACCGATGAGCGCGATACAGGGTCTCGATTTGAAAGGCATATCCCTCGGATCGGATTGAGGGCAGGTCAATGGCCCGAAGCGCCTCCGCGCGCCAACAGCGGAAGCCGCTGGTAGTGTCGAACACCGGCAGGCGCGTGATCGCCCGGACATACGCGTTGGCGAAGACGCTCAAGGTCAGGCGCCAGAGAGGCCACTGGACGACGCTCACGCGGCCACCCACGTATCGCGAACCGATGACCAGATCGGCCTCATCCGCAGCGCGCAGCAGATCTCCGATGTAGCGCGGATGGTGCGAGAGGTCGGCATCCATCTGAATCACGAACTGTGGCCCGCGCGCCAGCGCCCAGAGCATCCCCTCGGCGACCGAGCGCGCGAAACTCCGACGCCCCTGACGACGCAAGACGTGCACGCGCGCATCAACTGCCGCTATCTCCTCCACGACCTCGGCCGTTCCATCGGGCGAATCATCGTCCACGACGACGACGCCCGCCGCAGGCGCGTGCACGCGAAGCTCCGCGATGAGTCGCGCGATGTTCTCTCGCTCGTTGTACGTCGGAATGACGATCTGAACGGCTGGCGCTTCCATATCGCCCGAGAGCGTAGTCGAAACGGTCCGCGAGCGTCAAACGCATCACCAGCTCTCGACTGCGCAAAGAGCGCGCGGCCCCTCGGCATGGGCGGCGAGGTCGCGTATAATTCCAGGTCATCGGCGAGGCGTATGTGCATCTTGTGGCCGACGGTGAATGCACTCCTGAATATGACGAGCGCGCTTCTTCTGACCGCCGGGTATCGCTTCATCCGAAGGCGGCGCGTGCGGGCCCATCGAGCGTGCATGCTGGGAGCGGTGATCAGTTCGGCCCTCTTCCTCCTCTCCTATGTCCTCTACCACACATTTCACGGCGCGACGCCCTTTCCCAAGGGCGGATTCATCCGCATCCTGTATCTCACCGTCTTGATCTCGCACACGGTCTTGGCCCTGGTCATCCTCCCTCTGGTGCTGCTGACGCTCCTGCGCGCGCTGCGTGCAGAATACTCGCGACACCGACAGATCGCCCGATGGACGCTCCCGCTCTGGCTCTACGTCTCAATCACGGGCGTCGCGATCTACGTGATGCTCTATCACTGGTGAGCCTCCCCGCTCCTCATCAACCCACGAGGCCGCTCCCCCTCGAGCATCGATGGACGACAGTGAGCGCCGCCAGGAACGCCACGAGACTGAACAGCAGCGTCACGCTGAGCGCCAGGGGGAGGCTCGGTGCCGCCAACGGCTCGTGCAGAAAGAGCAAGCGCTGCACACCGGCCGTGCCGTAGGTCAAGGGGTTCACCCGCATGAGCCATGCCACCCAGGGCGAGGCCCCACTCATGGGGAAGAGCGCTCCGGAGACGAGCCACATGGGGATGAAGATCAAATTGACGATGGCATGGAACCCATGCGTCGAGTCCACGATCCATGCCAAGAGGAAGCCGAACGCCGTGAGGCCGAAGGCCAGGAGGAAGAGAAACGCCACCAAGCCGAGCACCCGCGCGGG
>BEHM01000107.1 GCA_002923315.1 bacterium HR10
GGCGGGCGATTTCGTCCCAGGAACGACGTACACGGTCGCGTCTGTGGGAGCGGTGCGCCTTGGGATTTTCATCTGTTTCGAGTCCGCTTTCCCGGAGATCCCGCGCGCGCTCGTGCGGCGAGGGGCGACACTGCTGGTGAACATCTCCAACGACGGATGGTTTGGCCCGACGGCGGGAGCGCGACAGCATCTGCAGCACGCCGTTTTTCGTGCGGTCGAGCTGGGGCATCCGCTCGTTCGCGTGACCAACAGCGGCATCACGGCGTTGATCACCCCCTATGGGGATGTGCGCGCGGAGACGCCGCTCTTTCAAGAAGCGACACGTCGTTGGCGCCTGGAATACCCGTCGGCGTCTCCCCCCCTCACGATATATGCGCGCTTTGGAGACTTCTTCGCTTGGACCTGCGTGGTCGTGAGCCTTGGCCTTCTGGCGTGGGGACGTCGGCGAGAAGGGACGGTGTGAGCGCCCTGGCTATCCTCGGCGCTCGAGGACCAGTTGTGCCAGAGCGACGAGCCGTTCCGAGCGCGGTAGGGATCGGATCGCCTCCAGAGCTTCGCCAATGAGCGCTTCGGCCTGACGCCGCGAGGCCTCGATGCCGTACAGGCGCGGATAGGTCGCTTTCCGAGCCACCGCATCTTTGCCCGGGGTCTTCCCGATCTCCTCCGGGGTTCCCGTCACGTCGAGCACGTCGTCAATGATCTGAAAGGCGAGTCCGAGGCATTCGCCGTAGCGCGTGAGCGCGCGCATCGGTTCCGGTCCCACTCCCCCCAAGATCCCGCCGACGCGCACCGAGGCCGTGATCAGGGCCCCAGTTTTCGCACGATGAATCGTCCGGAGCATCGTCTCATCGAAGGGTTTGCCTTCCGTCAGCAGGTCCAGGACCTGGCCGCCGATCATCCCCTCGGTCGTTCCCGCCGCCTGCGCGATCTCAGCGATCGCGCGGACTTGGCGATCGCGATACGCATCCGGGATCGGGATTTCGGCCAGCGTCCGAAACGCCAGGGTGAGCAGCGCATCACCCGCCAAAAGGGCGATCGCTTCGCCGAAGACTTTGTGACAGGTCGGTCGTCCGCGCCGCCAGTCATCATTGTCAAGTGCCGGGAGGTCATCGTGAATGAGCGAATAGGTGTGGATCATCTCGATGGCGCAAGCCGTCGGCAGCAGCCATGATTCAGGAACGTCGAACATCTCTCCGGTCGCGATCGTGAGGATGGGGCGCAGTCGTTTCCCCCCGGCGAAGAGGCTGTAGCGCATGGCCCGGTGGATGATGTCGGGAGGCGTCGTTTCAGAGGGGACGAGCCGATCCAGCCACTGATGCAAGCGCTCCCGTTGCGCGTTCAGATACTCCGTCAGCGCGGTCGCCGTCACCATCGTCACAGTGGCTGGGAGCCCTCATCGAGAGGCTCCTCAAAGGGGACGGCCTCGTACTCCCCGCTCGCGTTCTTGAGCAAAATCTCGACCTTTCGCTCAGCCTCTTCGAGCCGCTTCTGGCATTCTCGCGAGAGCTTGACGCCGCGCTCGAAGAGTTCCAAGGCGCGCTCCAGGGGGAGTTCGCCGTTCTCCAACTGTTCGACGATGCCCTCCAGCTCTTTGAGCGCCGTCTCGAAGTCTGTGGGTTTCGATGCTTTACTCATCGGGCCTCACCTCTTCGGTCACGACGTTCACCCGACCCTTGAAGAGGCGGACGCGCAGGCGATCTCCGACGTTCACGTCCGCCGCATCTCGCACGATGGCGCCCCGTTCGTTCCAGACGATCGCATAGCCCCGCGAGAGGACGGCCAGGGGGCTCAAGGCATCGAGCTTTCCGACGGCCGCGCTGAGGTGGCGTCGAGCCGTTTGAATCCGCTCGCGGATCGTGGCACTCAACCGATTCTGCAGCAGGGCCAAACGGCCGCGCGTCTCTGCCAGGCGGCGGCTCGGTCGCTGCGCCGTGAGGCGCAACGAGAGCGCGGCGAAGCGCTCTCGGGCCGCGCGCAGCCGCTTCGTCATAGCGATCTGCAGGCGGTAGTCGAGATCGTCCGCGCGCTGCAGCGCCTGTTGCACGAGGTTTCGCGCGCGCATCAGTCCCGGTCGCGCTTGAAGCTGTGAGAGGCGCTCGCGTCGTCGGACGATGAGGTATCGCGTGGCCTTCACCAGGCGCAACTCCAGCGCGGCGAATCGTTCGATCAATTCATCCCGACGCGCGGCGACCATCTCCGCGGCCGCCGAAGGCGTCGGCGCGCGCACGTCGGCCACGAAATCGGCGATGGTGAAATCCGTCTCATGCCCGACGGCCGAGATGATCGGGATGCGCGAGTGGAAGATCGCGCGCGCGACGATCTCTTCGTTGAAGGCCCAGAGGTCCTCGATGGAGCCGCCACCGCGCCCGACGATGAGGACATCCAGATCATCGCGCCGATTCAGAATGCGGATGGCTTCGGCGATCTCCTCGGCCGCCCCATCGCCTTGAACGCGCACGGGGAAGATGAGCACATCAATACCGCGGTTGCGCCGTTTCAGAATGCGCAAGATGTCGCGGATGACCGCCCCCGTGGGCGATGTGATCACGCCGATCTTTCGCGGCATGAGGGGGAGCGGGCGCTTCCGTTCCGGATCGAAGAGCCCTTCGGCCGCCAGGCGCGCCTTCAGTTGCTCGAAGGCCAATTGCAGAGAGCCGACCCCGACCGGCTCCATGTAGTCCACCAGCAGCCGATACTCTCCGCGCTTCTCATAGACGCTCAGCCGCCCGCGCGCGTACACCTCCAGTCCATCTTCCGGCCGAAACCGGATCAGGCGATTCTGCAGGCGAAAGCAGACGCAGGACAGCTGCGCGTGCGCATCCTTCAGCGTGAAGTACCAGTGGCCCGAGCTGTGATGCTTGAAATTGGAGATCTCGCCGCGAATCCAGAGGTCGGGGAACTCTCCTTCCAGCAGGTCCTTGATGCGATAGGTCAGCTCGCTGACGGTGAGCGCGTGTCGTTCGGCCGCCACCTTGGCCAGGATCGTCGGCGCCATGCCTCACTCCCGCCTCGATTCGATGTGCGTCATCACGGCGAATCTTAGCGCGAGGGTGAGTGGGGTGTCAAATCGAGCGCGCGACGTCCTTCCCGACGGGCCGCCTCCTCCAGAGGACGTATGCCGGCAGCCCCGAGAGCATGATCCCCACACCGATGGCCGATTCGCGCGGCGCTCCCGCGAACGTGCTCACCGTCAGCAGAAGCGCCAGGCTGCCGAAGAGCAGCGGGGAGATGGGATAGCCCGGCGTGCGAAACGGTCGCTCAACAGTGGGGAATCTCCGGCGCAGGAAGAGGCATCCGATGGTCGTCACCCCGTAGAAGACCCAAGCGGCGAAGATCACGTAAGTGAAGAGCTGCTCGTAAGTGCCACTGGCCGCCAGCAGCGATGCCCACACCGCCTGCGCCCAGATCGCCACATGCGGGACGCGGAATCGATCGTGAACGAGGGCGATCCTCTTGAAGAACAGTCCATCGGCGGCCATCGCGTAGAAGATGCGCGCTCCCGAGAGGATCGAACCGTTCAACGCGCCGAGGATGGAGATGAGGATGGCCAGGGAGACGATCGCCGCTCCCGGCGGGCCGAGGACGCGCTCGACGGCA
>BEHM01000108.1 GCA_002923315.1 bacterium HR10
TGCAGGATGATGCTGATGACGCCCGGCACCAGGGCGACTGCGCCCTGCCCAAGCGCCGGCAGGCCCAGCAGCAGAACGAACGCACGTTTCTTCGTCATACGCCTCGCTCCCTTCCTGAAAAACTCACCCGCTGTCACAAACGGCGATCTCCAGTATATAAGTGAATCCGACTCGAGTCAAGGAAATTCTCTCCCGGGCGACCGAAATCGGCCTGGAGCGAGTGTGGCGAGCATCGCGAGCCCAACCCTATTCTGCGCGCGAGCCCGCGCATGCGGGCGACCGAATGTAGCCCGGGGTGAGCGAAGCGAGCCCTAGGAACAGGGCGCCAATCCCCACCCCAAGCCCGCGTACGCGGACGGTCCATGCGGAGGCGGATCGTGATGCGGTGTGCACAAACGCCACGTGTGACCATGCCGATGGGCTGCTCCCTCCGGGGGCTTGGGGGATGATGGTGGTGCCGGTGTCCTAGGGCTCGCCTTCGGCTCGCCCTGGGCGACGTTCGCGCGCCGGCTTCGCGGGCTTTATGCGAATTCGTCTCGCCCTCGAGGGCCTCGTCCGCGGTCGGCCCGAAACCAACTCGCGCGTCTGCTTGCGCGGGCGTGATGCGGACGGCCCGGCCGGCCGATCAATACTCGGCCAGATCGAGGATGGCCTTCACCAGGTCCTCAACCTGTGGCAGGATCGCGTTCTCCAGGTCCGGGCAATAGGCCACGAACGTATCCAGAGCGCCGACGCGACGTACGGGGCCGTCCAGGTCCTCGAACAACTCATCCGCGATACGGGCGGCGATCTCCGCTCCGAATCCCCAGGAGAGGCTGTCCTCATGCGCGACGATCACTTTGCTCGTCTTCCTCACCGAGCGGGCGATCGTCTCCCAGTCGTACGGGTTCAGGCTCCGCAGATCAATGACCTCCACATCGAGGCCGTATTGCTCGTTGACCCGTTCGGCCGCCAGGAGGCTGCGATGGACGAGCGCCCCATAGGTGATGATCGTCAGATCGCGTCCTGGGCGAACGATCTTCGCCTTCCCGAAGGGGATCATGTAGTTCGGTCCGGGATATGGGCCTCGGTTGTACGGTTGGCGATAGAGGTGCTTGTGTTCGAGGAAGAGCACGGGATCATCGCATCGGATCGCGGTGCGCAAAAGGCCGTTGGCGTCCACGGCCGTCGAGGGCATGACGACGCGCAGTCCGGGGATATGTGTGAAGATGCTCTCGCCGGATTGGCTGTGATAGATGGCGCCTCCCTGGAGGTAGCCGCCGATCGGGACGCGGATGACCAGCGGGCATGACCAGGCATTGTTCGAGCGCCATCGCATCAGGGCCAGCTCGTTGCGGATCTGCATCATGGCCGGCCAGATGTAGTCGAAGAATTGGATCTCGATGACGGGCTTCAATCCGCGCGTGGCCATGCCGATGGCGCGTCCGACGATGTTGGCTTCCGCCAGGGGGGTATTGAAGACTCGATGCGAACCGAAGCGGCGCTGCAGATTATGCGTGACCTTGAAGACCCCCCCCTTGCCTTTGACCTTGTCCAGGTATTGCTCGCGGCTGCAATCGGCGACGTCCTCGCCGAAGACGACGATTCGGGGATCGCGCGCCATCTCGTCATGAAGGCAGGCGTTCAGAAGGTCCACCATCGTCTTCGGCTCACCCGAATAGTGCGGCTCGGTCTCGAAGGCCGAGGACGTGGGGTCCACAGTGGGGGAGTAGACGTAGAGCGTGGCCGTCGAGGGGGCGGGGCGAGCTGCCGCCAACGCTTCGTCGGCCGCGCGCGCGACCTCTTCATCCACGTCCGCGCGAATGGCCGCCAGGTGTTCGGCATCGGCCAATCCCTCGCGGAGAAGGAAGTCCGCCAGGCGAGGGATGGGATCACGCCGCGCTTCTTCCTCCCGCTCTTCCTCGGGCTTGTAGAGGGTCTCGTCATCGGAGAGCGAATGCGAATAGGGGCGAATGACATGAGCGTGAACGAGAGCAGGCCCACGCCGTTGCCGCACATAGGCGACGGCCTCGCGCAGCGTCGCGTAGCTCTCCAGCACATCCGTCCCGTCGCACTCGCGAACCAGGAGGTAGGGGAAGCTGCGCACCAGGCGGGAGATGCTGCCGCCGGCCGTCTGCACTTCGATGGGCACGGAGATGGCATACCCGTTGTCCTCGATGAGGTAGAGGATGGGGAGCTTCAAGTTGCACGCCGTATTGAGCGATTCCCAGAACTCGCCCTCGCTCGTCGCTCCGTCGCCGCTGGAGACGTAGACGACCTCATCCGCATGGAACCGGCTCGCGCGATCCGCGATCTCCTCCACCAGCTCGTAATACCGTCCGGCTTCGGCGCATCCGACGGCTTGCAAGAACTGCGTTCCCGTGGGGCTGGAGCTGGAGACGACGTTCAAGCGCCGGAATCCCCAGTGCGAGGGCATCTGACGCCCGCCGGAACTGGGATCGGCAGCCGCGCCCACCGCTTGCAGGAACATCTCCTTGGGCGTCACACCCAACATGAGCATCAGGGCCCGATCGCGATAGTAGGGGTAGAACCAATCGTAAGCCGGCTTCAAGACCAAGCCCGCGGCGACGAGCACCGCTTCATGCCCTGCGCCGCTGATTTGAAAGAAGATGCGATTCTGCCGCTTGAGCTGAATCTCCTTATCGTCAATGCGGCGAGATAAGAGCATGGTGCGATACAAGCCGAGGAGCACCTCTCGGCTGAGTCCCTGATATTTCTCAACCGCAATATGAGTGACCGGATTCATCCCCTCCCTCCCACATGGCGGTCAGTGTCGCGGGGGATGCTCGGAAGCCGCCCCCTCCACGTCAGAATAAGTGCCCCCCGTTGGAAGCGCTCACCGTGATGATGCCGGCACAGGAGATCACCTTCCATCTTCTTCGCGCGATTCGGACAGCCCGATTCCCCTCCGAACTTGCTCGAAGCAATAGTTTAGAACCGCTGGGGGGACCGGGTCAACAGGTCCTCACATGATGAGGACATTGGAGCCAGGTGCCCATATCCTCATGGGAGGACGAAGTCCGCCCGGCACGGGACTTGAACGGAAACAAGGGGGAGTGGTACATTGCTGAGTGCCGTCAGAATGAATAGCACGCATTTGAGGTCAAGACCAGGGGGGAGCTTGCGAGAGGAGAACGAAGATGGCTTTCGAAGCGCAAGATTATTTGGACCTGCTCCGACTCCTTCAAGAACATCCGGAGTGGCGGCAGGAGCTTCGTCGCCTTTTGCTCACGGATGAGTTGCTCGCTTTGCCGCAACTCTTCCGAGAATGGATCGAAGCGCAGCAGCGGGCTGAAAGGAGAACGACCCGTGCTCTTTTGGTTCTGGCGCAGGCGCAGCGAAGATCAGAAGAGCGAATAGGGCGCGTGGAAGAGCAATTGGCAGCTCTGGCCGAAGCGCAACGCAAGACCGAAGAGCGGGTGGGGCGGGTGGAGGAGCAATTGGCGGCCCTGGCTGAGGCGCAACGCAAGACCGAAGAGCGAGTGACCCGTGTGGAGGAGCAATTGGCGGCTCTGGCCGAAGCACAG
>BEHM01000109.1 GCA_002923315.1 bacterium HR10
CCGCCCCCAAATCGAGCGCGGTCTTGAAGAGATCGGGACGATTCTCCGCCAAGCGGACGATGGGTGAAGCCGTTCCCCCCTTCGCGGCGATGAGGATATCGCGCAAGCTCTCGATGCCAATGGGGCAGTGCTCGGTGTCGATGACCAACCAATCGAATCCGGCTTCGGCCATGACTTCAACGGCGAAGGGATCGGTGAGAGCGATCCAACTCCCCACGACGGGCTCCCCTTTTCGGATCCGCTCTTTCAATCGGTTCGCGAACATGTGTCACTCTCAGCGCATTCGTCGGACGGACTTCGCCACGCGAAATCCGATGCACTCGTGCCGAAGGGTCGGATGATCCGGGTGCCGATAGGCACAGCGCAAGGGCTCCGGCTTCGGCGTGAGGAACGACCCTCCGCGAATGACCTTATTCTCCCCTTCCCCCGTGCGCGGTCCGCGCGGATTTCGCCGAGGAGGGTGGCGAAAGTATCGCGGGTTATACCAATCGGCGCACCATTCCCAGACATTACCGACCATATCATACAGCCCGTAGCCGTTCGGAGGGAAGGAACCGACCGGTTTGGGCCTCTCCTGCCCGCCCCACCAGCATCGCTCGAGAGTCGGCGGGTCATCTCCCCAGGGGTAGGCCTTCCCCTCCAGGCCGCCGCGCGCGGCCTTCTCCCACTCGGCATCGGTGGGGAGGCGGTAGGGTTCCCCGGTCACTCGGCGCAACCACCGGCAATAGGCCACGGCATCGTACCAATTGACGCCGACGACCGGCTGTCGCGGATCGTTGAAGCGCGGATCTTCCCACCAGGGTGGTTTCTCGTATCCCGTCGCTTCGAGGAAACTGGCATATTCGGCATTGGTGACCGGAAAGATGCCGATCTCGAAGGCGTCGAGGTAAACGAGGGTCTCCGGACTCTCACCGGGATAGCGTTCCCACTCGGCGCTTCCCATTCGGAAGGAGCCGGCGGGGATCAGGCGCGTCTGAGGGATCGCCAGCACATCGGTCATAGTGACGTCGGCTCTCTCAGGCGAATCGGAACGCATAGAGGCGACCTCGTCGGATATGGAAATGAATTCGAAGCAGCTTCCCCCGAAGGGTCGAACAATCGCTTCGGCCTTTCCAGCGAATGGGCTCCCAGAGGACATCGCCTTCCACCCCGTCGCACTCTTCGGTGGCATAGCCGGGGATGGGCGTCCCGTCGGGTTCGACTAAGCCCACGCGCAACCGCCCGCCCCGATGGGACCAGAAGTTGACGCGAAGCTCTCCACCTGTGAAGGAGACGACCTGCGTCCAGCATTCGCCCTCGGTCTCAGCCTCCAGCGCCATGAAACCATCCTCGCGGAGGATGGCCAGCCAGATTCCCCCCAATGGGCGGGTGATGTATTCGGGCCGGACCAGGTTATGCGTCAGTCCCAGACGCGCCACGGGAAAGGCCCACTGTCCGCGCGGCCACGGGACGATGCCGACGCCCGCGTAGACCTGCCCCTCGGCGCCCGATCCCGGAGGTCCGACGGGGATATAGGGGTGGGGACGAGGGCGGAACCAGCGGCGTCCGTCACGGCTGACGGCCAGATGTACCTCCACCGTATCGGCTGCGCGATGATAGAAGGCCGGGAGCATCAGGTGTGCGCGAGCGGCTCCCGGCCACCGATGATAGGCATTCGTGTAGATATCCACGTCGGGCGGATCATCCGGAGCGGGCATGAGCACGATCTCCGGATCGGCGAAGCGACGGAAATCCGCCGCTTCCGTCCGTTTGACGACTCGACGCCCACCGAACCCGGCCCGCGTCTGCGGCTCCCAACCGCGCACGTAGGCCACATAGCGTTTGAGCTCCACGTCGTAGAGGCAGACGTTTTGTGTATCGCTCGTATGTTTGAGGACGGGCTCGCGCAAGCGCGTCCAGCGCAGACCATCTGGGGAAACGGCGCCGAAGAGCCAGGCCAACGGTTGCGTCCCCGTCGGATCAGGTTCAGTCGCCCGATCCACGTAGAGCAGCTTATAGCGCTCCGAGGGGGGAGCCGATGGATCTTTGAAGATCGTCGCGCCGTGAGCTCCGAGCAGGACGATATTGTTCTCCCGCGAGCCCTTGTATTCGATGAGACCGAGCTTCGGCTTGATCCACCGGCGGCCATCGGTGGATTCCGCGTAGCAGATCTTCGCCTCCTCGTCGCTCTGGAGCGTCTCATACCCCTCGTACCAGAGGCGATACACTCCGTCCTCGTAGAGGAGCGTGCAGTAGGCTCCGATGAAAAGGCCATCGGCTGGAGTATCGGGGACGAGGATGGGCTCGGGCGAGAGCAGGGGTGGCACGACGGTGAGGCGGACCCCTCGTGGCATGAAGAGGGGGCTCCAAGCGCGCGCTCGTTGTGCGGCGACGGTGAAGGGCACGCCGTATCCGGGCTCGATGAACCACCAATCGAGGAAGACCTGCTTGTCCGTGCCCAGTTCGATCGGCAGCGTTCGGACGGGCGTCTGGGGAGCAGAGGGATTCAATTGCGCTTCGGTCGGCGGGCGCCAGGGCGCGCCTCCGAGGGCGAGCGCTCCGGCAATGGTTCCTTTCAGGAAGGTGCGTCGGTGCATAGGCGAGCTCCTCGTCATGGAAGGACCTGGCGAAGAACGGTCATGATGTGATGCTCGGTGGGGAGATCATTCGGGAAGGCCGCTTCGCCGCGGATCGCCGCCAGGAACGCGCGCATCTCCTCCACGTACGTTTGCTCGATGGCCTCCGGCTCCAGCTCGGGCAAAAAGGTCCAATCCGTGCCGCTGGCCCGGAAGAAGCGCACCGTCCATCCCTCCCAGACGATCGTGCCATTCTCGCTGATGAACTTCACGTAGCGCTCGCCCTTACGTTGGATCATATCGAAGTGCATGCTCAGGAGGACGCCGTTCTCACATTCCATCAGCAGTTGGAGCACGTCGGCGGTGTGGATCTCCAAGCGGCTGAGTTTTCGAGCGACTCCCTGAACGCGCTTCACCCGCGTATCGCCCAAGAGCCACAGCATCCAGTTCAGCTCAATCGCCGGAACGTCCAATCCCCCGCCCAACTTCAGATCGGCCGCGTAGAAGGTGCGGTAATCTTCCCACGGATGCCAGTCGGGGAGATATTGCCCGACCTGGTGGAGGACGCAGAGGGCGGGAGCGAACCACGGTTCGTTGAGGAGCTGCTGCAGCATGCGCACCGTGGGCAGGAACTTCCACGTGCTGCTTGGGGCGGCGACCCGATGGAAACCGGACTCGCGCATGAGGTGCAGGAACCGCTCGATCTCCGAGGGATGAGGCGAGAGCGGCACTTCGCAGAAGAAATGGACATTGTGGCGAATGGCCCACTCGACATAGGGGGCGTGCAGAGCCGGGGGGGTCGAGATCACCAACGCCTCCGGCTCGTGGGCGAGCGCTTCTTCGAAGGTCGAGAACGCGGATACCCCATATCGTGCCGTGACTTCTTGTCGGCGATCTTCTCTCGGATCGAA
>BEHM01000110.1 GCA_002923315.1 bacterium HR10
TTAATCCCCTCACTGATCAAAAACGCGGCGCTCTCGGAACGACTCTTGAAGATCCCCGCCTCCACTAGCTCGTCAATGCGCCGCAAGGCCTCGCGATTCACACGGACCATCAGTGGAAAATCCCGCCCCTGAAGCGCCTTCTCAATCGCCTTGGCGATCGAGTCCGGAATCCGCTGCGCGAACTCCCTCATCGAAGACGCGATCTCTTCAAGCGGATCGGTTCGCTCGCCCTCCACGGGCACCTTCTTCTCAATGGGTCTTCCCTGCTCCTTACTCTCGATCGTGATCTCCGGCTCCTCGATCATAAGCCCTCCTCCGAATGCGAATTCATCGTTTGCGCGACAATCGCGTAATCATGTTACATGTTGCAGTATAGCGCGTGATTGCGAACGCGGCAATAGCTAAAAGTTCGACCCGAGGTTCGCTTCGCTCGCCCAAAGCTAAAAATGCTCAGGCGTGCCGGCTCATAGGAGGTGGTAATCGCACAATGGGGATCCGTTCTCACCCAGAGTCCGCCCGCGCGGGTTCCTGGGCGGAGCGTGGAGGTTCGCCATCCGGCGATTCATCCCGAAGGCGTGGAGCGATGGCACTCAGAGCGCGGAGCATCTCGCGCTCTTCCTCTGGCGAGACGGTGCGGAGATCAAGCACCACCTCTTCCTCCTCGATGCGCGCGATCACAGGGGGATCAGCGGCGCGCAGCCGAGCGTCCAGCTCCTGCGCCGAGAGCTGTTGGTGGCGCAGGGCGATGAGTGTCGTCCGAAGCCCCACTCCTGGAGCGGAACCGCCGCCGGCGACCGAGACGCCTTCCTTCAATCGAATGTGAAAGGCTTCGCCGCATGCGCGCCGGAGCCGACGGGCGAAGGCGCGCGCACGACGTCGGAGATGTTCAGGCGTCAGGGCGATCATCCGCAGAACCGGGACCTCCTCGAAGCGCCCGGCCAGATACGCGCGCAGGGTTGCTTCGAGCGCGGCGAGGGTGAGCTTATCCGGCCGGACGACGCGCATCAGGGGATTTCGGGCCAGGCGCTCGATGATCGCCGCACGCCCGACGATGATCCCCGCCTGCGGCCCGCCCAGCAATTTATCCCCGCTGAAGGAGCACACATCCACGCCGTCGGCCAGAGACTGAGCTACGGTCGGCTCGTCGGAGATCCCCCACGGGCCCACATCCACGAGGCATCCACTCCCCAGATCTTCGTAGCAGGGGAGGCCATGCCGATGAGCCAAGGCGACGAGGCCTTTGAGAGAGGGTCGCTCGGTGAATCCGATGATGCGGAAATTACTCCAATGTGCGCGCAAGATGAGCCGTGTGCGCTCCGTAATGGCTCGCTCGTAATCGTCCAACCGCGTGCGATTCGTCGTCCCGACTTCGCGCAAAATGGCCCCGGATTTCGCCATGATCTCGGGGAGCCGGAAGGCGCCACCGATCTCGATCAGCTCTCCGCGCGAGACGAGGACTTCCCCGCCTTCGGCCAGGGTGTTGAGCACCAACAACACGGCGGCCGCGTTATTGTTGACGACGAGCGCGGCCTCTGCGCCCAGCAGACGGCGCAGCACCTCCTGGCAATGCACCTCGCGCCGCCCACGCTCACCCCGCGCGAGATCGTATTCGAGATTGGAGTATCCCGCGCCGATCTGTTCCAGGGCGCGGAGCGCTGCCGCCGAGAGGGGCGCGCGCCCGAGATTGGTGTGAAGGATGACGCCAGTCGCATTGATCACCCGCCGCAGCGAGGGGCGCTCCAGCGCCTCCAAGCGCGTGCGCAGCCGGCGCTCGATCTCGCGCGGCACCTCATCGAACGCCACGACGAGACGCCCCGCGCGGATCTCCTCACGCACCGTTTCCGTGACGGCGCGCACCTCGCTGACGACGAGGGTGCGCCCGAGCCGTTCGATCCACGGGGCTACAGAAGCCCATCGCAAGATGGACTCCACCGACGGAATCGCCCGCAAGCGTTCGACCGCCATCTCACGCTCCCACACTTATGGAGGCGAAGCGCAGGGCCCACTATGGCTTCTTCGCGGCCTGCGGCGGCTCGCTCACCTGAATGCGGACGGTGAACTCACCACTGTTATCTTTGAGCTCGCCGTCGTTGACCATCAGATACAACTGACCACTGCGATGGGCGACCAGCTCGGCCGCCGGCCCGATGAAGATGAAGTCATCGTTATCATCGCCGATGACCGCGATCAAGCCTCCACTTGGACGATCCGGCATCAGCTTGCCAGGGTCGTTCATCTCGATCCCCTCCGGCCCCACCTCGCGCGTCGGCGAGATGCGCACGCGTCCGCTGACGGCCAGCCGCAGCTTCTGTCCTCGGACGAGCGTGATCCCCGTGTCAGTCCATTCCGCGTTGGCCGGGACCCTCACGGTGTACTCCCGATACTGCGGCAGCGCCACGGCTTCCGCTGGCGGAGAAACCACCGGCTCCGGAGTCGGACGCGCCTCCGCCGTCGCCTCCGGCGCACGCGGCGCTTCCGCGTGGACCGGCGCGGCCTCTCCAAAATCTATGCGCTCCACGTCGGCGACGTGGATGATGGCCCGACTCTGCGTACCGGCGAGGATCATCGTGAACTCTCCGTTCTCGAATCGCACGAGACGACCGCGCAGGATGGACCCATTGCGCAACCGCACGGTGTGCAGCTCCTCAGGCGCGAAGCCACGCGCGCCGATGACCGGCGTTGCGATCACGAGGCTCCCCAGCGCGAGGCTCACAGCGGCGAATGCTCTGCCGTTCATCTTCTCCTCCCCCTCATCGCGCGCATCGGTCCGCGGCACCGTCTGACCTCGAACCGATCCGAAGGCTCGCGCGCTCATGGGAGCGCGGCGAGTGTCTCCACATACTGACGCGCTCGTGCCGTGATGTCCGGCGCACTCAAGAGATCGGCGATCACGGCGACGGCATCCGCGCCCGCGGCGATGACGCGCGGTGCCGTCTCCAGCGTGATGCCGCCGATGGCGACCAGCGGTTTGCGAATTCGCGCCCGCACGGCTCGAACCGTCTCCACGCCGACGACCGGATCCGGATTCTCCTTCGTCCGCGTGGGGAAGATCGGACCAATGGCGATATAATCCACGGGCCATGTGTCGGCCACAAGCGCTTGCTCGAGCGAATGCGTCGAGAAGCCGATGAGGCGATCCGGCCCGAGCAACGCGCGCGCTTTCTCCGGCGGGAGATCCTCCTGTCCGAGATGCACCCCATCGGCGCCGACGGCCA
>BEHM01000111.1 GCA_002923315.1 bacterium HR10
GGCCTGGGCTTCGGCCAGTTGCTTCACGAGCTCTTCGGTCCGAGCCTGAGCTTGAGCGAGCTGCGCCACGGTGGCCTCCAGCTGCGTCACGCGTTCTTCGGTCCGCGCCTGAGCTTGAGCGAGCTGCGCCACAGTGGCCTCCAGCTGCGTCACGCGTTCTTCGGTCCGCGCCTGAGCTTCGGCCAGTTGCTTCACGAGCTCTTCAGTCCGAGCCTGAGCTTGAGCGAGCTGCGCCACGGCAACTTCCAGCCGCTCCAGACGCTCCTCCGCGCGGGTTTGAGTCCGCACAAGCTGCTCCACGATCATCTCCAGTCGTGTCACCCGTTCTTCCGTTCGAGCCTGAGCTTGGGCGAGTTGCTCCACGATCGCCTCCAATCGCCCGACGCGCTCCTCCGTCCGGGCCTGAGCCTGAGCGAGCTGCGTCACGGCGGCTTCCAGCCGCTCTATCCGTTCTTCTGTTCGAAGCTGAGCTTCGGCCAGTTGTCCCACGCGTTCTCCCATCTGTGTCTGGGCTTCGATGAGTTGGGTCAGCGTCTCTCGCGTTCGCTCATGCCCCTCGAGGATCCGCTCCACAACTTCATGGAGTGTGCGAAGGTGATCGGAGAGCGCTCGCGCAGTCTCTCGCGCAATGAGCTGCTCGATGGCTCCGATCAGCGTCTCGGCCGCTGTCCTTCCTACCGCCTCTTCCAGACGCTTGTACAGCTCCTCGCGCTCTTCTGATCTCAGGTTCCCCATCGGTCTTCCCCTTTCGGGAGAGATTGTATCACGGTGCGCCTCGGCTCGCCATTGCCCATGTGGATGCGGAGATCACTCGCTGAGCGCGTAGCCGCTCAGAATGAGCGCCGCGCCGATGGCATTATAGACGAGGTGAGTGACGACGCAGGGGAGGAGTTGCCCGGTATAGGCGCGGATCATCGTGATGACGAAGCTGAGCACGGTGACGGCGACCAGAATGAGCGTACTCGCGCTGTATTGCGGATAATGCACGAGGGCGAACAAGAGGGTGACGAAGGCGATGGCGCGAGCGCGTCCGAGGCGCATCTGGAGCGTGGGGTAGAGCACGCCGCGGTAGACCAATTCTTCCACAAGCGGTGCGGTGCCCACGGCCAAGAGGGCGATGACTATGCGAACGGAGGGAGAGACGTGAAGCAATCGGTCAAAAGCCGTCTCGCGCGAGGGCAGAAACAGCGAGAGGGCGAAGATGAGTCCATAGAGGCCACCGACCGTCAACAGCACATGGCGCAGGCGAAACCGAGGGTGCCAACGCCATCCGAGCGTATGCAGGAAAGGCCGCCGCGCCCCTTGAGTGACGACCGCCCATCCGACCACGAGCGTCAGCAGATGGGCGAGGAAGAGCATCGAGACTTGAACGAGCGTTCCCTCCGGGCTATGGAGAGGTCCCGGATCTGTCGGCACGTATCCTCGCGCCGCTGCCCAGAAGAAGACGCCGAGAGCCGGCAGGAGCGAGATCGCGAAGATGAAAAACATCCAGAGCCCGAATGCGGCCGCCAGTCCCCACGGCGGTCGTTCCGAAGCGGGCGGCGTTTCACGCTGCCGGCATATCGGGCAAAGGGCATCGGTGCCTTCGGCCTGCGGGAGGGGCCGACCGCAGAGCGCACAGATCTGTCGCGCCTCCGTCATGTTCGCGAAGGAAGCTCAATCTTAGTCGGAGAGAGCTCCTCACATCAAGGAGAGGTCGCCGACGCTCTCTCGGCAAGTCACCGGGAGCGTGCCTTCTCGACCCTTTGGATGCCCAGGGCGTGGTTCGATCCCGGAAGCGCTTCAATAGAGACGTGGGATGAGGCGAGCTGTCCGGAGTTTGTAGGTCGCATATTCGGGAAACGTGCGCTCCAGGATCTGCTCTTCATATCGCAGACGTGCCAGTTGAGCCGTGAGGAAAATGGCGAAGAGCAAAACGGCGCGTTCGGAGAGCACCTGCAGGGTCAGGCCGAGCCCGGCGAGGATCTCGCCCAGGTACATCGGGTGGCGCACGACCGCATACGGGCCGCGGGTGACGAGCCGCCGCGCTTCGGGGAAGATGCTGAAGGAGCGCCCCAGCGCGAGCAGGGCGGCGATGGTGATCGCGCTCCCCCCGACCATGAGGATCGTCGCGCTCGTTGTGCGCAGCAACGCCGGTTCGGCGTGCGGAGAGGCGGCGAGGAAGGACAGCGAAAACGAGCCCACAAGGGCCGTGAGACGAGGCACCCATCCGGTGCTCTTTCGCAGTGGTTGCGGGCGCACGATGATGAGTCCGGTGATGAGCAGGAGGAAGAAGATCACCGAACCGTGATAGATGATGTGCGCGAGCGCGGTCACTTGAGCGAGCGCGCCCGCATCGGCGGGGGGGAGGGGGAAGAGGCGCGGCACCTTCGACAAGCGCGCGAGCGCCACCATGAGGAAGAACGTCGCCGGGAGTATCCGCGTGATCAGCAGAACGCCCACTCCTTCGCTCAACAACCCCGCTGGTCTCGCGGGCGTCGCGGTCGTGTTGGGCATTGAGGAGAGTGAGGGCGAACTCATAGGGGGAGGAAGATCGTCACAGTTGTCCCCTTTCCCGGGCTGCTCTGGACGGTGATCGTCCCTCCATGCGCTTCGATGATGCGGCGGGCCGAGGCCAGTCCAAGTCCGGTCCCAAAGGGCTTCGTCGTGAAGAACGGATCGAAGAGCTTCTCCATATCACTGGGAGCGATGCCCACGCCGGAATCGCGAATGGCGATGCACACACAGCGCTGCGATGAACGATCGGGGAACTCCCCGAGACCGGTCGCGACGACCAACTCGCCGGCCTCGGGCATCGCTTGCACGGCGTTCAAGAGGAGATTCCACAAGACCTCTTTGATCAGGTCGGGATCGAGCGGAGGTAAAATCAAAGGGTGTGGAAATTCTGCTGAAGGCGGTGTATCCTCCCTTCTTAAGAGAGAAAACGTTAACGAAGAGAAAGGAGGAGGTACACCGCCATGAACAAGCGTACCACGGGAGGATCCCTGGTATCAAGCCCCACATGGGAGGGGTTGGAGGAGTGGGTTCGGGGCAAGATCCAGGAGTTCATCCAGGATCTCCTGGAGCAGGAGGTGACCGAGTTGTTGGGCCGGTGCCGCTACCAGCGGCGAGCCGCGGTGGACGGAGTCCAGGGTTACAGGAACGGCTATGGGAAACCTCGCAGGCTGACCCTGGGCATTGGCACCATCACCATCCGTCGCCCTCGGGTG
>BEHM01000112.1 GCA_002923315.1 bacterium HR10
GCTCTCGAGGATCGCTTCGGTGAACTGGACCTACGCGCTCGTTCGTCCGGCGACGGCTGGTGTGATGACCTTCCTCACGCTTCGAGCGCTCGCCGAACGCCTCGTCGGCGATCTTCCGTCGCTGCTGGTGATCGCGGTGCTGGGCGGACTCACGTATCCGGTCTTCCTCTTGCTGCTGGAAGGGCGAACGTGGCTTCTGGAGCTGCGCACGAGCTTCGGTCTCATCGTCCGCCTGATGCGCTCCTCATCGGAGGCCTCTCATGTCGAGGGCGAACATCCGTGAGCGCGGCGACGAGCGCCAGATGCGGAGGCGCCGGACGCGCGCCGCGACCTCTTGGCGCGACGCCGATTATCTGAGCATGCGCCTCCTTGTGCGCGATCTCCAGCACTGTCGCCACTATGCGCGCGGGCGCCTGCTGGACATCGGCTGCGGGAACCAACCCTATCGTGACCTCTTCGCCCCGCTCGTGCGCGAGTATATCGGCCTGGACCAGAACGATCCGCACAGCCGGCCCGACGTGATCGGCGATGCGCTGCGGCTCCCCTTCCGCGCGGAGGCCTTCGACACCGTGCTCATGATTCAAGTGCTGGAGCACCTGCCGAATCCGATGGAGGCCATGAGCGAGATCCGACGCGTGCTCAGGCCTGGAGGACGAGTGATCCTCACGGCGCCCCAATACTGGCGCGAGCATGAGGAGCCGCACGACTACTATCGTTTCACCCGCTTCGGCCTCCTGCACCTCATGCGGGAACAGGGCTTTCGCATCCTCCATGCGAAGGCGCAAGGGGGAGCGTGGGCGCTCGCGGGCCAGGCGCTCGCCAATACGATCAGCGCGCGTCGCGTGCTGCATCATCTGACGCCCCTGGTGAACGTGCTCTTCGGCCTCGGCGACCGCCTCTGGCCCGACGAAGGCGATCCGATCAATCATCTTCTCGTGGCGGAGAAATGAGGCGCTCACCCGATGGACGCGCCCAGGTCTCCTCACGCGCCAGAGGAGGAGCCGACGAATCTTCCGAGAAGCGGACGATCTCCCCCTCGTGCACGACGAGTCGAGGCCGGAGCCGTTCATCCAGCACGAGCAGGTCGGCGCGCTTCCCCGGCGCGAGCGAACCGAACTCTCCCTCCAGGCCGAGGACGCGCGCAGGCACAAGCGTGGCCATGCGGATGGCTTCCAGCAGAGGAATCCCCCATTGCACGAGATGGCGCACGGCATCGAGCAGCGTGATGACCGATCCGGCGAGATTCCCGGCCGCATTCTCCGTGCGTCCGTTCACGACGCGGATCGTTTCTCCCCAGATCTCATAGCGGCCATCGCCCAAACCGGCGGCGGCGATGGCATCACTGATGAGGGCGAGGCGATCGCTCCCCACGACCTTCCGCACGAGCGCGATCATTCGGGGATCGAGGTGATGGCCATCGGCGATGAGATCGAGCGTGACCGTCTCCGAGAGCAAGGCCCATCCGGTGACGCCGAGCTGACGATGATGCAGCGGTGCGAGCGCATTGGGGAAATGCGTGACGTGGGCAGCACCTCGGCCAGCCGCGGCCTCGCACAGCTCGAACGAGGCCTCGCTATGACCGATCGCCAGACGGAATCCACGCTGCTGCAACTCCTCGATGAGCGCGAGCCCGCCCTCGATCTCAGGCGCCAGCGTCATCATCCACACGAAGGGACGCGCCGGAATATCCCACGTCAGCAGCTCCCCCACGTCGCGAAGGGAGCGAAACGTGCGGAAGAAACGTGGATTGAGCGCTCCGGGCCGGCGCGGGCTGACGAAAGGCCCCTCGAAATGCACGCCGAGGATGGACGCTGCGCCAGGGTCTCGATCTTGCTCTGGGACGTATTCGGCCAAGACGGCGCGCACCCGCGCGTACTGCGCCGGATCAGCGGGCACCAGCGTCGGCAGGAATCGCGTCACGCCATGTCGGAGCAGAAAGCGCGCCCAACGCCGCAGATCGTCGGCCGTCGCGGTGAGCAGGTCCACGCCCGCCGAGCCGTGAATGTGCAGATCAATCAACCCCGGCCCCACATACCCCCCCTGCACGTCCCAGTACTCGTCGGCCGAGGGAAGCCGTTCGGCCGCGGAGACGTCGAGGATCGTCCCCTCCTGAATCAACACCCATCCGGGCTCCACGAAACGATCCGGGAGCACCAGGCGACCACCGTAGAGGAGAATGCGCTTCGAAGCTCGCATGGCGTGCCATTGTATTCCGTTTTCCGCTAAAATGCCACCTCGAGGCGATCACCGATGGGGCGACGGACGAAGAAAGAAGCGATCCTGCGCCTGTGCGCGGAGCTGGCTCCGGAGCGCGTCGGCGAAGCCGAGCTGCACCGTCTGAAGGCGCGATTGCGTCAGGAGTTGGGAGAGGCCGAATGCCCCTCGGAGGGATATATCGTGGACGTTCTGCGTGCGGCAGGGTATCGAGTCCTGGTGACCGGGCCCTTCGCGGCGCCCACCTTCGAGGAGGAATATGCGCGGCAGTTCGAAGGCATCCTGAAATTCGAGACGCTGGAGCACGCCGAGCGCTCGCTGCGCGAACTGAGCCGCCTCCACCGCGCGTTCAAGGAGCGCGGAGATGGAAAAGGGATCGCGTACGCGCGCGCGGTGGCGCGACTGGGGAGCCGACGGGCGCGCGCGGCGGCGCGCCGGGCGAAAGATGAGCGCGCGCGCGCGATCAAGATGGAGATCGCCGAATGGTTCGCGCTCTGGGCGTCCTCTCCGGAGACCTTCGAGGTCTGGATCGAGCTGCGGAAGCAAGCGCCGGAGTTTCGGCAGCGATTCGGCGGCGAGCCCATCGCCACCCAGCAGGAGAGGACCGCCGAGGCCGCGCCAAGGCGATCGGAATCCGCAGGCGAGGGGTCCCCCACCGCCCCTCCGATCGAAGGGAACGCGCGTTCGATGTGAGGAGGACGCATGAAGATTCGAGCCGTTGTCCTGACCATCAGCGATAGCGCGGCGCGCGGAGAGCGCGAGGACCTCTCCGGTCCCGCTCTGATCGAGGAATTGCAGCGCCTGGGCGCGGAGATCATCGCGGCCGAAGTGCTCCCGGATGATCGGCCGATGATCGCCCGGCGATTACTCGATTATGCCGAACGCGCCGATGTGAACCTCATCCTCACGACGGGAGGGACGGGGCTCTCCCCGCGCGATCATACCCCGGAAGCGACGCGCGACGTCATCGA
>BEHM01000113.1 GCA_002923315.1 bacterium HR10
CCGTTTTCTCAAATGCTCCAGCTCAGCCGAGGGGTCTTGCTGGGGCGCAGGAGCGGCTGAGAGCGCTGCGGGGAGAAGCAGGAGAAGTCCCACCGTCCGGAGCATATCCCAGGCCAGCGCCCGTCGCCCCTTGTGGTCGTCCATAGATCAGATCTCCCTATGCGGCTTCACTTAGCTATGGACTTTACTCGATGCCGGTATCGCTTGTCCATATCGGCTCCGCGTTCGGAAGTCCGCAAGAGCCCCTCAGTTTACAGGAGCCTGGTGAAAAGCGCGTAAATGGAAGGTTAAATTTGTGTAAAATTCCGGCGGGCGCGCACCCGTTCGACCAAGCGCTCGAACGTCTCGACCGGGAGGGCGACCTCGGAGAAGATGCGGTGCAGATCACGGGCGGTGACTCGCTCAAAATGCTCCCGAATGGGGATAACGACGATCCCAGCCAGATCAAGAGCCGCCGGACTGATCAACAGGCGCTCCGGCTCCTCGGCGAAGAAGCACGACGGGCGATGTCGCGCGCGGGGGAAGAGAAGGACCGTCCACGCCTGGTGGTGGTCTCGGCCCTCTGGCGATGCGGTGTCCGCGAAGACGATGAGGTTGAGCATCGGTTCTTCGGAGGCATCTGTCAGGTCTGCGAGGATCAAGAGGGTCTCGGAGATGCGGGCGCTCAATCGCTCGCGATCCGTGGCGTGGTACAGGAGCGTTGGGATCGGATAGGAGACGATCCGGGAGATGGTGAGTCCGGGTTCGCTCACGACGAGCTGGCGGTCAGCGAAATTGCGCGCGATCGGCAGACGCGCGCGCCGTGCTGCCTGGAAATGGAGGTGATCCGGGGCCGAAGCGCCACACCTCGGACCGTTGTAGAGGAGGAAGAAGTCCGGGGACAGCTCCGCCGCCAGATCGAGCAGCACCTCGCAGCGCCCTCGCAGCGCCTGCGGGATATGCTCCTGGTGGACGATCGTCAGGTGACGCTCGAGGATGGGAGAGGGGTTGCACAAGATGACATACTCGCGCGCATAGGCGAGTCCCCGTTCCTCCGCGGGGAGGTTCTCGGGGCAGAGAAAACATGGACGCCGCCGCAGCGCCTCTTCGTCCACGGCGGCAGTGGTGCTCGTCAGGCGGAGCGGATTGTACTGGAGGAGAAAGGTGGCCGATCCGAGTGAGACTTCTCTGACGAGCACGTGGGAGAGAGCATCCAGACCATGAGCGAGGGCAGGCCAGCGCTTGCGCTGCTCGTGGAAGAGGGCCTCCACGCGGGCGCGCCAGGCGAGGCCCTCCCCAGAAGATCTCACCCCCAGGTCCTCATCCCGGAGGAGCCGTCCTTCCCATGCTCCCGACACAGAGGCTTCGGTTGACATCGTCGGCGCCTCTCATTATACAACACGGCGTATGCCCATCTTGAGCCTCGCTTCGATGGATGAGATTCGCGCCATCCTCGCGGAGACACACGCTCTGTGGGGCGAGGGGATGACGCTCGATGAGTACATGGCGTTCGTCTTCGCGCAGATGGAGAGCCCCTGGGGGCGCGAGAACTTCCGGTATCTCGTGTGGAAGGAAGGGGGAGTCATTCTCAGCAGCCTGAAGCTCTACCGCTTGCAGGTGCGATTCGGCACTCGTCAGATGGCGCTCGGCGGGATCGGCGCCGTGTATACCCCTCGCGCGCAGCGCGGACGGGGGCATGCGCGCGCTATGCTCGCCGCCGTTCTGGATCACGTGCGCGCGGAGGGGGCCAGCGGCGCGCTCCTCTTCTCGGACATCGGGACGGCGTATTACCAGGCGCTCGGATTTCATCCGCTCCCTTCGCATGAGTTCTCCGTGCCGCTTCACGCGATCCCCATGGGCGAGCGCTCGCCTCTGGCGATCGAGCCGATTCGGGAGGCGGAGTGGTCAGAGATCGAACGCCTCTACGAACACGCGACAGCGTCGGACCCTTTCGCCCTATTGCGGTCTTCGGCGTATTGGGATCACCTGCGGCGGAAGGAGCGCGAGCGCGTGAGGCGCCGACCCGCCGGTGGGAAGCTGCCATGCCACCGGATCGCTCGACGCGCGGGGAAGGGCGTGGGATATGTGCTCACTGTGTTCGATCCCCCTGCGCTCATCCTCCAGGAGTTGATCGTTGCCGACGGACGTCCGGAGACCGCGTGGGCTCTCCTTGGGGCGATCCGGGAGGATGGAGAGGCTCTTGGCGGGACGCAGCTCAGCGGATGGTGGCCGCCACAGGGATGGTCGCGATTGCTCCCGCGCGAGGTGTTCCACCCGCGTCCCCGAGACCGAGAGCTGACGATGATCGCGTCATTTGATCCCGCCCTCGATGTGGGCGCGCTCGCTGCGTGTGGGGATCTGTTCTGGGCGACGGACCATTTTTGAGCCCCCCGTCATCGCACCTTATCAGGGCTTGGCGGCTTCTCGAAGAGCTTCGGATCAATGGGGACGTTCACCTGCACCTCCTCGAAGCTCGCGCGCGAGACCTGCACGTCGCCCCGGTAGCGGTCGATGCGCAAGGGGAGTTTGATCCCGTCGAAGTCCTGGTAGAGGTAGAACCGCTCTTCTTCCTCGCCGTAGGCGAGCTTCACGGGCAGATGGGTGTGAGGATCGAAGTAGATCTGAATGCGATCCACCTCGTCCCCACCGAGCGGGACGACGACCTCCACGCCGACGCCGCGTTGTCGGAACCAGAGTTCGCGCTCGCCGAGGTAGCGCAAGCGCACATCGGGTCGTCGCCAGAGGTCGCGCAGGACGGTCTCCAGACTGCGCCGCTGCGCCGCGAGGAAGCGGGCGATCTCCTCCTCCTTTTGATCGCGAAGGTTGCGGGAGGGACCGTCGTAGATCCAGCCGCGTGAGCCCACGTTGACCTGGATGAACCGATCCTTGCCGCGCCCGAATTCGACGCGTTCGCGATCGGGGTAGACGATGTACAGGGTGAAGGGGAGGAGCGCCTGCAACTGCTCGCGCTCGTTGAATTGGGAGTAGAGCCCGCGCCCGGTGAGGGATTTGAGGGCGAGATATCTCTCACCGCCGAGCGCGCGGATCGCGGCCTCCATGAGGGCGCGCGCGCGATCCTCTTGCGCAGAGGGGAGCGCGAGGACGATCGCCAGAGGAAGGACCAGATGTGTCGCCACGTGAGCGCGCCCGCCGGACATGTCGTCGCTCGCTCACAGAACGGCCGCTTCCAGAGTGTGCACCTG
>BEHM01000114.1 GCA_002923315.1 bacterium HR10
ATGCGTCGAGTCCACGATCCATGCCAAGAGGAAGCCGAACGCCGTGAGGCCGAAGGCCAGGAGGAAGAGAAACGCCACCAAGCCGAGCACCCGCGCGGGTGTCAGCGGAATGCCGACCAGCGGCGCCAGCGGCAGCAGGATCACCCCCTGCACGGCGGCGAGCGTCGTCCCCCCCAGGACTTTCCCCAGAACGAGCGCCGCGCGTGGCGCGGGCGAGGCCAGGACCGATTGCAAGAAGCCCGCGTGCCGATCCTCGATGACCGACATCATGCAGAAGACCGAGGTGAAGAGGACGATGAGGAGCATCGTGCCGGGGAAGAAGTATTGCAGATACCCCGCGCCATGATCACCGGCGCGGAACGAATCGCCCAGCCCGGACCCCACCAACCACCAGAAGACGAGCGGCGATCCGATGACACCCAGGACGCGACTCCGCTGGCGATAGAAGCGAACCAGCTCCCGATGCCAGAGGGAGGCGGTCGCCAGAAGGCCGACCGAGAGGTTCATCGGGAGCAGGCTCGCCTGCTGCTCGCCCGAAAGCGGAAGCTCGATATCCCTCACCTCAGGCATGCGCCTCGCCGGAGAAGTCATTCGACCGTGACCTTCTCCTCCGTTACGGAGGGAGACGCTTGAGTGGCCGGACGCTTGAGGCGGGCGCGGAGTCGTTCGAGCACCCCACTGCGCTTGAGCATCAGGATCGGCTGGATCGAGAAGAGCAGCGCCAAGAGCGCGCCCGCCACCACAAGGAAAAGGTCATCAATGCCCCCCTTGAAGCGATCGCTCACCACGGTCCAAATCGCCAAACTCAACGAGCCCACCGCGATCAGCACAGAGATGACATTCATGAGCACCGTTTCCTTGATCGCATCCCACATCCAACGTCCCTCCTTTGCCGTTGTGGCTCCCTCACCGCTCCTTCCACCAAGGCCTGATGGCTCACGCGATCCTGTTCGTTGTGAGAACCCCGCCGGAGTCCTCGCGCGCGAGCTATATATGATAAGAGCCCTCTCCCCGCGCTTCAAGCGAAGGACTCGGCGCTCTCATCTTCACCACAGGCAGATGCGAGCCTCCGGTCGTCAGAAGGCGGACATTGCTCAGGAGAGCGTCACTGCACCAGATCGGCGAACTCCAGAAGATGCGCGCGCACGCGTTCGATATCGGGCGCCAGGACGCGATCTTCGGTCAACATAGGGACCAGCGCGCGAAGGCGCTCGTGCGCCAGGCGCACGCCGCGCCCCGGTCGCAAGGGAGCTAAATAATCGAGCCCCTGAGCGGCACAGAGCAACTCGATGGCCAGGATGTATTCGACGTTCTCGAGCACACGCCGGAGCTTCAGCGCGGCCGTCATCCCCATGCTGACATGATCCTCTTTGTTCCCCGATGTCGGCAGCGAATCCACCGAGGCCGGATGCGCCAGGACTTTGTTCTCCCCGACGAGCGAGACGGCGACGATCTGCAGCAGCATCATTCCCGAACACATGCCCGGATTCGTCGTCAGAAACGGCGGCAGCTCGCTCAGATCGGGATTCACGAGCCGCTCGATCCGACGCTCGGAGATCGCCCCCAATTCGGCGAGCGCCATGGCCAGGTAATCGAAAGCGAGCGCGAGGATCTCGCCGTGAAAGTTCCCTCCAAGGAGCACCTCCCCCGTCTCCGCGAAGACGAGCGGATTATCCGTCGCGCTGTTCAGCTCAATGCTCAGGACGTTCTCCACATGACGGATGACATCGCGCACGGCGCCGTGCACCTGGGGCATACAGCGCAAACTGTAGGCGTCCTGCAGGCGCGGGCAATCCTTGTGCGAGCGCATGATCTCGCTCTCCTCGGTGAGACGGAGAATGTGTTCGGCGACCTCGCGTTGCCCGGGATGCGGGCGCACGGCATGCAGGCGCGGATCGCACGCTGCGCTCGTCCCATGCAGCGCCTCCAGGGACATGGCGCCGGCGACGTCGGCGACATCGGCCACGCGCTTAGCCCGTTGCAGGCAGAGCGCGCCCACGGCCACCATCGCTTGCGTGCCGTTGAGCAGTGCGATCCCCTCCTTCGCCTCCAACTGAAGCGGCGCGATTCCGGCCTCGGCCAGCGCCTCGCGAGCTGCTCGACGTTCCCCGCGATAGATGACCTCGCCCTCACCGATCATCGCCAGGGCCAGATGCGCCAGAGGGGCCAGATCGCCGCTGGCGCCCACCGATCCCCGCGAGGGGATGACGGGATGAACCCCCGCGTTCAGCATCCGCACCAGGGTCTCCACTAGGATCGGCCGCACGCCCGAATACCCTTTGGCCAGGACGTTGGCCCGCGCCAGCATCATCGCCCGCGTCTCGGCCTCGCTGAGCGGCTCGCCGACGCCCGCCGCATGGCTGCGCACCAGGTTCACCTGCAGCTCTCGCGTCGCCTGGAGCGGGATCGTCACCGCGCTCAACTTCCCGAACCCTGTGTTCACGCCATAGACCACGCGCCCGCTGCGCAGGATCTCCTCGACCACGCGGCGCGACGCCTCCATGCGCGTCCAGGCTTCAGGCGCGATGCCCACAGGTTCGCGCCCGACGGCGACGGCTTCAAGCTGAGCCAGCGTGAGCGAATGCCCATCAATCACGATCATCGCTCTTCCTCCGGGCAGAGATCGTGCGTCCGGCGATTCCGCCGCTGCCGCGCTCGAATCTCCACCGTGCGCACCCAATCCTTGTACGCCTCGTACCGATTCTTGACCTCCCAGGGCAGCGCGCGATCGGTGTTGTCCTCCCATCGGCGGGCCAGATAGATCGGCTCAAAGAGCCGCCCGACCTCGTACTCGCGGCTGAGACGCAGACACACGGCATAATCCTCGCCATAGCTCACGTTCGGGAATCCGAAGCGACGCAACAGCGGGACATAGTACGCGCGGGGTGCGCCCAAGCCCCTCACGCGCAGGGCATTGTTCCGCCCGTTCTCGCGCGTCCATTCCCGATGGTCTACCACACCGGGCGGGATCTCCCGAAGCTGAAAATCCACCGTGCGATAGGCGCCGATGACCAGAGCATACCTGGGCGTCGGCCACTCGCGACACGGCCGCTCCCACGCCGTCCGCCGAAAAGCCTCAGGATCGAAGAACGCTCGTACGATCGCCTCCAGCGCGTCCTCACCGGCGTAGAGATCATCCGAATCGAGCTGCAC
>BEHM01000115.1 GCA_002923315.1 bacterium HR10
TTGCAGCACGCCGTGATGATTGAAGCTGTGGAGAACCACATGCCCGAAGTGATCGTCATTGACGAGATCGGGACTGAGGCCGAAGCGCTCGCGGCGCGCACGATCGCCGAACGCGGCGTCCAGCTCATCGCGACCGCGCACGGGAACTCCCTGGAGAACCTCCTCATGAACCCCACGCTCTGCGACCTGGTCGGCGGGATTCAAGCCGTCACTCTGAGCGATGAGGAGGCCAAGCGACGCGGCACGCAGAAGACGGTCCTCGAGCGCAAAGCTCCACCGACGTTCGATGTCCTCATCGAGATTCACGAGAAGGACCGGCTGGCCATCCATCATGACGTCGCGACGGTCGTGGATCGCATGCTGCGGGGCATCCCCCCCCGCCCGGAGATTCGCCTGCGGAAGCCGAGCGGGGAGATCGAGATCGTGAGCGAAGCGGCATCGCCGCCTGCCTCCGAAAAGCTCGCGGCTGAGGTCTCCGGCAGCGCCGCCCCTCGACGCTCGCTCAAGATCTTCCCGTATGCTG
Organism: bacterium HR10; assembly: GCA_002923315.1. Taxonomy (GTDB): domain Bacteria; phylum Acidobacteriota; class Blastocatellia; order HR10; family HR10; genus HR10. The sequence goes on from BEHM01000115.1 coordinate 524, forward strand.
TGAGTCGGGATAAGATCGAGCGCGCGATCCGCGAGCTGGGCGTCCCGGCCGTGATCACCAACGATTTGAAACAGGCCGATGTCGTTCTCACGCTCAAGTCGCATGCGCGCGGAGAGGCGCAACGCCTGCGCGAGGCCGCGCAATGGAACATCCCCATCGTCATCCTCAAGAACCACACGACCACGCAGGTGAAGAATTTCCTCCTGCAAGAGTTCGGCCTGCAGGCGCCGAAAGAGGAGCTCTCTGCTGACGAACAGCGCGCGCTCGAGGAGGTCGAGGAAGCCATCGCCGAGGTCCTCGCCCATCGGCGGCCGGTCGAACTCTCTCCTCAGAACGCGTACATTCGTCGGTTGCAACACGAGCTGGTGCAACGGTACGGCCTCATCTCCGAGAGCAAGGGGCAAGACCCCTTCCGCCGCGTCGTCATCTACCCTCGCTTCTGAACGACCGGGCGCCGTTCACGCTACCGGGAGGCTCACGCCAGGCCCCCCAGCATAGGAGTGCAGTCCGGGGAGGAGAAAGCTCACGCCGAGATAGGTGAACATGACGGCGACGAATCCGAGCACGGCCAGCAGAGCACTGCGACGCCCTTTCCATCCGTGCGTGATCCGTGTGTGCAAGAACGTGGCGTAGAAGAGCCAGGTGATGAGCGCCCACGTCTCCTTGGGATCCCATCCCCAGTACCGGCCCCAGGATTCGTTCGCCCAAACGGCTCCGGTGATCACCATGAGCGTCAGCAGAGGAAAAGCGAGCGTCACCGCCCGATAGGTGAGCTGATCCAGGACCCCGAGCGAAGGGATGGCGTCCAGGAGCCGCTCCATCTTCCACCCGAAGACGACGATGAAACCCGTGAGGGCGAAAGCGGCGAAGAGCGCAGCGATCTCCAGCGCGCTCCCCTGCGCCCTCAGTTCCAACCGACTCCCGAACTGTTGCAGCCACGGTTCGGGGATCACCCCCCGCTGCGCGGGATCAATGAGCGCCACCACCTCGCGCGCGCGCTGAAGCTGCAGGAAAAGCACGAAGATGCCCGCGCCTTGCAGCACCAGAAGGCAGCGAGCCGCCCAATGCCCCACCGCTCGCAGGACGGGATGTGCCGTGATCAGATAGATCGCGAAAGCGATCACGGCGAACGCCGAGGCGATGAACGCCACGCGCAAGATGGCCCCCACATGCGGAACGCTCGCGCGCAAGAACTCCCGGCCTTCCGGGTCCATCGGAATCCGCTCCCCCTCCATGAGGAGCTTCACGAAGAAGACTCCCTGACTGAGAACCGAACCGCCTGAGATGAACGCGTACGTGAGCGTCGGGATCACCAGGGCGAAGACGGCGATCACTTCCAACCGGACGCGATCTTTCAGCAGATAGAGCAGGGCCGTGACGAAACTCACCGTGCACGCGCCATAGCCCGCCATGGCTAGGGTCACATGGATCGGCCGCCAGTAGCTGACGAGCACTGGAGGAAGGTCCTGCGCTTCATTCCCATAGAGCAGTCCGAGGACGACCAGGAGCACGGCCACCGGCATGGCCAGCGCGCCGACCAAATGCTGGCCGGACGAGAATGTCGCGATGAGGCTCGCCGCCGCAGTCGCCAGGGCGAAAAAGAGCGCCGTGTCGTAAAGGTTGCTGAGCGGATAATAGCCGACGATGAGTCCCCGTGTTCCCCACGCCGCCGCATTCAGTCCGAGGCCCAGAGCGGTCGCCCAGAGTCCCAACCGCTCAAGCAGTGCATCGCGCTGATAGAGAGCGGTCAGATGAAAGACAGCCGCCCCGAGGTAATGAATGAGCGCGAGCACGACAAGCGGCGTCTCGCTCTCGAGTGACGCGATCACCCCGCGCCACTGAAGCAACACGAACGCTCCGGCCGCCCCCACTGGCACCAACAGATATAGGAGAAGCCCGCGCGGCCAACCGCTCGCTGGAATCCGACTCGCTGCCTCTGCACGATTCGACGAATGCTCCGCTCCCACCCCCATCTCCTCCTCCATAGCTTCCCCGCTCAAGCGCCCAAGGTGAGCGAACGCTTCCCACTCCGCGTGCCGCTCACGTCCGAACGACGCCCGCGTTCGTCACTTCTTCTCCTTGTACCCCTCGAGCGTCTTCTTCTCCTTGTAGTACTTGCCCGCCTCGTTCAGGTCCTTGTCCGAATACTCCTTCGGATTCTTCGACGTGTGGCAGTAGGTGCACGCCTTCTTCTCCTTCTTCGAGTACTCCTGCTTGGCGATGGGCTCAGGGGCCACGATGAGGAGGCCAAGGAGAGCGCTGATGATGATCGTCGCTCCGATCTTCAGAATTCGCATGGCCTTCTCCCTCCGGCTCAAGATCTCCGCCCTTCGTCCGAGGGCGGCAAGCTCTCGAAAGCAATTATTGTGCCGATGCAGGCCCCTTCGATAGAAGGAACGCTCGAAGAAGCGGATGCGAGAACCCGTGAGGGGGATGGCCGGCGATGCGGGGCGAGCCATCGCCCATTCCTCTGGGTGAAAAGGCGCACCCCCCGAAGTCCGCATTGGCACCCACTCCGTAAGACGTTCAGGGCACGATCCCTTGTTCGCGCAGCAGTTGACGCGCGAGCGTGACGGGAACGGCCAGATTGGA
>BEHM01000116.1 GCA_002923315.1 bacterium HR10
CGCTCATGCCGACCAGGAATCCATAGAGCGCATCCACCTCTGGCGCGAACGTGGATGCGCGCTCGGGCAGAAGCGGAAGATTCCTCCACATGGCTGCCCCCTCACTCGTGCAGTGCCCGCTTCTTCCGCCGTTCCCGACGGAACATCACGAGCATGAAGCTGCCCAAGGCGAGCACGGTCGCCGCGCCCGCCAGCCGCAGCACGTTCATGATGAGCATGCTGTATCGGCCCGTCTTCGGATCGTAGTGGTAGCAGTAGAGCAACAACTGATCCACGGGCGAGCCGATCTTCCCCTGCGCGGCCTCGACCAGACCCAGTCGCAAATCGCGCGGCGCATACTCGATGCCGTAGAAGTATCGGGCCACGCGCCCCTGCGGCGTGAGCACCATGATGCCGCTGGCGTGGGCGAACTGCCCGGTCTCCGCATCGAAGGCGTAGCGGAATCCCACCGCCTCCGTCAGCCGCCGAATGGCCGTCTCCTCCCCGGTCAGGAAGTGCCATCCGCGCTCGGCCTCCGAACGCCCATAGCTCCGCACGTACGCCCGCTTCTTGGCCGCCGCCAACTCCGGCCCCTCGCGCGGATCGAAGCTCACCGTGAGGACGATGAACTCCCTCCCCGCCGTGAACGAGAGCGCGCGCAGGCTCCGCAACAGTCCGTTCAAGATGAGCGTGCAGAGCATCGGACACTCATAGTAGACGAGCGAGAGGATGACCGGTCGCTCGCCGAAATATTCCCGCAGCGCGACGGCCCGCCCGCTCTCATCGCGGAAGACGAGATCGAGCGGAACCTGGGCATTGAGCTTCTGGTCAATGCCGACCCGCTGCAGTATCGGCGCCGGCTGCCCCGAAGGCACGCCCTGCGCCCATCCCTCGCGCACGAGGGGAGACCACAGGCCCAGTCCGCCGAGGAGTATCAGACTGAGGCCTATCCATGAACACAGCCGACTCCTCCACCGCCTCATGGTGTTCCCTCCCGGATTCCCGATGCTGTCCCTCTCTCCCCCTGAAGACCGCGCTCTGAGGCAGCGCCGGAGGCTTCGATGGTCTGCGCTTGAGGGCGCACCGGGACCCCACGCTGCAACAACCGCTCCATCGCGCGTTCGATCGGGATGCGCACCACGCCCGCCTCCCGATTGATCCATCCGTAGCTCTGCAATCGCTCCTCCTCCCTCCGCCGCACCGCCTGCAGATCCACTTCCGGAGCCACCTGCAGCCGAGGCGGCGGAGGCAGCACCGGCTCCTCGCGCAATGGAGAAGGGGGCTCCGCCGCTCGCTCCGCGCGCTTTTGGAAAAAGACGAAGCTCCCCCACATGAGGAGCGCGGCGCCGACGGTCAACGCCGCTAATCCCAAGACCAGCGCCGCGATCGTTCGCGGCCGCACATCCTGCTTCTCATAACGCGGTTCGGTCGCCTCACCCATGCGCTGCCTTCACCTCCATCCATCGTGGATCGCGAACGGGGACCAGTTCGTGCCGCCCGACCTCCCGCGCCCAGAAGGCGACCCACAGCCCACCGATCCCCAGAAACGCCGCCGCATTCGACCAATGAACGCCAATCCCCCGCTCCGCGAAGGCGGGCATGACCGTCCAATACAGGTCCACCACGCGCATGATCAGGATCACACCCGCGATGGTCGCCAATGCTCGCACATCTCGCTTCACCGCGCGCGAGAGGAGCAACAGAAACGGGATCGCGAAGTGAAAGACGATCAAACTCACGGCCACCGCCTCCCACGCGCCGCGCGTGCGCCGCAGATACCACGGGATCTCCTCCGGCAAGTTCCCCGACCAGATGATGAGAAATTGCGAGAAGGCCACATACGCCCAGAGCATCACGAAGGCGAGCAACAGATTCCCCAAATCGTGAAACGTCTCGCGGGTCGCGATCTCCACGAGCGGCCCCGAGCGCGAGAGCCATGCGACAACGAGGATGGCCGCCGCGAAGGCCGTGAGCGCGTACCCGAGGATGAACGCGATCCCGTAGATCGTCGAATACCAGTGCGGCTCCAGCGACATGACCCAATCCACGGCGGCGAACGTGATCGTCCCTCCATAGAGGACGAGTCCCGGCCCGCTCAGCGCGCGAAGTCGAACGCTCAGCCGCGGATCGGCCGTGCGATCCTGTTCGTAAGACCAGCGCGTCAGCCCGTACGCCAGTCCGATCCACACAGCGAAGTAGAGCGCGGCTCGAAGCGAGAAGAACGGGACATTCAAATAGCGGCTCTTCTGCCGAAGCACCTCGTCGGCGGCGACGACCTCCGCATGCGTCCATTCGTACAGATGAGAGAGCCCGAAGAAGATGGGGATGAAGAGCACAGCCATCAGCAGCGTCGTGCGCGCGCCCGCTTCCAAGAGGCGACGGATGGCGAACCCCCACCGCCCACCGGTCAGATGATGCAACATCACCACTCCGCCAGAACCGATCGAGAGTCCCAACCAGAAGAGATACGCGAAGAGGTAGGAGGGCCAGAAGTGCTCCCTCGCCACCAGAGCACTCATGGCCGTCGCGAGCATCCCCACCAGGCCGATCCCCACAGCCCGACGCGAGAGTCCTTCGATCCCCGACATCGCGCTCACTCCCCTCCACCGATCAAGCGGCGGCGTTCGGCCGGCGGCACATCCTCCAGCGTCGCGTTCTGACTGAGCTGCAAAGCGCGAATGTAGGCGATGATCGCCCACCGATCCTCCGGAGGAATGCGCGAGGCGTAGCTGTACATCGTCCCGAATCCATTGGTGATGACGTCGAAGAAATGGCCGACCGGCGCCCGTCGCAACCGATCCGTATGAAAAGACGGCGGCTGCCGAAATCCCCGCTGCACGATCATCCCCTCGCCATAGCCATCGCGCCCGTGACACGGCGCGCAGAAGATGTCATAGCGCTCGCGCCCTCG
>BEHM01000117.1 GCA_002923315.1 bacterium HR10
ATGGACATGGGGCTCATCAAGAAGTTCCAGCTCACCGAGCGCGTGCGGCTCGATTTCCGCACGGAGTTCTTCAACGTCTTCAATCACCCGAACTTCGAGAACCCGCGCAATGCGAGCGTGGGATCGCCGACGATCACCAGCTCGCTCTTCGGGCAGACCTGTTGCGTGACGGCGGCTGTGCCCAGCTCGGCCACGATCATCGCCACGGGTGAGCCCAACCGCGTGGTGCAGTTCGCCTTGAAGCTCAGCTTCTGAACCGGATCGAGGGTGACCGAGGAGGTCCGGCTCGGTCACCCCGTATTCCCTCACGAGACGCCGGGGTGAGACCGCCCCGGCGTCGTCCTTCCTCCGGGAGTACCCTCGGTTCCAACTGAGAACCCTTATCCAAGCCCGCGCGAGCGGGCGACCGAGTTTAGCCTAGGGCGAGCGAGAGCGAGCCCTAGGAACGATGGTCCCCCACCAATTTCCAAGCCCGCGCACGCGGGCGGCCCAGGCGGAAGGCGGACCATAACGCCGTCCCCACGAACGCGCCGTGCGACCGCGCGAATGGGCCGCCCCCTTCGGGGGCTCGGATGATTCTGACATCGTTATCCCAGGGCTCGCCTTCGGCTCGCCCTGGGCTAGATTCGCACGCCCGCTCCGCAGGCTTGATACGGAATGGCATTTCTTGGGGATGGTGGCGCCTCCGTTGTCCTAGGGCTCGCCTGCGGCTCGCCCTAGGCTATATTCGCACGCCTGCTTCGCAGGCTTGATGCGGAAGGCGCCATCATCAAATGGTCGCGCCTGCGGCTCGCCCTGGGCTCCATTACGGACGCCTGCTTCGCGGGCTTTATTCGGTGGCGGCTCCATCTCCTGGTGGAGGGCGGGAGGGGGGATTCCCCGTCCGTTGAGAAAAGGTTTGGCTCGTGGTATCTTCCTACTCGGCATGGATGCGGGAGGGAGCGCGATGATCCGCGTCGGCCCGGCCGGCTGGTCATACGAAGATTGGAAGGGGACGGTGTATCCGGATCCCCCGCCGCGCGGCTTCGACCCGCTCTCGTATGTGGCCGAGTATTTCGATACCCTTGAGATCAACAGCAGCTTCTATCGGCCTCCCACCGAGCGGATGACCCACAGTTGGGTGCGCCGCGTCGCGCATAACCCCCGGTTCAAGTTCACAGCGAAACTCTATCAGAAATTCACGCATGAGCGGGGGACGGCGAGCGCCGAGGATGAGCGGCTCTTCAAGCGCGGGATGGAGCCTCTTCTGGAATCGGGGCGATTGGGAGCCGTGCTCGTGCAGTTCCCCTGGTCGTTCAAGAACACGCCCGAGGCGCGCGTGTATCTGCGGGAGCTGCTTCAGCGATTCCACGAGTATCCGCTCGTGGTCGAAGTGCGCCACAGTTCGTGGAACGTCGAGGAGGTCTATCGGTTCCTGGCCGAGCAGGGCGTGGGATTCTGCAATATTGATCAGCCGATCTTTCAGCGCTCCCTCCCGCCGACCTCGCGCGTGACGGCAGCTATCGGATACGTGCGCTTGCACGGGCGGAATTATGAGAATTGGTTCGCCGAGAATGCCGATCCGGGAGCCCGGTATGACTATCTCTATTCGCCCGAGGAGCTGGAGCCGTGGGTCGAGCGGATCCGGCAGATCAGCGAGATCGCGCGCGATGTGTATGTGATCACGAACAATCATGTGCGGGGGAAGGGGGCTGTCAACGCGTTGGAGCTGAGAGCCGCGCTGCAGGGGGAGAAGGTCGCCGTCCCCGGACCGCTTCTGGAACACTATCCGCGCCTGCGCGCGGTCGCGCGCGCGTCCGTATGAGGGATCGCGTCACGGTTGTGATCGCCTACGAGGCGAACTCCGCGTTCGAGCAGCAGCGGGCGCATCTTCATCGGCTCCTGGGGCCTGTACCGATTCGGGGGCTGCGGCTCGATCCTGGATTCTCGGGGGCTGCCCTGAACGCGCTGCTCGACTCGGTCGCGACGGAGTATTTCCTGCTGCTCCGGGCGGGACCGCTGATCGAGATCGGGGAGCGATCGCTCGTTCGACTCTTGCAGGTCGCCGAGGAGAGCGGCGCGGGGATCGTCTATGCGGATTATTTCGAAGCGAAAGGGGACAGGTTGCTCGCGCGTTCGGTGAACGATTACCAATTGGGGAGCGTCAGCGAGGAGTTCGATTTCGGCCCGATCCTCCTCTTCTCTCAGGAGGTCGTGCGGCGCGCGCTGCGGCGCGAGGGCGCGATCCCCTCGGATCTCCGATGGGCCGGGCTTTATGACCTGCGGCTGAAGGTCGCGACCATCGGCGAGATCGTGCGCGTGCCCGAATGTCTGGCCATCTGTCGTGGCTCGGATGTTGTCCTCGGCCAGGGAGAGCCCCTGGAGGAGATCTTCCGCTACGTGGATCCGCGCAATCGTTCGGCGCAGCAGGAGATGGAGCGCGTCTTCACCGAGCATCTTCGACGCTTGGGGGCCTATTTGGAACCGACCTTCGCTCCCCTCCCCTCGCCTGAGGGCGAATATCCCGTATTGGCGAGCATCGTCATTCCCGTGCGCAATCGGGAGCGCACGATCGCCGACGCCGTGCAGAGCGCGCTCTCTCAGCGCACGTCTTTCCCCTACAATGTCATCGTCGTGGACAATCACTCGACGGATCGGACGACAGAGATTCTTCGGCAGTGGGCGAGCACGTCTCCTCAGCTCGTTCACAAGATCCCCGAACGTCGCGATCTCGGGATCGGGGGGTGCTGGAACGAAGCCATCTTCGCTCCGGAGTGTGGCCTGCTCGCCGTGCAGCTCGATTCGGATGATCTCTACGCCGGTGAGGACGCGCTGGAGGCGATCGTACGAGCGTTCTTCGATCCTGAGGCTTTTCGGCGGACGGCGTGG
>BEHM01000118.1 GCA_002923315.1 bacterium HR10
TATCTGCCGGGCTTTTCGATCCCTCCGAGTGTGCGCGCGACGATGTCGCTTGAGGAGGCGCTGGAGGGGGCGGAGGTGGTGATCGGTGCCCTCCCCTCGCATGTGTGTCGCGCGGTGTACGAACGCCTGCGCCCGCTCCTTCATCCGCGTATGCTCTTTGTCAGCGCGACCAAGGGGATCGAGGTGGAGACGCAGATGCGGATGTCCGAAGTCCTGCGCGAGGTCTTGCGCGATCAGTTCGAGCCTCGAATCGTCGTGCTCTCCGGTCCGAGCTTCGCGCAGGAAGTCGCGCGCGGCGATCCGACGGCCGTCGTCGCCGCCTCGTATCCGCTCGAGTACAGCCAGTGGATTCAACGGCTGCTCTCAGGACCGTCGTTTCGGATCTACACGAGCCCGGATGTCGTGGGGGTGGAGCTCGGAGGAGCGGTGAAGAACGTCATCGCTATTGGCGCGGGGGTGGTCACGGGATTGGGATGGGGGAGCAACAGCGTCGCGGCGCTCATCACGCGCGGATTGGCGGAGATGACGCGTCTGGTCGTCGCCCTCGGTGGACGGGCCGAGACGATGGCCGGATTGGCCGGCCTCGGCGATCTGGTGCTCACCTGCACGGGGCAGCTCTCGCGCAATCGGCGCGTGGGGATCGAGCTGGGGCGGGGGCGGAAGCTGCCGGAGATCCTCGCCGGCATGCGCCAGGTGGCCGAAGGCGTGCGGACGACGCGCGCCGTCTACCATCTCAGTCGGCAGCTCGGCGTGGAGATGCCGATCACGGCGGGCGTGCATGCCCTCCTGTACGAAGGCCGAGACCCGCGCGAGGTCGCCGCGGCTTTGATGGAGCGGCCGCTCAAGCGGGAGATCTGAGCGAGGTTCGTCATGGCGACGGAGAAGACCATCGCCACCAATCGGCAGGCGTACCACAACTACGATCTCCTGGAGACCTACGAATGCGGCGCCGTGCTCACGGGCACAGAAGTGAAATCCATTCGCCAGGGGCGAATTCAGCTCAAGGACGCCTATGCTATAATTCGGAATGGCGAAGCGTGGTTGGTCAATGCGCACATCAGTCCATATCCGCACGGGGGGCGGTTGAATCATGATCCGACGCGCACGCGGAAGCTGCTCTTACACAAATCGGAGATCATGCGCTTGATGGGCAAAGTGCAGGAGAAAGGGCTCACCCTCATTCCGACCCGATGCTATCTGAAGAATGGGCGGGTGAAATTCGAGATCGCGTTGGCGCGCGGGCGCAAGCTGCACGATAAGCGGGAGGCTGCGCGCCGCAAGGCGATCGAGCGGGAGACGCAGGCCATCTTGAAGGAGTACCGGAGGTGATATGCGCATCAAGCCGGACTTTCGGAAGTTCTTCGAGGTTGATGTCGAGGCCCTCTGCGTCAGCCTCTTCGAAGAGGACACACTTGAAGATGACCTGCTGCGCGAGCTGGATCGGCGCTTGCGCGGCGTGCTCGCGTCGGCGCTCGCGTCCGGTGAGGTGAAGGGGAAATTCGGCGAGACGTTCTACGTGCCCACGATGGGCGCGTTGGCGGCCTCGCGCGTCCTCTTTGTGGGGGCGGGGAAGCGATCCGACTTCACCACGGATACCATCCGTCGTGTAGCGGGCACGGCGGCGCGATTTCTGCGGCAGCGGGGAATCCGCTCGATGGCCCTCCTGCGGCGCTCCTCGCTCGATCTGCGCACGAGCGCGCAGGCGGCCGTCGAGGGCGTGTTGCTCGCGCTCTTCGATCCGGGCACCTACAAGACGCAGGAGAAAGAGGAGCGGACGATCGAAGAAGTGCGTCTGGTCGCCGAGGGGGAATCCGAGGCGGAGCTGCAGTGGGGGATCGAGCGCGGCACGGTCTTGGCCAAGGCGACGAACTTCGCGCGCAATCTCGTCAACGAACCCGCGAGCGTGCTCACGCCGGTGGAGCTGGCGCGTCGGGCGCAGGATATGGCCGCGCGATACGGTTTGGACATCGAGGTGCTCGATGAGCATCGGATGAAGGAGCTGGGCATGGGGGCGCTCTTGGGCGTGGCTCGCGGAAGCGATGAGCCGGCCCGTTTGATCGTCCTGCGGTATGTCCCCGAGGGGGATGAGGCCCTGCTGAGTCGTCTGCCGACGATCGCGCTGCTCGGCAAGGGGATCACCTTCGATTCCGGAGGTATTTCGCTCAAGCCGGCTGAGGGGATGGAGCAGATGAAGTACGACATGGCGGGGGGAGCGGCTGTGCTCGGCGCCATGCGCGCGATCGCGCAGTTGCGACCCCGGATCAAGGTGCTTGGCCTCGTGCCGGCGACCGAGAACATGCCGAGCGGGCGCGCGCAGAAGCCTGGGGATGTCGTGCGCACGCTGAGCGGCAAGACCGTCGAGGTGATCAATACGGATGCCGAGGGACGCCTCATCTTGGCCGATACGATCACCTATGCGCGTCGGCTCGGGGCGCAGAAGATCGTGGACCTGGCCACGCTCACCGGAGCCTGCGTGGTCGCCCTCGGGTCGGTCTATGCGGCCATCTTCGGCAATGATGCTGCGCTGGTCGAGCAACTGATCGCCGCCGGGCGCGAGGCCGGGGAGAAGCTCTGGCCGATGCCCCTGGATCCCGAGTATCGCGAGCAGCTCAAGAGCGAGATCGCCGATCTCAAGAATGTGGGGGGGCGCAAGGCCGGAGCGATCACGGCCGCCTATTTCCTGAAGGAGTTCGCCGAAGAGACGCCGTGGGCGCACGTGGACATCGCCGGGACGGCATGGCTCGACGAGCAGAAGCCATACGTGGCGAGCGGGCCGACGGGAATGGGCGTGCGGACGCTCGCGCATTTCGTCTGCCGATCGGCCGAAGGGGAATC